>CACJEE010000010.1 GCA_902592345.1 uncultured Alphaproteobacteria bacterium
TGTTTTTGATTTAACTCAAACTCAAGTTCTTAATGGTAGATTTTGTAGAGTTTTGTCCTGGTATGATAATGAATGGGGTTTCTCAAATCGAATGATTGAAACGATGCTTGATTTAAAAAAATTATTATAGGTGAGTAAGAAATTAGTTGCTTTTACAATAAGTAAGCTTGATCAAGCTGAAGACATTATTTTAGAGTCTAAAATCCATAAAATCAAACCCATACTTCATTTTAAATATTATATTCTTAGCGGCTTTGGTCCTGAATATGTTTTGATTGTTCAAAAAGTGCTAATTTCAAAGTTTGGAAAATCAAGCTTTAAATTGTTCATTGATTGTGGTTTTGACAGTAGCCTAAGTATAAGAATGGCAATAAAAAAAATTGAATATATAAAACTTAGGGGTAATTCAATTATTTTAAAAAAAATTAGAGATATAGCAGATAAAAATAGAGTTTTATTAAATCCTTCTTTTAATATAGTAGACTGCAGAAATATAAAAAATATTAATTTAAAAATTAAAAAAATATACTCTAGGAAATAAAATGAAAATTGATGGTAATCAAATTAAGGTTGGAAACATTTTAGAAATTAATTCTAAATTGTGGCGAGTATTAAAAACTCAACACACACAACCAGGTAAGGGAGGTGCTTATTTACAGGTTGAGATGAAAGAAATTAGAGAAGGCACAAAAATGAATGAAAGATTTAGATCCTCTGAAAGTGTAGAAAGGGCTATTTTGGATGAAAAAATTTGTCAATTTTTATACTCTGAAAATAATAAGTTTGTTTTCATGGATAATTCAACATACGAGCAAATTGAGATTGGTGATGATATAATAACAGAAAATCAATCTAAATTTTTAATTGAAAATGATAATATTAATCTTCAATTTTATGAAGGGTCAGTTGTTGGTTTAGAGCTGCCTGATAATATAATTTTAAAAGTTGAAGAGACTGAAGCAGTAGTCAAAGGTCAAACTGCTGCGTCATCATATAAGCCTGCCATATTAACTAGAGGAATAAAAACTTCTGTGCCACCCTTTATATCGACTGAAGACTACATAGTAATAAGTACTGCAAATGCAAGCTATGTTGAAAAAGTAAAAAAATGATGTTGCCATCGACAATCAATATTTTTGAAAAAGCAGCAAGAAAAGCTGGTAGAATACTAACACGTGATTTTGGTGAAATAGAAAATTTGCAAATACAGTCAAAAAATGTTGGTGACTTTGTTACTAGTGCTGATTTAAAAGTTGAGCAATCTTTATTAGAAACGTTAAGATATTATTATCCAAAAGTTAATTTTTTAACTGAAGAATCAGGTTATATTCAAGGTGAAGGAGAGATGATAGTTATTGATCCAATTGATGGAACAACAAACTTTATTCATGGAATTCCTCTTGTTGCGATCGTGATTGCAAAAATAGTAAACAATGAAATAACTGATGGTGTTGTTTATAATCCTATTTTAAATGAATTTTATTGGGCATCTTTAGGGCAAGGTTCTTGGTGCAACAATAAACGATTAAGAGTTTCAAAAAGACATGATTTAACAAATTGCTTGATAGGAACGGGGATTCCTTTTGGAAATAGGGTTTATAAAAACTTTTATAAAGAACTAGATAATGTGTCTAAAAAATCTGCCGGAGTAAGAAGATTAGGCGCTGCTGCTTTAGATTTAGCATATGTTGCCTCTGGCAAAATTGATGGTTTCTGGGAAAGAGATCTAAATTTATGGGATATCTCTTCCGGTGTCTTACTTGTAAAAGAGGCTGGCGGTAAAATAACAGAGCCAGATGGAAAAAAATGGACAACAAATTCAAGAGATATAGCTGTTTCTAACTCTTTAATTCATAAGAAATTGACAGAAAATCTAACTTTACTTTAAAATATATTTGACTATAAGACTTCACAAATGAAAAAAAGTATACATCCAGATTACCATGAAATAAATGTTGTAATGACTGATGGATCAACATTTAAGACAAAATCTACATGGGGCAAAGAAAACGACACACTCAAGTTGGATATTGACCCAAAGTCTCATCCTGCTTGGACTGGTGGAAAGGCAAATTTAAACGAAGCTGAAGGACAGGTAGCAAGATTTCAGAAGCGTTTTAAAGGTGTAAAAATATCTAAATAATTATTTAAAATATTTTTTGGCTTCATTTATAGAGCTTTCTTTTAGACTAATTTCCTCTTTAACTCTTTTAATTTCTTCCTGAAGTTCAAAAATATATTGTTTTAAATGTTCTATACTCAAATCCTCTAAATTAAGGCTTTTTATAGTCTTTTCCTTTTCATTAATTTCTAAAAAATCTGTCATAAGCAATTATTTTATATTAAATTGATAGGAATATATTTATAAGAGTTTTTTTTTTATAAAAGGATAAAATATGAAATTACCACTTATGCCAAAAGCAACAGCAATATGGCTGATAGACAATACCTCACTAAGTTTTGATCAAATATCTGAATTTTGTGGCCTTCATGAATTAGAAGTTCAAGGAATAGCAGATGGTGAGGTTGCAGTAGGTATGCGTGGTTATGATCCAATTGATAATAAACAACTAACAAAAGAAGAGATAGTAAGATGCGAAAGTGATCCTAAAGCTAGATTAAATTTAATTTCTTCAGAGGTAATTGACTCCCTTCCTCCAAGAAAAAAGGACTCTAAATATACCCCATTATCATTGAGGCAAGAAAAACCATATGCAGTATTTTGGCTAATTAAAAGATATCCTGATGAATTAAGTAGCTCACAAATTGCAAAGCTAACTGGATCTACTAAAAATACAGTTGAAGCAATTCGTAATGGAACTTTTAGAGAAGCAATACTTGAAGCAAAAAGCCCAATGGACACAGGACTTTGCACATTTCAAGATCTTGAAAAAGCCCTTAACCGTGCTAAAAATAAAAAAGATAGGCAAGAAGCTGCAGAGGCTAAAGCAAAATTATTAGCTGAAACTGAATCTAATTAAATTTTACTTTCAACAAATAATTTAAATAAAAAAACATTAAAAATACCCAAAAAATCATCATTAAAATAAAAAAGAGCAATAAATTATTGATATCAATTAGGCCAAGTGGACTACCTGAATAATAAGTTAATGGGCCTAAAATTGCACTAAGTAAAAGAGCTATTAATTTATATTTTGATAAAAAAACAAATACTTCATCAAATAAAGATGCAAAACTTGGCCATAGAACAACCATCCATATAGGCAACCATCCAAAATATAAAGATGACTCAAAATTATATATTTTAAAATATACTAAGATTGAGTCAAACAAATATCCAACCACTGAAATTGAAAATACTATAAAAGTAAATTTCCATTTTTTTTGTGAATTTATAAAAACTAAAAATAAAAAAACCAGACCACAAATTAAGCCTGGCAAAAAACTTTTAAACAAAATTTCACCAAAAACACACATAAGCCATGTTGATTGATAACCAGAGAGCATAAAAAAGATTTTTATTTTGCTCATTTGGTAATAAGAAAATGAGATACATCCGTTGACTGACTTATGAAGCCTGTTTCACAATAAGCTAAATAAAACTCCCACATTCTTTTAAACCTATCATTAAAGCCAAGCTTAACTAGATCGTTCCATGAACTTTGAAATTGTGTATTCCAAAGATTTAGCGTTTTAGCATATGATAATCCAAAACTTTTTATTTCTTTAAAATCCAGACCTACTTTGTTATTTATTTCTAAAAGTTCTTTTTTAGTTGGAAGCATTCCACCGGGGAAAATATACTGTTGAATAAAATCTGGTCGATTTTGATAATTTAAAGATCTTTTTTCATCTATTGTAATAATTTGCAATGCTGCTTTGCCAGAATTTAATAAAGAGTTACTTACAATATCAAAATACTTTTCCCAATATTTCTTTCCTACAGCTTCAAACATTTCTATAGAAGCTATATTTGAGTATTGATTATCAATATCTCTATAATCCTTAAATTTAATTGATACTTTTTCTCCCAAACCCTCTTTTTGAATTTTATTTGAAGCATATTCATATTGCTCCTTAGATATAGTAATTGCATCAATTTTAGATTTAAAGTTTTTTGCAGCATATGAAGAAAATCCACCCCAACCACAACCTATTTCAAGGACTTTAGAATTTTCATTTAAATTTAGTGTTTCTGCTATTTTATGATATTTGTTTAATTGAGCATCAAATAAGTTTTGATTTTCTTTTTCAAAATAAGCTGAAGAGTAAGTCATGCTTCTATCTAGCCACTTTGTATAAAAATTATTACCTAGATCATAATGATACTGAATATTTTTTTTACTTTGAGACTTTGTGTTTTCATTCAGAAAATGTTTAAATTTAGAATAAATATTAAAAAAAATATTTGATTTTAAATTTTCTAAGAAATGTTTTTCATTTCTAAATGCCAGCAATAATAAATTTGTTAAATTAGATGAACTAAAGTCACCATCCATGTATGACTCTGCAAATCCAACTGATTTTCTTTTTAAAATTTTTGAAATAAATTTGTAATTATTTATAGTTAAATCTGCCTTATGTTCACCTTTAATACCTCTAAATAATTGCATAGAGCCAGAAGGGAAAGTTACAGATAATTCTCCAAATTTAATTTTTGAAAGAAATTTTTGAGCAACAATGTCAAATGGTGGTTTAAATTTATTATTTAAATGCATTAAAAACTTCCTTCAAATGATATTGTGTCCTTGGGTTTTTTCTTTCTAGCGTAATATTTTCCACCTTTAAAAAAAACTATCATAGCCTCAAATAAAATTGCAGACATAATTTTAAAACCAAATAAAGGGTTTAAAAGATTATATTTTAATAGTTTAGATACTTTGAAATCTATTAATTTACCTGATTGTGAGGCCATAAGTAATTTTTTATTATTATTATCATATAGGTCTATAATAATATTTATATAGTTATTGGTTAATTTATTTGTAAACAAATACCTACCTTTCATACCAATAAAAGGAGAAACATAAAAATTTTTTTGACACTCATGATGTAATGCTTTTAAATTTTTATTATTTCCTTTTGCAAATATATAAGTATGTTGCTCATTAGAGGTGTTTTTAACTTCATAAAATATTGAGATTAGTCTATCTTCATCATAACAATAGATTATTGATAGAGGGTTGAAAACGTATCCAAAAATTCTAGGAAAGCAAAGTATTTTAGTTTTTAAATTTTTATAATTTACATCATATTTTTGTAACATTTCAATTATAAATTCTTTAATAGATCTTTCATCTCTATATCCATGATCTTTTTCATTAAAAGAAAATACATTGAATGAATTTATAGAAAAAATTTTTGATTTTAATTGTATAATTTCTAGTTCATCAAGATCTATAAATAAGCTTGGAACTTTATATTTAAAAAAATGCTCAATTTTTCCATAACGTTTATGAACTATTGAAGAAACTATAATCTTTGTGTTCATTTGATTTAATACAGTAGTCTATTATAAAAGTTATTATCTCTTTTCCAAGGGATATTCACATTCAACATTTTTGCAATATAGACAGCTGATTGAATTCCATCTTCATGAAATCCATACCCATGATAGGCTCCACAAAAGAATGTATTATTAACTCCTTGCAGATCTTTTAATTTATTTTGAGATATCGTCGTTTGCAAATTAAATTTTGGATGTGTAAAAGATGTCTCATTATGTATAGTTTTGGGAATCTTTTCAGGATTAATTGTTACAAAATATTCTTTTTTAGTTTTTAATTTTTGTAGGTTATTCATCCAATAAGTTAATGTGAAATTTATATCTTCCTTTTTGCTTTTAATAAAATTCCAACTAGACCATGTTTTTTTATTTTTAGGCATCATTGATCTGTCTGAGTGAAGATATGCTCTATTTCTAGTGTATTCAAACTTTGATAAGATTTTTTTTTCATCATCTGTAGGATTGTCAATTATTTTTAAAGCTTGATCTGCATGTGTAGCAATAACAAGATAATCGAATTTAATCTCCTCATCATTTTGTATTATTTTTATATAATTATCAGATCTGACTATCTTATTTATTTTTGAATTAAGAGTATAATTAAATTTATTAAGATTTAAAATTTTTTTTATGTATGAATTACTACCGCCCTGAACATATTTCCATTGAGGCCTGTATTTGAAATTAAACAAGTCATGATTTTTAAAAAAGTTTAAAAACAACTTTAGGGGAAAATTTTTTACATCGTTTTGATTTGTTGACCAAATTGATGATATTAAAGGATAAACATGAAGTTTTTTTATATATGAAGAAAAGTTATTAATATCAAGAAAGTCTTCGATAGTAAAATGATTATTAATTTTATCTAATTTTAAATTTTTGCATAATTTATAGAAATAATAAATTTCATAAATCATTTTTAAAAAACTAATGTTAAAAATATTTTTATATTGTGCGAATAATGATTTGATATTTTTTCCACCATACTCAATATTATAATTTATATCTGAAACAGCGAATGACATATCTGAATTCATTGTCTGAACACTTAAATGGTCAAAAAATTTTATTAAATCTGGATAATTTTTATCATTAAAAACAATAAAACCTGTATCTATAGAAATATTATTATCTGTTTTTATTTTTACAGTCCTAGTGTGACCACCTAAATAATTGTTTTTTTCAAACAAATGAACATCATATTTTGTTGAGAGAAAATAAGAAGCACTAATACCAGCAATACCTGACCCGATTACGGCAATTTTTTTTTTAGAAACTTTATTCACTTATTTTTTTAAAAGCAACCAAAGCTCTTTTTCTCGTTTCACTTAAATCAACGATTGGTTTTGGGTAATCTCGACCTAATATGAAATTATATTTTTCTTGTTCTTCAAATGTCATTTCCCATGGGGAATGAATAAATTTTTCAGGGATTTTGTCTAACGAAGGTATAAATTTTTTTACATATTCACCTTTAGGATCAAATTTTTTACCCTGCAATATAGGATTAAAAATTCTAAAGTATGGGCTGGCATCTGCCCCACTACCTGAAATCCATTGCCATCCTGCTGAATTGGATCCAATATCTGCATCAACTAAAGTATCAAAAAACCATCTTTCTCCTTCCTTCCAATGAAGTAAAAGATTTTTTGTCAAAAAGGAGCCAACAATCATTCTTACTCTATTATGCATCCAACCCATTTCATATAGTTCTTTCATTCCTGCATCAACAATTGGAATACCAGTTTTTCCTAATTTCCAAGTATTTAAATTTTTTTTATCTCTTAACCATTGAAATTTTTTAAATTTTGATTGGATCGGAAGCTCAGTCATTTTTGGATAATTAAACAAAAGATTATATGAAAAATCTCTCCACCCTATTTCTGATAAATATTTCTTTTTATTTTTTTCATCGATATTGGATTTCATGACTTCATTAAAGATTCTTAATGGAGAAATTTCTCCAAAATGTAAATGGGGAGAAATTTTTGATGTAAAATCACTATCAGGTCTATCTCTACCAATATTATAATTGTATAATTTGTTATTTATAAATCTTTTAAGCTTTAATCGAGCTGCATTCTCACCTATATCCCAAAATGAGAGTATTTTATTCATCCATTCTTTTTTAGGTATATTTAATTTTAATTCTTCTATTTTTAAAGCAGAGTTAATATTTTTTTTATAAAATTGATATTTACTTGATGAATTTAGAGATAATTTTTTATTTAAAAGTATCTCAAAGTTTGCTTTCCAAAAAGGTGTAAAAACTTTAAAAAAACTTGCAGATTTATTTTGCACTTCCCATGGTTCAGATAATAAATACCCATTAAAAGTATTACAAACAATAGATTTTTTATTCAAAGAAGATTTTATTTCTTTATCTCTTATAATTGAATTTTTGTCATATAGTCTATTCCAGCTGAAGTGTGAAATTTTTATATCTTCAATAATTCTATCTATGATTTTTTTTGAATTCCCTTTAAAAACATAAAGTTTAGTATCAAATTTAACTAGCTCGTTATCTAAGCATTCTAATGATTTTTCTAACCAACATTTAGATGCTTGCCCTATTTCAATATTTTCTTCATAGATATAAATAGGTATAATTTTATCAACTTGCCTAGAGAGTTCATAAAGTGCAGGATTATCATTTAGTCGTAAATCTAATCTAAACCAGTGAATTCCTATTCTATACGTCATAGGTACAAAGGTAGGTTATAAAATTTATAAAAAAAGGTAATTTTACTTACTATGTGGAGGCATTTTTTTTTCAACAAACCATACATGCTTCTTAAGAACTGGGTCATATTTTTTCAATCTTAATTTATCTGCAACTTTCATACCTTTTGTTGGTTTTCTAACAATATATTTTGTTCCTGTTTTGGGGTTTTCTTCAGGTATTAGCTGCTTTAAAGCATATGATGTTTTTTTTGCCATGTCGCTCCTATATATTAAAAAATATCTAAATAAAGTATTTTTTAGAGATCGTTAACTGTTTGCTTAATATAAGGGCTGAACAAACCTTTTTTCTTTGCGATTGATATTTGCTTATTTCTATCAATTAAACTCTTTTTCTTAGACTCACTTATTTTACCATAGCAATTAGGACATGAAACACCCTTTATGAATTTTTTAGATTTAATTTGATCTTGAGATAAGGGATATCTACATGCATGACACAGTTCATATGTTCCATTTTTTAGTTCATTTTTTAAAGAAACTCTATTATCAAAAACAAAACATTCTCCATTCCATAATGAATTTTTCTTAGTTGTTTTTTCCAAATAACTCAAAATACCGCCATGAAGCTGATTAACATTTTTAAAGCCTTTTTTTATCATATAAGATGAAATTTTCTCACATCTGATTCCTCCAGTGCAAAACATTGCAATTTTTTTATTTTTAGATCGCTTTAAGTCATTTTTTAAATAGTTTTTAAATTCTGTAAAACTTTTTGTATTTGGGTTAATTGAGTCTTTAAAAGTACCCATCTTAACCTCAAAGTCATTTCTCACATCAATTAAAATAGTTTCTTTATCTGAGATAAAATCATTCCATTCCTCTGGTCTGATTTTTTTTCCAGTAATATTTTCAGGATCAGCAATTTTAGTCCTCAAAGTAACTATTTCCTTTTTATATCTAACTTTGAGTCTAAAAAATGGCATAAATTTAGAATACGAATATTTTGGATTGTATTTATTAAATCCCATATTCAGAATGCAGGATTCAAATTTACTAATATTATTAGATTTTCCAGCAATAGTTCCGTTAATTCCCTCATCTGCTAAAATTATTGTACCTTTTATTTTGTTAAATTTACAAAGATTAGAGAGTTCATTTTTAATTTGAATAATATCTTCTATTTTTTTAAATTGATAAAAAGTAACGATGGTAAATGTAGAATTTATCATTTATTCACCTATTATAATAACCTAATAATTATTTCTATGATAAATAATAATATTAAGAATGTTCGTGATCTTTTATCTAATTGCTCCATTGAAACTACTCCTAATGTATATGCAAAATATGGTAGTTTTGCTGATTTAGTTTCTATAAAAAACAATATTTACATCACTTATCTGCCTAATGAAGATATGAATAAGGTTATTGATACAGCTAGAAAACTTAAACTTGAAGGATACAGTGTGATCCCCCATCTACCTGCCAGAACAATTGCAAATCATGAAGAGTTAAAAAAATACATACAAGCTCTTGCAGAAGATTGTGGATGTTCAAAAATTTTAGTTATAGGTGGTGGAGGTAGTCAAAAAGGTAATATAATAAGTTCTATTGAAATTTTAGAAACAGATTTGTTATCAAAATATAATTTTAAAGAAGTTGGTGTTGCTGGTCATCCTGAAGGAAACCCAGATGTCAAACAAAATGATTTAGATAATGCTATAATTCAAAAAAATCAGTTTTCAAAAAAAGCAGATTTTAAAATGTATTTAGCTACTCAGTTTTTTTTTGAAGCAAAATCTTTAAAAGAATGGGAACTACATCTTGATAAATTAAATAACAATCTTGATATACATGCAGGTATACCTGGGCCCGCTACTTTAAAAACTTTGATTAGTTACGCTACATCGTGCGGTATTGGTAACTCTATTAGATTTTTATCAAAACAGGCATTAAATATTACTAAGTTGGCAACAACTAGAAGCCCTGATAAATTAATATATGACCTGGCTAGCTATCAAATAGAAAATCCAGACACAAAATTAAAAAAAATACATTTTTATGCATTTGGAGGAATTAAAAAAACTAGCGACTGGTTAAAAACACTAAATAAACCTGATTTGTCTTATAATGGTCTTACATTTGAATAATTAATAATAATATATATCAACAATTTTTATTTCGTAATTTGAAATAAGCATTTAGATCCAAAAATACATCCTCTATAAAACCTAACAAATAAGAGGAATTGTATGTCTGACATTGAGATAGCACGTAAAGCGAATAAGAAAAATATTTCAGAAATTGCATCAAAATTAAAATTAGATCAAAATGATTTACATCCCTTTGGTCACCATACTTCAAAAATTGATTTTAATAAAATTAAAGAAAAAAAAGAAAATTCAAAATTAATTCTAGTTACAGCTATTACTCCAACTCCTGCTGGAGAAGGGAAAACAACTACCTCTGTTGGTTTAAGTGATGGTCTATGCAAGATTGGTAAGCAAAGTATTGTTTGTCTTCGTGAACCTAGTCTTGGCCCAAGCTTTGGCATGAAAGGGGGAGCAGCTGGAGGTGGATACGCTCAAGTAGTTCCAATGGAAAATATTAATTTACACTTTACTGGGGATTTTCACGCAATCACTTCCGCAAATAATCTATTAGCTTCATTAATTGATAATCACATCTATTGGGGAAATAAACTGCAAATTGATACACGTCGTGTAAGTTGGAAAAGATGCGTTGATCTTAATGACAGAGCTTTAAGAGAGATAACTGCTAACCTTGGAGGTGTTGCTAATGGTTATCCAAGAACAGATGGATTTAATATTACAGTTGCATCAGAGGTAATGGCAATATTTTGCTTAGCTAATAATTTAGAAGATTTGGAAAGAAGGTTAGGAAATATAACAGTAGCATATACGAGAGAGAGAAAACCTATTTTTGCGAAAGATTTAAATGCTCATGGACCCATGACAGTGCTTCTCAAAGAAGCAATTATGCCAAACTTAGTACAGACATTAGAGAACAATCCTGCAATA
This sequence comes from uncultured Alphaproteobacteria bacterium, assembly GCA_902592345.1. Taxonomy (GTDB): domain Bacteria; phylum Pseudomonadota; class Alphaproteobacteria; order HIMB59; genus CACPNW01. The sequence goes on from CACJEE010000010.1 coordinate 11,194, forward strand.
ATTCACGGAGGTCCTTTTGCTAATATAGCACACGGTTGCAATAGTATTATTGCAACTAAAACAAGTTTACAGCTTAGTGATTATGTTGTTACAGAAGCTGGTTTTGGTGCAGATTTAGGTGCTGAAAAATTTCTTAATATAAAATGCCGTAAAGGTGAATTAGTGCCAAGTGCTGTTGTGTTAGTTGCAACAATTCGTGCATTAAAAATGCACGGTGGTGTAAATAAAAAAGATTTACAAGCAGAAAATGTAGACGCTGTTATTAAAGGTACTTCCAACTTAAAACGCCATATAGAAAATATACAAAAATTTGGACTACCTTTAGTTGTTGCAGTCAACCATTTTGTTGCGGATACAGATATGGAAATAGAAGCTCTAAAAAATGAATGTAAAAAACTTAATATAGATGCAATAACTTGTGCTCACTGGGCTAAAGGAGGTGATGGAACTGTTGATTTAGCAAATAAAGTAGTTGAGTTAGCTGAACAAGATAGTAATTTTAAATATATATACGAAGAAGATATTCCTCTTATTGAGAAAGTTAGAAATATTGCAAAAGAAATTTATAGAGCAGATGATGTAATTGCTGATAAAAAAATTATGGATCAATTAACTCAGTTTGAAGAAGCAGGATATGGCAAATTCCCTATTTGTATTGCTAAAACACAATATAGTTTTTCAACTGATCCTAACAATAAAGGTGCTCCAACGAATCATACAATACCAATTAGAGAGGTTAGTTTATCAAGTGGGGCTGAATTTATTGTTGTTATTTGTGGTGAGATTATGACTATGCCTGGCTTACCAAGTGTTCCTGCGGCAGATTCGATCAGATTAAATTCGCAAGGAGAAATTGAAGGTCTCTTTTAAAACTGATAAGAAGTAAAATTCAAATTTAATATGATTAAAAGATCAAAAAAATATTCTGTATTTTCACTCGTGAAAAATGCGTTAAGTTACCATGAAAATTGGCAACCAGCATGGCGTAATCCTGAAATTAAAAAGGAATATGATGCTATTATCGTAGGTGGTGGAGGACATGGATTAACAACAGCATATTATTTAGCAAAAAATCATGGAATCAAAAACATAGCTGTTGTTGAAAAAGGTTGGATAGGTGGTGGGAACACTGGAAGAAACACAACAATTATAAGATCAAATTATCTTTGGGATCAAAGCGCAGCTATATATGATCATGCTTTAAAGTTATGGGAGGGTATGTCTCAAGAACTTAATTATAATGTAATGTTTTCACAAAGAGGTGTAATGAATGTTGCTCACAACTTACATGATGTGAGAGAATTAAAAAGAAGATGGCATGCAAATCGCTTAAATGGAGTAGATTGTGAATGGTTAAATACACAAGAAGTTAAAAAATTCTGTCCTGTAATTAATACGTCACCCAATATTCGTTATCCAGTTTTGGGTGCTACTTTACAAAGACGTGCTGGAACTGCAAGACACGATGCTGTTGCATGGGGCTATGCAAGAGGAGCTGATGCTATGGGTGTTGATATAATTCAAAATTGTGAAGTTACGGGAATTAACATAAATAATGGAAATGTTATTGGAATTGAAACTACCAGAGGTACAATTAACTCCAAAAAAATTGGTGTTGTTTCCGCAGGCCATAGTAGTGTGATTGCAAAGATGGTAGGTATAAAACTACCACTTGAAAGCAGACCTCTTCAGGCACTTGTATCTGAACCAGTAAAACCTGTCATTGATACTGTAGTAATGTCAAACACTATACATGCATATGTATCTCAATCAGATAAAGGTGAGCTAGTAATTGGAGCTGGAACAGATGGTTATAATTCGTATTCTCAACGTGGTGGTTTTAATATTGTTGAAGATACAATAATGGCAATTGTGGAATTATTTCCTCTTTTTTCAAGAATGAAAATGCTTCGTCACTGGGGGGGAATTGTTGATATATGCCCTGACGCAAGTCCAATCATCAGCAAAACACATATTAATGGTCTATACTTTAATTGTGGCTGGGGAACTGGCGGGTTTAAGGCTACTCCTGGCTCAGGTTGGGTATTTGCACATACAATTGCAAATGATCAGCCGCATGCTCTTAATGCTCCATTCAGTATTAATAGGTTTTCAAGTGGTGAGTTAGTTGATGAACATGGCGCAGCTGCTGTAGCTCACTAAAATGTTACTAATTAATTGTCCTTATTGTGGTGAGCGAGAACAAGAAGAATTTTCATGTGGTGGAGAAGCACATATTGAAAGACCTAAAAATCCACCTGATTTAAATGATGATCAATGGGCTGATTATTTGTTCCTTCGTCAAAATATCAAAGGGTTGCAATATGAAAGGTGGAATCATGCTTTTGGTTGTAGACAGTGGTTTAACGTAGCAAGAAATACTGCAACTGATGAAATTCTTGCAGTATACAAAATGGGTGAAAAACCACCAAAACTTGAATCTAACAATCCCATAACACCTTGTGGCGAACCTGCTATTGGTTCAGGGAATTTTTCTACATCAAAAAAATAATAAAAATGCGTTTACAAAATAATAAAAATCTTGGTCAAAATAAAAAAATAAGTTTTTTCTTTGATGGAAAAAAGTATTATGGCTATGAAGGTGATACACTAGCATCAGCCTTACTCTCTAATGGTGTTTATCTTGTTGGAAGAAGTTTTAAATATCATAGACCAAGAGGAATAATTTCAGCAGGTTGTGAAGAACCCAATGGTATTGTCCAATTAGAGCTTAATGAATTTACTGAACCTAATAGAAGGGCAACAGAAGTTATTTTATATGATGGATTAATAGCTAAATCTCAAAATAGATGGCCAAGTGTGAAATATGACATTGGAGCAATTAATGACTTGCTTGCACCATTTTTTCCAGCTGGCTTTTATTATAAAACATTTATGTGGCCACCTAAATTTTGGAAAACTTATGAGCACTTTATTCGTCATGCTGCTGGATTAGGCTATTCTCCAACAAAAGAAGATCCACATAAATATGAACATTATCATTTTCATTGTGACACATTGATTGTTGGTAGTGGTGTTAGTGGTTTGTATGCTGCGCAGATAGCGGCAGCAAAAAATCTAAAAGTTTTATTAGTAGAGCAAGAGAGTCAAACTGGTGGATCAATTTTATCGTCCAATAATTATGACAACAAAATTAATGGTAAAAGTCAAACTGAATGGAAGAATAAAATTTTAGATGAATTAAATAAATTAAATAATGTAAGAATTATAACAGACACCACGCTTTTTGCTTATATGCACTATAATTACTTACTAGCAATTCAAGATCTTCAACCAAGAAAGGGTATAGATAAAGCAAATTCAATAAGACAAGTTGTGTGGAAAATAAGAGCAAAAAAAGTAATTTTAGCAACTGGTGCAATAGAGCGACCACTTACCTTTAATAACAATGACAGACCAGGTATCATGCTTGCTAAAAGTGTAAGTAAATATTTAAATGGTTATGGTATTAATTTAGGAAAGCAAATTGTTATCTTTACAAATAATGATAGTGCCTATCAAACAGCAATAGATTGTCATTATCAGAATGTTAATGTCGTTGCAGTAATTGATGTAAGAAATAATCTAGAAGGTGAACTTCCTTTAAAAGTTAAGCAATTGGGTATTAAAATATATACTGGCTCAATAATTTCAAACACTTCAGGTAGAAAAAAATTAAAAACTGTTCATATAAAAAAAATAAATCAAAAAAATATTGAAATTTTAAACTGTGATCTTTTATGTATATCAGGAGGATGGTCTCCCACTGTACATTTATTTACTCAATCCAGAGGAAAATTAAAGTTTAGAGACGAAGATTCTTGTTTTATACCTCATCAATCTCATCAAAAAACACTTTCAATTGGTTCCTGCAATGGAGTTTTTGATTTAAAAAATATTCTCAATGAAACATATAATTCAGTTAATAATTTTCTAAATACGAATGATAAAGATAGTTTAGATGGAAAGATATATGATGCTGAATTAAATAAAACTGGCAAGCAGGAAAATGCTTGGTTAATGGATAAAGAAAATATTAGCAAATCTAAAATGTTTGTTGATTTTCAAAATGATGTAACAGCAAAAGATATCAAAATAGCCTTATCAGAAGGTTTCCAATCAATAGAGCATGTCAAAAGATACACAACTAACGGAATGGCCACTGATCAAGGTAAAACGAGCAATGTTAATGCGCTTGGAATAATCAGTGAACTTTCTGGACAGGATATTTCCAATCTAGGTACTACAACTTTTAGACTACCCTATACACCTGTTACATTTGGAGCAATGGCAGGTAGATTTGTAAAAGAATTTTTTGACATTGAGAGAACAACACCTATTCATTCATGGCATACAAATAATAACGCATTATTTGAAGATGTTGGGCAATGGAAAAGACCTTGGTATTATCCAAAAAATAATGAAACAATGGATGAAGCTGTTAATAGAGAAGTCAAAGCAACAAGGGATAGTCTTGGAATTTTAGATGCGTCAACATTGGGAAAGATTGATTTAAAAGGTCGAGACGTAAGTGAATTTTTAAATCGTGTTTATACAAATGCATGGTCTAAGTTAGCTATCGGCAAATGTCGTTACGGTGTAATGCTTGGTGATGATGGTATGGTTATTGACGATGGGGTGACAACCCGCTTGGGAGAGCATCATTATGTGATGACTACAACAACTGGTAATGCAGCCAGTGTAATGGGTAAACTTGAGGACTGGTTGCAAACAGAATGGCCTGAACTAGAAGTTTATCTTACATCTGTAACTGAACAATTTGGAACGATCAGTTTAAATGGTCCAAATAGTAGAAAAATAGTAGAGTCACTTTTTCCTAATCAAAATTTTTCTAGTGCAAGCTTTCCTCATATGAGTTTTAAAGAACTAAAAATAGATGGAGTATCATGTAGAGTTATGAGAATTAGTTTTACTGGTGAAATTTGTTATGAAATTAACATTCCCTCAAGTTATGCTCTTAGTTTATGGAATAAATGTATAAGCCTAGGAGAAAACTATAACATTACTCCATATGGAACAGAGGCAATGCATGTTCTAAGAGCAGAAAAAGGTTATATTATTGTTGGACAAGAGACTGATGGTTCAGTGACTCCAATTGACCTAGATATGAATTGGATAGTCAGTAAAAAGAAATACGATTTTATAGGTAAAAGAGCGCTTAATCGAAGTGATACAGTGAAAGAAAATAGAAAACAACTAGTAGGTATACTAACTATTGACCCATCAATAGTATTAGAGGAAGGGTCTCAATTAGTTGAGGTTGAAACTTCTTTACCAATGCCTATGGTTGGTCACATTACATCAAGTTACTACTCACCAAATTTAGGTCGTTCAATAGCTCTTGGTTTAGTTCAAAGTGGGACTAAGAAAAAAGGAACAAAGCTTATTGTTCCTACAGACAATAAAAGTATTGAAGTTGAAATTACAAGTCCTGTTTTTATAGACCCTGAAAATGAAAGATTATTTGCATGACTTTAAAAAGAAACACAGTATTTGAAGATGTCAAAATAGAAAAAAATGGCATATCTATTCAAGAGTTACCCTTTGTTGAAAAGATTAATCTTCGTGGTGATACAACAGATAGGGATTTTATGAGTAATGCTGGAGCAGTTCTTGACATTTTAATTCCAACAGAACCTAATACAAAAATACAAAATAAAGATTTACAAGTAATTTGGCTTAGTCCTAATGAGTGGCTTCTTAGTTTTTTTAATGAAAGTCATTTTTTTAGAATACTTGAAGAATTAAATAATAAATTAAATCCTGAAAAAACAAGTATTACAGATATCTCAGAAAATAAAACTGTTATAAGGATTGAGGGCAATCATACTACAGAGTTGCTTAGAAAATTCATAGTCCTAGACATTGATAATGCTCTCAATAGCAATTTAAGAGTTGCTCAAACAATTTTTATAAAAATACCTGTACTAATAATTCGCAACCATAATGATCAAGAAAAACAAAGCTTTGATATTCATATAAACAGATCGCACTCTAAGTATTTAAGGGATTTGTTATTAGATGGTTGTAATCAGTTTATAAACTAAGTCTAACCACCGTGATGTGACCTATCTTTTAGTTTTTTTATTTCCTCTAAATAAGAGTCTATCTCAATCTGTTGTTCAATTATTTTTTGCTTAAGTTCAGCAATACTATTATCTAGTTTAATATTTTGAGAAAACAAACTTTTATTATTAATTTTTAGTTTTTGATTTTCATTTATTATATCTTCTTTTTTATTATCACCTGACTTAAGATTAGTGTTTAGCTTATTAATCTGCTTATTAAGGCTTTTAATCTTGGAAATATTTTTATCATTTTCAACTTTCAATTTATTAAATTCATCTTGCAAGAATTTAAATTTATCAGATGTAACAAGAAGATTTTCATTATTTGATGATAATAAATTTAAATCATCATTAACTTGGCTAAGTTCACGGATTGCAGATTCATATTGTGATTTTGTTTCTTTTAATTCAATTTCAAGTTTTTTAATTTGACCATCTCTAAATTTTATTTGTTGATCTTTTTGAAATATGTTTAATTCAAGCTCTTCAATATTACTTGCAAGGCTTGTCAGCTCTTTATTTGGATCTGGCACAATATTTTCATTTGGAATGAGATTATCATCAATTGTTTGAATTTTTGGATAAATATAATAAAAAATTCCTATAAGAATTATCACGCATAGAAACATAAAAATATTTCTTCGCTTTCTTCTTGCACGTGATCCTACAAATCCAGACATGAGGTATAATTTATTTACTTATTTAAACATGTCAAAGATTTATTAATTATTATATGAAGAATAAGGGTCTAAAGAATAAGTTTTATTTCTTATAAATTTAGTAATTTCTATCAAATTACCTATTTCTTCAAACTCATAATAAGGGATGATTTTTCCAAAATGCAAATTAATTGTATCGCCAATTTTTCTTGTTAATTCATGCATCAACAGTGAATATCTGAATGTTTGACCCATCTTATTAGCAATGTGATATAGCTGACTATTTTGGCCCTCGAAATATGATGGCAAAACTGGACTTTTAGTTTTAATAATTAATTTTGATACAAATTGCTTCCAATCACCGTCATTTGCTTTTGTGTTTAGTTTTAGATCTTCTTTAGTTGCTATTTGTCCTGAGGGGAAAATTACTATTACTCCATCATTTTGTAGTACTTTTTCTGCCTCTTTTCTTGCATCAATATTTGCTAGAATAGCTGATCTATTTGAAGAAAAATCAATCGGAATAATATTTTCTTTTACTGCATCTGCTTGTCTTAAAACTTTATGTGTTATCATTTTATAATCCTGTCTGATACTTGAAACAACTGAACATAAAGAGACTCCATCAGCTACTCCAAATGCATGATTAGCTACAATAATTAATCGACCACTCTTTGGGATAAAACTACCTTCTTGATAAAAAGTTTGTAAATTAAATTTTAATTTCTTAACTGCATCATGCCAAAAGTTTTCTGGTGGATTATTTTCTAATAAATACTGGTCATACAAATTTTTTAATTTCATTTTACCAGTCAATAGTTCAATTATTTTTATGAATTGTTGACTTAAAAAATTTACCTCTGATGAGGCAAAAGTAAAGGCAATTTTACTATGGGATTTTATTGGCATTATATTAAGGACTGATATTTATTTTTACTATTTAATTATTGTTAAAATTGAAATTAATACAGTATTTTTTATATATGCAATATTTGCATATTAAATATATTTTTAATATACTGGAATTGCATAAAAAAAATAGTATATTAATATTTGATTTAATATTTTTCCTCCCAATTAGTATTTAAATCTTTAAGGAGCCTTAGGGCTCCTTTTTTTTACATATTTGCATAATTTGGCCCACCCGCTCCTTCAGGTGTAACCCATGTTATGTTTTGAGAAGGCTCTTTAATATCACATGTCTTACAATGTATACAATTTTGAGCATTGATTACAAACTTAGGATCATTTTGTATGGTTCTATCAACTTCATACACCCCTGCTGGACAATATCTTTGAGATGGTTCATCAAATTCATTTAAAGTATAATTGATTGGTAAATCAGGATCTTTTAATTTTAAATGTACAGGTTGATCAGCTTCATGATTTGTGCCAGTTAAATAAACTGAACTAGTTTTATCAAAGGTAAGTTTTCCATCATATTTAGGGTAATCAATTTTTTTAGCTTTATGTGCTGGAATTAAAGTTTCATGATCAGCATGAGAATGTTTTAGGGTGAAAGGTAGATATCCTCTAAAGATAATTTGGTCTATACCAGTGAATATTATTGCTGGTATCAAGCTCCATTGAAAACTAGGTTTAACATTACGCGCAGTATATAGTTCTTTGTAAACCCATGATTTTTGAAATTTATTTTCATATTCTGAAAGAGGTTTATTTGCAGTTATATGTTCATTAATAGTCTCAGCAGCAATCATTCCACTTTTCATAGCAGTATGAGAGCCTTTAATTTTAGGCATATTCAGTGTTCCAGCATCACAACCAACAATTAAAGCGCCGGGCATATGCATAGTTGGTAAACTCTGAAAACCTCCTTCAATTAATGCTCTTGCTCCATAAGAAATTCTTTTTCCACCTTTTAGTATTTTAGCAATTACAGGATGTGTTTTAAAACGCTGAAACTCATCATAAGGTGATAAGAATGGGTTTTGATAATCTAGTCCAATTACATAGCCAATAAAAACTTGATTTTTTTCGGCATGATAACAAAAACTTCCACCATACGTGGAATTATCTAAAGGCCATCCTGTAGTATGCATAACCATACCCTCATCATGCTCCTTTTCTGAAATTTCCCAAATTTCTTTAAAACCTATACCGTATTGTTGTGGTGATTTTTCAGCATCAAGGTTATATTTTTTAATAACCTCTTTTCCAAGATGTCCTCTACAGCCTTCTGAAAAAACAGTAACTTTTGCTAAAATATTTAACCCTGGCTCAAAACTATCCTTTGAATTTTCATCCTTATCAATTCCCATATCTCCTGTTTGAACACCTATAACATTATTGTTATCATCATAAATTATTTTAGAAGCTGCAAATCCCGGAAAAATTTCAACACCTAAATCCTCTGCTTGAGTAGCTAACCATCTACATAGATTAGCTAAACTAATAATATAATTATTATGATTTTTTTGAACGCTAGGGAGCAACCATGTTGGCCAACTTAAAGAGCTTTTTTTTCCTAAAAACAAAAATTTTTCTTTTTTAACCTTTGTTTTTATTGGAGCTTTTTTTTCTTTCCAGTCAGGAATTAATTCATCTAATGCTCTTGTTTCAAAAACGTTACCACTTAAAATATGAGCCCCTACTTCTGATCCTTTTTCTAAAATACATACATTTAAATCTGGGTTAATTTGTTTTAATTTTATAGACGTAGCTAAACCTGCTGGACCAGCGCCAACTATAACAACATCATATTCCATTGACTCTCTTTGAATTTCCATAAGCTACAATAAAGCTTTTTTATTTATTTAAAAATAATAATTATTTTTCTATAGAATTTAATTTGTCTAATTCTGAAGAAAGTTGAGGTAATGCTTCAAATAAATCAGCACTCAACCCATAATCAGCAACATTAAAGATAGGTGCCTCTTCATCTTTATTTATAGCAACGATAATTTTACTTTCTTTCATACCAGCAAGATGTTGAATGGCTCCAGATATGCCGACCGCTATATATAGGTCGGGAACTACTACTTTGCCAGTTTGACCTACCTGATAATCATTACTTACATATCCTGCATCAACTGCAGCTCTAGATGCACCTATAGCTGCATTTAATTTATCTGCAATATCACTTATTAATTTGAAATTATCGGCACTTTGCAATCCTCTTCCTCCTGATATAACAATTCTTGCTGTACTTAGTTCAGGTCTATCTGATTTTGACTCTTCACGATCAACAAATTCTGTGTGATTTTCAGATGAATCAAAATTTATTGCTTCAACAATTCCTGAACCACCTTCTTTTGCAATAACATCAAATGAGGTTGGACGAATTGTAATAACTTTCTTGGAGTCATTTGACTTAACAGTAGCAAGTGCATTGCCAGCATAGATTGGTCTTACAAAAGTATCTTCACTCTCAATATTGATGACGTCACTTATTTGGGCAACATCTAATTTAACTGCAACTCTTGGCATAACATTTTTTCCAAATGTTGTTGCAGGTGCAAAAATATGAGAATAGTTCTCAGCAATAGAAAAAATAACAGGGTCTATTTTTTCAGCTATAGCATGTTCATAATTTTGATCATCTAATGACAGTACTTTTGTCACATATTGATAATTTGCAATTTCTTTTGAAATATTCTCAATATTATTACCTATTACCAAAACTTCAATTGCATTACCTAATTTTGAAGCTGCACTTATTGTATTTAATGTAGATGATTTTACTTCCTCATTATTATGTTCTGCTAAAATTAAGATGCTCATATAACTTTTGCCTCATATTTTAATTTTTGAACTAATTCAGCAACATCAGCAACCATCACTCCTTTTTGTCTAGTTGGTGGTTCAGATATTTTTATATTCTCAATTCTAGGTTTAATATCAATACCCAGCTCTTCAGCCGACTTAATATCAATTGGTTTTTTCTTTGCTTTCATAATATTTGGTAAAGAAGCGTATCTTGGCTCATTTAATCTTAAATCGCATGATGCTACAAAAGGCATCTTCACTTTTATTCTCTCGAGACCCTCATCTATTTCTCTAGTGACAATTGCAGTATTTTCTTCTATTTCAATTTTTGAAGCAAATGTTGCCTGTGGCCAATTAAGCAGAGCGCTAGTCATTTGAGCGGTTTGGTTTGAATCATCATCAATTGCCTGTTTACCCATCAATAATAAACCTGGTTGTTCAATTTCTACAATTTTAGCAACTATCTTTGATACTGATAACGGCTCAATATCATCATTAGCTTTAATAATTATTCCTCTATCAGCTCCCATAGCAAGTGCAGTACGAATAGTTTCCTGACATTTTTCTGCTCCAACTGATAAAATTATTATTTCATCAGCTTTTCCAGCTTCTTTTATTCTTAGCGCTTCCTCTACTGCATTTTCATCAGGAGGATTCATTGACATTTTTACATTTTCTTTTTCTACACCAGAATTATCTGCTTTAACCCTAACTTGAACATTATAATCAATAACTCTTTTTACAGTAACTAAGATTTTCATTTACTAAGCTCTAATTTTTTCATTCATTGGATCATATGGACTATCCTCTATAACTACAACTTTATGTTTTTTATCTAAAATATCCATTTCTAGTTCTGTTCCAATTTTACTAAATTTAGGTTTGACCATAGCAATTGCAAGTGATTTTTTCACCCTAAATCCATAGTTACCTCCTGTCGCACGTCCAACAACTTTTCCATTACTATAAATAGCATTATTACCTAATGCATCAGCATCATTTATATCAAAAACTTCTAAAGTAACCATTGTATTATCAAACCCATCTTGTTGCCATTTAACCAGAGCATCTCTTCCAATAAAATTACCTTTATTTAAATGCACAAATCTATCAAGTCCAGATTCAAAAGCAGCATACTCAATTGACATTTCAGTGCCTACAAGCTTGTATGTCTTTTCAAGTCTAAGGCTATCCATTGCTCTTATTCCAAAAGGCTTAACTCCAAATTCTTTACCAGCTTCTATTAATTTATCAAATATATGATTTTGATATTCAATTGGATGATGAAGTTCCCATCCTAATTCACCGACAAAGTTCATTCTCATTGCAATTGAAGGAGCTAATCCAACATCTATTTTTTGTGCAGATAACCATGGAAATGCCTGATTAGAAAAATCAGCATTAGATATTTTGGTAAGTAAATCTCTTGATCTCGGTCCAGCCACAACTAGAACACCAATACTATTTGTTAGATTTTCAAAGGTTACTGATCTATCATTTGGCATCCATTTTTTTATCCAATCGTGATCAAGTCTTTGGAAAGCTCCTGCTGAAACTAAATAAAAAGAATCATTGGATTCTTTTGCTATTGTAAATTCAGAGTGCACTCCTCCTTTTGTATTTAAGGCATGACATAAATTAACTCTTCCATTTTTTTGAGGCAATTTATTTGAAACCAAATTATCAAGAAAATCATTTGCTCCTGGCCCAGAGATTCTACATTTTGCAAATGCAGTCATATCAAGTATACCAACATTGTTTTGCACATTTAAACATTCATTGCCAACATGAGTAAACCAATTTGATCTCCTAAAAGACCAATTATCTACTTGTTCAATATCTTTTGGGGCAAACCAATTTGCTCTCTCCCAACCAAATTTCTGACCAAATACTGCTCCTAATTTTTTTAAACGATCATAACAAGGGGCCTGTCTTAGAGGTCTGCCAGCTTCTCTTTCTTCATCTGGGTAGTGGACTGTGAAAACATTTGCATAAGCTTCTTCATTTTTTTCAATTAGAAAAGATTTTGTGGCATAATCTCCAAAACGCCTTGGATCAACTCCCAGCATATCAATGGTAGGCTCTCCATCAACTATCCATTCACCTAGTTGCCAACCTGCGCCTCCTGCTGCTGTTATTCCAAAACTATGACCTTCATTTATCCAAAAATTTTTTAAACCCCAAGCAGGGCCAACAATAGGACTTCCATCTGGTGTATAGCAGATAGCACCATTGTAAACTTTTTTAACACCAACTTCTCCAAATACTGGAACTCTATGAATTGCAGATTCTATGTGTGGTTCAATTCTTTCAATATCTTCTTGAAATAATTCAAACTCAGAATTTTGACTTGGACCATCTACATAACAAGCAGGGGCTCCTTTTTCATAAGGTCCAAGAATTAATCCTCCTCTTTCCTCTCGCATATACCAAGAACTATCAGAATCTCGCAACACACCCATCTCAGGTAAACCTTGTTCTTTTCTTTTTTGTATTTCAGGATGAGGTTCAGTTACAATGTATTGATGTTCAACAGGTATTACAGGAATATCTAAACCAACCATCATTCCGGTTTGTCTTGCAAAATTTCCAGTGCAAGAGACTACATGCTCACACTCTATATTTCCCTTATCAGTTTCAACAGACCACATTTCATTTTCTAACTGTTTGATACCAGTTACATTTGTGTTTCTGTAAATTTCAGCCCCCTTATCTCTAGCGCCTTTTGCTAAAGCTTGTGTTAAATCTGCTGGTTGTATGTATCCATCTTCAGGATGTTGAATAGCTCCAATTAAACCTTCTGTGTTACAAAGTGGCCAAATCTTTTTAACTTCTTCAGGAGTTAAAAAATTTACTTTAACTCCGATAGTTTTAGCTACTGCTGCATATTGATGATATTCATCCATGCGATCTTGAGTTGTTGCCAAACGAATATTACTTACAACACTAAAACCTACATTTTGTCCTGTTTCTTCTTCTAGAGTTTTGTAAAAATCAACTGCATATTTATGAAGTTGACCAACTGAATAACTCATATTAAATAAAGGAAGGAGGCCTGCTGCATGCCAGGTTGATCCTGAGGTGAGCTCTTTTCTTTCTACTAAAACAACATCGTCCCAACCTTTTTTAGCGAGATGGTAAAGAACACTCACTCCAACAACACCGCCGCCTACTACAACTACTTTAGTTTTTGTCTTCATAAATATCTCAAAAATAATTCTGTACTTTCTTAATCATATTAAATACATTGGGTCAATCATGCGTTATTATCTTAGAAATTTTTCTGTGTTTATTTTTATATTCGTTTGTACTAATGTTTTTAGTAAAGATATGACACTTAATGAGTTTTTTTTCGATGACTCTGAACCATATCATCTTAAAATTTTAGAAGCTCTCCCAAAACATGCAATTGTGCAAATTGGCCCTGACGATGCTGAAAATACTGTAATTGAATTTATGGACTATTTTTGTGGATATTGTAAAAAAATCCATCCTGAATTAATAGATCTTGCGCAAAGGAGGAATGATACACGTGTAGTTTTTTTACAGCATCCAATACTTAGTGAAAGTTCAAGGGTAATCGCTGAAATGGTTGTTGCAGCCAATTATCAAAATAAAGGTACTGAATTACATAATGGATTATTTTCAATGTCAGGAAGTATAACGCAAGAAAAACTTGATCAATTAATTAAAGATTTAGATATTAATATAACAAAACTTAGAATTGATATGGGTAAAGATGAAATTAAAAATATAGTAAAATTATCTTCATTCATTGCCATGGGATCTGGCTCTAGAGGAACTCCTGCCTTGTTTTTTAATGAAGAATTCTTAGGAGGGTATGTTCCTGTAAATCAACTTGAGAGATTTCTAAAATAAAGCGCTTCATTTAAGAAGCGCTTTTAAAATTCAGCTATTAATCTTATGCTTTTGAAACTTCTCTAGTGTTCGCGTTGTAAGATTCTGTAAATGGTATAGAAACAACTTCAGCATCTACAGGAACACCTGGTGAATCAGCATATTCATCTGGAAGATGAACTTTGAATTTTTGGCCAACTTTTCCAATTGGGAAACCATTATTGCTAAGAGTTCCATCAAAGGGAACATAACCCATAGCAATATTTCTTTTTTGTTCTGGATGGTACCATGGTGAAGTAATATAGCCACAAGGATCCCCTCCTTCAGCAGGAGAAACTAACCAAAAATCAGGAGCATATTCCTCAATTGGTTTTCCTCCTAATACCATTCCTACTAACTGAAGTTTGTAAGGTTTATTTCCTGAAGTAATTTCTTTTTTCATTTTCTCCAGAGCCTCTTTTCCAATATAGTCACTAGATTTATTCCATTCTCCTACACCAGAAAGAGATACCTGATATCCTAAATTACATTGAAAAGGATTATGCTGGTTATCCATATCCTGACCCCAAGACAAAATTCCAGCTTGAATTCTTCTATGGTGAGCTGGGGCTATTACCATTAAATTATGCTTTTTTCCTGCATCCAATACAGCATTCCACATATCATCTGCATATAGAGTAGCGTCATAAAGGTAAATTTCAAAACCTGCTGCTCCAGAAAAACCTGTTTGAGAAATTACACATTTTCTTCCGCCAACTTTTGCTTCAGCCAAACCATAAAAAGGCATACCGTCTATGTCTACTTGATCGCCTATTAAGTCTTTCATTAATGCATGAGCTTTTGGACCTTGAATTTGCACTGGACAAACATCAATTTCATCAATTTCAACATCAAATTTTTTGTCGTGATTGACTCCTTGTAAATATAATCCAATATCAGAATCGGATAATGAGAACCAGAATTCATCTTTTGCAACTCTTAAAAGAATTGGATCATTTAAAACCCCACCCATATGATTACAAAGAATAACGTATCTAGCCGCTCTAACAGATCCGTCTGCTTTCATGACTGGTATTCTTGTTGCGTCACGAGTAATAACGTAATCTGTAAATGCTTCAGCATCTGGGCCTTTTACTTGAATTTGTCTCTCAACTGCAACGTTCCACATTGTAACGTGATTCTTTATTGCTTCATATTCTACCATTGCTCCACCATCTTCAGGTTTTACATAACCCCTTGGATGATAGACACGATTGTAGACAGTAGCTCTCCAACATCCAGCTTCCATAGAAAGATGCCAATATGGAGATTTTCTAACACGTGTTGAAATTAACATTTTAACAGGTGTTGAACCACTCTGCCTTAGATTATATGGGACCTTTCTATCTGATTGATCCACTGATGTAACATGTTTAATCATGCTTAACTCCTTAAATAAATAATAATTCCATTGCGGTATCTAAACTTCTTTTCCTACGCAATCATAAAATCATCATAAATAAAAAAAACTGGGGAGCTTGATCTTAAAATGAACTAAATTTAGCCTATCTTTTGCCATTTTGGATAAATAAAGAGATCCTTATGAAATTATCTAAACTGTTTTTAATATTCACTATGCTTTTTCTTATGGCTTGTTCTGCTGCTTATGAACAAGTGAAAGAAATTGATATCAAGAATCCTAAAACTTTTCAACAACACCTTTTGTATAATTATAAAGAGAATGCATCTTTTGAAGCTGAAAAAATGCATGACTGGAATTCTGCAAAACTCTATTCAGAAAAAGCACTAAGGGCTCTTGATGGTGAAAAAATATATCCAGAAAAAATCAATTATTGGAAGCTGTCTTCTGAAAAGGCTCAGGATATGAAATCAGCTTATAATAATTTATTATCAATTTATGATGAAGCTTTTATCAAAGATCCGAAAAATCTTGCCAAAGCTATAAGTTCCCTAGATTGCTGGGCAGAACAAGAGGAAGAGAAATGGCAAACATGGGATATTGAAAAATGCAAAAATGACTTTCACACTTCAATGCATGATATTTACAAATTTTTGACTGATTTAAATAAAAAAGCAGAAATAAAAGAAAATAATACAGAAGAGAGCATACCTCAAGTTGCAGTTGTTACAGAAAATGAAAAAAAAGAAGTAATGCAAATTATTTATTTTGACTTTGATAATTCCAAACTTAGTCAAATTAGCAAAAATAAATTAATTAACTTCATTAATAAAAATAAAAGAGAATTGAATAGATACATTATTTTTGGTCATACAGATACTAAAGGTACTATCAAATATAATATGAGTCTTTCTATTAAACGTGCAGAGGCAGTAAAAGAGATTTTATTAAGTCTAGGAATCACTGCAAAAAATGTCTCAGTATTGGGCAAAGGCGAGAATCAGTTAGCAGTTGATACTCCCGATAATACAAAGCACCCAGCAAATAGAAGGGCTGAAATTAAAATACTAAATTAACTTGGATTTGATTTATTTTGGTATAATGGGAAGACATAAATTAGAAAATTTATGTATTCTAAAAAAACAAAGATGATTAATATAACTGTAAACCCATATTTTTTGGATGATCAGTCAGAGCCTGACGATCAACATTTTGTTTGGGCTTATCAAGTTACTATAGATAATCAAAGTAGTGAAAAAGTTCAGCTTAAAAATAGATATTGGAAAATTATTGACTCTAATGGATCTGAGCAAGAAGTAAAAGGAGAGGGTGTAGTAGGAGAACAACCAATTCTAAATCCTGGTGAAAAGTTTGAATATACAAGTGGGACTCCATTATCAACACCATCCGGTTTTATGGGAGGGCATTATGAAATGGAAACAAATGAAGGTAAAAAATTTGATGCAATTATACCTCAATTTTCTCTTGATAGTCCTTTTATTAAAAATAATTTAAATTAGCATATTATTCATAAATGCGAGATTTTCGCCCTATACTTAATATACTAGGATTGCTTTTATGCATTGAATCTGTAGCTTTATTAATTCCAATGTTTTTTGACTTGATAAATAACAATCAGGATTGGAAACAATTTTTTTTTATTAGTAGTCTTACATTTTTAATTGGCTTCGTTCTTTATGTTGGTTTTAAAAAAGAAAAAATCAAGATTGATCTTCGCCAAGCTTTTTTATTAACAATTTTATCTTGGTTGCTAATAGCTTTTTTTGGTTCATTACCTTTTGTATATTCAAGCTCATCCTTAAACTTTACAGATGCTTTTTTTGAATCAGTTAGTGGAATCACAACTACTGGATCAACTGTTATATCTGAATTAGATTATTTATCAGAAGGCATTCTTATTTGGAGATCATTATTACAGTGGTTTGGAGGAATTGGAATAATTGTACTAGCAATTGCAATACTCCCAACCCTGCAGATTGGAGGAATGCAATTATTACACATGGAACATGATGATCCTTATGAAAAAACTCTTCCTAAAATTAATAAGTTTATTTATGAAATTGCAATTCTTTACATAAGCCTGACAGTCTTTTGTTTTTTCTCGTATTATTTTTTTGGAATGAACGCATTTGATTCACTAATTCATTGCATGACAACTATTTCTACTGGAGGGTTTTCAAATAAAAGTTTATCTTTTGGATATTTTGATTCTTATTCTTTAGAAAATATCTCTACTTTATTTATGATTTTAGGAAGTTTACCATTTGTAATATTTATTAAATTTATTCACGGTCAAAGAAAGTCTATTTTCAAAGATGACCAAGTCAAACTTTTTATTTTTTTGTTAATTTCAATAATCTTTATTACATCGATATGGTTAAAAAACTATTTAAATATTGATTTAATTCAAGCAGTAAGATTAGCATCATTTAACATTACATCAATTTTAACAGGCACTGGCTATACTTCTACAAATTATAACAATTGGGGAGGCTTTGGGTTGATTATTATTCTAATGATTATG
The DNA here is from genome assembly GCA_902592345.1 of uncultured Alphaproteobacteria bacterium. Classification (GTDB taxonomy): domain Bacteria; phylum Pseudomonadota; class Alphaproteobacteria; order HIMB59; genus CACPNW01. The sequence continues at coordinate 29,470 of CACJEE010000010.1, forward strand.
TTTATAGGTGGTTGTGCAGGATCAACCACAGGAGGTATAAAAGTTTTTAGATTTCAAATTTTATTTAGAGGTTTTAGATTACAAATTAAAAAGTTAACACAGCCTCATGCTGTTTTCTTAATGAAATTTAATAAAAAAACAGTTACAGAAAATACATATACTTCTATCATTAGTTTCTTCTTTATTTATGTTTTGTTATTTATATTATCTGCTGTTATATTAAGCTTTCTAGAAATTGACTTTTTAACTGCTTTGTCTGCCTCAGCTTCTGCAATTTCTAATGTAGGACCCGGAATTGGAGATATAATAGGTCCTAATGGTAACTATTCTGGAATACATAATATTGCAAAATGGGTTCTAGCGATTACTATGTTAGCAGGTAGATTAGAAATTTTTACCATTCTAGTATTATTTTCTAAAAACTTCTGGAGAAAATAATTATAAAATAAAATCACCCATATATTTTATGAGAAGCAACTTTGATTCATTAGATATATCATTTAAGCCCTGATAAACTAAATCATCTATAATTTTTTCTCTCTCCTGAATTGATATGAATAATCCTGACGTAGTAGATCTTGAATTTTCTACTAATGTAGATGCAACTAAATTTCTGGAATCATCATATAAATTAAATTCAATTAAATAAAATAATTCATATTTATAATTAGTTTTCTCATCAAAATTTTTTGCTTCAATATTTTCTATCTCATTTTGAGTTAATGAAGCATCTAATATAGTAACGGTAAATATATTTTCATTGCCTATTGCTTTAAAATTATCGTTTACCCAATTAATAATTCTTTGGGAGGGATCAACTTCCAAAGTATGCCCTATATATGGATTAGATATTTTTTTTTCAAAAATTTCAGTAATTTCAATTGAATTAGAGAGTATATCAAATTTAGAAAACTGATTATTGTCAAATACTATTCTTTCGATCTTTTCAATTGGTTGACATGAGAAAATGCAAAAAGAAACAAATAAAATAATTAATTTTTTCATAATAAATTTAAAATAATAGCTTGTTGCACAAACATTCTATTAATAGCTTGTTCCCATACCACTGATTTATTACTATCAAGTAATTCTGAAGAAACTTCTTCATCTCGATGCGCAGGAAGACAATGCATAAATATTGCCTCTTTACTTGCACTTTTCATTATATCACTATTTACTTGATAATTTTTAAAGTATTTTTTTTTAATTGATTTTTCACCCATTGAAACCCAAGCATCAGTCATTACACAATTCGCATTTTTAATTCCTTCATTAATAGAATTAGTAGCCATTAAATTTGTTTTATTTTTTTTTAATATTTTTGACTTATTTTTATTTAAAATTTCTTTTGGCAGCACTACATTTAGTTTAAATTTATATAAACTTTGTAATTCTATTAAAGATCTTAGGACATTATTGTAGTCTCCTATCCAACAAATACTTTGACTTTTAATGTTTCCTAACTTTTCATTAATTGTAAGAAAATCAGATAAAATTTGACAAGGGTGACTAAAGTCTGAAAGACCATTGATTATTGGTAAAGCATTCAAGGAACTTAAATTTCTAATAATATTATGGTCATCGTTTCTAATCATAAGCATATCAATATATTGTGACAATGTTCTAACAATATCATGATAATTTTCTCTTTTTCCAAATCCAATTGATTCTGCATTAAGCTCAATAGAATGACCACCTAGTTTTTTAAATCCAACATTAAAACTTACTCTTGTTCTGGTTGACTCTTTTTGAAATATCATTCCAAGTGTTTTATCTTTGCATTTATTAGCAAATTTCTTTGGATTTTTTTTAATTTGTTTTGCAGTTTTAATTATTAGATTTAGTTTTTTGGTATTAAAATCTGCTATATCTACAAAATGTTTCATGATAAATTTTTTAAAGTTTCATCTATTATATTTATTGCTTCATCTACATGCTTTTTATTAATTATTAATGGAGGAGCTAACCTAATTACGTTATCTCCAGCTGGCACACTTAATAATTTATTTTTTTTTAATCTATTGGATATCATTATATTATTTTGTTTTGTTTTTATACCTAGTAACAGTCCTGCCCCTCTAACATCAACAATTTCATCATATTGACTTTCCAAATTTTTTAAGTTTTTCCATAGATATCTAGATATTACATCTACTTTATTTAAAAATTTTTTATCAGAAACAATTTTTAAAACTTCTCTACCAACTGATACAGCTAGTGGATTTCCACCATAAGTAGATCCATGCTTTCCTTTAACCATACCAATACTTGCTTTTGTTGTTGCTAAACAAGCACCTAAGGGAAAACCTGATCCTATTCCTTTTGCAGTTGCTAAAACATCTGGTTTAATTTTTGCCCATTCATGAGAATAAAGTTTTCCAGACCTTCCAAAACCACACTGAACTTCATCTAAAAAAAGAAGGATATCATTTTTTTTACAAACCTCCTTTATGAATTTTAAAAATTGAATTGATGCAGGTCTAATACCTCCTTCACCTTGAACAGGCTCTATTAAAATTGCTGCAGTTTCTTTATTTATATTTTTCGTTAAAGCTTTTTCATCATTGAAAGCTATATTTTTAAACCCACTTAATAAAGGTGTGAACCCTTCGGAATATATTTTGTTTTTTTGAGCAGATAGAGCTGCAAAGGTTCTTCCATGAAAAGCTCCTTTAAAGGTGATAATATTTTTTTTTTGTTTATTTTTTAAATTCCAATAACTTTTAACAACTTTTAAACCACACTCTATTGCTTCAGCACCAGAGTTTGTAAAGAAAACCTTATCTGCAAATGTTTTTTTGCACAGTTCTTGAGCAAATAATTCTTGATTATTATTTTTATACAAATTTGATGTATGCCAAAGTATTTCTGATTGTTTCTTTAAAATATTTACTAATTTAGGATGACAATGACCAAGTGAGTTTACTGCTATACCTCCTGCAAAATCTAAATATTTTTTTCCTGAGTGAGTATATAAATAACAACCTTTGCCTTTTGCAAATATTAAATCTCTTTCACCATAAGTTGGCATGATATAGCTTTTATTATTTATTTTCATTTTAAAAATTTAAGATTTTAATTTGTAACCCTTTTTAAACATTAAATAGCATAAAAAAAATAAACAAATATTTAAAAGCATAAGAATTAATGCGCCATATAATAAATGAGTATCAGACTTACCTATAAAAGAATATCGCAAACCATCTATATTATAAAAAAAAGGATTTATTAAAGCAAAGTTTTGCCAAAATTCTGGCAGTCTAGAGATTGAATAGAATGTTCCTGATAAAAATGTTAGAGGCAAAACAATAAAATTAGTAATTCCTTGCTGTTGATCCCATTTATCAGCCCATATACCAACCATAACGCCCATACTTCCCATCATAAAACAGCCCATTAGAGTGTAAAAAAATAATGCAGAATAAGAATATATACTGAGTGGAACAAAAAATAAAATTGCAAAAAATGTTACTAAACCACAAATTACACCTCTAGCAATAGATCCAAATATATATCCTATCGCAAGTTCAAAGTCAGATAATGGGGCCATTAGAACATCAACTATGTTTCCTTGAAATTTAGATTGACCTATACTAGAAGCTCCATTAGCAAATGAATTTTGTAGCATTGTCATCATTATCAGACCTGGTGCAATAAATTCTGCCAAATTAACATTATTAATTTGATTCACTGACCTACCCAATGCTAATGAAAAAACAGCTAAAAATAAAAGTGAGCTAATTGCTGGGCCCACAACAGTTTGAATGCCAACCTTGAGGAATCTAAATACTTCTTTTTTAAACAAAGTAAAAATACACAAATAATTATAGCTGAACATGTTTTAATATATATTTAAAATTACAGTTTAAGATATAATTATAAATAATGGATAATAAAGAAAAATTATTAAAATATGCAATTTATTATTTAAGTAAATATTCTTCCAGCAAAAAAAATCTAGAATATATTCTGAAAAAAAAAATTAGACGAATAAGTGATGAAAAAAAAATAAGATTTCAACTATATAAAGAAATAAAAATCATTATTAATAAATTAGAGCAACTCAAACTTATAAATGATACAATTTATGCTGAATCAAAAATACACGCACTATTAAATCAAGTAAAATCGAAAAATTATATAAAGCAATATCTTATTCGTAAAGGTGTTAGAAGCGAAGTAGCAGATGAACAGATCTCTTTATTTTATGAAAAAAATCAAAATTTAGAAAAAGAAAATGCTTTAAAGTTTGCAAAGAAAAGAAATTTAATCAATGATAAAAAAGATTATGAAAAAAAACTTGCTAAGATGGCAAGAGCTGGTTTTAGTTATGAAATATCCAAAGAGATCTTAAAATAAGTTATGTTTTGAGATGAATTTTTCCTTCCAATAATCTTGCTATCTGCTTTGTCGACTCAAATCTCTCAAAAGTAACTCTGATAATTGCAGTAAGAGGTGCTGCTAAAAGAACACCTATAATCCCCCATATCATTCCCCAAAATATAAGAGATAGGATTATAGTAATTGGGTGTAGCCCAAAAGCATCTCCAAATATTTTTGGCTCTATTACATTGCCAATAATCTGATGGATAATTGCGGGTAAAAAAATTATTAAAAGGACTGAAGATACATCATTATATTGTAAAATAGCAATAGGGATGGGAAGTAAAACAGCAATAATTGATCCGACTACTGGAATAAAGTTAAGTATAAAAGTCAATGATCCAAAAATAAATGCTAGTTCCAAACCCATAAACCAATATATTAATCCAGCTACTACACCTGTTATGGAAGAAGTAATAAATTTAGTAAAAATATATTTTTTTACATGACCAATAATATCATTCCATTCAGGAGATGTATTGATAGACTTTTTTCCTAATAATAAAAAAAGTGTCATAATTATTACTAAAACTAACTTTGAAATAAAATTGGCACTATTACTTAAAATTGTTGATGCCCAATCAAGTAAAGGAAGTGTATTAAGGGAGTTTCTTATTGTTTCTCTATCTATTTCTATATTAAATCTTTTCAATTCAGAAATAGCAATATCAATTAATATTAATACTTTATTATTATAATCATCAGCTGATTGTAAAAAAGTGATAACTGAAGAGCCAATAAAAGGGACAATTATTATAAATAAAAAAACTATAAGACAAAGACTCACAAAAACTGCAACTATTCTGTGAACATGTAAATAATCAATTTGATAATCAATAATTGGATCAATTAAAATTCGAATTAATAAAGCTATTACCAGAGGAACTAAGAAAGGTGATGCAAAATTCAAAATAAAGGCAACAGCAATACTTGCTATTATAAAAAGAGACCCTGTAACAATTCTATTTGTTTCTAAAACTTGTTTCATTGTGAAGATTTTGGATTGAATATCTCAGGTTTTTCATTTGGGAAAGATTCAACATACAACGATTGGCTAGGGAAGGCAAAGCCAGCTTTGTTTGATTCAACTATCTCTATAATAGAAACTGCTAACTCTTCCTTAATTCTTAAAAACTCTGACCAATCATTTGTAACAGTGAATACCTGAACTAACATGTCTATAGAGCTATCAGAAAAACTATCTACTCGAACAAAAAAACCACTATTTTCATTCTTTGCAAAATCTTTATTCTCTGTAATTAATTTAGTTATCTGATCCCTAATTTTTTTCAGTTGATCAATATTAGTTTTGTATTCAAGGCCTATAAGCCATCGAATTCGTCGATGATGTCTTCTTGAGTAGTTAGTTACAGATTGTTCAGCAAATTTATAATTTGGTATCATTACTGGTGTTGAATCAAATCGTCTAACTAAAGTTGATCTAAAACCTATTTGCTCGACTACACCTTCAACCTCATTAGAAACTAAAATTACATCACCTATAGTAAATCTTTTTTCCATTAAAATCATTATACCGCTAATTAGATTTTTAAATAAATCTTGCGCTCCCAATGCTACAGCAACGCCAAACAATCCTAATCCAGCTATTACAGGTCCAACTTTAATCCCCCACAGTTCTAAAACAGCAACAATTCCAAGAACAATAATGATTATTTCTAATCCTTTTAAAGTCCAATTAACCAGTGGTTTAGATATTTTATCTTCAAAATTTTTAATAATGTAAGAAAATGGAATAACTAGTTGGTGAAGTAGCCAAAAAATGAAAACTGTAATTAAAGTTCTATTTAGTAAATCTATAAAGTCTTGTACTTCTATCGATAGCTCAATGTAAGAAGTTGCAATAAAAAATCCTAAAACAATAGGTAGGAATTTTAAAGGTCCCTCAATTACCTCTACAACAGTGTTATCAATTTTATTTGAAGTCCTGCTTACCAACTTATTTAATTTACTTATAATAAATCTCGCAAATAACCTTCGTAAAACATAGAATATTAAAAAAATAATAAAACCTATTATAATTTCAGAAGCATTTAGGCCAAAAATACCTTTATTCCATACTTCTAAAAAAAGTTCCTTAAAACTATTGATAGCTTCCATTTTCTATTTATTTATAAGTTATGACTATTAATACCATGAAATCCATTAGATTAATTACTTTTTTATTAATGTTTTTTCATTGGAACACAGGATATACAAAAAATATGACAATTTATGATTTTTCTTTTGAAGATATTGATGGAAACTCTGTTTATTTAAATAAATTCGAAGGTAAGCCAATATTTATGGTCAACACAGCATCAAGATGTGGTTTTACTCCTCAATATGAAAACCTTCAAAATCTTTTTATGCATTACAGAAATACAGACTTAACGATATTGGCAATAACAAGTAACTCATTCAATCAAGAATATTCCTCTAATGAAGATATTAAGAAAATATGTTTAGTAAATTATGATATTGGATTTATTACTTCTTCTCCATTAAGTGTAAAAGGCGATGATGCACATCAAATATTTAGTTGGCTAAGTAATGAATATGGGAAAAGTCCTAAATGGAACTTCTATAAATATCTTTTTGACCGAAATGGCAAACTTCATTCTTCATGGTCCTCTATGACTAAACCTGATAATGCTAAAATATTGAGTAAAATAAATAATTTATTATAAAAAAAGCCCCCTTAAAGGGGGCTTATAAAATTAAATCTTTAAGTGATTACATCATGCCGCCCATGCCGCCCATGCCACCCATGCCGCCCATGCCGCCACCCATATCAGGCATAGCAGGAGCAGGTTTGTCTTCAGGAGCATCTGCAACCATAGCTTCTGTTGTAATTAATAATCCAGCAACTGAAGCTGCATCTTGTAATGCAGTTCTAACAACTTTAGTTGGATCAATAATACCTGCAGATATCATATTAGTATATTTATCAGCTTGGGCATCATAGCCTACATTGCTATCTTTGCTTTCTCTAATTTTTCCAGCAACAACTGCACCATCAACACCAGCATTTTCAGCTATCTGTCTTAGTGGATGGAATAGAGCTCTTCTAACAATATCAACACCAATCTTTTGGTCCTCATTAGAAGTTTTAACAGATTTGAGTGCATTAGTAGCATATGCTAAAGCTGCCCCACCACCTGGGACAATACCTTCTTCAACAGCTGCTCTAGTTGCATGCATGGCATCTTCAACTCTATCTTTTTTCTCTTTCACTTCAACTTCTGTAGCTCCACCAACCCTTATTACTGCAACACCTCCAGCTAGTTTAGCTAATCTCTCTTGAAGCTTTTCTCTGTCATAATCAGATGTAGTTTCTTCAATTTGAGCTCTGATTTGATTACATCTGCCTTCGATGTCTTTCTTTTTACCAGAACCTTGAACAATAGTTGTATTTTCTTTATCTACTACTATTCTTTTAGCTACACCTAACATATCTAAAGTTACATTTTCTAACTTAATACCAAGATCTTCACTTATTACTTGGCCACCAGTTAGAATAGCAATATCCTCTAACATAGCTTTGCGTCTGTCTCCAAAACCTGGAGCTTTTACAGCTGCTATTTTTAAACCGCCTCTTAATTTATTAACAACAAGAGTTGCAAGGGCTTCACCTTCAATATCTTCAGCAATAATTAAAAGTGGTTTTGTAGATTGAACTATTGATTCGAGAAGTGGTAACATTGGTTGCAGACTTGATAATTTCTTTTCGTGCAAAAGAACTAAACAATCACTCATTTCCGTTATCATTTTTTCTGCATTAGTAACAAAGTAAGGTGATAAATAACCACGATCAAACATCATACCTTCTACTACATCAAGTTCAGTATCTAGGCTTTTAGCTTCTTCAACTGTTATTACGCCTTCTTTACCAACTTTTTGCATAGCGCTGGAAATCATTTTACCAACTTCAGTATCCCCATTTGATGCGATTGTTCCTACTTGAGAAACCTCTTTATCTGTTTTGATAACTTTAGATTTCTTTTGAATCTCTGAAACAATTGCGTCAACAGCTACATCAACTCCACGTTTAAGATCCATAGGGTTCATGCCAGCTGCAACAGATTTCATTCCTTCTGTTGCAATTGCTTGAGTAAGTACGGTTGCAGTAGTTGTTCCGTCACCCGCTAAATCATTTGTTTTACTTGCAACATCACGCACCATTTGTGCTCCCATATTTTCAAACTTATCCTTAAGTTCAATTTCTTTAGCAACACTAACACCGTCTTTAGTAATTCTTGGTGCACCAAAAGATTTGTCCATAACAACGTTACGACCTTTAGGGCCAAGAGTAACTTTAACAGCATCTGCTAATTTATTAACGCCAGCGAGCATCTTTGCTCTGGCATCAGATCC
>CACJEE010000011.1 GCA_902592345.1 uncultured Alphaproteobacteria bacterium
ATGTTGCAGTAAAGGATAGCTCAATAAATAAAGGTGAAACTCTACTTGATACTATGACAACTATTAATTCGATGAATCCTGATGTCTTAATAGTTAGACATCCTGAAGAAGGAATAAGTAAAAGAATTTCTCTAAACGTTGATGCTTCTGTCATTAATGCTGGAGACGGAAGTCATGAACATCCCACCCAAGCTTTATTGGATGCTTTAACTATAAAAAATAGATTTAAAAATTTTTCAAAATTACAAATTGCAATATGTGGTGATATTCTTCATAGTCGTGTTGCCAGATCCAATATTATAATTTTATCAAAACTTGGTGCTAAGATAAATGTAATTGGACCTAGTGAGTGGCTACCTAAAAATATTAAGAAACTTCCTGTTACAGTTTTTACTGATATGAAAAAAGGTCTTAAAAATTGTGATATTGTAATGATGCTTAGAATTCAAAAAGAAAGAATTGTTGGAAAAATCATGCCAAATCAAAAAATTTATTTTAATAAATATGGATTAGATTACAATAAATTAAAATATGCTAAAAAAAATGCCTTTGTAATGCACCCAGGTCCTATGAATAGAGGAGTGGAAATAGACTCTAAATTAGCAGATGATGTTACCAGGAGTTTAATTCAGGAACAGGTTGCAATGGGAGTTGCTATTCGAATGGCCTGCTTAGATATTTTAATTAAAAATAGAGATAATGTCGTTAAATATTAATTTTATTTTTATAATTCTCTTTTATTTTGTAGGCTCAGTCCCTTTTGCATTGATACTTCCAAAATTATTTGGTCTTGGGGACATAAGAAATATTGGCTCAAAAAATGTTGGAGCTACTAACGTTCTTCGAACCGGAAATAAATTTCTTGCTGTTTTAGTATTATGTTTAGATATTTTAAAAGGATTACTTCCATTTCTGATATTAAATTCATTTTTTGAAAATATTGGATTATTACATTCAATACTTTTATGTCACTTTGCAATTCTTGGTCATATTTTTCCTGTTTGGTTAAAATTTAAAGGTGGTAAAGGTGTGGCAACGTACATTGGTTTTTTATTTGGAATAAATATATTCTTAGGATTATTTTTTATTATTGCTTGGACAGTGATTGCTTTTATTTCTCGTTACTCTTCTCTAAGCTCAATAATTTCAACATTAATTGCTCCAATCTATTTTTTCATAAATTATAATATTTATATTTGTATTTTTTTATTATATTTATTTTTATTAATTATCCTAAAACACCGTGAAAATATAAAAAGATTGATAAACAGAACAGAAAATAAAATAAAATTATCTAAGTAGAATTCTACGTTTTTTAAAAAATTCTTGACGAAGTAAGTTTAAACTGAAATTTGGACTAAAATTTTATGAATGTTTTAATAGTAGAGTCCCCATCAAAAGCGAAATCTATTAATAAATATTTAGGTTCTGACTTTAAAGTTCTAGCTAGTGTAGGACACGTTAGAGATTTGTCAGCTAAAAATGATGCAATTGATACAGAAAATGATTTTCAAATGAAATGGGAGACCAGTGATAGAGGAAAAAAAGTTATTAAAGAAATAACTGATGCAGCAAAAAAATCAGAAAACCTTTATTTAGCAACTGATCCCGACCGTGAGGGTGAAGCTATTGCTTGGCATGTTGAAAAACTTTTAAGAGATAATGCAGCCTTATCTAAATTAAATATTCACCGTGTGACTTTTAATGAAATTACTAAAAATGCGGTTTTAGAAAGTCTTAAAGAACCGCGTGAAATAGATGAGAATTTAGTTAATGCTTATTTAGCAAGACGAGCTTTAGATTTTTTAGTTGGTTTTACTCTCTCACCAGTACTCTGGCGAAAATTGCCTGGCTCAAAGTCTGCAGGTAGAGTTCAATCTGTAGCATTAAGAATAATTAGTGAAAGAGAATTAGAAATAGAGAAATTTGATCCTGAGGAGTATTGGTCTATACAAGGTAAATTTTTAAACAAAGATAAAAAAGATATAAATGCTCGTTTAACTGTGTTTGAAGGGAATAAAATTGATAAGCTTGATATTAAAAATGAAAAACAGGCTAATAATATTTATAACACAATTAAAAATTCAAAATTTAAAGTTGGTAATATTACAAAAAAAGAAGCTAAAAGGAACCCTTACCCTGCATTTACAACTTCTACGATGCAAATTGAGTCAAGTCGTAAATTAGGCTTAAGTGCTAGCCAAACAATGCGGACAGCACAGAGACTTTATGAAGGTACTGAAATCAATGGTGATACAACAGGTTTGATTACTTATATGAGGACAGATAGTGTAATAATGTCAAGTGAAGCTATTAATCAAGTACGGAGTTTTGTAAGTGAAAACTATGGAGCTGAATATCTCCCAGATAGCCCTAGAATTTATAAATCTAAAGCAAAAAATGCTCAAGAAGCTCATGAATGTATAAGGCCAACTAAGATTAACTTAACTCCAAAGATTATTAAGCAATACATCACTGTAGAAGAGTATAAATTGTATGAAATAATTTGGCAAAGGGCAGTTTCTTCACAAATGTCTAGTGCAATTTTAGATCAAGTAGCAATTGATATAATGACTGAAGATCAACAAATCAGCTTGCGAGCGAATGGCTCAACTATAAAATTTCCAGGTATGTATAAGGTTTACCAAGAAGCAAAAGATGATGACAAAGATGAAGAAAAAGAAACAATACTACCTGCAATGATTGAAGGGGAAAAATTGGATCTAGAGGAAATAAATAAAAATCAACATTTTACAATGCCCCCTCCTCGCTACACTGAAGCAAGTTTAGTAAAAAAATTAGAAGAATTAGGGATTGGCAGACCCTCAACATATGCTTCAATTATCAAAGTTTTACAAGATAGAGACTACGTCGTTTTGGATAAGAAACGATTTAATCCTCATGATAGAGGTCGTATCGTATCTATATTTCTAGAAAAATATTTTAACCAATATGTGGAATATGATTTCACCGCAGATCTAGAAAATCAATTGGATGAGATTTCTGATGGAAAATTAGATTGGAAAGAGGTTTTAAGTAAATTCTGGGAGACTTTTAAAAAACTGTGTGATGACACTGTGGGCAAATCAAACAGAGAAGTAATTGATGTACTAGATGATGCATTAGGTGCTCATTTCTTTCCCCCAGAGGGAAAGGATGAGAGTAGAAAATGCCCAACTTGTGATAATGGTAGACTAGGCATTAAGGTTGGAAAGTTTGGAGGATTTGTTGGTTGCTCTAATTACCCTGATTGTAAATATACAGTTCAATTTAATCAATTAAATGACAAAGATGGAGCATCTTTAAGTGGCCCTAAAGAAATTGGGATTTATCCCGAAACTAATGAAATGATTACTCTTAGAAAAGGTCCTTATGGTTTTTATATGCAGGTTGGTGAAGGAACGCCTGAAAAAAAGCCAAAAAGAGTATCAATCCCAAAAAATTTTGAACCAGATGAAATAGGTTTAAATACAGCTATACAATTATTGGGTTTACCAAGAAAGCTAGGATTTCACCCAGATAATAATAAAACAGTAAGTGCTGGAATTGGCATGTATGGGCCTTACATTCTTCATGATAAAAAATATAAAGCCTTAGAGAAAACAGACAATATTTTGGATATAGAATTAGAAAGAGCGCTAGAATTAATCGCTAAACCTTCGCAAAGAGGTAATGCCACACTTAAAAGTTTTGGAGAGCATCCAACAGAAAACAAAAATATCACAGCCCATGATGGTAAGTACGGGCCTTATGTAAAATGTGGGAAAATTAATGCCTCTCTTCTTGGCGATCAAACAATTGATAGTCTAAACTTAGAAGATGCCATAAAATTAATTGATGATAGAAAACTTAAAATGGGTTTAAAAAAAAAGAAAAAATAGAATCAAATTGATTTAAATTAAAATAGTCTTAAATATACATTATGCCTAAAAACATATCTTTAAATGATGTTAAAAAATACAAAAATAAATTTCTGAGAAGTAATAAAAATACCGCATCCCGCAATGCTTTAATAAAAAACGACCTTAATACAGTTGCACTAAACTGGGAAAATTTTAGTCAAATTAATCATCATTTTTCTCATTTAATTGAAAAAGAATTACCTGCAACTAATCAAATGGCATCTGGTAGATGTTGGGGTTTTGCAGGCTTAAATTTAATGCGACTTGAAGTAGTTAAAAATTTAGGTTTATCAAATTTTGAATTTTCTCAAAACTATTTTATGTTTTGGGACAAATTAGAAAAAGCAAATTACTTTTTAGAAAATATAATTAAAACAAGAGATCATGCCTACGAAAGCAGATTAATAATGCATCTTGTCAAAGACCCTGTACAAGATGGAGGTCAATGGGATATGTTTGTTAACCTCATAGAGAAATATGGAGCAGTTCCAAAAGATGTAATGCCAGAAACTAACCATAGCAGTAAATCAATGGCAATGAATTACATTTTAACACATAAACTACGAGAGTTTGCTTCCATTTTAAGAAAGAAATCTGCAAAGCAGTCTGCAAAGCTAAAAAAAGAAATGATAGAAATCATTTATAATTTACTAGCAATTTTTTTGGGTCAGCCACCAGAGGTTATTAATTGGGCATCAAGAGACAAAGATAATAAATATATAGCAATTTCAGATATATCTCCTAAAGAATTTTGCAAAAAATACGCTGATATTCATATTAAAAATAAAGTTTGCTTAATTCATGCGCCAATGAGTAACAAAAAATTCAATAGAACATACACAGTTGAATACTTAGGTAATGTAATTGAAGGTCAGGAAATAAAATATCTCAACGTTAATATAGATGAACTAAAAAAATCAGCGATGCAATCAATTAAAAATAATGAAGCAGTATGGTTTGGTTGTGATGTTGGAAAAAGATTTAGTCGAGATATGGGAGTTCTTGATATGGGTATTTTTGATTATCAAAATGTTTTTCAAACTTCATTTAAAATGAATAAACAAACTAGACTAGAGTATGGGGATAGTGAAATGACACATGCCATGTTATTAACTGGTGTAGATGTTAAAAAACGTAATTCTACCAAATGGAAAATCGAAAACAGTTGGGGTACAAAAAGTGGCAATAAAGGGTATATGATGATGACAGATGAATGGTTTGATGAATATACTTACGAAGTAGTTGTTGATAAAAAATATCTTAGTAAAAAAATATTTAAGTATCTGGATATTGAGCCTATAACCCTTGCTCCTTGGGATCCAATGGGTGCATTAGCTAAATAAATTTGAACAAAGAAAACGCAAGTAAACTCTGGAAACTAATACAAGCAACTGGTGATGAATTGTTAGGAAAACTTCCTAATCATCCTAATCATCCAAAAGGGCGTAATCCTTATGCTCATGTAGCGCTAGAGGTTAAAACACATTTTAAAATGACATATAAAGATATACCAGACGAAAATTTTGATGAAGTTGTAAGGTATTTGGATTACTTAAAACAAAATTCAAATTAAATTTTATTCAAATTCTTTATATTGAATTGAAAGAGAGTTTACACAATAACGTAAACCTGTAGGTTCTGGACCATCATCAAATACATGACCTAAATGTGCATCACAAGTAGCACACATGATTTCTGTTCTGATCATTCCATAAGAAGTATCTTGTTCAGTTTTAATCGCATCATTGGAAATTCCTTTAAAAAAACTAGGCCAGCCACAACCGGATTCATACTTAGACGTTCTCTCAAATAATTTCGCACCACAACATCTGCATTTAAATATTCCATCTTTAGAAATATCAAAAGCTTTCCCAGAAAAGGCTGGTTCTGTACCCTTCTGTCTTGTGACATAATATTCTTCTTCAGAAAGTATTTTTTTCCATTCTAGATCAGACTTAATTATTTTATTCATAGTTCTTTTCTATTTATATTAGATAGTACAATTCCTAAAACAATAAATATTGTTCCCAAAAAGTGAAAGAAAGAAAAATTTTCACCTAAAAAAAGTATAGCCCACATTGAGCTAAAAACTGGTATTAAATGCAAAAAAAGGCTTGCTTTATTAGCGCCCAAAATAGACACACCCTTATTCCACGCAAAAAATGATGTAATGCTGGCAAATATTGCAACATAACTAATCATTAATATTTCGTTTGCATCTTTAGGTAAAAAAGAATTATTTAGAGACTCAAAAACGTAGAAAGGGAATATAAAAATCAAACCAAAAAATATCATTACTTCTAAGGTTGCAAGCTGCGATAAAGAACTATCAATTTTTTTTAATAGAACAGAATAAAGACCCCATGAAAAAACTGCTGCTAGCATCCACAAATCACCAACTGTAAAATTTAAATCAATTAAATTAGCAATACTTGCTTTTGAGATAATCAACAAAACTCCAATAATAGATAATATTATTCCAAAAAACTGCATAAAATAAGTTTTAGTTTTGAATATTAGCCATGAAAAAAAAATTATTAATAATGGAGTAATAGATGCCATAATCGAAGAGTTAATAACCATTGAAGTTTGAAGTGATAAGTAAGTAAATGAATTAAAGATAGTTACACCAAGAATAGATGTAAATAAAATGTATGGAAGGTTTTTTTTATATTTATCGAAATCCTTAATTATTTTTCTATAAGTAAATGGCAGTAATAATAAAAAAGCTAATGACCATCTTAAAAAACTTAATTTAAAAGGAGTCAAATCATATAGGAAAGCAATCTTACCAGTAAAAAAATTACCAGACCAAAATAAAGAAGAGGCTATTAATAACACAAAAGCGAAATAAATACTTTTTGTATTAATCATCAACTAAAGTCATAAGAGATGAAGTATCGTATCTTGATCCTCCATTTTTTTGAATTTCTTTGTAATATTTATCAATTATTTTAGTTATAGGAAGTGATGCACCATTTTTTTCAGCTTCATTAAAACAAATAGATAAATCTTTGCGCATCCAATCAACAGCAAAACCAAATTCATATTCACCTTTTAGCATCGTTTTATAACGATTTTCCATTTGCCATGATTGAGCTGCACCTTTTGATATAACTTGTAAAACTTTCTCCATATCAAGATTAGCTTTTTTTCCAAAGGCCATTGCTTCTGATAAACCTTGCACAAGACCAGCTATACATATTTGATTAATCATTTTTGCTGACTGACCAGAGCCCGCAGGACCAATTAATTCTATTGTCTTTCCATATGAACTCATAACTGGCTTCGCTATATTGAATTGACTTTCATCACCGCCAACCATTATAGATAAAATACCATTTTCGGCACCAGCCTGACCACCTGATACAGGTGCATCAAGAAAAGAAAAATTACCTTCTGCTGCTTTCTTATAATATTTTCTAGCAATATCTGCAGAAGCTGTGGTGTGATCAACAATTATAGTATTTGCCTCAATATTATTAATTATCCCATCGGCACCTTCCATTACAGAAATTAAGTCATCATCTCTTCCAACACAAATAAAAACTATATCGGCATTAGAAGCAGCTTTTCCTGGAGTTGTTTTTGATATACCTGCAAATTCTTTAACCCATTTATCAGCTACTGAAGTAGTTCGATTATATACAGTTGTATTAAAATTATTTTTCTTTAGATGCCCTGCCATATTGTAGCCCATTACACCAAGACCTATAAAAGCAACATTTTTTGTTTTCATATTATTTTTCTCCAATCAAATTTAATATTTCATTACTTAATTTCTGCGAATTACTAACTACAAGATTTTTGGAATTGTCATAAAACTTATATTTTATTTTATTAAAATGGCAATCATGGCCCCCTGCTTGTCTAACAATAAACACTCCCGGTATATGATCCCAAGGATACAACCTTGATAATAAAGCAAAATCTCTCTTTCCTAAAGCAATATCAAAATATTCACATCCAATCGATCCATATGAATTAATATTCCTAAACTTTTCTTTAATAGCTAGTAATTTTATTTTTTTATCTTCATCCCAATATTTTGTACTTATTGATCCTATAGAGTTTTCAATTTCTGTGTTTTTATTTAATTTTATTTTTTTATTATTCAAAAAAGTAGCTGAATTATCAGCATACATAAATTCTTCAGTTATAGGTTTATAAATAAATGATTGAAGAATTTTTTTATTTTTTGTTAATGCTACCATGACTGCAAATCTATCTTTTGATTTTATAAAATTACTAGTTCCATCAATAGGATCTACAGTCCAACAAAAATTATCTAATAAATAATTTTTTAAGATTGAAGGATTTTTTGCATATATCTCTTCCCCAACAAAATTCGCATTCTTAACTAGTTTTTGCAAATACATGCTTAACTCTAGCTCAACAGCAATATCAATTTCAGTCACAATATCTTTTTCATTTTTGTATGAAATTTGATTGCTTGTTATATTTCCAAAGCTGGGTACTATAATTTTTTTACTAATATTATATAAAATTTCTTTTAAATCGTTAGGGTCTACCACAAGTATTAGTTAATAGACTTATAGAAATTTAAAGCAAGAGACTTTGTTATCGGTCCAATTTTACCTTGATTAATTTTAATTTTATCAATTTGAATAATGGGTGTTACAAGACTGCCAGAACTAGTAATAAAAACTTCATCTGATTTAAATAGCTCATTCAATGAGAATTCTTTTTCAATTAATTTTAATCCTTGGTTTTTTATAATATTTATTAAAACTGTTCTTGTAACCCCTTTAAGAATTTCTCTATTTGCTGGATGGGTTATTATTTTCTCATTTTTTATAATCCAAACATTAGAATGAGCTGCTTCTGTAATTTTTTTACCTTTAAAAAAAATTGATTCATATGCCCCTTTTTTACTTGCCTCTGTAGCTGCTAAAATATTTGCTAACAATGAAGTTGTTTTAATATCTGGTCTGCCCCATCTTATGTCTGGGAATGTTATTGCTCTATATCCTTTATAATTTTTATTAGGTAAATTAAATTTTTTCTTAGCAGTATATATAATTATATTTGGTTTCAGATTTTTTTTATATGCATGTTCACGAGGTTGCAATCCTCTTGTTATTTGTAAATAAATTATTCCATTTGATAACTTATTTTTTTTAACTAAAGTAATAAAAATTTTAGTTAACAATTTCTTATTTATACTAATGTTAAAATTAAGTTCTTTAGTAGAATATTTTAATCTCCTAATATGAAAATCAATGTCTAGGAGTTTATGATTTAAAACCTTAATCACTTCATAAACACTGTCAGAAAATTGAAAACCTCTGTCTTCAATATGTATTTTAGCATCTTTAAAATTTACATATTTATTGTTTAAATATACTAAATTTGGCATAAACTAATGAGTAGAAAGTAATTTTTCCAATTTATTTATACCCTGATTTTCAGCAAAAAATACAACATCATCATTTTCTTTAAAATTAGTATTACTATTAGGAATAATTATTTTTTTATCTCTAAGAATAGACGCTATTCTAATACTTTTAGGTAAATTTAATTCTTTTAAATTTTTATTACACAATGGTGATTGTTTTTTTATCATAGCCTCAATTACTTCGCCAAATCCATCTCCAATAGAATAATCGCTCATGATTCCTCCCCCTCTTACTTTTTCTAATATTTTGGAAATAGTAATCAATTTTGGGTCAATTGTAATATCTATACCAATATTTGATAATAATGAGGTGTAAGAACTATTATTAATTAGAGCCATGCATTGATCCGTACCTGCTCTTTTTGCTAGTAATGAAGCAAGAACATTTACCTCATCATCTTCTGTCACAGCAAGACAATAGTCAGCTTCAGAAATATTAACTTCATCTAAAATTTGATTATCCAATCCATCACCATTAGTAACGGTAACTTTATTTAGATTAGATGCTAAAAATTTTGCTCTTTCTTTATCTAGCTCAATTAACTCAGTTGAAATTCCATCATCATTTTTTTCAATTAATTCTGCTAAAGAAAAACCTATATTACCACCTCCAATTATAACAATTTTTTGAGCTTGCAATTCTTTATGACCAAACTCCTTTAGAACATCTTTTAAATTTTGAGTCTCTACAACCATATAAATTAAGTCATTATTTTCAATTTTAGTTGATGAATTAACTATAAATTTATTATCTCCTCTAAAAATAAATAGAATATTAGCTAAGTAATTTGGAAATTTAGCAGATAATTCTCTAACAGTTAATCCTATATGACTACAATTATTATTACATTTAAATCCAATTAATTTTAATTGCTTGTCTGATAACTCTACCATATCAATAGTTCCTGGCGATATAATTCTTCTATGAAAAGCATTTGCAACTTCTTGTTCAGGAGAAATTATAGCATCAATAGGCAAGTCATTTTTAGTATACAAATTTTGCCATTCACCTTTTAAATAATCTTGCTGCCTAATTCTTGCAATTTTTTTTGGTATGTCGAATAACGAATGACCAATTTGGCACGCAATCATGTTTGCTTCATCACTTTTTGTCACTGCAATCAAAATTTCACAATCTTTTGCGCCTGCATCAAATAAAACAGAGGGTAAACTAGGTATACCACTAACAACTTTTACATCCAAGTTTTCAGATATTTTGTTTAATTTTAAAGAAGGTTCATCTACAACGGTTACTTCAAAATTTTCTTTTGATAACTTGTCTGCTATACTGTATCCAACATCGCCGGAACCACAAATTATTGTCTTCATTTTTTTTATTTAACTGAAATATTTAATGATTTAAGTTTTCTATAAAGAGCTGTTCTTTCCATACCAGTAAACTCTGATAATTTTTTCATATTACCACTAAAACGCTTTATTTGCGATACTAAATATTCTTTTTCAAACTCCATTCTAGCTTCTTTCAATGATAGATCATAATTATTTGAGTTGATATGTTCTTTATTATAATCTCCCATTTCTAAAGCTAAATTATCAAGATCAAGAACTAGATCCTTAGTAGCTGTTTGATTAAGAATAAGAGTTTTTTCAACATAATTTACAAGTTGGGCAACATTTCCAGGCCAATCAAAAGTTTCTAGTTTAGAAATTGCTGATTTAGAAAAGGTTAAATTAATTTTTGCAGAATTAAATTTTGAAATATAATAATTCATGATTGGCAAAATATCAGGAACTCGCTCAGACAAATTAGGGCAAATTAAGTGATCTACTTTCAAGCGTTCATATAATCTAGATAAAAAATTACCATTAGTTATTTCGTCTTTTAAATTCTTTTCAGAAATTGTAATAATTTTATGATCTAATAAAATATTTGAAGATTTAAAAAATTCTGAATTTTCTATAAAAAATAAAAATTGTTTTTGAAATTTAAGAGGAATTTGATCAATATTTGATAGGATTAAAGTATTCATATTTGATCTTATAAAAAGATTTTCATTTAAATTTTTAATATCTTCAGAGAAAAGAATTTTGAGATTACTCTCATTCAAAGTTGAAAAATCAATACTAATAGGAATTTTGTCTTTGTATTTAGATTTTTGATGAATTTGATTAGCAATTAATGTTTTCCCAACACCAAAATTCCCTTCAATTAAAAGACGGGAGTTTGAGTTTGAAAAAGTAATTATTTTTTTCCTAGTTTGATTAACAAAATTTGATTCGCCAACTAAATTTATGTCTGGTGATACTATTTCTTTTAAGTTTTTATTTTCATCTAAAAGTCTAGAGCTTTCTATAGCTCGTTTTGTTAAAATTAATAATTTATCACTGTTGAATGGTTTTTCTAAAAAATCATATGCCCCGTTTTTAATTGAGCTCACTGCCAGATCCACTGTACCATGTCCACTAATAATAATTACAGGAATATTATTATTAATTTTTTTCAATTCTTTTAAGATTTCAATACCGTCTAGTTGGCTATTAGATAGCCAAACATCAAGAATGACTAAATCAGGATTGTATTTATTAAAATGTGCAATAGCCTCACTAGAATTAACTGCAGAATAGGTAAGATATTTTTCATCTTTTAAAATTTCAGATATTAAATAACAAATATCCTTTTCATCATCAATTATTAGAACTTTATGCATTTATATTTTCAAATATAATTAAACTTGTTGTGCCTGCCATCTGCTTATTTTTTTCTATTCTAATTTTTCCATTGTGATCTTCAATAATTTTTTTTACTATTGAAAGACCGAGACCTGTTCCTTTGTTTTTTGTAGTAAAATATGGCTCGAATATTTTATTTACCATTTCTTGAGCAATTCCTATTCCATTATCAATTATTTCAATAAAAATTTTATTTTTATCAGAGGATAAATTAATAGAAATTGAAGGATTAGGAATTTTTTCAACTGCTTCTACTGCGTTTTTAATAAGATTATTAAAGCATTGAGATAATTGTAATTTATCGAATTGATAATAAATATCTTGTTTATCTTTTCTAATATTAAATTTAATATTTTTATGTGAATTAGAAAACAATAAGAAAGACTCGTCTAAACATTTAGATAAATTATCAAGTTTAATTTCTGGCTCAGGCATTCTTGCAAATGATGAAAACTCGTCAATTAGTTTTCCAATATCATCAACTTGTCTTGAAATGGTATTTGTTAGCGTTGTGATATCATCATTTTCAAATTCTTTATTAATATATTTTTTCTCTATTCTTTCAGCAGATAATTTAATAGGTGTTAATGGATTTTTTACTTCGTGTGCAATCTTTCTAGCAATATCTGACCAAGCAGCATGTTTTTCAGCTAAAATAAATGAAGTGGTATCATCAATTGCAACAATGTAACCATTAATTATATCATCTTTAAATTCTTTAATAATTCTAACATTAAAGCTTCTAAGATCATCTTTAATCAGTATTTCAGTTTGAAAATTTTCTAGAATCTTTTTTGATTTTTTAAAGTCATGAAAAATTTTTTTCCAGTCTGGAAATATTATCAAAAAATTATTATTATTTTCAAGTTTTTTAGTATCTTTAAATAGAGTATTGGTTGTTTGATTAAAAAATATAATGTTAAAATTACTATCTAATGAAACAACTCCAATAGTAAGCAGACTTAAAATAGCCTCAATAAATAACCTTTTTTCTTCATCCTCATTACTTTTTGAAATTAGCTGATTTTGTTTATTTTCAATTTCAACGATCATTTTATTATAGGAAGAAATTAAAACTTTTATTTCATCAAACTGATCTATTTCAGAAACTTTTGCATCAAAATTTCCTTTAGAAATTTGATTTGCTGACTCAATTAGATTAGATATTGGTTTTGCAAGTCTTCTTGCTAAATTAAAACCAATTAAAACTGCAATTAAAATAAAACCAATTGAAAATAATACAAATATCATTGAGTAAGTTATTTGGATACCGGCACTTTCATTTTCTTTAGTTGTGTAAATTTTATATGCATCTTTCGTTGCGGATACATGTTCCCATATATTAGTATTAAGCTCTCTATTAACCTGCATAAAAATATCTCCTAAAAAATTAATTTTTTTATATGCTGAAATAGAATTTTTATTTAATTGAAAAATATAAACTCTATTTTGATCCAATATTTGAAAAATATCTTCGGAAGGTAATAAAAAATTCTTATTTTCTTGATCTTTAAAATTTAAATAGATTTCACCTGATTTATTAAATAGATAAATATTTGAAATTGTTCTTAAGTTTATAAATTCACTTAATCCCTGATTAATAGAATTTATATTTACTTCATTATTTCTAGAAACTTTTACGATTTCTCTCATAATCAATTGAGTGTCAGAAATTATTTCAGCTTGTATCTCATTTTCATAATCCCTTGCTACTATGTTGGAGTTCACTACTGCATCTTTAACAGCACCACCATACCAAGTTCTAAATTCTAAATTAAAAAAGAGAGATGTTATAACTACTAAACCAATAGCTGGTCCAACAGCCATAGCTGTAAATAGATTAACAAATTTTATATATAACTTAGATTCATCTTTTTGATTTTTTCTATATATTATTATCAATATCAACTGCCTGATTATAAGAGCCAAAAGCAAAATAACAAAAAAAACATCTGCTAATAAAAAATATTGTAATTGAAGTGGGTTTTTTACTAAATTGTTATTTGGTAACATTAAATAAAAGGTAATTGAGAAGCTAATTATTATTAAGGCCAAAAGTAAATAAAAAGAAAATTTAGTTAGATATAATCTATTTAATATTTTGGTTAAACTAAACATTACGGTAGGCTTTATTTATATTTATAATTCTATAATAAACTAATATATAATCATCCTATAAATGAAAAAAACTAAAAATGCACTCGTTATCCTAGCAGGAGGTACTGGCGAAAGGTTTAAAAAAAATCTACCTAAGCAATTTAATGAAATTAACGGTACAAATCTAATAGATTTTTTTTTAAACCACATAGACACTACTAATTTTGATATAATATTAGTTGTAATAAAAAAATCATATCTTAGATTTTTTAAAAATCTTAAAACGAATTTTCCTTTAAAAAAACTTATCTATGCAGAGGCTGGTAAAAATAGACAAATATCATCTTTTAACGCTCTTAAAAAATTAAAAAAATATAAACCACAAAATGTTCTAATACATGATGCCGCAAGACCTTTTTGCTCAAATAAATTAACACAAAAGATATTAAAGCGACTTGATAAAAATTTTTCAGCTATACCTTATATTCTCTGCCCTGATAGAAAAGTAATTTCAAAAGAAGAAATTAATAAAAATATAAAATTAATACAAACACCTCAGGGGTTTGACTTTAATACAATTTTTAAATCTCATCTTAATGCAAAAATAAATAATGCAAAAGATGACTCCGCATTAATTTCAAAAGAAAAATTAACTTTCATTAAAGGTGAAAGATTAAATATTAAAATTACATATCCAGAAGACTTAAATTACTTTAAGCTTTTTTTAAAACCAACATTTAAATCAGGAATTGGTTATGATATTCATCAGATTGATACTAATACAAAAACAGGCTTAAAATTATGTGGTGTCAAAATTGATTTTAATAAATTAATTGGTCATTCAGATGCTGATGTAGGTATTCATGCAATTTGTGATAGCATATTTGGAGCACTATCAATGAAAGATATAGGTTATTATTTTTCTAATAAGAATAAAAAATGGAAAAATAAAAATTCTGAACATTTTTTAAAATTTGCTAAAAATAAGCTTGAAGAAAAAAAATATTTTATAGTTAATTTAGATTTAAATTTTATCTGCGAAAAACCAAATATAAGTAAGTATAGAAAAAAAATGATATCAAAAATATCTTCCATACTAAAAATTCCTGAAAAAATTATTTCAATTAAAGCGACATCAAATGAAAAAATTGGATTTATAGGTGATGGACTTGGAATAGCTGCAGAATCAATAGTGCAAATTACAAATGAAAAACCTTACTAAATTTTTAGTATCAATCTTTTTTGTTGGATATATTAAATTTGCTCCTGGTACTTGCGGCACCTTAGTATCTTTGTTGATAATGTATATTTTATTAAATATTTTATCATTACCATTAATAATACTAGCAATAATATTTATTTTTTTATTTTTTATTTCAAACTATTTAATAAATTATTTTTCACTTATAACGAATTCAAATGACTCAAAACATATTGTTATAGATGAGTTTCTTGGAGTTTTTATAATATTTCTGTTTTATGATTTAATATTTTTATTAAATGATGTTTTAACATATTCACTAATATTTATTTTATTTAGATTTTTTGATATTTTTAAAATTTTTCCATCTAACTATTTTGATAAACACTATAAAAATGGTTATGGTGTAATTCTTGATGATATTATTGCTGGTATATATACAGTATTAACATTAATAATTTTAAATGCATTTATATAAAAAAATAATACGAAAATTAATCAAAGGCAGTATAACAATTTCTACTGCAGAGTCATGCACTGGAGGCCTTTTAGCATATAGTATTACTAAAAATAAAGACTCATCAAAAATATATAAAGGTGGATATATTACTTATTCTAATGAATTAAAAATTAAAAATCTAAATGTAAAAAAAACAACTATAAAAAAATATGGCGCAGTGAGTAAAGAAACCGCCAAAGAAATGGTTAGGGGATTATTTGTGAAAACTAAAACTAATATTTGCATATCCACAACTGGTATAGCCGGTCCTGGTGGTGGAAGTAAAAATAAGCCTATAGGTTTGATATATATTGGAATTAGAGTAAATGGAAAAGTAGAAATTCTTAAGAAAAATTTTAAAGGATCTAGAATAGAAATACAAAAAAATTGTGTAAACTTAATCTTTAAATACTTAACAAAGTTAATCTAAACTATTAGCTGCTCTTTTTTTAAAAGAATCTATCATTTTGTTTTCAATTAAAGGATAAAAAGTTTCTGCAACTTTTTGATGAAAATAATTTTTAAATTCGAAATTTACATCAAAAAAAATTTTTGATTTATCTTTATCTATTTCTTCAAATTTCCATTTAGTAGTCAGATCTTTAAGAGGTCCCTCTACATAATTAGTTTCTATTGTTAAATTATTTTCATCAAATTTTATATGAGAACCAAATTTCTGAGCTAAGATAAATTTATAATTTACATACATATCAGCATAAATTTCATTTTTTTTCCTTTCATTAATAACCATCTTAGTACACCAAGGAATATATTCTGGATAACTTTCTATATCTAAAACAATGTTAAAAAGTTTTACTGCTGAATGAGAAATCAGTTCCTCTCTTTTGGAATTTTTCATTAAAGACTTTTGGAAGCTCTATTTTGTTGCATAACTCTAAAGTCTTCTGAAGCATGGTAGCTTGATCTTGTTAAAGGCGATGATGCAACCATTAAAAATCCTTTTGCTATAGCCATTTGCTTGTACTCATCAAATTCTTTAGGAGTAATAAACTTTTCTAGTTTTGCATGTTTTGGTGTTGGAGGTAAATATTGACCAATTGTAATAAAATCAACATCTGCTGCTCGCAAATCGTCCATTACTTGATAAATCTCATCCTTGGTTTCGCCTAAGCCAACCATTAATCCTGATTTTGTAAATACCTTAGGATTAAGACTCTTAATATCTGCTAAAAGTTTTAAACTTACAAAATACCTAGATCCAGGCCTAATACTTAAATATAGTCTTGGTACAGTTTCTAGATTATGATTAAACACATCTGGTAATTCATTTGAAAGAATATCTAATGCTTTAGGTTTTTTATGAAAATCTGGAGTTAGAATTTCTACAGTACAACTTGGATTTAATTTTTTAATTGAAGAAATTACTAGTGTAAAATGTTCAGCCCCACCATCTTCCAAATCATCTCTATCAACACTTGTAACAACAACATGTTCTAAGCCCAATTCAGATACTGCTTCTGCTATTTTGTTTGGCTCTTCTTTATCAACAAAACCAGGCTTGCCAGTTTTTATATTACAAAATGCACAGGCTCTCGTGCATATATCTCCTAATATCATAAATGTAGCATGTTTTTTTTGCCAGCATTCAGAAATATTTGGACATGCAGCTTCTTCACAAACAGTAATTATTTTTTTATTTTTTAAAATTTTATCCGTTGATTTAAAAAATTTTGATGTTGGAGCTTTAACTCTTATCCAGGAAGGTTTCTTAGGAATAGGGTTTGAAACACGAAAAATTTTCTCAGGATGTCTTACTTCACTCATTTCAAATTACTTCCATATCATTACTATTTATCCAAATTTCAAATGGATCTTCAATGATATCATTAAAATCTTTTAACAATTTACCTGCAACTGCACCATCTAAAACTCGATGATCAGCCGATAAAGTAGATTTTAGAGTATGGCCTACCTTCACAGAATCATTTATTACAATAGGTTTTTTAATAATTTTACCAACAGCTAAAATTGATGCTTGGGGAGGACTAATTATGGCGGCAAATTCACTTATTCCAAACATTCCTAAATTAGATACTGTTATAGATCCTCCTGTATATTGCTTTGGAGCCAAAGAATTTGTTTTGGCTAACTTAGCTAATTCTCTTATCTCAAGTGATACTTCGTTAAGACCTTTGGAATTAATGGCTTTAATAACTGGAGTAATAAGACCTTCATCAATTGCGACTGCAATTGATACGTCAATATCTTTCAATTGATAAATTTTATTATCTTGCCAGTATGCATTAGTATTAGGGTTTTTTTTCATTGCTAAACCTAAAGCTTTAACAATCAAATCATTAAATGAAATCTTTACAGAATTATTCTCATTAATTTTATTTCTTAGATCAATTAACTTATCAACATTAGAGTCTATAGTTAAATAAAAATGAGGTATTTGCTGTTTTGCTTCTGTTGTTCGTTTAGCTATTACTTTACGCATCATACTGGGCACAATGAAATCTTGATTAATTTTTTGCTCTGAAGGGGTTTCAGAAGAAGATTTTGACTCAATATCTCTTTTTATAATTCTGCCATCTGGACCGGATCCATTAATTTTATTTAGATCAATCATTTGATCCTTAGCAATTTTTTTTACTAAAGGAGACGCTTTTGATTTAGTATTAGATTTATCAATAACAACATCATTTTTAGTCTCATTTTTTTCATTTAATTTAGAGTGTTCATTATTTATAGATTCCTTTTCATCTTTAACGATCTCTTTTGTAATTAAATTATCTTCAAGGAAATCGCTTTCTTTACCATCTATGATAGCAATAACACTATTTACAGGAACTTGATGATTTGGATTCTCTTTAAGAAGATGAGTTATTTTGCCTTCATCAACTGCCTCTACTTCCATTGTAGCTTTATCAGTTTCTATTTCAGCAATAATATCTCCAGCTTTAACGTTATCCCCAATTTTTACCATCCATTTATTAATTGTACCTTCGGTCATAGTAGGCGACAAAGCCGGCATTAAAATTTTTGATGACATAAATTATATATAATTAACTTCTTTAACAGCTTTTACAATATCATCTACTTGAGGAAGATATAACTTTTCTAATTCACTTGAATAAGGCATAGGAACATCTGCACTATTAACTTTAATTATGGGAGCATCTAGATAATCAAAGGCATTTTTTTGTACAATATTTACTATCTCAGATCCTACACTTGCAAATGGCCATGACTCTTCTACTATGACAACTCTATTTGTTTTTTTAACAGACTTTATTATGGTCTCCGAATCTAATGGTCTTAAACTCTGCAGATCAATTACTTCAATATCTAAATTATGTTTGTCCTTTAAAATTTTTGCGGCCTCTAATGACTTATGAAGCATTATAGAATAAGTTACTATAGTTGTGTCTTTTCCTTCTTTTGCAATATTAGCCTTTCCAAATGGTATTGTAAAATTTATATCTGATGAGACCTTACCTTTTAAACCATATAGTATTTCATTTTCTAGAAATATTACAGGATTTTGATCTCTTATTGCCTCACGAAGAAGACCTTTAGCATTTAATGGTGTTGATGGAGCAATAACTTTTAAACCAGGTACATGAGCGTACCAAGATGAAAAATCTTGACTATGTTGGGCAGCTACCTGTGCCGCAGCACCATTTGGACCGCGAAAAACAATTGGGCAATTAATTTGTCCACCTGACATATATAATGTCTTTGCAGCTGAATTGATAATTTGATCAATAGCTTGCATTGAAAAATTAAAAGTCATAAATTCAACAATAGGAAACAAACCTTTGAAAGCAGCTCCCACGGCTAATCCAGTAAAGCCATGTTCTGATATAGGAGTATCAATAACTCTTTTTTTACCAAACTCATCCAAAAGACCTTGTGTAACTTTGTAAGCTCCTTGGTACTCTGCGACTTCCTCACCAAGTATAAAAACTTTTTTGTCTTTTCTCATTTCCTCAGCGATTGTATCTCTAATTGCCTGTCTCATAGTAATTTGATCTTTATTAAGATCAGTATTAGCATTTTCAGAAATTGGCTTGTTTTCTTTAATTTCAACTTTTTCTTGATTTTCTATTTTTGAAGAGTCTTCGATATTTTGATCCATCTTTTGAGTTGAAGAGTTTTTTGCTGCTGAAATTAAAGCAATAGGTTTATTAACAGGTATATTATTATCTCCTTCCTTATAAAGTAATTTTTCAATAAAACCTTCGTCGACTGTCTCTACTTCCATAGTGGCTTTATCAGTTTCTATTTCCGCTATTACATCTCCAGCTTTTATCTCCTGCCCCTCCTTTACTAACCATTTAGTTAAATTGCCCTCTGTCATAGTAGGTGATAAAGCTGGCATTAATATTTCAGTACTCATTTAAATATAAACATCTGTATATAACTCTTCACTAGGTGGAAATTTACTTTCAAGAGCAAAATCAACTGCTGATTTTATCTCTTCAATAATTTCTTTATTTAAATTATCCAAATCATTTTTAGTTGCGAGTTTCTTTTTTAATATTTCTTCTCTTACAATCTCTATAGGGTCTGAATTTTTATATTCTTCTAATTCATCTTTTGACCTATATTTTGCAGGATCAGACATTGAGTGACCTCTATAGCGATATGTTTGAACTTCTAATATATAAGGACCTTTGCCTGATCTTACATACTCTCCTGCTTTTGTGGCTGCTTTGATAACTGAATATACATTCATACCATCAACTATCTCGCCTTTAATTCCAAAAGCTTCTCCTCTTTTATATAAATGAGTGCCTGCAGCAGCTCTATCAACTGCTGTACCCATACCATATTTATTATTTTCTATTATGTACAAGACAGGCAGTTCCCATAAAGCTGCTAAATTAAAAGCTTCAAAAACTTGACCATTATTCATAGCGCCATCACCAATGTAAGTGCGACAAATATTTTTATCACCATTGTATTTATGAGTAAATGCAATGCCAGTTCCTATTGGTACTTGAGCTCCTACAATACCATGCCCTCCATAAAAATTATTTTCTTTAGAAAACATATGCATTGAACCACCTTTACCAGCAGAATATCCATCAATTCTTCCTGTGAGTTCAGCCATAATTTTTTTAGGATCTAAACCTCTTGCTATCATATGACCATGATCTCTATATGTGGTAACAACAGAGTCATTTTTTTTAATTGTCATCAATACACCTACAACTACAGCTTCTTGACCAATATATAAGTGGCAAAACCCTCCTATGTAGCCCATTCCATAAAGTTGGGCTGATCTCTCTTCAAATCTTCTAATTTTCAACATATATGAAAATATTTTTAAATGGTCGGCTTTAAGTAATTTTTTCATTTGTAAATTTTTGTAAATTTTTTAATATTAAATTGTAAATTTTTGTCAATTATTTATTTATCTAAAATAATTACAATTTCGTTTTTATCAATCAAACCAAGCTTTTTTCTTGCCTTTTCATCCAAATAATCCAAATCGACAGTATTGGGCTGTAATCTTTTTGTTCGATCTATATAGTAATTATTCTCAGCCTTGAGATTAGTCAAAGTGTGGTTGTATTCTTCTGCTTGTTTTGCAAGGTATAAATATTTAAGCAATCCCCTTTGACCATATATAAAGAAGTAGACCAAATAAATAAAAATAAAAAAAGTTATTAAAAAAGATAAATATAAAACTATCTTATTTTTTAAAATTAATGATTTGTTCATATTAAAAACAATTAATCAGAACACGTACGTTTGTGTCAATATTTTAGAATAGATTTTCCTGCGTATTTAGCTCTTGCACCAAGCATTTCTTCTATTCTTAATAATTGATTATATTTAGCAGTCCTGTCAGTTCTTGAAAGTGAACCAGTTTTAATTTGTCCAGCTGATACAGCTACAGATAAATCAGCAATGGTTATATCTTCAGTTTCACCCGATCTATGTGAAATGATTGAAGAAAAATTGTTTCTTTTTCCGAGATTGATAGCATCTATAGTTTGAGATAAAGTTCCTATTTGATTCAACTTTATTAATATTGCATTACCTGCACTTTTATCTATTCCAGTTTTTAATCTTTTAATATTTGTAACAAAAAGATCATCTCCAACTAGCTGTACTTTATCTCCAATTCTTTTAGTTAATTCTATCCACCCATCCCAATCATCCTCAGACATTCCATCTTCAATTGAATAAATAGGAAAGTTATTTGATAAGTTTTCAATATAATTTACCATTTCTTCAGAAGATAAAGTTTTTCCTTCACCCTTAAGATCATATTTATTATTTTTATAAAATTCTGTTGAAGCAACATCAAGTGATAATAAAATATCATCATTTATTTTAAAACCAGCCTTCTCTACAGAACCAATTATTATTTCTATTACCTCATCAGAGCTATTGACATTAGGAGCAAATCCTCCCTCATCACCAACATTAGTATTAAGATTTTTAGATTTTAAAATTGATTTTAATGAATGAAAAATTTCGCATCCATACCTTAATGCCTCAGAGAATGAAGTGGCCCCAACTGGCGCAATCATAAACTCTTGAATATCAACATCATTATCAGCGTGCGATCCACCATTGATAATATTCATCATTGGAACAGGTAGTATAAAATTTTCATTTTCAGCAATATGTTGATAAAAAGGAGTGGAAAAATGATTTGCTAAACTTTTTGCAAAAGCTAAACTTGCCGCAAGCGTTGCGTTTGCTCCAAAATTAGACTTATTTTCTGTTCCATCTAATTTCAATAATGTCTTGTCAAAAACTCTATAATTATCAAAATTCTTGCCAACAACCTCTTTTTTAAGCACTTCGTTAATATTTTGAACAGCTTTTTTTACCCCTCTGCCAAGATATCTATTTTGATCTCCATCACGTAATTCTAAAGCTTCATGAATACCTGTTGAAGCACCACTTGGTACAGCGGCTCTACCAAATGACCCATCCTGTAGTTCAAGATCACATTCCACTGTAGGGTTTCCTCTACTATCTAATATTTCTCTTGCATGTATGTTTTTTATTTTTTCCATCTATGCCTTTCTATACTAAAAAATTAAATAAAAATTATTTTTTTGAAACAGTATCTAATTGAATTAATTTTGAAATTAAACTCTCTAAGTTTTCAATATGTAACATATTTGGACCATCACTTGGGGCATGATCAGGGTCATTATGTGTTTCAATAAAAATACCAGCAACTCCCACTGCAACAGCAGCTTTAGATAATGTAGAAACAAATTCTCTTTTGCCTCCACTCTTTTCTCCCATTCCACCTGGCTCTTGTACAGAGTGAGTTGCATCAAAAATCACTGGGTATAAAAAGTTTTTCATAATATCTAAAGATTTAAAATCGTTTATTAAGTTATTATAACCAAATGATGTACCTCTTTCTGTAATCATAATATTGTTATTGCCTGTACTTTCAATTTTTTTAAAAATATTTGGAACCTCGTATGGTGATAAAAACTGACCTTTTTTAACATTGATAATTTTATTTGTTTTTGCTGCTGAAATTAATAAATCAGTTTGTCGACATAAGAATGCTGGTATTTGCAGAATATCAACACTCTCAGATTTTGATAAAAATTCACAATGACTTTCGTTATGAATATCAGTTAAAATAGGGCAATTAAAAGTAGATTTAATTTTATTAAAAATTTTTTCAGCTTGATTTATTTCTACACCTCTATTGCTATTAATACTTGATCTATTAGCCTTATCAAAACTAGACTTATAGACAAAATTAATTTTTATTTTTTGACAAACAGTAGCAATTTTTTCAGCCATCATCATAGAGTGACTTTCACTCTCTATTACACACGGGCCAGCTATTAAGAAGAAATTCTTTTTATTAGATATTTCGAAATCTCCTATTTTGATAGTTTTCATTTTATGCAATGTTTTATAAAAGATGAAAATAAAGGATGTGGCGCTAAAGGTCTAGATTTTAATTCAGGATGAAACTGGACACCAATAAACCATTTATGATTTGCGCTTTCTAATACTTCTGGAAGTACTTTATCAGGAGACATACCAGAAAAATGAAATCCTTTTTTATCAAAATCTTTAGTTTGAGATAAATCAACTTCATATCTATGTCGATGCCTCTCTGAAATTTCCGTTGCATTATAAATCTCACTAACTTTAGAGTCTTTTTGTAGTATAGCTTTATAGGCTCCGAGTCTCATCGTGCCTCCTTTATCACTGGCCTGGTCTCTTTTCTCAATTTTATTCTTATTGTGCCATTCAGTCATTAGACTAACTACTGGATTTTTAGTTGATTGAAATTCTGTTGAATTAGAGTCTGACAAATCAAAAACATTTCTTGCTATCTCAATTACACTTAATTGCATACCTAAACAAATTCCAAAAAAAGGAATATTGTTTTCTCTTGCATACTTTATTGCTAAAATTTTACCTTCAACACCTCTATAACCAAAACCACCAGGTATTAATATGCCGTCTACACTTTTAAGCTCTTTTACTAATTCAGATGTTTTAATTTTTTCTGCATTTATCCAATTAATTTCAACCTTAACATTATTTTCAATGCCTCCATGATTAAGGGCTTCTATTAGAGATTTATAACTATCTTTTAGGTTTGTATATTTTCCGACAACACCAATCGTTACTTCTTTTGTTAAATTATTAATTTTATTTGTTAAATTTTCCCAAGCTTCTAAATTAAGAGGATATTTAGAAATGTCATAACCTAAATGCTCAAGTAAAACCTTATCAAGTCCAGCTTTAGAATAAATTGATGGAACTTCATAAATAGAATTAGCATTTAAGGCAGGAATTACTGAATCTTTTTTTACATTACAAAATTGTGATATTTTTTCCAGGGACTCCTGATTAATTTCTTTTTCACATCTACACATTATAATGTCAGGTTGGATACCTGAATTTAGCAATTCCTTAACAGAGTGTTGGGTAGGTTTTGTTTTTAATTCTCCAGCTGAACTTAAATAAGGAACATAGGTCATGTGTATTAAAGCTGATGATATTTCTTTATCATTTCTGATCTGTCTTATAGCATCTAAAAAAGGTAGAGATTCAATATCTCCAACAGTGCCACCAATTTCGTAAATTATTATATCTTCATCTTCAAAATTAGAATTTATGAAGAGTTTGATTTCATCTGTCACATGAGGAATAACTTGAATAGTAGCGCCAAGATAATCTCCTTTTCTTTCTTTCTTTAAAACATTAGAGTAGATTTTTCCTGATGATGTACTGTCAGTTTTTTTAGCAGATCTATTTGTAAATCTCTCATAATGACCTAAATCAAGATCAGTTTCAGCGCCATCATCCGTAACAAAAACTTCACCATGTTGATATGGACTCATTGTTCCTGGATCAACATTGAGATAAGGATCAAGCTTTCTTATTCTAACCTTAAAATTTCTTTGTTGAAGTAATGATGCTACCGCTGCAGAAGCAATCCCTTTACCAAGAGATGAGGCAACTCCGCCCGTAATAAATACATATTGCATTACGGATAACCCTGATACAGAATTGAATAATCTATATCAAGATAATAATATTAGTTATTTTCAGGAATTGCAGGTTCTTGAGATATTTCTTCTTCAGAATTAATAGATGGAAGCGATTCTAGAACATTTTTTTCAGATCCGACTGATGCAAAAATTGTCAAAATTACGCTCATAACCATAAATAAAGTTGCTGTTAAGGCAGTTAATCGAGATAATAAGTTTGCAGAACCTCTAGGCGACATCATTCCTCCTACGCCACCACCACCGCCTAAGCCTAAACCTTCGTTATCACTTCCTTGAAGTAAAACCAATATTACTAAAAGTATTGCTAGAATTAACTGAATGATGATTAAGGTTAACATCCAGCACTTATATTTATAAAGTATTATAAATCAAGATATTAATCTTGAATTATCTTTGTAAATTCATCTGATTTAAGAGATGCTCCGCCAATTAGAGTCCCATCAACATTTAATAAAGATGTTATCTCTTTTGCATTATTGGATTTTACAGAACCTCCATATATAATTTTAAATTTATTAAATTTAGCATCATGCTCTCTAATAAATTTGTGAGTATCACTTATTTCTTCATTTGTTGGAGTTAATCCTGTGCCTATTGCCCAAACAGGTTCATATGCAATGATAGTATTTTCAAAATTAGATAAGCTTGGAATGCTCTTTTTTAATTGCTGTTCTAATATATCGTTTGTTATTCCTTTTTCTTTTTCTACTAATGTTTCGCCAATACAAATTATAGGGATTAAATTATTGTTTATTAATTTTGTAGATTTAAGATTGATTTCTTCATTCTTTTCAAAAAAAAATTGTCTTCTCTCAGAGTGTCCAACAATACAAAAGTTAATATTTAAATCAGAGAGTGAACCTGCTGAAATTTCTCCGGTAAATGCACCATCTTCATGTTGTGAAACATTTTGAGCTCCCAAATAAAATTCTGTTTCCATTTTTGACATATAATCCAAATGAATAGAGGTGGGGCAAATAACTACACATTTCGATTTATCCTGAGGTAAAGATATTTCACTAATAAATTGATCAATAAACTGAAAATTTCCATTTAACTTCCAATTTGCTACAAAAAATGAAGAAAAATTATCTAATTTTATCATAATTATTTTCCCTTATAGAAACTATTATTATAGAAGCAACCTTAATTATGTTTAGAGCTCTTGGAAAATCAAAAATAGCATTTGTTCTAGCTATTCTATTCGGAATCAGCTTATTTTTTTTTAGAGGTTCTGGAAGATATTCAAATCTTTTTAACTCTGATAATGTAGTAGCATCGGTATCCGGAACTCCTATTTCAACAAGCAAATTTCTTCGTGTATTAGATATGAATATAAATCAATATGGCCAAATGTTTGGTCGACAATTGACATCTGAAGAGATTGAAACTTTTCAAATACACTCTATCGCGCTTGGAAGCCTAATTAACAATGCTGTATTTGAAAATGAATTTGACTCTCAGAATTTTATTATAGATGAAACAGTAGTAGCTTCAGAAACCAAAAAAAGATTCCCTAATCTTTATAATAAAAATAACAAACTTGATGAAATAGCATTAAATTCATTTCTTAAACAACAAAGATTAAAAATTGATGATTTAGTTAAAATTATAAATTATGAAACAAGGTCAAGAGTTTTTGACGAACTTTTCTTAGAGGTTCAATATCCAAATAAATTTGAAAGTATTATAAATAAACATAATAATCATTCTAGAAACATAGATTTAATTAAATTTAATATAAATGAATACGAATTAAAAAATATTGAAAACCTAGACACTTCTTTACAAAATCAAAAAATAATAGATTTTTTTAATCAAAACATCAATTCATACATGGATCCTGAAAAGAGAGACATTTCATACATATTAATTGATAAAAATGATTATCAAGATCAATTAAAACCATCAAATGCAGAGATTGAGCAATATTATAACAATAACAAAAACCTTTTTCTCGAACCAGAAAAAAGAGATTTTCTTCAATTTAATTTTAAAACTTTTGAGGAAGCTTCAACATTTAAAAATAATACACTGGCATTTAATACAGATGAGGTCATTAAATTTGCTGAAGAAAACAATATAACTTTTAATAATTTCACCAAAGTAGCAAAAGATGAAGTCTTAGAAGAGCTATCTGATGTGATTTTTAAACTTCAAGAAAATAGTTTGTCATCAGTTATTGAGACTACTTTAGCCAAACACTTATTAATTGTTAGCAAAATTCATCCAGAATTTCAAAGCTCAATTGAGCAGTCAAGAGATAATATTTCTAACACTTTACTGGATGTAGAATTATCAAATTTCATTTCTGATTTAAAAAATAAAATAAGTCAAGAAATTCTAGACGGATTCTCATTAACTGAAATTTCAAATAACAATTCTCTTACTATCAATAAAATTAGTAATGCTGAAAGATTTTTTGATACAGTTGAAGGTGACATGGCTCAAAATAAAATTATCGCTAAAGCTTTTTCTTCAAATAAAGAATTTGTTAGTGATATTGAAGATATTAATGAGAATCAGTCAATTATTATCAATGTTGATAATATTCTTTTTGAAAAACCTTATGAGCTTAATGAAGTATTTGAAAAAGTTTCTGAGGATTGGATTAAATCTCTAAAAATAAAAGAAATTGAAAGTTATATTGAGGAGTCTGTAGCTAATTCTAAATCATTAAAGGAAATTTCATTATATTTTAAAGAAGATGCTACCTCTATTGATTTGCAACTTAATAATAATGATTATCCTTCTATATTTAAAAATAAGGTGTTTGATAGTAATTTAGATGAAATATATTTTAGTACATTTGAAGAAAAAGTATTTATAACAAAAACTAATTACGTCACCTTTCCTGAAGATGATGGAAATAATCAAGGCATAAATTTAAGCTCCGAATTAAGAAGTTTTTTTGGGGCAGAAATCGTAAAAAATAAAAATATTTCTACAAACGACAATTTAATACAGGCTTTGATTAACCAATATTAATGGATGAGCTAAAAAAAAAATTTATAGAGGGTCTCACAAATAATCAACCTCAGCTTTTGACAAAAAATTTAATTGGTGATGTAGAAACTCCTATATCTTGTTTGCTCAAAATTAAAAAAAATCAAAAATATTCTTTTCTACTTGAGTCCGTTGAGGGTGGGAGTTTAAGAGGAAGGTATTCTTTACTAGGCTGTGATCCAGATATAATTTGGAAAGTTGAAAATAATTCAGCCTCGATAGAATATCAGGATGAAAATTATGAATATCACATTTCAAATGAACCTTTAGAGTCTCTTAAAAACATAATTGATCTATCAAAATTTGATAGAGGAGATATAGAGGTCCCCTATCCTATTCTTGTTGGATATTTAGGATATCCAATGATTAAATATATGGAAAAAATATCTTTAGAAAATAATGATAGTATAAATATACCCGACTCAGTATTAGTTAGACCAAAAATTGTTGCTGTTTTTGACAACATCAAAGATACAATTACAGTTATGACTGTTGTTTATCCGAGTGAAAATAAACATTATGAAAGTCTCTATAAGAAAGCACAAGAACTATTAGAATTAAAAGTAAATCAACTTAAGGAAAACCTTGTTCAAAAATCAGCTATTGCAATCAAATCAAATCTAAATTTCAAATCAAATTATTCTAAAGATGAATATTTTTCGATTATTTCAAAAGCAAAGGAATACATTAATGAAGGAGATATTTTTCAAGTAGTAACATCACAAAGATTTGAAACAGAATATGATCTTGAAGCAATTAGCCTTTACAGATCTCTTAGAAGATTAAATCCTTCTCCATACTTAGTTAATTTAAATTTTAATGACATCGGTTTAGTCGCCTCCAGTCCTGAGTTACTTGTTCAGTTAAGAAATAAAAAAATAACTATTAGACCAATAGCTGGAACTAGAAAAAGAGGAAAAAATGCTAATGAAGATTTAAAACTTTCAAAAGATTTGCTTAAAGATAAAAAAGAACTAGCAGAACATTTGATGTTATTAGATTTGGGAAGAAATGACGTGGGTAGAGTTTCTAAAAATAAATCAGTAAAAGTAACTGAGCAAATGATTATTGAATATTATTCACACGTTATGCATATTGTCTCTAATGTCGAAGGATTAATAGATGAAAAATATGATGCAGTAGATGCTCTTAAAGCTGGCTTCCCTGCTGGAACAGTCACTGGTGCTCCTAAAATTCGAGCTATGCAGATAATTGAAGAGCTTGAAAATCTTAATCGAAGTTTTTATGCAGGATGTATGGGTTATTTTGATTCTAATGGAGATATGGACACATGCATTAGTCTAAGAAGTGGATTAGTTAAAAATGGTAAATTATTCATTCAAGCGGGAGGTGGAGTTGTGTATGACTCAAATCCTGAAGATGAATATCAAGAAATAATAAATAAAGCTGGCGCTCTAATGGCAGCTGCAGAAGACTCTTATAAATATAATTCATGATACTGCTAGTTGATAATTATGATAGTTTTACATATAATGTTAAACATTATCTTAATGAAGTTGGAGCAGAAGTAGAAATATATAGAAATGATGAAATTTCAATTGAAGATATAATCAATATTCAGCCAAAAGCTATTGTACTTTCACCAGGCCCCTGCACACCAAATGAAGCTGGTATTTGTTTAAAATTAATTGAAGAATTGCAAAACAAATTTCCAATATTAGGCATATGTTTAGGACATCAATCAATTGGACAAGCATTTGGAGCTAAAATAATTAAATGTGAAGAAATTATGCACGGGAAAATAGATAAAATACAACATAATAACCATTTAATATTTAGCCATATTGAAAAAAATTTCTCTGCTACAAGATATCATTCATTAGTTATAGATCCAGATACATTACCATCAGATTTTATAATAACTGCTGAGACTAAAAATAAAATAATTATGGCTATTGCGCATACTATTTTGCCTATTTACGGTTTCCAGTTTCACCCTGAGAGCATAGGTACTGATGTTGGAAAAACTTTACTTAAAAACTTCTTAAAGTTAATCAATTATGGAAATTAATAATTTAAAGAATAAACTCTTTTTGCAAAAAGATTTAACAGTTAATGAGTCAGTTGATCTTTTTGAATTAATTATGAATGGAAGTTTAAGTGAAATTGATATTTCAGCAATTTTAATTGCCCTTAAGCTTAAAGGAGAGGCTAAAAATGAAATATTAGGAGCTTCAAAAATAATGCGCTCAAAATCTTTGAAGATTTCATCTCCAGATAAAACAGTTGATACCTGCGGTACTGGTGGAGATATGTCCAACACATTGAATATATCTACTGCTGCTTCTTTGGTTGCTGCAAGTTGTGGAGTTAAAATAGCAAAGCATGGAAATAAATCTGTTAGCTCTAAATCTGGTTCTGCAGATATGCTTGAATATATTGGTTATAAATTTTCTGATAATCCTAAAATTTTAGAGGATCAGCTTAATAAAAATAATTTTTGCTTTATGTTTGCTCAATACCATCACTCAGCTATGAGATATGTTATTAATGTTAGAAAAACATTGGGAACCAGAACGATATTTAATCTCTTAGGCCCTTTAACAAATCCAGCAAATACCAAAAACCAACTTTTAGGCGTGTACAATCAAAAATGGCTTTCTACTCACTGTGAAGTATTAAGAGATCTGGGATCACATAATGTAATGGTTGTTCACGGAACAGATGGATTAGATGAAATTACACTTAGTAAAAATACACTTATTTGTGAATTAAAAGACAAAACAATAAATAACTATACTCTAGATCCTCGGGAAATAGGGTACGATTATATTTCTTTAGAAGATATCAAAGGGGGAGATCCGAAATATAATGCAGAATGTTTTTTAAAAATGATTGATGGTAATTATTCACAATTTCAAAAAATTGTAGAATTAAATGCTGGTGCAGCAATTTACCTCTCTGGGAAATGCACAAATATTAAAGATGGAGCATTAATTGCTAGCAAAACAATAAATGAAGGCATAACTAAAGAATTTATTAGAAAAATTACTAATGAGTGATATTTTAAAAAAAATTTGTGAAGATAAAAGAAAAGAAATTGAAATTTTAAAAAATAAATGCTCGTTAAAGACATTAAAAAAAT
Organism: uncultured Alphaproteobacteria bacterium; assembly: GCA_902592345.1. Taxonomy (GTDB): domain Bacteria; phylum Pseudomonadota; class Alphaproteobacteria; order HIMB59; genus CACPNW01. The sequence continues at coordinate 31,422 of CACJEE010000011.1, forward strand.
TAGTTTCTGACAAAATTGAAAAAAGAGATTTTAAATATACTGCTATTGAGTCAGTTAGAAATAAGAATAATTTAATTATTGGTGAAATCAAAAAGTCTAGCCCAAGTGCTGGACAAATAATTAAAGAATATGATCCTGTAGAATTAGCAAAAACTTATGAAGGAGCAGGTATTGGAGCAATATCTATTTTAACAGAAACAAATTACTTCAATGGAGAAATAGACCATTTATCCTTGATTAAACAAAATACAAGAATACCAATTTTACGAAAAGATTTCATAATTGATGAATATCAAATTTATGAGAGCAAAGTTTATCAAGCAGATATTATACTATTAATTGTATCTGTATTAAACGATGATCAAATGAGATACTTCTTAGAAATTTCTAAAGATTTAGATCTCGATGTAATTATTGAAACACATAATAAGGAAGAAATCGAAAGAGCGATGAAGTTAGATTACCCAATAATAGGTATAAATAATAGAAATTTAAAAAACCTTAAAACTGATGTTAATAATTCAGTAAACCTCTTTACAAATATTTCTAAAGATTTTACTGTAATTGCTGAAAGTGGCATTAAATCTTCATCGGATATAGCAATGTATAATGAGCTTGGTATTTTTAATTTTCTTATTGGGGAGTCAATTTTAAGATCAAATGATTATACTGCATTTATCAAAACGTTAATAAAAAATGGTTAGTCATCTAGATAAAAAAAATAACCCAATTATGGTTAATGTAGGCGATAAACATATTACGAAAAGAATTGCTGAAGCTCGAGGGGAAGTGGTTTTTGATGAACTAACTTTTAAAAAAATTGAAAAACTTAAGTCAAAAAAAGGTAGTATCAAAAACATAGCTATAGTGGCTGGCATTATAGGAGCAAAAGAAACTTCAAGATTAATACCTTTATGCCATAATATTCCAATTGATTCAGTTAATGTTGATATTACAAAAAATACTAAAATGAATTCACTTAAAGTATCGGCTACAGTGCAAACTAGCTCTAAAACTGGTGTTGAAATGGAGGCTTTGACTGCAGTGGCAGTAAGCTGCTTAACAATTTATGATATGTGTAAATATTTAAACAAATCGATAAAAATCAAAAATATCAAATTAATATCCAAAAAAGGCGGAAAATCAGGAAATTATCTAATTTAGCATAGTATAAAAAAAAGGTTGTTTTTTTTCAAAAGAGAACATATATAGAACATATATGCTTACTAAAAAACAAAAAGAATTATTTGTTTATTTAAACAATTATATTTCATCAAATGAAATATCGCCTTCTTTTGAGGAAATGAAAAATGCAGTTAATCTCAAATCCAAATCAGGAATTCATAGATTAATTACAAGTTTAGAGCAACGAGGATATATTAAACGTTTAAAACACAAAGCGAGAGCAATGGAAATTACCAAAGAACTTCCTAACAAAAACGTTAAATCAATAAATTCTGCTAAAGAAGAAAGCTTTCTAAATATACCTCTAGTTGGTTCAATTGCTGCAGGTGAAGCTATAGAGGCAATAAATTCATCAGATTCAATGATTTCTATTCCTAAATCTTTAGTAAGCAAAAATTCAACATATTTTGGACTAAAGGTAAAAGGCCTATCTATGATAGATGAAGGTATTTTTGATGGAGATGTAGCAATTATAAAAAAAACAAATTCAGCAGAAAATGGCAAAATCGCTGCTGTGCTAACATTAGATAACGAGATTACACTAAAAAAAGTTAAAATGACTAATCAAAAAATATATTTGATACCCGCTAATAAAGCGTATCAAATCAAAGAACATAATCTTGGAGATATACAAATTCAAGGCACTTTATCTGGTATTATAAGAAAATATAATTAATAGTCATCTTACAAATGACTGGATATATTACTAGATTTGCTCCATCACCTACCGGTAACCTTCATATTGGAAGTGCCAGAACCGCTCTTATAAATTTTATTTTTAAATCTCAACACCCGGATTCTAAATTATTCTTGCGAATTGAGGATACAGATAAAAAAAGGTCAACTGAAGAATTTAAAAATAATATTATAAGTGGCCTTAAGTGGTTAGGAATAAAATGGGATAATGATCCACAAATTCAGTCTCTAAATATTAATCGACATTTATCGATAGCTAACAATTTATTAAATAATAATAATGCTTACAAATGCATCTGTACAGAAGATGAGCTAATAAATAGAAGAAAAAAAATAAACATAGGAGAAGTTAATTCAAAAAAAATATGTAATAGTTGTGAAAAAAACAAAGAAATTCAGTCGCTTGAATCAGGTTTTGTAATTAGAATTAAGATTCCAACAGATGGAAGTGAAATCTTAGAAGATGTAATTCAAGGAAAAGTAGAAGTTAAAAATAATGAAATAGATGACTTTGTTTTAGTTCGCAAAGATAACACACCTACATATATGCTATCTGTAGTAGTTGATGATCATGACTTAGGAGTAAATTATATCATCAGAGGAGATGATCATTTAAATAATTATTTTCGGCAAAAATTTATTTACAAATATATGAATTGGAAAGTACCACAATATGCACATATACCTCTTATACATGGAGAAGATGGAACTAAATTATCAAAAAGACACGGTGCTGTAAATTTAATAGATTTACGAAAAAAGGGCTATTTAGCAGATTCAATAATAAATAATTTAATTTTACTTGGATGGTCACCAAAAAATCAAGATGATGAAATCATACAACTTCAAAATATTATTTCTAAATTTGAAATCCATAGTTTATCAAAATCAGCCAGTATTTTTAGCTATAAAAAACTTGATTATTTTAACAATTATTATTTAAGGCTTGAATCTAATTTACATTTATTTAAGGATTATTGTCTCTCAAACATAGTATTAAGCAAATTTTTTAAATTAGATAATCAAAAATTAATAAGACTATTTAACTCTTACAAAAAAGAGATTTCGACATACAGCCAAATTATAAGTATTGCTGAAATATATTTCACAAATAATTTTTCAAATACTGTAGATGAAAATTTTGAAGATGATTTTAATAAATGCTTCAATGATTTTTTAAAACTAATTAATAATATTAATAATTGGGAATATGATTATATTAATTTAGAAATTAAAGAATTTATAAAAAAAAATAATATTAAATTCCCAGTTTTAGGTAAGCCAGTAAGATATTTACTTACTAATAGCTTCAATGGGCCTTCTATTACGGATATATTCATGATATTAGGAAAAGATCAATCATTAGAAAGACTTAAAAGGTATAAAAATTAAAATGGCCGATTATGAAAATAATAAACAACAAAGTTCTTTTACATTATTTAATAATGAAACTGGTAAATCTTATGAACTGCCGATCATAAAAGGTACCAATGGGCCTGATGTTTTAGATATTAGAAAATTATATCAGGAGACTGGGCTATTTACTTATGACCCTGGTTTTACATCTACTGCCTCTTGTGACTCTTCAATAACCTTTATAGATGGAAATAAAGGTATTCTTAGACATAGAGGGTACGATATTAATGAATTGGCTAGTAACAGTGAGTTTTTAGAAGTTTGCTATTTATTATTGCACGGGGATTTGCCATCTCCTGAGGATAAACAGAAATTTAAAGACGTAATTACAAATCATACAATGTTACATGAGCAACTAGTACATTTATACAGAGGTTTTAGAAGAGATGCACATCCAATGGCAATTATGGTTGGTGTTGTCGGTGCTCTATCAGCATTTTATCATGATAGTACAGATTTTTCTGACATTAATCAGAGAATGGTAGCATGCCATAGATTAATTGCTAAAATACCAACTATTGGTGCAATGGCATATAAATACTCTATTGGGCAACCATTTGTATATCCAAGAAATGATTTATCTTATGCAGAAAATTTTCTTTACATGACATTTTCTGTTCCTACACAGGAGTTCAAAGTTAGCCCTAAAATTGCTAAAGCAATGGATAGATTCTTTTTATTACATGCAGACCATGAACAAAATGCATCCACTTCAACAGTTAGATTAGCTGGATCTTCAGGAGCAAATCCATTTGCCTGTATAGCTGCAGGAATAGCATCATTATGGGGACCTGCGCATGGTGGAGCAAATGAGGCAGTCATTAAAATGCTTGAAGACATAGGAGATATTAAAAATATTCCTGAATTCATAAACAAGGCAAAAGATAAAAATGATACATTTAGATTAATGGGATTTGGACATAGAGTTTATAAAAATTACGACCCTAGAGCAAGTGTTATGAAAGAGAGCGCTCACGAAGTTCTAGAAGAATTAAATAAACTTGATGATCCTCTCTTAAAAATTGCAATTGAATTAGAAAAAATAGCATTAAAAGATGAATACTTTATTGAAAAAAAATTATTTCCTAACGTAGATTTTTATTCTGGGATTATTCTTAAAGCATTAGGTTTTCCTACTAGTATGTTTACGGTGTTATTTGCTATTGGCAGGACTGTTGGATGGATTTCACAATGGAAAGAAATGATTGAAGATCCAATAAATAAAATTAGTCGTCCCAGACAATTATATTTAGGTAAAACAGCTAGAAAATTTGAAAAAGAATCTACAAGAGAGCAAAAATCAATTTTTAAATGGCTTTGGAAATAATATCTGTAACTCTTTTTTCACAAATTTCATAAGGGTTTGAAAAACTATCTAGTTCAATAATGCTTTTTTTTACATCTTCAATTTGATTATCTCGAAATGATTTATCATAAATTAGTTGATTAAAAGCAAAAAGTAAATTTTTTTTATTTAAATTATTATTTACAATTTCTGTAATAATCATTTTTTTATTCAAAATATTTAAAATATTTGCAAATCTAATATTAACTAAGAATGAAAATATAAAATAAGTAACTAAGTTTAATTTATAAATAACTATTTGAGGTATCATTCTTTTAGATATTTCTAAAGAGGCTGTTCCTGAACATGTAACACTAACAAATACTTCTTTATACCAGTTTTCATTTTCATTAATATCATCTGATATTATCGTTTTAATTTTCCAATTTTTAGTTATTTTTTCAATTTTGTTTTTTAAATGTGGTAGTGTAGGAATAAATAATTGATATTTAGTAAGATTTTTTTTAATTAGATAATCATGAATCATATTAAAGTAAGGATAAAGTTTAATAATTTCATTTTCTCTACTGCCGAATAAGAAAGCTACTAATTTTCTTTGTTTATTAACATGATCAAAATTCGAATTTATTTGAGAAACAGGATGGCCAATAAAAGTTGTCTTAAGGCCATATTTTTCAAAATATTTATTTTCAAATTTAAACAAAGTAAAAATTTCGTCATAAACTACAGAAAACTTTTTGGCCCTACCCTCTCTCCATGCCCATACTGTAGGAGCAACAATTTGGATGATTTTGTTATTAAAATTATTTTTTTTTAATTTTTTTGCTAATTGATAATTAAAATCTGGAGAATCTATAAGAATTACTAAATCATAATTATTTTTTAAAATTTTTAATAATAGAAAATTAATTATTTTAATAAATTTAGGTATTGATAAAATGATCTCAATAAATCCGAGCGATTTAAAAATACTTATAT
>CACJEE010000012.1:0-20000 GCA_902592345.1 uncultured Alphaproteobacteria bacterium
ATCCCAAAGTATTTTGGTTAGGCAAATTTTTTTTTAATTTCATTAAACATTCTTTTTTTAATACATAAACAGAACCTGCGGGTATGTATGTTTTTGGCGCATCTTGTCTTCTAGTAAAATTTAAATTAGATTTCATTAAGAAACTAAGCTTATTATTTTTTAATTTTAAGGTCCAATGGGGCGGATAATCAGGTTCTTTAATAGTAATGCATGCATCTGAATTAAATTTTAATAACATTTTGATACATTCATCTATTTGTTTTGCGGTTCTAAAAGGGGTGGTTGGTTGTAGTATAACTATTAAATCAAAAATTATATTATAGTATTTCTCGCTTCTTTTAAGAGCATCTCTTATTACATCGTAAATATTTGATTTATCACCTGATAAATATTTTTTTCTTTTAAATGGTATTTCAACATTAAATTTTTTTCCATGATCTATAATTTTATCAGAATCTGAAGTTAAAATTAATTTAGTTAAGTATTTTGATTTTTTTGATGTTTCTATACTAATCTGAAGAAGACTTTTGCCTGAAATTTTTTTCAGGTTTTTATTCTTTATCTCCTTTGATCCTCCTCTTGCAGGAATAACTCCTAAAATATTCATTTCTTTAAATATATCATTTTTTCTTGAGAGCTTGATAAAAATGATGCGTCAATAATTTCTTGGGTCTTTAATGCATCTTCAATATTTACCATTTCAATTGCATCATTATTAATACAATCATAAAAATGTTTTGCTTGTAAAGGATACATCATCATTAAATCGTCTTTTGTGAATTGTTGATAAGACCATTCTTTATTTTCTGAGTCATAAACACTTATTAGATGTTTAACTCTATCCCAAATTATTGTGCCCTTATCTCCAACAATTTCTAAATTAATTCTAGGATGTCTTGCATTTAAATCAAAGTTTATTTGTGATATTATATTTCTTTTAAAAATCATGGTTAGAAAGGCTGAGTCATCTGAGGAAATTTCTAAATTAGAAAAATTTCCCACACTTGCATAAACTTTATGTACTTCTCCAAACAAATATCTAACCAAATCAATACCATGACTTTCATCAAGTAAAGCTCCACCTCCCTGCTCTTTTTTCGCCATATAAAAAGATCTATAATCTTCATGAGGATGCCAATCTGGCAAATAAGAGCCCCATCTTAGATTGAAATTAAAAACATCTCCTATTCTATTAGAATCCAAAAGACTTTTAAGACTTGCAGTATATGGGATATGTCTATGACAAAAAGCAACATAATTTTTTAATTTTTTTTTATTACAAATATCAATAACTTCATCCCAGCCATTTACATTCATTCCAAGCGGTTTTTCAATAAAAAGATTAATATCATTTAGTGCAGCCATTCTTGCAATTTCTAAATGTAAATGAGGAGGAACAGTTATTGCTATTGAGTTGTAAGAATTTTTATCAAGAGCTTCTTTATAACTTCTATATGCCTCATTAATATTGAAGGTGTTTTTTGCTTCTAAAATTCTATCATCTCTGGTGTCAACAATATCTATTTTATTAAAATAATCTTTGAAATTGTCTATGTGGCGTTTTCCTATTGATCCTATACCAACAACTAATAATTTTTTATCTGTCATTAATTTTATTTATTTTGAAAAAACCACTATAGTGTTTTTTTATTGTTAAATTATTAACTGAGTTTTTATTTAATGAAACATCTTTCAGTACTTTTAATAATTGAAATTTTGATAGGTGTGGCCATTTTTTTTTACCAATTGCATATCTTCCCCTAAATCTTCTGTATTTTGGTTTGAGAAACACTAGTATAAAAGATAATAATGCCAGTAAGTAAATTAAGAAATTTTTCAAATGAAATATAAAAAAATCTAAAAAAGCCTCAATCGAGTCAGTTTTATCTTTTTTTTGAGCATTAGGAAAATCAAAACTAGAAATATTATCTAAAATTTTTATAGAATTTCCATTATCTTGCTTGTCATAATTCATTTCTATATAATCATTAATATCAGTTGCATAATTTAATTTTTTATTCTCATAATTTTTAATAACATAATAAAGTTCATCTTCATGATCACAAATAATTGAGACATTTTGGGTAATTGGACTTATTACTTTCAATAATTTTTCATCTTTAATTGTATTGTACATTATCGTAGTTTTATTTAAAAATCTTGATTGTATAGACATAGTACTATTAAAATGAATAAAAATATCGCAATCCAGAAGTTGGTCAGAGGTAGTTTCAGAATTATTAATTTCAATATTTTCATATTCGGCTAAATATTTTATCCAAAAATCTTTGTTTTCTTCAGGGTGTGGCCTTACTACAATTTTATGTTCAATAAATTTTTTTGCTATTTTAGGAATTATATCTGTAAAAATTTCAAAACTTTTTTCTTTAAGCTCATATTCAAGATCTAATATATTTTCATTATTTTTATTATTTTCAGATTTAGTATCATTAATACCACTATAAAATGCCTCATATTCTTTTCTAACTTTTTTAAGTTTTTTGTCAGCTCTAGCAAAATTTACTGATATTAAAATTTTTTTTCTGTCATCATTGTGTTTCTTTACAAATTTTTTTTTTGCAATGTTCCAAGCATCAACAACTGGAGAGCCAGAAATTACTGCTTTATTTTTTATGTCTGGAAAACAACTTAGTACTGGATAATAATGACTTTTCTTTCCCCAAAAAAAAACAATATCAGCAAAAACTAATGATAAATTACTATATCTTTTATAAACTCCAAAATCGCCATTACTTAGTATTAATCCTTCGATGTCTAAAGTTGATATCGCATGTCCATTAGATTTAATTTTTTCAAGATTCTTTATTTCACCAGGAACGATACTTTTTAAATAAAAAAAAGAATTTGGAAAATATTTGATAAAAGGCCAAATTTGTTGTTTTTGACCTATATAAACCGTCCAACCTTTTTTTATAGCTTCTAAAGCAAGTATACAAGCAGCATGTATTTCTCTGTGTTGAATTTCAATTGGTATTATAAAATTAGGCATTTAAAAAATAATTAGAAATTATTTTTAATATTCTTTTTATCTCCTAAATCAAGCCATTTTTCGTGTAGAGGATAAGCTACTACGTTTTGTTTTTTTTTGATTAATAAGCGAAAAAAATCAGGCATATCAATTTTTTGATTGAACTTTATTTTTGAAAAGACTGAAGAATTAAATGCATAAACTCCAATATTAACATAAGATTTTGAAATAGGTTTTTCCTCTAAGTCTATTATTTTACCATTTTTAATATTTGCTACACCAAAAGGATTAATTGTTTCAAGGTATTTTACCGCCATTGTGGCTTTTGCTAATTTATTATTATGATAATCAAGTAGATTTAAATAACTTACATCGCTAAATACATCACAATTAGAGACAACAACACTGCTGTTATCAGGTAAGTTAAGTAGTCCTAAGCTCCCTGCTGTTCCCAAAGGTGCATTTTCTCTAATATATTTAATTTTAATATTAAATTTATCTCCGTTCCCAAAGTATTTTTTAATTATATTTGATTTATAAAAGGTTGAAATAATGAAGTTTCTAAAACCTTCATCAATAGCTTTCTCTATTATAACTTGTATCATAGGTTTTCCATTAATCATTATCATAGGTTTTGGAATTTGATTTGTCATAGGTCTTAATCTGGTTCCAAAACCACCAGCCATTATTATAAAAAATGATTTATTTAAATTATTTAACAATAAGTCATCAATTGTATAAATATTGGTTATATTATTTTTAGAGTCTACTTCAGGAATTTGAAAACATTTATTTTTTTTCATTAATTCAATAATAGTTTTTTTTTGAGTTTTGGGTTTGACAGTTATTGACTTTGTATTAACTATTTTGACTATTTTATCTTTTATTGTATATCCCTTTAAAAAACCCCTTCTTAAATCTCCATCATTTATTATTCCAAAAAATTTTCCTTTTTTAGTTATTATAACAATTCTCGAAGAATGCTTATTTAAAATATTTATTACGTTACCAATATTATTATCTATATCCAATATTGATTTTTTTAGTTTAAATGACATTTCATTCATAAAATTAATAATCAAAGAATATTTTTTTTGTATTTTTAAAAGTTATTTGTTTTAAAACTTTGTAAGTATTAAGGCTAGCATTTTTTTTAATATAAGGAGATTTAAAAACTTTTTCTCGATTTTTATAAATATTTTTAATCGCATTTACAATTTCTTTTCTATTTATATCAACATTAATTACATTTGTGCCTTGATCTCTACCTTGTTGTCTGTCTCCAATGTTGATAGCTGGCAAATTGAAGCTTGGGGCTTCCAGTATTCCACTCGAAGAATTACCTATCATGGCATCAACGTGTTTTAAACAATTATAATATAATTGCTGCCCAAGTGATTTATAAAAAATTGAATTGCTATTTTTTTTTACAAATTTTTTAATTTCTTTATTTATTACTTTGCCGTAAGTATCTGCATTTGCCATTGTAAATATGAAGAAAATATCTCTAAATTGACTTAAACATTCTAATAATATCAATATTTGTTCTTTTGACTTGTTTTTATCTAAAGTTATTGGATGAAAGGTAAAGATAATATTCTTTTTTTTAAATTCAAAACCAAGTTTTTTTTCAACATCCTTTTTTTTATAAAATTTAAATGTGCTTATTGCATCATGGCCAAAGCCACCTACTTGAAATACGAATTTTGGGTTTTCGCCAAGTTGCAAAACTCTTTTTTTGTGACTATTTGTAGAAACAAAATGTATGTGAGACATTTTAGTAATAGAATGCCTAATTGAATCATCTATTGCTCCTAAGGTTACCTCTCCTCCATGAATATGTGCAATTGGACATTGATTAACCAAACAAGCTGTAGCAGCAGAAAATAATTCATACCGATCGCCAAGCAAAACAACTATGTCAGGATTCATTTTTGAAAAAAGTTTTGAAAATTCAAATACACCCTTTCCAATTGATTTGCAGATGTCAACTGGCTTATCTGAATTAGATAATATATGTATTTTGCTATTAATTTTAAAACCGTCCTTTATAATTTCTTTAAAAGTATAACCAAATTCTTTGGATAAATGTGATCCAGTGGCGACAATTTGTAAGTTTATATTTTCATCAGCTTTTAATTTATTTAATAATTTTTTTAAGAGACCATATTCAGCCCTGTTGCCTGTAACTACACAAATTTTTTTTTTCATAATTTAATTAATTCATCTTTTTCAAATTTTTTTTTAGCTTTATTGCCAATTACTTTTTCCCATTCCATAGGACTTATTCCATTGCCCGGTCTCTTAACACAAATATTTTTAGATGAGAATTTTTCACCTTTCTTGATTAGAGATTTTGCTACAATTGATTTTTTTGCAAAAATAATATTTTTCTTTTCACTTTTTGATACTAACTTCTCAAGTTTACCAAAGCTCTTTTCAATGTTTCTAATCGATTTAACCATTTCACTTAATTCTGTTGGTTCAAGACTTGCTATATGATCTGGGCCTTTAGAATTTTTATCTAAAGTAAAATGTTTTTCAATTACTTCTGCTCCCATAGCAACAGCTGCAATTGGCACTTCAATACCAGTAGTATGGTCTGAATATCCAGTTTTTATTTTAAAATATTTTTTAATAGTCTTAATGGCATTCAAATTTACATCTTTGAATGGCGTTGGATATGAGGTATTGCAATGCAAAATATAGATATGATTTTTATTTGTTCCATATTCTTGTAAAACTTTAATTGCTTTCTCGATATCTTTTATAGTTGACATCCCAGTAGATAGAAAAATTTTTTTATTTAATTTTCCTACTTTTTTTAACAACGGATAATTATCAATATCGCCTGAAGAAATTTTTAAATATTCTAATTTAAATTTTAAAAGTAAATTTAAACTTTTCAAATCAAATGGAGTGGACAAAAATCCTATTTTATTTTTTTTACATTCTTTTAACAAAATTTTATGATCCATTTCACTTAATTCTAATTTTTTTAACATCTCATATTGGGTTTCTTTAGCCTTTGATGTGTTCTTAATTTGATAATTTGCTTTCTTTAATTTTTTAGAAACTAATTCACTAGCTTTAAAAGTTTGAAACTTAATGAAATCGGCTTTAGATTTTGATGCTACTTTAATTAATTTTTTTGCAGTTTCTAGACTACCATTATGGTTAATACCAGCTTCAGCTATAATGATTGTTTTCATCTAATTTTACTCCAGTTTAATCTAAGTACTATATTAAATCAAAATATATAAGATTTACCCTTTATACTAAATTTGGACTGCTTGGTATATTGATAATTCGATCATGTAAATCCTCAGTAACTGATAAATTCATTCTAGGTAAATTTTTACAAAAACTCAATTTATGCAAAGTACTCCACGCTGATCTACAACTAATTCCTTTTTTATTTAAATATTTAAGAATATAATTTTTGTGAGATTTATATTTCCTTTTTAATATAATTGTCTGGAACCAATAATTACTTTTTGAATTTTTTGGCTCAATATAAAATTCAAAATACTTGCTATCTTTAAATACTGTAAAATATTTTTTAGTCAAAAGTCTTTTTCTTTTTAAATAATTATCTAATTTTTTAATTTGTGAACACCCTAAAGCAGCATTAATATTAGGCATTCTATAGTTAAAACCCAATTCTGTATGAATAAACTTATAGGAATGATTTTTTTTTGCGGTTGTTGAAAGATATCTAGCCTTTAAAGCAAGTTTTTTATTATTTGTCAAAATTGCACCACCCCCTCCTGTAGTGATAATTTTATTACCATTAAAACTTAAAATTCCCATTTTTGAAAATGTGCCAATATGCTTTGAATTGAGAAAACTACCCAATCCCTCTGCTGCATCTTCTATCAAGATTAGATTATATTTTTTTGCAATTTTCTTAAGTTCAATTATTCTTGATGGGTGGCCAAATAAATGAACAGGCATTAATGCTGAAATAATATTACCTGTATTTTTATTTATTGTTTTATGTTTTTTTTTAAAAGTATTTTCTTTTAGATATTGTTCTAACTTTACAGGATCTATACCTAGGTTAGATGTTTCAACTTCAACAAAATGTGGTATTGCCGCAGCATATTTAATAGCATTAGATGTTGCTACAAATGTTAAAGATGGAATTAAAACTTCATCATTTTCTTTAACACCTGCGACTACAAGAGCTAAATGCAAAGCTGAAGTACCATTAGTTGTGCAAACAACATACTTACTTTTAGTTATTTTGGAAATTTTTTTTTCAAAATTTAAAATATATTTTCCAAATGAAGATACGTATGTAGATTTTATACAATCCGCTACATTTTCTAAGTCATTCTTGTCAAAACTAGGCTCATGTAAAGAAACTATTTTCTGTTTTGTTACTTTTAGAATACCTCTCTCAATTTCTTTAGCAATTTTTTCTTTTACTAACAATTTTAAATCTCCAAATACCACTTAATTACTTTTGAACATCCTTTTAATAATGAGGTTTGATTATTAATTTTAATAGTATTAAATGTTTTATTTAAATCTGGCACTCTTCTGCTAGGAGATGCAACTTCTCGCTTAGAATAATTTATTTTAATATCTTTTCTATTCATTATTTTTGAAATTAATTTAATTAAATCAATTATCTTTATTTCTTCATCTTTATTACCAATATTAAAAACATCATTTAAAGCTTTTTTGTTTTTAGACAATTTATATATTTGATTTATTGCATCATCAACATAACAAAAACATCTTTTATGCTGAGGTGAATCTAAATATAGATTTCCATTTTTTTTAGTTTTTTTAATTCTTAAAATCAATTCAGGAATTACATGAGAAAAACCCATTCTTTCGCCATAAATGTTATGCGGTCTAATGATTGTATAATTAATATCACTCAAGGCAATCATAGCCTCACCATATAATTTAGATAATGAATAAGATGTTCTGGAATTTTTTAGATCATATAACATAATCTTATGATTTTCTGGAGTTGGATATTTTAATTTTTTATATTTTTGATTGCCAAGATACACTTCTGATGTTGATGCAAAAATAAACCTTTTAAGATTTAACTGCTTTAGGGCGATTTTTATAGAATTATTCTGAATTAAAAAATTATTAGTTAAGACTTTAAGAGGTTGTTTTAGAACATTTTGCACACCTATTATTGCAGCAAACTGATAGATATATAAATAATCATCTTCAGGAAAGTTTATTTTTTTAGTTAAATCTTGATTAATTAGATTTATATTTTTATTTGTCATTAATTCTCTAAAATATTTATCTTTTTTCCCTCTAGAAAAATTATCAAGCAAAGTAATTTTATACTTTTTTTTGAGTAATAGTTTTTTTGTAAGATGATAACCAAGAAAGCCTGCCCCACCAATTATTAAAACTTTTTTCATCATCTACCTATGCTAAGAAATTTGATCTTATTTTTTTTAATTTGCATAATTTGTTTTTCATTAAGAACATTAAATGCATCTAAAATAACAGGTTTGTTAAACTTTAAATATTTTTTAAAATTAATTTCTTTGTATTCTTTGTGTGGGACACAAAAAATTAAAACAGAGCATATGCGAGGATCTGGAAAATTTGAGGTATTTTTATTAATAAATTTTTCATAGGTATTAAAAAAAGGGTCATGAACAAAAAATTTAATTTTATTTTTAATTAAATACTCAGTTAAAAACAAAGTTGGGGAAAATCTAACATCACCAACATCTGCTTTGTAAGATAAACCAAATATACCAATTGTTTCTTTTTCTAAGTTTGTGACATTTTTTTTTAGAAGTTTGATGGTTTCATTAGGGCTATTTCTATTTATCAATATTGATTTAGAGGATATTGGAAATTTCAGATCATTTAATCTATATATTTTTTTTGCTGAAATTTTTCCAAAGAGAGGATCTTTTGTTAAACAATACCCTCCTACCCCAAATCCTGGTTTGGCTATATTTATATGAGTTTTTCTTAATTTAATTGTTTCTATAACTTTATATATATCAATTCCTATATTTTCAGCTAATCTAGACCATTCTTCAATAAATGCTATATTCGCAGCTCTATAACTATTTTCTAAAATTTTTGTAAATTCTGCAGCTTGTGTACTTTCAAGAATTGTAATTGGATACTTCTTTGCGTTGATAAATTTTCTAAAAAAATTTAAAGCCTGATTTGCTGACTTTGGGTTATCAGCTCCTACAACTCTCCAATTATTTATAATAGAATTTAAATAGTCTTTTCCTGGCATTACTCTTTCAAATGAAAAAGCTATATTTAAAAACTTAAATTTCATATTTTTTTTATAAAAATATTTTTCTATAATTGGTTTAATTATTTTCTTTGTAGTTCCTGGAGGCACTGTTGTTTGAATAATAATAAGGGTTTCAGTATTTATGTATTCAATAATTTTTTTTATTGAGTTTTTATATGAAAAAAAATCAATATCGGGATTATTTATATTAAAATTTTTTAAATCTAAATTTATATCAATTATTACTATTTTTGATCCTCTAATATCTTTATAATCACTAGAGCAGTGAAAATTATTTTGTTTATGTACTTTTTGAGTTAAGCTGACAATTTTTTTATCTTTTGTAGGTATTGGAAATATTCCATTATTTAAACTCTTAATAACTTGTTTGCCTTTAAGGTTTTTTTGATCAATACCTACAACATCAAAAAATAGTTTATTATTTTTATCTTTAGCAGATGCAATAGCAACACACATAGCTGAGCCAACAAAACCTAGTCCTATTACAGAAACTTTATTTCTCTTACTTGCTACCATTTTCAATTAATGTTAAATTTTTATTTTTTAAACTAAAAACTTTATCGCAATTTTCAAGTGTATTTCGTTTATGTGTTATTATTATAATTGTTTTTTTTCCTTTAAAATTTTTAATACTATCCATAATCGATTTTTCAGTTTCATTATCTAGATTGCTAGTAGCCTCATCTAATATAATTAAATCAGAATTTCTATAAATTAATCTAGCTATTCCAATCCTTTGTTTTTGACCACCTGATATTCTTAATCCTCTTTCTCCGACTAAAGTATTTTCTTTTTGGTCTAAATCATTAATAAAATTTGTTAAGTTAGAATATTTTATAGCAAGGTTTAGTCTTTCTTCATCAATAAGCTCATCATTCATATTAAATGCGATATTTTTTTTAATAGTATCATCAAATAAAAATATTTCTTGAGGAATAATACCAATTTTACTATGCCATCTATTCGAGTTTAAAATTTCTTTTTTATCGTCAATTAGAATTTCACCTTTAGATGGTAAAATTAATCCGCAAATTAAATTAATAAGTGTTGATTTACCTGAACCACTTTGACCAATAATTCCAATCATTGAATTTTTTTCAATGTCTAAATTAATATTTTCAAGAATAAATTTATTTGTGTTTTCATATTTAAAAAAAAGATTTTTAATTCTTATATTTTTAGAAAATTCCATATCTTGATTATTATTTTTATGATTGGATTGAGGCTCTCTATTTATCTCTTTTTTGATTAAATAAAATGATGGCAAATGGTATTTAATTAATTGAAAAGAATTTAAAATTTTATTAGCACTTGGCAAGATTTTAAAAGCAGCAAAACCAAATAAACCTAAAATTACAAGAGATTCTTCTATTTTTTTTTCATTCAATATAAAGTTAGACATAATTAAAACAAATACTAAAATTGTTAAAAGCTCAAATAAATTTCTTGGAATTTTTGATATGAAATCTGAATTTCCATCTATATAAATAGACTCTTTTGAATTTACTTTATAATTATTTGAAAAATCTTCTTGGGTATGACTTAAAATTATTTCCTTGATACCATTAAAACTTTGAATAACATTCTTGTATCTCTTAGATTCTAAAATCAGTTTTTTTTCCCCCCAGTTAAATAAAATATTTTTAGTAGCGAAATAATATAATAATCCAATTGAAGAAAA
The DNA here is from genome assembly GCA_902592345.1 of uncultured Alphaproteobacteria bacterium. Classification (GTDB taxonomy): domain Bacteria; phylum Pseudomonadota; class Alphaproteobacteria; order HIMB59; genus CACPNW01. The sequence goes on from CACJEE010000012.1 coordinate 10,948, forward strand.
AAATACAAGAGCAAAAATTGTTGCAAATGGCTCTATTAGAAATAGAAAAACAATAATTGATATTAATAACAATGAGTCTGATATAATCTCTGCTGAACTATGGATTACACCTTTAACACATCTGCCAATTTCATCTCTTAAATTTCTGAGTAGTTCAGATGAATTAATTTTTAAAAAAAAAACAAATGGCTGATTTAAATATATAGAAAATAACCTTGTTGTTAAATTGTAATTCAAGTAATTAGAAAATCTAATAAGTTTATAAGTAATAAAAAGTAAAATTATCGTTTTTATTAAAAAAAAAAATAATATTAAAAAACAAAAAAATAATATAAATGATGAAGTCTCGTTAAAGTTTAATTGAGAATAAATAAAATAAATATACTTATTTTCAAATATAAAATTTTCATTAGTTACTATACTTATTAGTGGTATAATTAAACCTAATCCAAAAACCTCAAATAATGTATTTACAATCATGAGTAATATTATGAGTGTAAATTTTTTTTTATCTTCCTCTTTAAGAATTTGAAGTATATCTTTTACAAATCTGAAATTAAGCATTGTTAGAAATATATTCATTTACTTTAATTAGATCCTCTTCAGTATCTACAGAAAAACTAATCTCTTTTGTTTCGGACATATAAACAGAGAATCCATTTTCAATTATTCTTAGCATATCTATTGACTCAAGTTCTTCAAGTTTTGTAGGTTTCATCTTGTTATAACTTATAAGAAACTCTCTACGAAAAGGTATTACACAGACTTGCTTAAATGCATCATTATTATAGTCTTTCATTGTAGGAATTGACTGTCTAGAAAAATAAATAGCATTATTATTTTTATCAGTAACAACCTTTATGCAGTTTGGATCATCAAATTCTTTCTTTGACAGAATTCTTGCTTTGAGATTTACAACATTTATAGATTTATTCTCTATTAATGGCTCTAGAGCGTCATCTATCATTTTTGAACTTATTAGCGGTTCATCTCCTTGTATCATTAATACAATATCAAATTTAGTTTCTAATTTATTTTCAATGATACTTAATGCTTCAGAACATCTATCACTTGCTCTGTCATGGCTAGAGCTTGTCATGACTACTTCGCCTTGGATAGAGTTAATATAACTTTCTATCTCTGAGTCACATGTAGCTACAATCGTTTTACTAATTTTTCTGTTTTCTCTTACTTTATTGTACACATATCCTATCATAGGAATACCTTGGATTAATTTCATAGGCTTTCCAGGAAATCTGCTGCTTCCCATTCTAGCAGGAATTATACATATAATATTATTATTATTCATTTTTTACAAACAACCATCATGTGCGAACTTAAATTGTTATTAGAAATAAATTTCTGAAAATTATTTTTGATAATAGGACTCTGTTCTAATAAATTTTTGATAAATTCATCTTTAACATAATTTCTATTATTTTCAAGAATACTAATGTCTAATTTTCCAGGAGTAGATACTGAAACAATTTTGAAATGGTTTTTTTTCAATAATAATTCTATCGAGAAAGGATTGAAAAAATTTAAATGCTGAGGGGGTGATATTGAATTAGATTTTTTTCCTAAACTGATTATATCTAGGCCAGTTCCTGATAAAGTTGTTAAAACAAATATATCATTTCTTTTCATTAAATTATAAATTTTTTTTAAAAATGTATTTGGATTCAGTACATGTTCAAATAACTCAAAACATGTAAATAAAGTATTATTTGTAGTATTTAATTCTTTATATTGTACCTGTTCTAAAAATTTATTTATTACTCTGTATCCTTTCTTTTCTAAAATTTGTGATAAGTATATTGATGGTTCAATAATTGAAATATTGATATTTTTAGATAAACTAGAAAACTCATCAACGAAAAGTCCATAGCCTCCTCCAATATCTACCAAATCATATTTATTTTTTTTAAATTTTTTTAAAATTTTAAAAATATTTAATGCTTTATTTTTCCATATAAATTTTTTTCTATTTTTTTCTGTTTTTTTATAAAAATCACTTGACCAAAATTTAGAGCTATCTGAATTTCTGTAAAAATTATTTAAATCATTTTGAAAAGGTCTTGGGTTTGCGAAAATTGTGTTACAAAAAATACATTTATCATATTTAAAATTATTTTTTTTATACAAAAAAATTGTTTTCTTAGAACAAGCTAAGCATAGAGATTTTTTTTTTCTTAATTTTTGAAAATATTTTTTTGAGTCTTTAGATAATATTGAGAGAAATTTTTGAAATATTTCATTAGGCCTTATATCTTCTTCCTTCATTGCTCTATAATGGCAATTCAGAACTTTTTGTTATAAATACAGTATCAAGAGAATAAGCTAAAAATTGAAATCCAGATTTTATTTTCCTCTTCAACTCATCTTTATTTGGCTCAACTATATGTATTCCAACAGGTGTATTATATTTTTTACATATTTTCAAAATGTACGTAATAGTATTCTTAAAAGTTTTAGTTTCAAAATTTCCAGGATCGCCAAGAGATGCTGATAAATCATATGGTCCTATAAAAAATGCATCAATGTTTTTCATCTTTATTATTTTTTCTAAATTAGATACAAATTCTTTATTTTCAATCATTGGGATTATTAGAGGATTTTGTGACAAGTTTTTTAAATAATATTCAAAACTTTTTCCATAATTATTTGCCCTTGCATAACCAACTCCCCTTCTACCTTTTGGAGGCCATAAGCTAAAGTTGATAACGTTTTGTAAGTCTTCTGCATTTTTTAACATTGGTATAATTAAGCCACAAGCCCCTGCATCCATTATTTTTTTACATGCATATTCTGAGTTCTCTCCTAATCTTACTAATGGAATTGAATTATTTATTTCAATTGATCTAAATAAATTAGTAAGATCACTATAGTTTATTTTCCCATGCTCTAAGTCTAAAGCAATCCAATCATACCCCTGAGATGAAATAATTTCCACAATATCTGCATTATTTATTTGTACAAATGTACCGATAGAATACTTATTTGATTTAAGTTTATTTCTAATTTTTTTTATTTGTAAATTTTTATTCATTACGATTTTCATTTTTTATATAATCATATAACTCTAATAAACCCTGCCCAATATCATACTCAAGTTCATCTCTTAGTTTTATGCCTTTTTTGGGAATATAAGAATAGGGAGTTTTTTCATAATGCCCTATAGATTTTTTATTCAAAAATTTAATTTTCTTAATATTAAAAATTTCTTTCATAATATTCATCAAATCTTTAGCGTAGATTTTATTTGAACCAGTAAGTGTAATACATTTGTTTACAAATTTCTTTTGCAAAATTTGTTCAGACATTCTCGCGATATCATATACATGAATATATTCTCTTATTGTTTCTTTATTTCCATTATATTGAAGTGTTTTATTTTTTATTGCATTAAATATTATTCTATAAATTCCATTAGATAAATTTGATCTAGGCCCATATATTGAGCCATATCTTAATATCGTATAATTTTGGGAATATGTTTTAGAAAATTCTTCTATATAATTTTCTGCAGCTTGTTTACTACATCTATAGAACCCTCCATGCTTACTGTATACGTATATTGAACTTGCAAATATAAATCTCTTTACTTTATTTAATTTACACGCATGTAAAATTTTTATAGTTCCAGCAATATTACTTTCAACCGTCTCTAGAGGTTTGTGTAAAGCCTCATTAAGATCTGATATTCCCGCACAATGATATACAACATCAATATTTTTTGTAACTTTATTTAAAAGCTCTTGATCTAAAATATCACCTTGAGTAAATTTTTGATTTTTTTGAATCCATTTAGACTTTTTTATATCAAGTATTGCAACTTGATGATTTTGAGATGTAAAATAGTCAGCTACATGTGAGCCTATAAAACCGCTACCACCTATAACAAGAATTTTCATTTGATCTGCCTAATGTAAACTATCATATATTTAAAATTAATATTTTTTTGATTTTGATAAACTATTATCTAAATAATAAAAATAAATAAAGAATGCTAGATATAAATATAAATATACACTAAAAAGTGTGCCAAACATATTACTGGACGGTAATATTGGGAGTAAGTAAAGAATTAAAGCTAAAACAATTACTTTTAAGTTTTTTGACTCATTTTTTGAAATAATTAATTTTTTTATAAAAAACCAGATTAAAAGCAAATAGTAAATAAAAATAATTAAAGTTGCAATCAAGCCAGTTTCAGAGAGGCTTTGTAAAATAATATTATGAGGGTGAGTTGAGCAATTTTTTGATTTAAGTAAATTGCTTTCATCAAGATCTTCTGACGTCTCGATATTCATAATTTCAAAAAATCTTTTATTGGTAATAATATAATTTGGATTATCACAAACTCTTTTATAGGATTTAAATCCAACTCCAGTAACAAAATTGTTATTAAACATTTTTATAGAACTTTCCATATAGGCATGATGAGTAGGAGAAAAAAAACGCAAATTATCAAACTTGTTAAATGTACCATGAGTGATATCTACTGTTAGCTTTAACCTTTCTTTAAACAAATCATTAAAATTATATTGATAGAAAATTGATACAAAAATAATAATAATAGCTATTAATCTAGTTGTAAATTTTTTAAAAAAAATAAAAAAATAAAAAATAATGGAAATAAATATTTTAGTTAAAGCAACTCTTTCACCAGTATAAAAACTGGTAAAAAATAAAACTAATAATAATATAAGAAAAATAGAGTTTAAGATTTTGTTATTTTTTTTTTGTTCAAAAAAATATAATGCAATAAAAATAATTGGCAAAGAAAAGAAAAGGAAACTCCCAAGTATTTTTTCATCTCCAAATAAGCCACTTAATCTTGATCCATATTGATATTCATTGAGTGTTACGTTAATTTTTAAAAAAATTTGTAAAAAAGAATCAATGAGTACGAATAAAATTATAATTGTGAAATAATAAAAGTATTTTTTAACATAGTTTCTATCATTAAAAAAAACATACAAAACTATAATGGGAATACTTAAAAATCTTATATAAAGAATTAATTGGGGTATTGTATAAATTACATAATAAGAAAATAATGAAATAAAAAACAGGAAAGCGTACCAGAAAAAAAAATAATATAATAATTTATTTAAAAAATAATTTTTATAAAAATTTCTTTCAAAGAAAAAAATGAGCAGACAATTAATAAATAATAAAAAAGTTACTAAATTTATAGCTGCATTGCTAACTAATATTGAAATTGGAAGTAATAATAAAAGAAGTTTACTTAAAAGAATTAATTTAAATTCTTTAAATTTTTCTATCAAAGTACTTTTTTATAATTAATTATAATTATCACTAAATATGATAAAATAAAACCAATTATTAAGGATATAAAAATATAATAAATTTTATTTAGAGATAAATAATCTTTATTTATAAAATAGTAGTTCTCTGCAACAAGATCTCTATAAGTTAATTTTTCAATATCATCTTTTTGCAAAAGCAATAAGTCAAGTTTAGTCTTAGAAAAAGATATATCATACTTTAATTGAGTATAAGTTGAAGAAAAATTATTTGGTGTGTAAATCACTCCATCACTAATTTCATTTTTAATATTCTTTTCAGTCTCTGAAAGCAACCTATTTGATGCTTCAAAATAATATTCTATGTTTGATCTTACTAAATTAATTTGTTTTTCACGTTCTTCAAAAAATATTTTAAAACCTGTATTTAATACAGCCTCAAAAATTTTATATAAATCTTTGTTATTGTTTGCAGTTAAGGTTATTACTGATGAAGTATTGTGAGTGTCCGTAGAGATATTTAATATATCTTCGATACTAATTTCATAATTTTCTTTAGATATTGATTGTTTAATTAAGTTAACATCAGAAAAAATACCATTAAGTATATTATTGTATTCTTTTATTATTTCTTTTTCTAATAGATCTGTCCTTTCTGTAACGTTTATTCGGCTTAAAATATTTTCAGTCTCCTGATATAATTTGACAATTGAATAGTACCTATCATTTACGAACTTTGAAAAATCAGTTTTATGAGAGATGTAATATTTCATTTCTTCTTTGTTGTTTTTAATCAAGTGATCACCAACAAAGTTTCCGATTAAACCAAAAATACCAGTAATAAATATGATAAAAACTATATTTTTTATAAATATTTTATATAAATTTAAAGCGTTCATATTTTTTAATTAGTTGGCATCTTAAACTCTGCTCCAGACTTTATTGAATCTGGCCATCTAGCAGTTACAGTTTTAAGTTTTGTGTAGAATCTCACACCTTCAACTCCATGCATAGCATGATCTCCAAATAAAGATTGTTTCCAACCACCAAAACTATGAAAAGCCATAGGAACAGGAATTGGAACATTAATTCCAACCATACCAATTTGGCAATTAGAAGTAAAGTGTCTAGAAATTTCACCATTAGAAGTATAGATGCTTGTGCCGTTTCCATAAGTATGATTATTAACTAAACTAAGAGCATCTTGATATTGTTTAACTCTAACTACGCTTAAAACTGGCCCAAAAATTTCTTCCTTATAAATTGTCATATTTTCATTAACCTTGTCAAAAAGAGTTGGTCCCACAAAATTTCCATTTTCATATCCCTGAATTTTAAACCCTCTTCCATCAAGAACTAAATTAGCACCTTCATCAACACCTTTCTTAATATAATTTTCAATTTTATTTTTATGTTCTCTACTTATAACTGGTCCCATTTCAGATTTTTCATCTATGTATGGACCTATTTTTAATACTTCAGCTTTTTCTTTAATTCTATCAACTAAATCATCAGCAATATCTCCTACAGCTACAGCAACTGAAACAGCCATACATCTTTCACCAGCAGAGCCATAAGCTGCACCCATTATACCATCGACTGCTTGATCTAAATTAGCATCAGGCATAACAATTAGGTGATTTTTAGCCCCCCCTAAAGCCTGAACTCTTTTTCCAAATTTTGCTGAAGTTTCATATATATATTTTGCAACTGGAGTTGAGCCAACAAAACTTACTGCAGATATATCATTATGTTCTAGTAAATTATTAACTGCAAATTTATCACCATTAACTACGTTCAAAACTCCATCTGGAAGTCCAGCTTCTGAGAATAATTCTGCCAACTTAACTGCGCATGACGGGTCCTTTTCAGAGGGTTTCAAAATAAACGAATTTCCACATGCTATAGAAATAGGATACATCCACATCGGTACCATAGCAGGAAAATTAAAAGGAGTTATTCCAGCTGTAACACCTAATGGTTGTCTTATAGAATATGAGTCAATATTAGATCCAACATTCTGAGAAAATTCACCTTTTAATAAATGTGGAATACCTGTAGCAAATTCAACTACTTCAAGTCCTCTTATCACTGAACCTTTTGCATCCTCAATTGTTTTTCCATGCTCTGATGAGACTAATCTTGCTAAAACATCAATATTCTTTTCAATAATTTCTTTGTATTTAGAAATTATTCTTGATCTTTTTAAAGGGGTAACATTTTGCCATTGCATAAAAGCAGATTTAGAATTTTCAACTGCTTTATTTAAATCACTATTATTTGATAAGATTACTTCTGAGATTTGTTCTCCTGTTGATGGATCTTGCACTGGAATATAATCTTTTGAAATTCCAGATATAGATCCATTTATATAGTTTTTTATTTTATTCATTTATTCTTTCTATAAATTAAAATTAAATTTCTTAAATAAATAAATATGCCAAAAAGCTGACCTATAATAATTACAGGGTCTTTTCTAAATAAAGCATAAATAAGTAATCCTATACCTCCAAAAATACTTAGATACCAAAAAATAATTGGTATTGAGCTTTCTCCTTTTTTTTCTGAGTAAATCCATTGAAATACAAATCTTGATGCAAATAATCCCTGACCTGTAAATCCAATAACTAAAAATATAATTTCTGTGTTACTAAGATTTTCTATGTAATTTAGCATTTTTAAATCGCTTTATGTAATACAATACTCTGATGATATCAACAATGCCATATATCAAACGACTAAAAGTACCATAATTTGAAGAGCCATAGTTTCTTTTTCTATGATTAACTTCTACAAACATTGTTTTAAAACCATAACCCTTAAAAAGTGCTGGTAAAAAACGGTGCAGCCCTTTAAATTTTGGGAATATTAAAAAGATATCTTTTTTAAATATTTTTAATGAGCAGCCAGTGTCTAAACAATCGTCATTTAAAATAAATTTTCTGATGTGATTAGCAATTTTGGAAGAAATTATTTTTAAATAAGTATCTCTTCTTTTTTTTCTTATACCTCCTACAAAATCAACTTTTTTATTTTCAGAGTATTTTTTTATTAAATTAGGGATATCCTTAGGGTCATTTTGACCATCTCCATCCAAAGTTAATACATCATTGTATTTGGAAAGTTGGATTCCAGAAATAAGAGAATAACTTTGACCTAAATTTTTACTATTATTAATAATATTTACTAAGTTGGGATATTTGGTTTTAAGTGTATTTATTTCTTTGAGTGTGTCATCTAGACTAGCATCATTGATCAATGTTATTTCATATTTTATATTAATATTATCTAATATTGAAATTATATCACAAGTTAGAGGTTTGATATTTTTTTCCTCATTATACAGGGGTATGACAACAGATAAGTGCATTGGGTCACTTTAAATAAAATTGGAATAAAATAAAATAAAAATCCTGGCAACGACCTACTCTTCCATGCCTTAAGACAAAGTACCATCGGCGCTAACAGCTTTCACGTTCGAGTTCGGGATGGGATCGGGTGTTTATCTGTTGCTATTGTCACCAGGAAACAATTTAGTATAAAACTTTTCTCTGTACGATTATTGTAATCAAGCCAATTGAGTTATTAGTATTGGTAAGCTTCATATATTGCTACACTTCCACACCCAACCTATCAACGTGGTGGTCTTCCACGACTCTAATGGGGAAATCTAGTATTCAGGTGGGTTTCCCGCTTAGATGCTTTCAGCGGTTATCCTGTCCGTACATAGCTACCCAGCGATGCTCCTGGCGGAACAACTGGTACACCAGAGGTACGTTC
>CACJEE010000012.1:22500-33046 GCA_902592345.1 uncultured Alphaproteobacteria bacterium
GCATCCACTAAATGCCCTTTTGCGCTTGATTGCAATTACGTACAGAGAAAAATTTTGTACGTATTTTAATCAATAATAAAATTATTTTGATCAGTTATTAGTTTCATATTTACAATATTAAAGAACAAATAAGATTTAATATTAGAAGTCTGGTGGAGGATAGCGGGATCGAACCGCTGACCTCCTGAATGCAAATCAGGCGCTCTCCCAGCTGAGCTAATCCCCCGATTGAATGGTGGGCCGAGGAAGACTTGAACTTCCGACCTCACGCTTATCAAGCGCGCGCTCTAACCAACTGAGCTACCGGCCCATTTTGATTAAGGAAACAACACCTAGCACTAGCTAATATTATAAAGAGATAAATAGACAACAACCCGGATGATCGCCAAAGCGAACATCAATATCCTTAGAAAGGAGGTGATCCAACCGCAGGTTCCCCTACGGTTACCTTGTTACGACTTCGCCCCAGTCGCTGACCCTACCGTGGACGGCTGCTTCCTTGCGGTTAGCGCACCGGCTTAAGGTAAAACCAACTCCCATGGCGTGACGGGCGGTGTGTACAAGGCCCGAGAACGTATTCACCGTAGCACGCTGATCTACGATTACTAGCGATTCCAACTTCATGGACTCGAGTTGCAGAGTCCAATCCGAACTGAGATGGTTTTTTGGGATTAGCTTTACTTTGCAGTATTGCTGCCCACTGTCACCACCATTGTAGCACGTGTGTAGCCCAGACCGTAAGGGCCATGAGGACTTGACGTCATCCCCGCCTTCCTCCAGCTTATCACCGGCAGTTTTTTTAGAGTGCCCAGCTTGACCTGATGGCAACTAAAAATGAGGGTTGCGCTCGTTGCGGGACTTAACCCAACATCTCACGACACGAGCTGACGACAGCCATGCAGCACCTGTGTGTGTGCCAGCCGAACTGAAGAATTACGATTCTGTAATTCAAACACACCATGTCAAGGTCTGGTAAGGTTCTTCGCGTTGCTTCGAATTAAACCACATGCTCCACCGCTTGTGCGGGCCCCCGTCAATTTATTTGAGTTTTAATCTTGCGACCGTACTTCCCAGGCGGAGTGCTTAATGCGTTAGCTTCGACACTGAAACTATTGTCCCAGCGACTAGCACTCATCGTTTACTGCGTGGACTACCAGGGTATCTAATCCTGTTTGCTACCCACGCTTTCGTATCTCAGCGTCAAAAATGGCCCAGTTAGTCGCCTTCGCCACTGGTATTCTTTCCAATATCTACGAATTTCACCTCTACACTGGAAATTCTACTAACCCCTACCAAATTCTAGATCACTAGTTTTAAATGCAGTTCCTGGGTTGAGCCCAGGGATTTCACATCTAACTTTTTGATCCGCCTACATACGCTTTACGCCCAGTGATTCCGAACAACGCTAGCCCCCTTCGTATTACCGCGGCTGCTGGCACGAAGTTAGCCGGAGCTTCTTCTTCAACTAATGTCATTATCATCATTGATGAAAGAGTTTTACAACCCGAAGGCCTTCTTCACTCACGCGGCATTGCTGGATCAGGGTTTCCCCCATTGTCCAATATTCCCTACTGCTGCCTCCCGTAGGAGTCTGGGCCGTGTCTCAGTCCCAGTGTGGCTGATCATCCTCTCAAATCAGCTATAGATCGTAGCCTTGGTGGAGCAGTTACCTCACCAACTAGCTAATCTAGTGCGGGCTCATCTGAAGGCGATAAATCTTTCTCTTTACAGACACATCCGGTATTAGCTACAGTTTCCCGCAGTTATTCCGAACCTTCAGGCAGATTCCCACATGTTACTCACCCGTGCGCCACTAGGTCCGAAGACCTCGTTCGACTTGCATGTATGAGGCATGCCGCCAGCGTTCGTTCTGAGCCATAATCAAACTCTTAAGTTAAGTAAACTTGACCGAAGTCAAAAATTTACGGAACGTCCGTTAAAGCGGAATACTTCTTGTATAACAAAAAATATCTGTTGATACGTATTCCATTAACGTTCGTAATTTATTAATTACGAATTGTTGTCTACGTATCTCTTTATTATCTTATTAACTTGTTAAAGAGCATAGCAACCCCTCAAGAGAAAGTAATTTTCGCTAGTTGGATTACAACTTTTCCAAGAATTTCTTAGAAAAGAGTATGTGCCTATAATAGTATTAAATTTCCTTGTCAAACCCAAAAAAAATTATTTTTTTGTTAGATTTCTGGGGATAATTTGTATCATTTTATAGTTATTTTTTTAAAAAAAAAGAATCTAAATGCTTTATTTATTAACTTTCAAAAAAATTCGCCTAAACCGGCTTATACTTAAGTTTCCACTGATTGTTATCTTTAGTCCACAGATGTTCTGATCTTGCCTCATCAATCGTTTTCCAAAACAAATCGTCACTTATTCCTAAATATTCTAAACAATCTTGATGATATCTTTTTGGAAACTCTTGCTCAAATTTTTCCCATAAAGCTATACCTTCATCTCTAGTTATATGACCATTTCTTATTTCTTGACTTGCATCAAAAGTAGTCCTTCCGATCCCAAATTTAACTAAATGTGTGTAATAGTGCAATCCATCTATTCTGTCGTCTATAGAAGAATACTTTCCATATGTTCCATCCGTTCTTTGATCATCGGGCTGAAAACCACAATTGTCTACCGCATAATAGTAAGACTCTTGAGGATCCCACTTTAAATACCAGCCTAATTCTTGAACAGATATTTTTGATTTCTCAAACACATCTGATGTTAAAGGCATATAAGGCAGTAAATCAGTATCATTAAATCCATACTTTTCTTTTATTTGATTAAGAGTTAGGCCTCCCAAAAAAATTTCTTTTGAGTCATTTACGAAATATTTTTTATTTCTAATTGGTGATGATTTGTCTTCATCTGGATTTGATCCATATTCAGCATATGGTTCACCATACATAACTAATTTAATATTCATTTTAATTGCCATTTTGACAGCCCAAAACTTTATTCCAAATTTAAATGGTTGAAATGGAAATAGTAAATTTACAAAAGCTTCATAAGTAAGTTTTCTCATTACCCTTCCATTTGGAGTAAATAAAAGATTATCAAACCCACCGATGTTTATCCAATTTATAAAATTTTTATAACCTATTTCTGTATACATGGTTGGTGCCCAAGTAACTGTTAATGGATTCATTCCATATTTATATTTAAGAATATGAGATATTTTTGAACTATCCTTTCCACCACTTCCAGAAACTATACAATCATATTGACCATTATTTGTTCTAAATTTATCAAGCTCTTTTATCAAAAGTTTTTCTCTGTATTCCCAATCAATATCATTATCCTTATTCATGGCATACCAGCAAGCATCACAAATTCCATCTTTATCAATTTTTAATGTATCTTTTTTACTTTTCTTATTATGGGTTGTTTCATTGACTGAAAATGGCTTCTGGTTAGACATTAAACATTTCGAACAGTATTTTACTTCTAGAGGTAATCCTAATTTAGTTTTATTCATGCTAGCTCAAATTTAAAAAATTTAAAAAAATATTTCTTCCATTACTACTACTTAGTTCAGGGTGAAATTGGACACCTATTACATTATTTAACTGCACTGCCGCAACTAGTTTTAAATTAAAATATTGAAACTCCGCTAAAATACTTTCTTTATTAGCGTTGCAATAATACGAATGAGTAAAATAGAAGTTTTCTAAATTTTCATTAGTTTTTGATAAAACTGAATTTTCCCAAGATTTTGATTTTATAAGCTTTGACCATCCAACGTGAGGTACTCTTAATTTTTTGTCAGGAATTTTAATAACCTGTCCAGCAATATATCCTAATCCATCATGATAACCAAACTCTTCACTCTGCTCTAATAACAATTGAGCACCTAAACATATACCAAGAAGATATTTACCATTTTTAACAAAATCATTAAGTTTTTCAATGGTATTAGTTAATTTAAGATATTTCATTGCAGAGCCAAAACTGCCTACACCAGGTATTATTAAGTGGCCAAAATTTTTAATATCTTTTGCATCATCAATAATTTTATATTCTACATTATTATATTCTAAGTATCTTATTAGACTAAAAATATTAGATGTTTTTGTTTGAATAATCCCTACTTTATTCATAATTGCCTTACTTCAACATTATGTGATAAAAGATTTTTTTTTACTTCTTCTATTGTAATTTTATTAAAATGCAGACCACTCGCAATGCAAACACCATTAACTGGAAGTTCACTTGCTAAATTAGTTATATTTTTAACTTCTGCACATCCCCCTGAAGCTATAATTGGTATATTTGTTTTATTACAAACCTCTTCAATAAGGTGAGAATCAAAACCTAAACCTGTTCCATCATTATCAACAGAAGTTAGCAAAATTTCTCCTGCTCCAAGTTCTTCAACTTTTTTACACCAATCTTTTACATCCAAATGTGTTTGCTCTCTTCCATTTTCAATTAATACTTCCCAATGTTTAGAGCTTCTTTTTTTTGCTTGAATTTCCACTACGATGCATGATGATCCAAATATTTTTGAACTTTCACTTATCAAAGTTGGCTCATTTACAGCTGCTGTATTAACACAAACTTTATCAGCTCCTGCAGTAAGTAATTTTTCCATATCATTAACTGATCTAACTCCTCCACCAACTGTTAATGGTATAAAAATTTTGCTTGATGTATTGCTAACTAGATCTATTAAATAATTTCTGCCATATAAAGAGGCGACAGTATCAACAAGAACTATTTCATCAATACCTTCATTGAAATATTTAAATACTAATTCTTCTGGCTTACCTACTTTTCTAAGACCTTCCATCCTCATTCCTTTGATGACATTTTCACCTTTAATTTCCAACTTAGCAATAAGCCTAACTTTGTTTATCATTTAATTTTTTTTGCAGGAACTCCGGCTAATTTTGATTTTGTATTGAAATTTTTATTAATCATTGAACATGCACCTACAATTGTTTGTCTAAGAATTTTTATATTTGGTAAAATGCAACTATTTGCACCTATAAAAACATCATTTTCAACTTTTGCATTTCCACAAATAGTAACTCTTGGGCCTGTAAATACATTGTCACCTATTGATACACCGTGCTCAATAATAGAGCCTGTGTTTATAACAGATATTTTTCCAATATTTACAGCAGAGTTAATTATCGAACCTGAAAATATTTGAGATCCTTCAGATATTTTTAAATTTTTAGGAATATAAACAGATTTATCTATTAAAATTGGAAAATCAAATCCATTTTTTTTTGCATTTTTAAAAATTTTATTTCTGTTTAAATGTTTACCATTACTTCCAATACCGATAGCAAGTTTACTGATACCCATGTGTTTTAATTGATCTAATATACTCTCGTCACCTAAAACTTTAAAACCATCAACTTCTTTTATTTTTTTATAATTTGGATCTAAAATTCCAAAAATTGTAAATTTTCTAATTCTTTTAATTAGTTCAATTATACTTAAGCAGTGCCCTCCACCTCCAAGTATTACGATATTATTATTTTTTTTAATATCTTTCAAATTATCGAACCTATATTTTTTTTTAAAATTAAATGATTAAGTAAAGGTATAGAAATTTGTTGTCAAATATTAAAATTTCAGACTTGAATAAATGTTTATTGAAAATCATTTTTGAAGTTAATTGGTCTTAAAATTAACAAATAACAAACTTCTAGTAAAAATTATTCTAATTTTTTTTTGAGTCTACTTCTTTTGAATGTATAAAAAAAATCAAAAATTCCAGAAAAATAAAATATAAAAAAATGCCACGGATAATTAGCTTCTATATTTGTTCTATCAATTAAGTGTCTATTATTATCTTTGGTTGCAATTTTAAAATTCGTTGAAAAGGCATACTTATAATGTTCTTTAATTTTATCATATGTTCTTTTACCATAAGAGTACTCTTCTCCACCAACCCAACAGAAAAATTCTATGTTTTTATTTATATTTGAACGTATTATTTCTTTTGATTTAATTATTTGATCGTTGATAAATTCTTGTGGCAAATCATCAACTAATCTAACATGATCATGTGAATGTGATCCGACTATATGATTTTGAGAAATTAATGTATTTACCTCTTCCCAATTCATAAAATGTCTTTGATCAGAAATAATGATTTTTCTATTTAATAGTGAAGAAACATTTCCATTATAATTATTTATCAGATTGGATTTATCTGCTTGAGTAGCAATGTATTTAGTTGGAATAAAAAACCAGCCAGTTAATTTATATTTATTTAATATTGGCAATATATTCTCATAGTGAGATAGCAAACCATCATCAAAAGAAAAAATTACTAAAGGTTTTTTTAAAGCATAATTTTTTTTAGAAAAGAATTTCAAAAATTTATCATAGTCACAATTTTGATAGTGCTTAAGTATAAATTTTATTTGCTTTTCAAAATTGTTTATCGATTTAAGGTCTACATCATGATAGTTGATAATTTTAATATGTTGTCCAGATAGATATTTTTTATAAAAAAAGAAAAATAATTGAGGAATATAAAAAATATATGAAATAAAAATTATAAAATTTTTTATAAAATTATACAATTTTATCTCCATATGAATAATAAGAAACAAAATTATCAAACTCTTTTAATATATTACTATCAAATTTTTCTTTTGCGTTAATTTTGTATAAGTTAGAATTAAATTTATAGTTTTTTGTAATTTTAAATAATTTTAGAAAGTGGCTATCTAAATCAGAATTTATTTTAAATTCTAAAATATCAAAATTCTTTTTTTTAATAAATTTGATTATCAATACCATTATTGAGGATATTTTTACTTGATTATTTATGTAAAGTTCAGAAACTCTGACTTTATTTAAATTAGGATAGAATACCAAGATTGCTTGTGCAACATTAAGCTTATTCTTATTTATTTTTAGGTTTACATAGTTATTATTTTTTTTGGGTTTATGGTATTTCCATATATGCCATTTTATAGATGATACTTGTATAAAATTGACATTAGAAGTTAAGTCTTTTTTTTCATCAAAATTAATTTTTTCAAAAGATTTATTTACCTCAATTTTGTATTTATTTAATGAAAACAATGTATCATAAAAATTAATAAAAAAATTTATAAAAAAAATATATAAATTGGATATTGTATAAATAAATACATTTTTAAAACTTAGCTTATTTTTTATTCTATTTAATAAAAATTTATTGTTGACTATAAAATAATTATTAAAATAATTTTTTTTATTTTTAAAAGTTTTGAAACCTAGATTTTTGAAAAGGATTGAAGCCTTATGATTTGCGGTCAAATTAATTAAAAAATCAACATCATCTAAGTTAGAAAATTTTTTACAGAGTATAGGAGCAATTAACCTATATTTATCCTCAGCAATTAAAGCATTGGTTGAATAAGCTGTGATTTTTTTTTGATTAATTATAAATTCTAGAGGTATTGCTGCAATATGGCCAATAATATTGCTATTTTCCAAAGCAATAAAACCTTGAGTATATTTATTTCTATCATTTGCATATAAAGGGTTTAGGTCGTAAAGATTTTTTCTATCAATAAAATCAATTTTATTTAAAAAATATTTATTATATAGCTCAACTATACCTTGGTAATCTTCTTTACTGATTTTTCTAATTTTGATTGTCATTAAATATTTCAATAATCTATAAATTATATATAAAAAAATAATATTTAATATGAACAATATAGAAATTAAATCAATAATTGATGCTTCTATCGATAATATCAACATATTACTTCCCAAAAAAACAAACTTTTCAAAAGACAGAAAAACATTACTTACGGGGTCAGGAAGTAATATCGACTCTACTATTTTTTTAAACTTAGTTTTAGAGATAGAGACTAATATTTTAAAAGAAACAAAAAAAGAAATTAATATTTTAGATATATTGTCTGAGAATATCAGTACAAATTTAAAGTTATCTGATTTAGAAAAAATTATTAATAAAGCATTAAGTGATGTTTGATATAAAATTTATTACAGATTATAATAGTTCTCCACTTGAGAATTTATTTGACTATACTTTTTATAATAAAAAAATAGGTGTTTTAAAAAGTTCTTATAATCAATTTCAAAAACAGTTAACGACTAAAATACGCTCAAAAAAAAAATTAATTAGATATATTGAAATTGAACCTCAATCTATTTCTAGGGTATTTCAGGATAATATAATTTATAATAAAAGTAAAATAACAGTAATTAAAAAAGAAGTTATTAATTTAATAAATTTGATTATTGAAAATAATAATAATTACGATTTGTCTATTATTTCATTGTTCAAAAATTTTAGAAATCATAATATCACTAATAGTGTTAGCTATAAATATAATATTGGCAGAAAATCACTTGAGCTAGAATTAAATTTGATTCTTACAAAAAGATTATCAAAATTTAAAAATATAATTTTTATCAATCCGTCTGAATTTTTATTTAATACTGATAATTATCAAACAGAAAAGCAATGGTATAATACAAAATCTTCTTATTCACTAAGTGAATTTAAAACACTTAGCAGTAAAATTTTTACAATTATTGAAGAGTTTTATTCTAACAAAAAAAAATTAATTATTTGTGATTTAGATAACACACTATGGGGTGGAACTGTTGGAGATGACGGTATTGAAAATATAGTACTGGGTGGTCATAACCCAAAAGGTGAGGCATTTTTAGATTTACAAAAATACCTATTGGATCTTAAAAAAAAGGGAATTGTTCTTTCTATATGCAGTAAAAATGAACATGCTACTGCATCATCTGCAATAAGCAAACATCCTGAAATGATACTTAGATTAAAGGATTTTGTTTCTGTTAAAATAAATTGGAAAGATAAAGCTGAAAATATAAAATTAATACTAAGTGAATTAAATTTAAATCAAGATGATGCAATATTTTTAGATGATTCAGCGAGTGAAAGAGCTAGAGTTAAATCTGTATTTCCAAAAATGTTAATTCCAGAACTTCCAGAAAATAATATTTTGTATCCCAAAATACTGCGAGATATGAATTGCTTTAATTTTGACCTTACAAATGAAGACAAAAAAAGAACACTTTTATATAAACAAAATACAAAAAGAGAAAAAGATAAGAAAAATTACATTAAAAGCAATTCTTATGAAAATTGGTTATCGACACTCAACTTAAAAGTGCATTTCTTTGATTTGAATAAAATAAATTTAAATAGAACCTTGCAATTATTGAATAAAACTAATCAAATGAACTTAACCACCAGGAGATATACAGTTAAAGATATTGACCCCTTATTAAAGGATAAAAATACTTTTTTATATGTTGTTAAAGTAGAAGATAAATATGGAGATTATGGATTAGTAGGTTTAGTTTTTATCAAAAAAGAAAGTTCCACAATCATAATCACAGATTATATACTAAGCTGCAGGGTTTTTGGAAAATTTATTGAACAATCAATGATAGAATTTATACATTTAATATGTCAAAAGAATAAAATCAAAAAGCTACTAGCCAAATATATTAAAACAAAAAAGAATAAACCATGCCTAGATTTTTTAAATACTACAAATTATTTCACAAGAAAGAATAATTTATTTACTTGGCATGTAAATAAAAAATTAAACTTTCCTAAATTTATTAAAATTTTTTATAAAAATAAAATAATAAATTATAATAAATAAAATATAAGACATAATTGAGAATATGATTAAATAGATTAAATCATTTTCATATTTTAAATTTATATTATTAATTTTTGAAGGCACTTTAATAGCTAAGAAACCTTCAAAATTAAAAGTATCAAATATTAACTCTTTATGAAAAGCTCTCCATTCTGAACGATAAACCTTATTCAGAACTATTATTTGATCAATGTTACTCTCACTAATATTAATACTATAATTACCATCTGATCCACTAACTTCACCATTACTTTTTTCTAAGTAATCGAGAAAATGATATTTATTTGCGCAATTATTTTCATTATTTATGCAATTCTTATTTAGATAAAGATTATAGTCATAATTACTAATTTTGGATAAATTCCAAGCACTAAAATTTTTTAATATAACCCATTTTTCAATTATGAAATTTTCATCTTTATTAGTTAAAGAATTTTTTAAATCAAATTTTAAATTATTTTTAATTAATTTTTTAATATTAAATTTTCTTAAAACTTTATACAATTTGGCATCAAAAAGCTCTAATTCATCTTCCTTGACAATTAAAAGATCAATTTTAAGAAAATTAATTAATTCTTTTTTATTAAACATATCGTAATTTGAAAAAACAGAAGTCATTTTGTTAGTTTGTGAGATTGAAGAGGGATATGATACACCCTGTAAACTACTATCGTTAAAAGCACTTTTATTTGTTTTATAAAAAAAATTTTGAACGGAATATAAATTCATTGATTTATAAGAAAACAATTCTTCATTTAAATCTTTTTCAATCATTGGAGATAATATAATTATTTTATCTTTTTCAGTACTTAGTTCATTTATAAATTTATATAAATTATTATTAGTAATATCTTCGTTAAAAAAATTCGTTGTATATGATTTGTTAAAAG
>CACJEE010000013.1 GCA_902592345.1 uncultured Alphaproteobacteria bacterium
TTCATTTAATTCTAAAAAATTTGAAAAAATTATCTTTTCAAAATTAATAGTATTTCTTAATTCATATTCATTTAATTTATATTTTTCATAAATATTTGGTGAAAGGTAAAAATTAAAAAAAATACTTATAAATATTATTAATATTAAAAAAATTAAAAAAGGTTTTTTTATTACATTTGTATTTAATCCAAGTGAATAAATGGTTATTATTTCTCTATCTTTAAATAATTTTATAAATGTTATTGATATTCCTATTATCACGATAAAAGGCAAAATGATTGTAAATAAATTTGGTATTAGATAGATTGATAAAATTAAAATTGATAATGAATCTATTTGCAATAAATTTGATACAGAAATTAATCGTGTAAATTGCAGTAACCAGGCTATAGACAAAAAAATAAATAAAATAAGAAAAAAACCTTTTAATAGTTCATTAAAAATATAAACATTTAATTTATTCATATTTAAAAATATTTTTTAAATAGATTATTTATTTTCGTCAAAATTATTTTATTAATATTCATAATATATATTTTAGATGCATTTTCATCAAATTGTAGACAAAATATTATATATATACTAAGAAATTTAATTTATATACAATGGAGTTTTTATGAGTCTAACATTTTCAATTATTAAACCTGATGCTACAAAAAGAAATATAACAGGTAGTATAAATGAATTAATTGAAAAAAATGGTTTAAGAATTATTGCACAAAAAAGAATAAAGCTCACAAATAAACAAGCTGAACAATTTTATGATGTTCACAATGATAAACCTTTTTTTAGAGATTTAATTGAATATATGACTTCTGAACCAGTTGTAGTTCAAGTGCTATCAAGTGATAACGCTGTTAAGAAATATAGAGAAGTAATGGGTGCAACAAATCCTGATAATGCTGCAGATGGCACAATTAGAAAATTATTCGCTTTAAATGTGCAAGAAAATTCTGTTCATGGATCAGATTCAGAAGAAAATGCTAAAAAAGAAATTGAATTTTTCTTCAATGAAAATGAAATAGTAGGCTAGTTAAAAAAATTAAAATTCATAAAAAGAATAATAAAAAAGAAAACTATAGTATAATTTATCAATCTATTGAATGATTTCCAAGTTTCTGCCTTATCTTTGACTATATTATCTTTAGTATAATCCATATAAGTTATTTTTATAAATTACATGTTTAAAATTTATGCGAATTATTAGATATATTGTGATTGCATGGTTTTTGACCAATAATATATTCGCTAAAGACTTGTATTATTCTGAAGAGTTTGAGATTAAATTTAAATCTGAAAATATTAAACTTAAAAAAGAAGAATTCATTAATACATTTAAACACGCTAGCTTTAAAAAATTAATTAATTCATTGCTAACTGAATATGAATATGAAAGGGTAAACAATATTATAACAATTGATTTAATTAATAATTTTTTATTTAGTTTAAATATTAATGAGGAAAAAATAAATAATAATAATTATTCATCTAAAATACAACTTACATACGATAATTCAAAAATTATTAATTATTTTATAAATAATAATATTAATTTTATTCCTTATGAACCAGAAAGATTTCTAATAATTATTTTTGATCAAAAATTATTTTCTGAAAAAATTTTATCAAAAGAAAATGATTTTTATGAGTATTTGTTTTTAAATAATTTAAAATATGAATATTTTGTTACTCCCAATTTGGATATAAATGATAGATACATTATAAAAAAAGAAGATTTTTTATCAAAAAAAATTAAAAATCATGCAAAGTTAGTTAATAAATATAAATACAAAAATATTCTTTTAGTTCACTCAATATCTGATCTAAATGGTGTTAGTATAAATTCTTATATTTATAAAAATAATAATTTTGAATTAATAGATAATGTTTACTTTTCAGAAATTGATTATGAATTATTTTTTAATAATTTACATAAAAAAACTTTGAATTATTGGAAAAATAATAATATTGTTAATTCATCTAAAATTACCAATCTAACTTGTAGAATAAAAACATTAAACTTAATAGAATTAAAAAAAATAAAAGAAATAATTAAGCAAAATAATATAATTAAAAATATAAATGCTGAATCAATATCTTATAATAATAGTACATATAATTTATTATATTATGGGAATTTAAATATTTTAATTAATTCCTTATATAAAGATAAACTTGAATTAAAATCTTATAACAATAAATGTAGTATTACAATCTTATGAGTCATCAAGAATATTTTAATTATAATTTAAAAGAGATTAGAGATTCATCTAATTTTTTTGTAAATAGCACTAATGAACAATCATATAACATTGTAATTAATAATAATAAAATAAAAAATATTTTTCTAAAAGCACCTAATAAATCTGGTAAATCTCACCTGATCAATATGTGGGTAAAAAATAATCAAGCTATATTATATAAAAATAACTTGAAAGAGATTCTTTATTCAAAAAAAAATGTTGCAATTGATAATTTATTTCTAACATTAAGAGAAGAGGATATATTCCATATAATTAATCATTGTAAAAATGAAAATTTAAAAATTTTTATAACTTCCAACTTAAATATAGATCAATATAACTTCCAACTAACTGATTTAAAATCAAGATTAAAAACTTTTTATCATGTATCTATTTTAAATCCTGATGATGAAATGGTTAAAATTATATTAACAAAACTATTACATGAAAAACAATTTATTATTAAAAATCCAGAAATATTTGAATTTCTAGTTAAAAGAATTGAAAGATCATACCAAAGTATTTATAATATTGTTAAAAAACTTGATAAGTTTTCACTTCAAAACAAGCGCCAATTAACAATACCATTAATTAAAGAAATACTATAAATACCAGAAAAATGAACATTTACAGATCCCACTATTGCTCTGAGCTTAATATTTCAAATCTTAATCAAGAAGTTGTTTTAAGTGGTTGGGTTGATACTATAAGAGATCATGGAAATTTAATTTTTATTGATTTAAGAGATAATTATGGAATCACTCAATGTGTTGTTGATGCAAAACATAAACTTTTTAATGAGATAACTAAATTAAGCAACGAAAGTGTTATTAAAGTCAAAGGTGTTGTTCTCAAAAGATCAAATGAGACTATTAATAAAAATATTTCCACTGGAGAAATTGAAGTAAAAATCGATTCCTATACTCTATTGTCTATTTCAGAAGTATTACCTTTACCTGTAAATTCAGACATTGAATATGGTGAAGAAGTAAGATTAAAAAATCGTTTTCTTGATTTAAGAAGGAATAAACTTCATAAAAATATTTTATTGAGAAGTAAAATTATTTCTTCAATTAGAGAAAAGATGACATCAGCAGGATTTACAGAATTTCAAACTCCAATTTTAACTTCCACTTCTCCTGAAGGTGCTAGAGATTATTTAGTTCCTTCTAGAATCCATCATGGTCAATTTTATGCACTTCCTCAAGCGCCACAACAATTTAAACAATTACTAATGATGGCGGGTTTTGATAAATATTTTCAAATTGCTCCATGTTTTAGGGATGAAGACAGTAGAGCAGACAGATCACCTGGAGAATTTTATCAATTAGATTTTGAAATGAGTTTTGTTACACAAGATGATGTTTTCAATTCAATTGAACCAATATTGTACGAAGTTTTTGATGAAAATAAAAATTATCATACAGATGAAAATGTAACTGTAAGTAGTTATCCTTTTAAAAGAATACCTTATGAAGAGTCTCTTGAAATCTACGGTACTGATAAACCAGATTTAAGAAATCCTTTAGTAATTAGGGATTGCACAGATATTTTTAAAGATTCAGATTTTAAAATATTTAGCAGCTTAATTGAAAAAAATTATAAAGTTAAAGGTATCGTAGTTAGTAATACGTCTGATAAACCGCGAAGTTTTTTTGATAAATTAAATAATTGGGCAAGAGACGAGGGTTCTGCAGGATTGGGATATATTAGTTATTCTGATGATCAGCATAAAGGACCAATTGCTAAAAATCTAGATACTAAAAGATTAAATCAACTTAAATTACAAGATGGAGAATCTATATTTTTTGTTTGTGATACCCAAAAGGATGCCCAGTTGTTTGCTGGCAAAGTTCGTGATAAATTGTGTTTAGATTTAAATTTGCTTAATAAACATGCTTTTGAATTTTGTTGGATTGTAGACTTTCCTATGTATGAAATTGATGAAAGTACAAATAAGATTGAGTTTAGTCATAACCCTTTTTCTATGCCTCAAGGTGAAATGGACTCACTTTTACACAAAGATCCATTAGACATAAAAGCTTATCAGTATGATATAGTCTGTAATGGTGTTGAATTATCTTCTGGCGCTATAAGAAATCATAAACCAGATATAATGTATAAAGCTTTCGAAATAGCAGGGTATAAAAAAGAAGAGTTAGAAAGTAAATTTTCTGGAATGTTAAATGCAATGAAATTTGGAGCACCTCCTCATGGCGGCAGTGCCCCTGGCATTGATAGAATTGTAATGTTGCTTGCAAATGAACCTAATATTAGAGAAGTAATTGCCTTTCCAATGAATCAACAAGCAATTGATTTAATGATGAATGCACCAGCTGAAATTGATAAAGAAAGACTTTCAGAACTAGGTCTGAAATTAGTAGATAAAAATTAAACCAGATCCAATTATTGCTAAAATTGTACCTATCCAAGCGCCTATAGCAGGCATCTTCTTTGTTATAACCCATATTAATAATAAAATCATAATAGGGCTTGTAGAGGAAAGAGTAGCTACTATACCTGCATCTGCTTTTTGAAGAGCTATAAGCAAAAGACTCATACCTAAAGCCATTCCTAAAAAACCACTTATTATAGATTGAACCAAAATTTTTATAGTTATTGAGTCTTTTTGATTAAATATTTCGTAATTTAAGAAAAAAGTGAATGATAAAAATACAAATGAAATTGCTGTTCTTAACGAAGCGGAAGCAATAGGATCTGCTCCCAAGGATAAAATTGGTTTCATCATAATTAATCCAATAGCTTGACATAATGCAGCTGCTATACCAAAGATAATCCCTAAATATATATTACCTTCTATAACTTCCCATCTATGTTTTTTATCTCTGCTGCTACCATAAGCAATTGCAATTACAACTCCAAAGAAAACAATAAAACAACCAATTAAATTAATTAGTGACATTATTTCATGTAAAAAAATTATGTTTAATATAACAGTAAATGGTGCCGCTAAAGAAAACAGGATGTTATTTCGTCTTGGCCCAATTTTTTGAAGAGCTATAAATAATAATGTATCACCTAAGAATACGCCTATTATTCCGGATAACAAAATAGCAAATAAAAATTCCTGATTTATTGTGCCCCAAGTATCTAAGTAAAATGTAAAACTAATTAGCATTATAGAGACAAAAAATAATCTAATTCTATTAAATGCTAATCCACCAATTCTTCTAGTTACATCTGCTGAAATAAGAGAGGCAATTGCCCAACATAATGCAGCCAATATAGCAATTAAATAATATAGAAGCATGTTATTATATTAAAAAATGCCTAAAATATATTTTATTGGAAATGAAAGATATTCTCCTAGTAAACTCTTTTTTATTAAACCTGTCTGTCTAAGAAATGCATAAATAATTAAAACCCACAAATAAATTCCAAATATATAATTTAAGTAAGATATTATTTTTTTAAATTGATTATAATAACTCATATTATGCAACCTAAATATTGGAATAAAGGTAAGATTCACTTATCAAACAAAGATAAAGTTTTGAAGAAAATTATTGATCAATTTACAAATCAATCTTTGCAATTAAATGATAATAGCTTTCACGCACTTATAAATTCAATTATTGGACAACAAATATCAGTATCAGCAGCTAATTCTATGAAGAAGAAATTATTTGCTCTTAAAAGAAATATTACACCAAGAACAATTAAAAATATTAAAAAAAATGAACTAAAAAAATGTGGAATTTCTAAACAAAA
Organism: uncultured Alphaproteobacteria bacterium; assembly: GCA_902592345.1. Lineage (GTDB taxonomy): Bacteria > Pseudomonadota > Alphaproteobacteria > HIMB59 > CACPNW01. The sequence goes on from CACJEE010000013.1 coordinate 5,976, forward strand.
AATTTTATACATTAATAATATTTCTGATTTTTTTTTGCTAAATAAAAAATTTATTAATCAATTGCATCAAGCTAATGATTTAGAAATAAGAGAAAAATTAATAGAAATAAAAGGAATAGGTAATTGGACAGTTGATATGTTTTTAATATTTACTAAAGGAAGTTCAAATATTTTTCCATCTGGTGATCTTGGATTTATAAAAGCAATAAGTAAACATTATAAAAAAGATCTACCTCTTACAGACAAATTTTTATTAACTTTATTTAAAAAGTGGTCCCCTTATTCTTCTATAGCAACATGGTATCTTTGGAGGTCGCTAGATCCATTACCTGTTAGTTATTAATATTTGACCCTTTTTCTATCCAAGCTCTTAATATATTTCTTTCAGCTTCAGTTATACCAGTTATGTTACCTGGTGGCATAATATCTGAATCTATTACCTGATCTTTAATACCTTTAATATTTTTTAAGATATTTTCTGATGTATCAAAGATAATACCTAGCGGAGGTTCTTCAAATCCTTCATACGTTGGATTACTTGCATGACACACTCCACATCTATATTTAATAATATTTGCTACTTCATTAAAATTTACTTCTTCAAAAGTATTTTCTTCTAAATTATTATTTATTTTAGGTAGAGATACATATAGCATTAAACATATCATTCCTGCTGCTGCAGTTGGTAATATCCACACATTATATTTCTTTTTATTACGAAGGTTAAAGTAGTGTCTTACCGAAGCTCCGATGACTGAAATTATAGCAAGAATTAACCAATTATATTTATGACCATATGTAAAAGGAAAATGTGCACTAATCATAATAAATAATACTGGAAGTGTTAAATAGTTATTATGAATTGAGCGCGTTTTTGCAGATAATCCTTTTTTTAAGTCTGGTTTTTTATTAGCCAATGCAGCATTAACCATATTTTTTTGAGAAGGTATAATTACATGAAAAACATTTGCAGCCATTATAGTTCCTAAACATGCACCAACATGTATATAAGCGGCTCTAGATCCATAGATTTTAGTTAGTGCATAACTAACAATTGTTGCTAAAATTAAACCTATTGTAGAAAATAATATCTTATTATCAATTAGAGCAGATTTACATAAAAAATCATAAACTAACCAAGATCCGGCTAAAAAACTCAAAGAAATTATTATTGCTGTAAATGGATTGATATCACTGATAGTTTTGTCAATCATAATGCTTTCAGCATTTAAATAATAAACAATTATTAATAGAGCAAAACCACTAATCCAGGTTGTATATGCTTCCCATTTAAACCAGTGCAATTCTTTTGGAAATACTTTTGGTGGACCTTTTAATTTATTAATATGGTAGAAACCACCTGAGTGTACTGACCATAATTCTCCATCAATATCCTCACTATCTATTTCTCTGTCTAAACGACTATCAAGCCAATTAAAATAAAATGAAGTTCCAATCCAAGCTATACCAACAATTATATGTATCCATCTCACTATTAAATCAAGCCAGTCTAAAAAAAAGGGTAATAAAGAAGTTAATGTTTCCATTTAGTATTCGACCTTGTCTATTTTTTTATCCCAATCTAAAAAAGCTTTTTTTGCTTCTTTTTGACTAATTTGTTTCATTTGAATTTTTCTTGAAGATAAATCTTTATTTAGTTCATTATATATAAAATCATCATCAAATCCTATTTTTGAAGCATCCAATCTAGAATTTCCATAATAAATTTTATCTATATGTGACCAATAAATTGCACTAAGACACATAGGGCATGGTTCACAACTTGTATATAGTTCACATTTTTCTAAATTAAATGTATTTAATTTTTTGCAGGCATTTCTTATTGCAATAATTTCAGCATGAGCTGTTGGGTCATTATTAAATGTAACTCTATTTACACCTTCAGCAATTATTTTATTTTCTTTAACTATAATGCAACCAAACGGACCTCCATTATTTTTAATATTTTGAATTGATAATTCGATTGCTCTTTTCATAAAATCAATATTTTTCATATTATTTCTTTTATTTTGTTATTTTTAATAACTTTTAAATTATTTTTAATTGATATTATTCTTGTAATAATTGAAAAAGCTATTTCATCAGGATCTTTAGAATTACCTATATTTATTCCAATTGGACATTCGATTGTTTCAACTAATAATTTATTATGACCATTTTCTATTAATCTTTTGAAAAATCTATTTTTCTTTGTTTTAGATCCAATTAAACCTAAAAAGGTAAAATTTTTTTTAAGTACTTCATTTAATATTTTTAGATCATAGTCGTGACTATGTGTCAAAATTACAAAATATGAATTATCTTTTAAACGAGTAACTATTTCCCAAGGTTTTTTTGAAAGTAAGTAATTAATATTATTAAAATTTGTCATTTTTAAAAAATCTTCTCTAGAATCTATTAAGAAAATATTAAAATTAATATTTTCTAATTTTTTAATTAATGCTTGCCCTATATGTCCGGCTCCAAAAATATATAAATTAGCAATATTATCATCATATAATTTTTCAGTTTTTAGGGCTTCAGATGAATTTTTATGCAGTGAAAGTTTGATTTGAACATAGCCTCCACAGCATTGACCTATACCTGGTCCAAGAGGTATATTTAGTGACTTTTTATCAATTTTATTATTTATTAAGATTTTTGCTTCTTTTACAACTAAATATTCTAGATTTCCTCCACCAATAGTTCCAAAAATTGTATCATTAGATATCAATATAATATCATCTATTTTATTAGGTGATGATCCTTTAACATTAAAAATTTTTGCTTTTACAATAAAATCTTTATAATTAATTTTATTATTTAATTTTTTTAATTTCATTTAATTCAAACTATTCAATATATTTTCTGGTGTAGCAGGTGCTATTAATTTTGTTGAATCTTTATTAGAATTAGCATTAAAAACTGCATCTTTAATTGCAAAAAATACTGATAAAGCTAACATAAATGGAGGCTCTCCTACAGCTTTCGATCTATTTACAACATTTTCTATATTGTAACCTTTTTTAAATATCTCAACATTAAATTTGTTAGGAATTTCTCCAGCTGTTGGTATTTTATATGTTGATGGACTATGAGATAAAATATTTCCATTTTTATTCCATGATATTTCTTCAGTTGTTAGCCAACCAAGACCTTGAACAAAACCTCCTTCAATTTGTCCCACATCTATTCTTTGATTTATTGAATTACCCACATCATGAATAATATCAACTTGTAATAATTTGTTCTCACCTGTTAATGTATCAATTATTACTTCGCTAACAGCTGCACCATAAGCAAAATATAAAAAAGGTCTACCAGAGAGATCTTTAACATTAACGTTTATTTTTGGAGTTTTATAAAAACCTGATGAATAAAGTTTTACTCGATTAAGATAAGCTTTTGAAATAACTTCATTAAAGAGTAAAGTTTTTTTATCACACATAATTTTTCCATTTTGATATATAATCTTTTTAGTTTTGTAGTATTTTTTAATAAATGAATCTAATTCTAATTTAATGTTATAAATAGCATTTAGTATTGCACCTCCATTTAAATCTGTAGTTGCAGATGCTGCACTAGCAGATGTGTTTGAAATCTTTTCAGTATCTGTTGACGATATTTTAATATCACTGATGTCTAGTCCAAATTCATTTGCTGCCACAAGAGCTAATTTAGTCATTAAACCTTGACCCATTTCAATGCCCCCATGATTTAAATGAATAGATCCATCAGTATAAATATGAACTAGAGCACCTGCTTGATTTAAATGAGTGGTTGTAAAAGATATTCCAAATTTTACAGGAGTTATTGCAATCCCTTTTTTAAGAATAGAATTTGATTTGTTAAATTTTTCAATTTCTTTTTTTCTTTTAATATACTTAGATTTATTTTTTAAATTATTAAAAATTTCTTCAATAATATTATCTTCAATTTTCATTCCATAATGGGTAATGTTATTTGTATTTATTTTATAAAAATTTTGAGCTCTTATTTTTGCAGGATCTTTTTTTAAATGATGAGAGATATGATCAATTATATTTTCAATACAGAACATTCCTTGGGGACCACCAAATCCTCTAAAGGCAGTGTTTGATACTGTGTTTGTTTTGCATCGATGTGATGTAAGCTCAAGATTAGGAATATAATAGGCATTATCTATATGATAAATAGCTCTGTCATTTATGGCTCCTGATAAATCAGCAGAAATACCACAATTTGATGCCATTAAAATTTTTAGTCCATTAATTTTTCCATCATTTGAAAATCCTACTTCATAATCAAATTTAAACTGATGTCTTTTACCAGTCATGATCATGTCATCATCTCTATCAATACGAAGTTTTACTGGTCTATTTAATTTTTTTGCAGCAATAGTGCTTATAGCAGCAAATAAAAATGATTGAGTTTCTTTACCTCCAAATCCACCACCAATTCTTCTTACTTTAACATTTATACTATTAAATTTTTGCTTAACTACTTTTGCTACTATTTGCTGTGTTTCAGATGGGTGTTGCGTTGAGGAATAAATCAAAAAATTGTTATCTTCTTGAGGAATTGTTAATGCAATTTGTCCTTCTAAATAAAAGTGATCTTGACCTCCGCATTCTAACTTTCCTTTCAATTGATGATTGGAATTTTTTATAGCCATCCATGCTTTTCCCTTTTTGATAACTTTTGATTTTAATACGAAACTTTTTTTCTTAATTGCTTCTTCAATAGTTAATATAGGTTTGAGTTTTTTTATTTTGATTTTTGCATTTTGTGCAGCTTGCCTTGCTAATTTTGTAGAAGTTGCAATTACTGCAAATATTGGCTGTCCATAATATTCAATATTTTTAGATGTAAATATTTTATCTCCCTTAAAAATGGGCCCAACATCATTTTGCCCTTCAATATCACTTTCCGTAATTATATCTATGACTCCCTCTGAATTAAGAACATTTGTGAAATCTATTCTCTGAATTGTACCTTTACTGACATTACTAAAACCTATAGCGGCGTGCAAAAGATTTTGAGGTTCTGGAATATCATCAGTGTAAATAGCCTTCCCAGTTACATGTTTTGAAGCACTCTCGTGTTCTATATTTTTTACAAACATTTTAGTATTCATACAATGTAACTTTTTTATTATTATACTCATTCCAGAATCTATTTAATAAGTTTGATACAATTTTTGTTCTATAGCTTTTTGAGCTTCTTACATCACTAAGAGGGGAAAATTCTTTTGAGATAATTTTTTTTGCTTTTGAAATATTATCAAGATTAATTTTTTTATTTTTTAGGAAGTTTTCTGTTTTTTTAGCATTTTTTGGTATTGCTGCCATACCACCACAAACTATTTTGATAGATTTAAATTTTTTGTTTTTGATTTCTGTATTAATAGCCATAAAAACTGAGCTAATATCATCATCAATTCTTTTAGAAATTTTGTAACATTTTAAAATGTTATTTTTACTTTTCAAAGGAATAATTATTTCTTTTATAAATTCTTTTTTTCTCAACTTTGTTTTTCTATAACTAATAAAATAATCATGAATAGGCACTTTTCGGCTTTTATTTCCATCTAAAATTAATTTAGTGTCTAAGGATATCAAAACAGGCAAACTGTCTCCAATAGGTGATGCACTACCAATATTTCCGCCTAAAGAAGCAACATTGCGAATTTGTTCAGATCCATAACGTTCAAACATTTCATAAAATTCAGAATAGTATTTTTTTAAAATATCAAGAATATCATTTATTGGAGTGGCAGCACCGATGTGCAAATTATTTTTTTTAACTTTTATAAAATTTAAATCTTTATTTTGACCAAGATAAAAAATTTCATCTAAATTTTTTCTTCTCTTGGTAATTTCAAGTGACAAATCTGTCCCCCCAACTAAAAGCGATGGATTCTTGCTTTTAATAAAATCTTTTTTAAAAGTTTGTAAATTTTTATGTATAAAAAATTTTGAATTATTTTTATTTAAAATAACATCATTTAAATTAATTTTTTTTAATTTTTTTATAATTTCTGATGAGTCAGTGTTTAAATTTTTATATTTTTTCAAATTTTTCAAAGCATCTTTTATTGGTCTATAGCCTGTGCACCTACATAAATTACCAGATAGATATTTATTAATATTTTGATTAGTAGGCTTTATTTTGTTTTTATGCATTGCGTACATTGACATCACAAATCCTGGTGTACAAAATCCACATTGAGCTCCATCATAATCAACCATACTTTGTTGCACAGGATGTAAATATTTTGACTCTATATGCTCTACCGTTAATAATTGTTTTGAATGAAGTGTGTATAATAGTGTTATACAGGTATTTATGCTTTTATATTTTAATTTGTTATCTTTAATTTCTGCTAATACAGCTGTGCACGCACCACAATCTCCTGAAGCACAACCTTCTTTTGTTCCTTTTAAATTTTTATAATTTCTAAGATATTCTAATACTGTTGTATTAGTATCAAGATCATTAAGAGTAATCAGCTCATTATTCAATAAGAATTCTATTGAAGAGCTTGGCATTAACTTCCTCTATATGTTGTATAACTCCAAGGTGATATTAGGAGAGGAACATGATAATGTTCATTTATATCACTTATTCCAAAACGTATTACAACATCATCTAAGAAAGGAATTTCATCAAGTTTAGTGAATTTTCTAAAATACTCCCCACAGAAAAATTGAATTTCATATTTTCCGATACTAAAATGATCGTTTTCCAAAATTGGTGTATCACATCTCCCATCTTCATTTAGTGTAAAATCTTTAATTTTTTTCTTATCTGCTTCTTCAAATATATAAATACTGCCTTTTATTCCAGATCCTGGCTTACCATTAAATGTGTCTAACACATGAGTAGTTAAATATCCTTTAGACATAATCTGTTTTCATTTATACAGTATTTGATTAAATATTAAATTAGCTTTTTAAATGTCTGAAATTAGAAATTTTATAGGATACGGTAATCATCCACCACAATTTAAATGGGAGAAGAACGCTAAATTAGCTGTACAATTTGTTTTAAATTACGAAGAAGGTGGTGAGAACACTGTTTTGAATGGTGATGAACACTCTGAAATATTTTTATCAGAAATAATTGGTGCAAAGCCTGTAATTGGAGATCGTAACATGAATATGGAGTCTATATATGAATATGGTTCTAGATCAGGTTTTTGGAGAATATATAATGAATTTATAAAAAGAAATCTTCCATTAACTATTTTTGGCGTCGGCCTTGCCCTTGAAAAAAATAACGATGTATGTGAAGCAATTAAGAATGCGCAATTTGAAGTAGCAAGTCATGGGTATCGCTGGATCGATTATCAACATGTTGATCAAAAGACTGAAGAAGAGCATATTATAAAATGCAATGAATCTATTAAAAATATTTTTGGATATTATCCATCAGGTTGGTATACTGGACGCACTAGCCCAAATACACGAGATTTAGTTTTAAAAAATACTCAAATTTCATATGATAGTGATGCTTATAATGATGATTTACCATATTGGATTGAACATAATAATAAAAAACATCTAATTATACCTTACACATTGGATAACAATGATATGCGATTTGCTACAGCTCAAGGTTTTAACACAGGAGATGATTTTTATAATTATTTAAAAGATTCATTTGACACTCTATACAATGAAAGTTCATTAACTGGATCATCAAAAATGATGTCAATTGGTTTACATTGTAGATTAATTGGAAGACCAGGAAGATTTCAATCGTTAATAAAATTTATAAATTACATAACTGAATTTAAAGATATTTGGATATGCCAAAGAAAAGAAATAGCAGATTTTTGGTACAATAATTTTAATGATCGTTGAAAATATTAATAAATTAGAAAAATTAGAGTTTATAAATATTTTCAAAAATATTTTTGAAAACTCTGATTTTATTACTCATGATGTTGAAGGATTAAGGCCTTTTAAAAATAAATCAGACGTGATTGATAGTTTTATAAATATTTTTAACTCACTTTCTATGGAAGTTAAAATTAATATTGTAAAATCTCATCCTGATCTTGGAGATAAAATAAAAATTGCAGAGGGCCTTACTGAATTTTCTTCACTAGAACAATCAGGAGCTGGTTTGACTAATTGTAATGATGCAGAATTCAAAAAATTTCATAAACTTAATGATAAATTTAAAAAAAAGTTTAGCATACCATTTATTTTTGCCATTAGAGGAAAGACAAAAATTGAAATATTTAATGAATTTGAAAGTAGATTAAAATCAGATAATATCGAAGAAGAACTTGACAAATCTATAAATCAAGTGAAAAAAATTGCTACCTTAAGATTGAATGAAATAATACATGAATAAATATACAGTTAAAAATTATATTAATTTAGTCAGTCCTATACTTGGCAGCAAAATATACAGTTATACTGATCAGTTTTTTGGAAATGCTTCAAGAATGTTAAGTGATAACCCGCCTATATTTAAAGAAAATGTTTATGACAAACATGGCAAATGGATGGATGGATGGGAGACTAGGAGAAAAAGAACTAAAGGTAATGATTATTGTATTATTAAATTGGGTAAGCCAGGAAAAGTGTCAATTGTTGAAATCGATACGTGTTATTTTAATGGCAACCAACCAGAATATGCATCATTGGATGTTTGTTTATCTAATAACAATAAATTTATTTGGAAAAACATTTTAAAAAAGAAAAAACTTAAGCCTAATTCAATTCATAAATTTAAAATTCAAAACAATTATCCAATTAATTTTGTTAAATTAAATATTTTTCCTGATGGAGGAATAGCAAGATTAAAACTACTAGGTGATTTAAGTTTAAATCTAAAGAACACAAAAAAACCTTTAGATTTGGCTAGTGTTTTAAATGGTGCAAAAATAGTAGCTTGTAGTGATGAGCATTTTGGAAAAGCAGAAAATATTATAGCTCCAGGTAAATCAATTAACATGGGTAATGGCTGGGAGACTAAAAGAAGAAGAGGTAAAGGGTGTGACTGGATAATAATTAAGTTAGCAGAAACTGGAACAATAGAGAAATTTAATATTCAAACACATCATTTTAAAGGTAATTATCCAGCAAGTTTTACTATTCAAGGCTCTTTAATAAAACAAAATAAAAATACTAATACTATTGTTAACATTAGTAAAAAATGGAGTACAATAATTAATCAAACTAATTTAAAGCCACATCATCAATTGGTGGTTGAAAATAAAGTTAAAAAGCAAAAATTTAATTTTATCAAATTAAATATTTATCCAGATGGTGGAATATCGCGTTTAAGAATTATAGGAAAAGTCTAAAAATTCTTATGAGTTATAACATCGAAGAAATTACTAAAGAGAAGTTTTCAAAATTTGGTGATTTTATTAATCCTGCAGAAGTTCAATCAACAAATATAAATTTAAACACTACAAAAAGTTATTTCGATCTAGCAAATATAGAAATTTATGGAGAAGATAAGAGAGTTCGAATAAATTTATTTGCAGCTAAAAAAAGAAATTTTCCTTTGAAAATTGATATGCTAGAAAATCATCCATTTAGCTCTCAAGTTTTTTTCCCTCTTGGCAACAACCCTTTTATTGTTGTAGTTTGCCCGGCAAATGAAAAACCAAATTTAAATCATTTAAGTATATTTAAAGTAGATAATGGGTTTGGAATTAATTTTAAGCCTAAAGTTTGGCATTTTCCATTAATTTCTATAGATGATGCTAAATTCATAACTATTGATAAAAAAAATGATGAAGGTAATTTAGAAATATACAATTTTAGTAACGATGAGGTTTTTTCAATAGATGTCTGAGGATATTTTAACAATTAAGAATATATCAAAATCTTTTCCCAAAGTAATTGCGAATAAAAATGTGTCTTTTAATATTAAAAGAAATACTGTTCATGCACTTTTAGGTGAAAATGGTGCTGGTAAATCTACATTAGTCAAAATTTTATACGGATTATTGAAATCTGATGAAGGAGAAATAATATTTAACAATTACCCTTTAAAAGTTCAGTCACCATCTGAGGCTAGAAAAAATAAAATTGGAATGGTTTTTCAGCATTTTTCTTTATTTGACTCACTCACAGTTAGAGAAAATCTAATTTTGGGCATTGATCAAAATATGTCATTCTCTAACTTACAAGATAAAGTAAATGAAATTTCAAATAGATATAAGCTCCCATTAGATCTCGATGCTCCAATAAATACTCTTTCTGCAGGACAAAAGCAAAGAGTTGAAATTGTTAGAATTCTTTTACAAGATCCTGAATTATTAATAATGGATGAACCAACATCTGTTTTAACCCCTCAGGAAGTTGAAAGTTTATTTGAAACACTTAATACTCTTCTAAAAGAAGGTAGAACTATTTTATATATTACTCATAAATTAGAAGAAGTTATAAATTTATGTCATGAGGTAACCATTTTAAGAAACGGAGAAGTTATAGAGTCTAGTAAACTCGAAAATGAAACTGCTGAAACTTTAGCAACAAAAATGTTGGGAAAAAAATTAACTGAAATTAAGACTGATTATTCAAAGATTACTCCAAAAATAAATTTATCTTCTAAAAATTTATCAATAGAATTCAATGATCCTTTTCTTGTTGATTTAAAAAATATTTCTTTTGATATTAAAGAAGGAGAAATTTTTGGAATAGCTGGTGTAGCTGGTAATGGACAATCTGAATTAATGAATTTGCTTACAGGAGAGGCTATTGATGGAGTAAGTGGAGAGTTAGATTTCAATAATATTGATATAAAAAACTTTTCTCCAAAAAAGCGAAGAGATATGTCCATAGCATTTGTTCCAGAAAATAGACTTGGTCATAGTGCAGTTCCTGAACTTACATTAAGTGAAAATATTTTATTAAGTCAATTTCCTGATAGTGATTTTCAAAATAATGGAATGATCAGTTTTAAAAATATTGAAGTTCAAGCAAAAAAAGTAATTGAAAAGTTTAATGTAGTTACACCTGGCCCTGAAGCAAAGGCCTCAAGTTTATCTGGTGGTAATTTGCAAAAATTTGTTATTGGTAGAGAAATATTATCCAAACCTAAACTCTTAATTATTTCACACCCAACATGGGGAATAGATGCGGGAGCAGAACATGCTATCAGACAATCTTTAATTGAATTAGCTAAAAACGGAACTTCAATTATTGTAATTTCACAAGACTTAGACGAACTTATTGAAATTACTCATCGTTTATCAGTTATATTTAATGGAAAATTATCTAAAAGTTATGACACAAGAGAAATTTCGATTTCTAAAATTGGGTTATTGATGGGAGGACAGCAAGATGATTAATATACTTCCTGAATTTAAAGCGCGTGGCAATCCCTCTACCTTGATGAATTTTCTTGTTCCTATTATCGCTGTTATTTTAACTATTTTTACAGGTTCAGTAATCTTTGTATTGATGGGTTTTAAACCAACTTTTGCTTTATATACTTTTTTTATTTCTCCAATTTCTAATTCATATGGAATTTCAGAACTTTTAGTAAAAGCAACTCCTTTAGCTTTAATAGCTGTAGGATTAGCATTTTGTTTTAAAAATAATCTCTACAATATTGGTGCTGAGGGACAATTAACAATGGGTGCAGTTTTTGGAGGAGGAATAGGAATATTTTTTCATGACACATCTGGCGTTTGGGTTCTGCCCTTGATGATAGTTGGTGGAGCTATTGGAGGAGCTCTTTGGGGTATGATACCAGCAATACTAAAAGTAAAATTTAACACAAATGAAATTTTAACTAGTTTAATGCTAGTCTATATTGCATTATTAATTTTAGATTATCTTGTTGTTGGACCTTGGAAAGATCCTTACGGTTATAGTTTTCCTAAAACAAGATCCTTTGGTGAATCAGGAAGAATGCCATTACTCTTTCAAGGTTTAAGAGTTCATTTTGGTATAATAATTGCTCTTGCTGCAGTTTTCGCTTCTTGGTTTATTTTTTCAAAAACTATGCTTGGTTATCAACTTAAAGTTACAGGTTTTAGTCCAACAGCTTCAAAGTATGCAGGTTTTAACCAAAATAATTTAATTTATATTGCTTTTATATTTTCAGGGGCTTTTGCCGGTATTGCAGGTTTAGGAGAAGTGTCAGGTCCAATTGGTTTATTGTATAGAGATATATCTCCTAATTATGGTTTCACAGCAATTATAGTGGCCTTTCTTGGTAGGCTTAATCCAATTGGAATAATATTTGCATCTCTTGTAATAGCTTTAACATATCTAGGTGCTGAAGATGCTCAATTATTTATGCAAATCCCTGCAGCTGTAGGATTTGTCTTTCAGGGTTTGGTTTTATTTTTTTTATTGGGAACTGAACTATTAGTAAACTATAAGATCTCTTTCAGATCAAAACTATGAATATAGATATTTTATTTGGTGTCATTCAAATTATTTTAATTGCTACGACACCTTTAGTATTTGCAGCAATAGGGGAGTTAGTAACAGAAAAAACTGGAGTTTTAAATCTTGGCGTTGAAGGCATGATGTTAGTCGGAGCTGTATCTGCCTTTGTAACCCTTGTTATTACAGGTAGTTATATTTTAGCTTTTTTAGTCTCTATTTTATCTGGAATACTTATGTCAGGACTGTTTGCATATCTTGTTTTAATTTTAATGTCCAATCAAGTAGCAACAGGATTAGCTCTTACAATTTTTGGCATAGGTTTAAGCTCAATGATTGGTAAAAAATATATAGGAACACCTATCACAGGACTGAATCCATATTTTTTCGTTATTCTATCATTTATTATAGTTTTCTTTGTAAGTTATTTTTTTTATAAAACTAAATTAGGTTTGATTTTTAGAGCTGTGGGAGAGTCACATGATTCATCTCATGCACTTGGATATAGCGTTATCAAAATTAGATTGCTCGGCATTTTGTTTGGTGGAAGCATGTGTGCCTTGGCTGGTTCTTATATGTCTATATGTTATGCCCCAATGTGGCAGGAAAATATGACTGCCGGAAGAGGTTGGATTGCTCTTGCTTTAGTTGTATTTGCAACTTGGAAACCTGGAAGAATTTTGATCGGAGCTTATATTTTTGGGGGTGTTTCAATATTACAAATGAATCTACAAGCCTGGGGTTTAAATTTTCCTGGTCAATTCTTCAATATGGCTCCATATTTAGCGACTATGATAGTTTTGATTATAATTTCAAGTAATCGTCTAAGAATAAAATTAAGTGCCCCAGCGTCTCTTACAATCCCTTTTTTCAAAGGAAGATAGATATCCACTTTTTTTTTAATATTTGTATTAAGAATCGTTGAGTGATCTTTAAGAAAGATATTGAATAAACAATTATTTTTAGCAGGTGAGGTTAAAATGATTAGACTAATTACATTAATTATTTCTATTTTAGGTGTTTCTATTGGATCAGCCAATGCAGACCCTAAAAAAGTTGGCTTTATTTATATAGGCCCTCCAGGTGATCATGGCTGGACATATATGCATGATGTAGGAAGACAATACATGGAAAGTCAGCTAGGTGATGCTGTTACTTCCACATATATTGAAAATGTTCCAGAAAATGCTGATGCTGTAAGAGCAATTCGTAAATTAGCTGCTTCTGGTCATGACTTAATCTTTACAACTTCTTTCAACTATATGGATCAAACATTAGAAGTTGCAAATGAATTTCCTGATGTAAAATTTGAACATGCAACTGGATACAAAAGAGCACCTAATGTATCTACTTATTCCGCAAGATTTTATGAAGGTAGAACCATTTCTGGACATATTGCTGGACATTTAACTAAAACAAATACTATTGGTTATATTGCATCATTTCCAATTCCTGAAGTTGTTAGAGGTATAAACGCTTTCTATTTAGCAGCTTCTAAGGTTAACCCAGATATTAAAATTAAAATTATTTGGGCATTTACTTGGTATGACCCAGGTAAAGAAGCTGATGCTGCAAATACTTTAATTAATCAAGGCGCAGATATTTTAGTACAACACACTGATACTTATGCACCTTGTCAAGCAGCTGAAAAAGCAGGTGTTCTTGCTTTTGGTCAAGCTTCAAATCAAGAAGAATTTTGTCCTAACGCGCATTTAACTGCAATTGAAGACATTTGGGGACCATACTATGCTCAAAGAGCTCAAGCTGTAGTTGATGGAACTTGGGCTGAGAAAGATACTTGGGATGGAATGGCTGAAGGAATGGTTGTGATGTCTCCATATAATGCTAAGCTTATGCCAACAGACTTAATTCAAGAGGCCGTAGCTATGGAAATTGCAATTAAAGATGGAACTCTTCATCCTTTTACTGGACCAATTTATGATCAATCAGGTGAACTAAGAGTCGCTGATGGAGAAGTTGCTGATGATTTTATGATGGCAACAATGGATTGGTATGTTCAAGGTATTGACGGCGAACTTCCACAATAATTATAAATAAAATACAACCTCTCTTTAAAACTATAAAGAGAGGTTATTTCATAAAAAGGGAATTCAATGGCGGATATACATATTTCATGGGAAGAATATAATAAAAAAATAGAGCAACTTGCTGTCCAGGTTCATAAAGATGGTTGGAATTTTAATCAAGTTGTATGTATTGCAAAAGGTGGAATGAGAGTGGGCGATATAATGGCAAGAATTTTTGATGTTCCCCTCGCAGTTCTTTCTGTAGAGTCCTACAGAGGAGATGGTGTTAAAAATAAAAGAGGCTCAATAACCTTTTCTAGAGATTTAGCTAAAACCAGCCCCAATATTGGTTCTAAAGTATTAATAGTAGATGATTTGGCTGACTCGGGAATTACTTTAAAGAAGAGTATTGATTGGATGGAGCATTTCTATGGCTTTTATCTTGATGAACCAATCAGAACTGGAGTGCTTTTTTATAAATCAGTATCTAGTTTTAAACCTAATTATTATATTGATTATCTAGAAGATTCCCCTTGGATACATATGCCATATGAAAAATATGAAAGTATGAAGCCTGAAGAGATTATCTAAAAAATTGTTATTATTTTACTAAATGCTTTTTTCTTTTCTGCAAATACAGGTATTTTACAGTTATCTTTGGGTTTCCCAACTACCAACAAGACAAAAGGCTTTTCATTATTTGGTCTTTTAAGTATTTGATTTAAAAAATTCATAGGACTAGGTGTATGTGTTAACATTGATAGTCCTGAGAAGTGTAAGCAGGAAATTAATATACCGGTAGCAATCCCAACAGATTCCTTAACATAATAGTTTTTAACTTTCTTTTTATTTTTTAATGAATATTTTTTTTCAAAAATTGCTATTAAATATGGAGCTTCTTCAAGAAATAATTTATTTTTATCAGTTCCTAATGGCTTTAATGCTTCCAACCATTCTTTTGGTGCTTTGTTTTCATAAAAATCAGCTTCTTCAATTTCAGCTGCAAATCTTATTTTTTTCTTTATTGATTTATTTTTAATTATTACAAAATGCCATGGTTGAAGATTTGCACCATTAGGCGCAGTACCAGCTGCTAATACTGCATTTTTAATAACATCAAAATTTATGTTTTCTTTTTTGAAATCACGAACACTTCTTCTTTTTTTTATCAAATTATAAAATTTTTTTGAATTTAATTCCATTTCTTTCATTGTTTGATTTGAAAAATCTAATTTTTTAGTTATGAAATCCATATTAATGCATTGGTTTATAATTATCTTAGGTACATTTATACTTTCTATATCTCTTAGTAACCCTTTTTATAAATTACTAATTGAAAAAAGATTGAAATTAAAAACTTTTCTCAAAATTATTTTAAGAATATTATTGTTTATTTTAGGTTTAATTGTAATTTTTCTAGGTTTGTATTTGGAAAGTATTTAGTTAATATCTTCTTATATTTCTGTCAATTAGCGCTGCCCATGCGTCAATACCACCTAAAACATTGACACAATTCATGTATCCTTTTGATTTAAGCCACTTACATACTGCCTGACTTCTTGTGCCCGTATGACACATTACAAATATATTCTTTTCACTATCAAGTTCAGTGTACCTATTAGCAATTTGAGATAATTTGATGTGAATTGTGCCTTTTATATGGGCGTGATCTCTTTCTGTATCTTCTCTTACATCCAATATCTGTATCTTTTTATTTTCTTCCCTCAATTCATTAAGCTTATTAACAGTAATTTCGGTACTTTTATATAAATCCATTAAACTTATAATATATATTTACTGCTTAAATTTCTAGTATTTTTATTTATTAATCAAAATATAATTTGTTTAATCAATAAAAATAAGTATAAACATTTTTTTCAAGGAAATTTAAATATGTCAAAAAAAATTACTTTTTCTGCTTTTGGTAGAGATTCTTATTATCATAGAGAATGGTTTAAAAAAAATGGTTTCAAGTTTGATAGAAGTTCAAGAAAGTGGGTTGTAGCGAATTTACCAATTGAGTATGCAGAAGATTTTGCTAGTTATTGCAGAAAATATGGTCTTACTTTTGAAAGATCAGACAGAGAAATAACTGCATTTGATTATGCTGATTATTTATGGGATGGTCAAAGAGATGATTATATGAAAGCAATAGATTCTGTAGAAATTCCATCTCCAAAAAATAAGATCTAGTCTCTGCTTAAATTTAAGCCTGTAAATAATATTTTATTGCTCTTAATTTTATCTGCAATTTGGGGATCAGCCTTTATTGCGATTAAATTAAGTCTTGAATATTTTGCACCAGTAAGTGTTGCCTCTTATAGACTTATAATAGCATCTATTTTTCTATTAATTTTTTATATAATTGGTCAGTATAAAACATTACTTTCAAAAAAAGATTTACTGATGTTAATATTTGTAGGAGTTGTAGGTAATTTTCTCCCATTTTATCTAATTAGTTGGTCTGAACAATTTATTCAATCATCAACTGCAGGAATACTAATGGGTGTAGGGCCAATATTAACTTTGGTATTATCACATTTCTTA
Source organism: uncultured Alphaproteobacteria bacterium (assembly GCA_902592345.1). GTDB lineage: Bacteria > Pseudomonadota > Alphaproteobacteria > HIMB59 > CACPNW01. The sequence continues at coordinate 22,903 of CACJEE010000013.1, forward strand.
ACTAAAGATGATAAGATTAACTCTGTTAAATTATTATCAATTATAGTTGGTTTTTTTGGAGTTTTATTTATTTTTGAAATTGATTCTTTATTTAGCTTTCAGTCATCAAATTCACTTCAATTGATCTCAAAATTTTTAATTATCATAGCTGCTTTGGGTTATATGATTTCTAATATTGTAGCTTACAATACTCTTAAGCATATAGATTCCTTTTCAATAACTTTTTTTGCAACACTTTTTGGAGCTCTAATATCAATTCCATTTTTAATTTTTAGTGAATTCAATCAACCTTCTTATTTTAATATTAAATCTATTCTGCCAATTTTATATTTAGGTATTTTCCCTACGGCTCTTGCTTTTCAACTCAGATATCATATAACAAAAACATCTGGCCCAGTTTTTTTATCATATGTAGCATATTTAATACCTATTTTTGCTTTAATATGGGGATTTATATTATTATCAGAAAAAATTTACTTTTCTTCAATAGTGGGAATTACTCTAATACTAATAGGGGTATTTATAGGTCGTAAAAATCAATGAGAAAAATAACCGTAGAAAGCATAAGCAACCATTAATAGACCTATAATAACAGTTACATTCCCAGCATTAAAAAATTTCATATTATTATTCTTTATATTATATTTAATTATTAACTTTTCTATTGATTTTTTATTAATTTTTCTTCAAAATAATAACTATTATGACAGACTCTATAAAATATATACTTGAAGAATCAAAAGCACCTAAAACTTGGTATAATATTAATGCAGATTTACCAAGTCCACCACCACCACCTTTACACCCAGGTACAAAACAACCAGCTGGTCCAGATGACTTTGCTCCGTTATTTCCTATGGGTTTAATCATGCAAGAAGTTTCAACAGAGCGTGAAATTGAGATACCAGAGCCTGTAAGAGAAATTTATAAGCAATGGAGACCATCTCCTTTATATAGAGCTCGAAGGTTAGAAAAATATTTAGATACACCTGCAAAAATTTATTACAAGTATGAAGGAGTAAGTCCAACAGGTAGTCACAAACCAAATACTGCTGTTCCTCAAGCCTTTTTTAACAAAGAAGAGGGTGTAAAGAAAATATTTACAGAAACTGGTGCAGGCCAATGGGGAAGTTCATTAGCCTTTGCAGGTCAAATGTTTGGAATAGATATTGAAGTTTTTATGGTTAAGGTTAGCTTTGATCAAAAACCATACAGAAAATTAATGATGCAGTCATTTGGAGGAACTTGCCATCCCAGCCCATCAGAAATAACAGATTTTGGAAAAAAACTTTTATCAGAAGATCCAAACAATCCAGGCAGTTTAGGTATAGCAATATCAGAAGCTATTGAAGCTGTAGTTAAAAGTGAAGGTAAAGCAAAATATGCTCTTGGAAGTGTATTAGGTCATGTACTAATGCACCAAACTATTAATGGTAATGAAGCCATTCTTCAAATGGAGCATGCTGGTGATTATCCAGATATTATTGTTGGATGTACTGGAGGTGGAAGTAATTTAGCTGGATTAATGTTTCCTTTTCTAGGACAGCAATTAAGGGGAGGTCAAAAAATTGATATAATTGGATGTGAGCCCCTTTCATGCCCATCTTTTACTAAAGGAAAATATGCTTATGATCATGGTGATATGGCAAGAATGACACCATTAATTAAAATGCATACTTTAGGTTCTGATTTCTTACCTCCAGCTAACCACTCTGGAGGATTAAGGTACCATGGCATGTCCTATCATCTTAGTCACCTTTATGATCTTGGATTGATGAGAGCTAAAGCTTATGGTCAAAAAGATTGTTTTGAGGCTGGAGTAATATTTGGAAAACAAGAGGGAATCATTCCTGCTCCTGAGGGTAATCATGCTGTTAAAGGTGCAATAGATGCAGCTCTAGAATGTAAAGAAAAAGGCGAGTCAAAAACAATCTTATTTAATTTATGTGGTCATGGGCACTTTGATATGACTGCATATGACGATTATTTTAATGGAAAATTAGCTGATGACTTTTACGATGAAGCCTCAGCAAATCAATCACTATCTCAGTTGCCTGAAATTGCATAAATTGTTTTAAAATTAGAAATTTTAGTTTTTTTTTAATACAAAATAAAATATTGACTACAATATAAAGGGAGAGATTAAATTATTTAACGCCGAAGGAGCAACGTCCCGGAAACTCTCAGGCAAAAGGACCTTTGTAATTAATATCTGAAGATCAATCTAGATCAACAGAAGGGTATGAAAGATCGTGAATGGTAGATATTTGGCCTTTCTTTGGTACTAGACCCTACAATCAAGATGCTAAAAACTTAATTGCACCATCTACTGATCATTTAAGTATAGAAAACATTGAGATATTTAGAAAAAATAATTACTGGAATTATCTTAAAATATTAAACCCTGTCGGACAATTAAAAGAAAAAGATTCATTATTAGAGGCAAAATCCCATTTTAAAGAAATGAAAGATAATGATGTAATAAAAAAAGATAACTTATTACATTTTTATATTTATCAAATTGAATTAAACTTTCATACTCAATTAGGTTTCTTATGTTTATCTTCTATAAAAGATTTTGAAAAAAAAATTATAAAACCTCATGAAAAAATTTATGAAAATAGAAAAATCGAAAGAGCAGATCAAATGATTAATTTAAATACACAAATTGGCCCAATATATGCTGCATATCCTGAAGAAAAAAATATACACGATCTACTTTTGTCTCAAATAGCGAAACCACCTTCATACGATTTTGAGAGTTTTGATAATTCTGTCCATAGGTTATGGTGTGTAAATGATATTAAATTTATTAAAAAACTAAAAAGTTTAATGAAAAATGTAAATGCAATTTATATTGCTGACGGTCATCATAGAATGGGTGCAATGCAACACATTAATAAACAAAATCCATTGAATGAAAAATTTATGATAGCTGCATTTCCATCTAATGAGACTAAAATTTTTGATTATAATAGAGTAATAAAAGATTTGAACGGTCTTTCAAAAATTGAATTTATCAAAATTTTATCTAACGATTTTAAAGTAGAGAAAAAAAACTACTCATACAAACCAACAAAAAAACATGAATTTGGAATGTATCATGAAAAACAATGGTATGCCTTAGAATTTATTGGATCTATTGAAAGTAATAATTTTGTTGATACTCTTGATATTAATATATTAAATAATTTTTGTTTAACCAAAATATTGAATATAAAAGATGTAAATAACGATGAAAGAATTCGATTTATCGCTGGTTGCCATGGTCTAACTGCTTTAGAAAAAAAAGTTAATGAAAATCTTGATAGCGTAGCTTTTTCTATCTTTCCATCTGAAATAACAGATGTTATTAGAGTTGCTGATAACAATTTAACTATGCCACCTAAATCTACATGGTTTGATCCGAAACCACTTGATGGATTAGTGGTATATGAATTTGAATAATTTTGGAAAAACCTAATAAAAAACCTAATAACCCTAATTTTTCAAGTGGTCCATGTGCAAAAAGACCTGGATGGAAAATTGAAAATTTAATTAATGCTAATACGGGCAGATCCCATAGATCAGGTGAGGCAAAATTAAAACTTAAACTTGTTATTGATAAATCTAAGGAGTTATTAAATCTACCTGATGATTACGTAGTAGGTATTATGCCAGGCTCTGACACTGGAGCTTTAGAGGCTTCAATTTGGTCTTTAATAGGTGAAAGAGGTGTAGATATTCTTGCATGGGAAAACTTTGGAAAAGACTGGATACAAGATGTTGTAAAGCAACTCAAAATATCAAATCTAAATGTGCATGATGTTAATTATGGCCAATTTCCTGATATAACAAAAGTTAATTTCCAAAATGATGTAATTTTTACTTGGAATGGAACCACTTCAGGAGTTAAAGTTCCTAATGCTGAATGGATACCTGATAATAGAGAGGGTTTAACCATTTGTGATGCTACTTCAGCAATTTTTGCTATGCCTATTGATTATAAAAAGTGCGATGTTCTAACCTGGTCTTGGCAGAAAGTGCTAGGCGGTGAAGCTGCACACGGAATGATAGCAATGTCACCTAGAGCACTAAATAGATTAGAAAATTTTAAACCATCGTGGCCGATACCTAAAGTTTTTAGAATTGCAAATAATAATAAAATTATAAAAGGTATTTTTGAAGGCAGTACAATTAATACACCTTCTATGATTTGTGTTGAAGATGCTTTAGATGGACTTAATTGGGCAGAAAAAAATGGTGGATTAAATTTTCTATTAGATACTTCAATGAATTCATTTGATCTAATACACGAATGGATTCAAAATAATGATTGGGTAACATTTTTGTCTGAAAATAAAAATAGAGAATACTTATCAAATACTGGTATTACATTTAAAATTTGTGAAAACTGGTATTTATCTAAAAGTGAAGACAATCAAAGATTAATTGTAAAAGAAATTTGTAAATTATTATCCAACGAAAATGTTGCCTTTGATATTAATGGTTATGCAAAAGCCCCACCTTCTTTTAGGGTATGGGCTGGCGGAACTGTTGAAACAAATAATATTAAACTATTATTACCTTGGTTAGAATGGGCATATTTTGTTGTGAAAGAAGCTCATGCCTAAAGTTCTAATATCTGATGCAATGGCAAATGTTGCTGAAAAAATACTTGCATCAAATAATATTGAAGTTGATGTTAAAACTGACTTTACACCAGAAGAGCTTATTAAAAATATCCAAAATTATGATGGATTAATTGTTCGTTCTGCAACAAAAGTAACAAAAGAGGTAATAGATAATGCCAAAAATTTAAAAATTATTGGCAGAGCAGGTGCTGGTGTAGATAATATTGACTTGAACTCAGCTAAAGCAAAAAATATTATTGTAATGAATACACCTGGTGGTAATACAAATGCGACAGCAGAACACACTTTAGCTCTACTTTTATCTCTATCTAGAAAAATTTCTAAAGCTGATTTAACTACACACAAAGGAGAGTGGGCTAAGAAAAAGTTAAAGGGTAACGAAATCAGAGGAAAAAAAATAGGAATTATTGGGTTTGGTAATGTTGGCAGAAGATTTGCTGAGATGTGTCATTTATTGGGACTTAAAATTATGATTTTTTCAAAAACATTTGATCAAGTTAAAGAACAATTTCCAGAATATGTTTCATGTGATCTTAATGAAATTTTAAAAGAATCAGATATAGTTAGCTTTCACTGTAAACCTAATCCTGATGGATCTTCAATAATTAACGCTAACGAAATTAGTATAATGAAAAATAATGTTTTAATTATTAATACAGCAAGAGGTAATCTTGTATCTGAAATAGATTTATGTGATGCAATTAAAAATAATAATATTGGTGGAGTTGCATTAGATGTTTTTGCAGAAGAACCTGCTAATAATAATATACTGTTTGGTTTAGAAAATGTATTACTGACTCCACATATAGCAGCATCAACTGTTGAAGCTCAAATTATTGTGGCTGAAATGATTGCAAATCAGTTTGTTGAATATTTTTTAGATAATAAAATTAATAATTCTGTTATTTAATAAAAAGTTCAGTGAGACTTTCCATATAGCTTGAAGGGTTAGACAATACATTGCCATCTAAGATGTTTGCTTGATCTAATATAATCTGTGAAATTTTTTTATGATCAAAATTGCTTAAATTTTGAGATATTTTTATAATCATTGGGTGCTTGGCATTGATTTCTAAAATTTTTTTTGAATCAGGGGTTTTTTGATTGTGCATTTTCATCAATTTTTCCATATTTATATCCATACCTGACTCTTCAGCAACCAATAAAACAGGACTTTTAGTTAATCTACTTGAGATAATGACATCTGATATTTTATCTTTAAGCTCTTCCTTTAATAATATTGATAAATCATTGATTTTACTATCTATTTTTTTATCAGACTCTTTCTTAATATCTTTTTTCTCTCCAACTTTAGTTAAGTCAACTTTTCCTTTAGAGATAGATTTAAATTCATAATCTTTGTATTTAACAATGTTTTGAAGCCAAAATTCGTCTACTGCATCAATCATAAATAAAACAGGCACTTTTTTATCTGTAAATACCTCTAATTGCGGTGAATTTTTAATATGATCTTTGTCTGTATTTGCAAAATAATAAATATCTTTCTGGTCTTTAACCATTTTTTCTACATACTTATCTAATGACATGAACTCACTGTTTATTGAATTTTCAAATCTTAATAAATTTAATATTTTTTCATGATGATCATTAAACTCATAAAGACCCTCTTTTATGACAGCTCCAAAATTTTTCCAAAAGTCTAGAAATTTTTCATTATCTTTTTTTGCTAAAGCACCTATTTCATTTAATACTTTATTAGTTATTCCTTTTTTAATTTTTTCAATTACTGGATTATTTTGTAACATTTCTCTACTAATATTTAGAGAAATATCTTGTGAATCAACAACTCCAGGAACAAATCTTAGCCAATTAGGCATGATTTCGTCACACTCATCTGATATAAAAACTTTTTGAACATATAATTTGATTTTATTTTTTCTTTCTGAATTAAATAAATCCATAGGCTGATTTGTCGGAATATATAAAAGTGCTTTATAATTTATGACGCCTTCAGCATTATAATGAATGGTTATAAGAGGTTGATCAAAATTAAATGATATGTTGTTATAGAATTGTTTATAATCTTCATCCTTTACATCTTTTTTATCTTTAAGCCAAAGAGGGTCACCTTCATTAATTTTTTCTTCTTTTTCTTTTGAATTATCAAGATCATCTAAAATAATTGGAAAAGGAATATAGTTTGAATATTTTGTAATTATTGATCTTAATCTAAAAGAATCTAAAAATTCATCAGCATCCTTTTTTAATATTAGTTTTATTTTAGTTCCACGATTTTCATTTTCAATTTTTTCTATTGAGTAATTTTCTTTACCATTTGACTTCCACAAATAACTATCATTTTCTTCTGCTCCTTTTGAAATAACTTCTACAGTATCGGCAATCATATAGGATGAATAAAAGCCAACACCAAATTGACCAATTGCCGAAACATCAGTTTCTTTTTTATTTTTCATGGCTTCCATAAATTTAGAAGTTCCTGATCTAGCAATTGTACCTAGATTATCAATTAATTCTTGTTCCGACATGCCTATGCCGTTATCCTGAATTTCTATAAATTTTTTCTTTTTTGAAACACGAACATTAATTTTTAGATCTTTGTCACCACCTAAAATATTTTTTTTTGATAAAGATTGATATCTTAATTTTTCACATGCATCAGCAGAATTAGAAATTAACTCCCTTAAAAAAATTTCCCTTTCACTATAAAGAGAATTAGCTACTAAATCTAAGAGCTTACTGACTTCTGCTTGAAAACTGTGATTTTTTGCTATTTTTTGTGTCATTTAAAATGATTTAAGCACTCATAATTATTATTCAATAGGTTTCAATAAATTTTTGCCATAATTAACGTTAATAAGCATAAATTATGTTATTAAACAAATTTATGTCATTTGATAATTTTCTTAAATTTTTAAGTATTTTATTTATATTTATCGTAGCCTGTACTTCAAATCAGCAGATCAATACTGCAGACTCATGTATAATTTTTGATCAAAAGAAAAATTGGTACAAGTCTACTAAAAAATCTTATGACAATTGGAACACGCCCATTGCTTTACAGCTAGCAATAATTAATCAAGAATCATCATTCAGGCAATTTGCAAAACCTGAGAGAAAAAAAATATTTGGTATTATTCCTACATCAAGACCTTCTACAGCTTTTGGATATGCTCAGGTAACCAACCCTACATGGGATTGGTATAAAACAAAAACTGGAAATAAAAATGCCTCCAGAGCAAATTTTGCAGATGTTACAGATTTTATAGGATGGTACACAACACAAAGTGAAAAGTTAGTAGGTATATCTAAAAATGATTTTTATAATCAGTATTTAGCTTATCATGAAGGTCAAGGTGGTTGGAAAAAAGAAACATACTTAGATAAAAAATGGTTAATTGAAGTTGCTAAAACTGTTGAAAGAAATGCAAAAATGTATAACAATCAATTAAAAGAGTGTGAAGGAAAATTAAATAAGAAAGGTTTTTTTGGAATTTTCTAATGGTTGTTTCAAATAGCATTAATCAAATGTATGAAGAAATGAAGACTTGGAGACAAGATCTTCATCGCATCCCAGAAATTGGATTGGAAGAATATCAAACATCTAAATATATAAAATCTAAACTATCTGAATTTAATATAGACTTTAAAGATGGTTATGCAAATACTGGTATCGTTGCTCATATAAAAGGCTCTAAAGGCAATAGTGATAAATCAATTGGTCTCAGAGCTGATTTTGATGCTTTGCCAATGCCTGAAAAAAATAATTTTGATCATAAATCTACAAATGAGGGAATGATGCACGCTTGCGGACACGATGGTCACACATCTATGCTTTTAGGAGCAGCTAAATATTTAAGTGAAAACAATGATTTTGATGGAAATGTGTATTTCATTTTTCAACCAGGTGAAGAAGGGTTTGCCGGTGGTCAAAAAATGATTCAAGATGGAATGTTTGATGATTTTAAAATTGATGAAGTGTATGCTTTACATAATTGGCCTGAATTACCTATTGGCACAATTGGTGTAAATAATGGACCTATGATGGCAGCAGTTGATGAATTTGATATTATTGTAAATGGAAAAGGAGGACATGCAGCAATTCCTCAACTTGCTATAGACCCTGTAGTTATAGCATCACAAATTGTCTTATCTATTCAAACAATTATTAGCAGATCTACTGATCCTGTTGATAAAGCTTTAATTAGTATTACTAAAATTAATGGTGGGACAGCTTATAATGTTATCGATGATAGTGTAAAATTGGGTGGCACTATTAGAACTTTTAAACCTGAAACCAGATCTTTTTTTGAAAAAAAAATAAATGAAATTGCCTCTGGTATAGCTAAGGCAAATGGAGCTGAAGCTAAAATTGAATTTCATTTAACTAATAAATATCCCCCAACTATAAACTCAAAAAAAGAAAGTGAGTTTGCAGCTAATGTAGCAAAAAAAATATTTGGTGACGCAAAAGTAAATACTGAAATTGATCCTTCTATGGGAGGTGAAGATTTCTCCTATTTACTAGAAAAAAAACCAGGTTCTTATCTTTATATTGGCCAAGGTGATGCAAATCATAAAGCTCATCTTCATACAACTAAATATGATTTTAATGATAATTTATTGCCAATAGGAGTTAATTATTGGGTTGAGCTTGTAAAAGAATACTTTTCAAAATAAATCCAAGCAAAATGATAAATCTTATTGCTATTTTTACGATAGTAAAATTTCGCATTAAAGAATTTACAAACGAATATCATTATTCAATATTAGCACCACTGACATCTAATTTACTTTTTGTTATTATTTTTTCTACAATTGATAGATTTTATTCTTTATCAAATGACAATATATCATTTATTGAATTTTTAATACCTGGTTTAATCATTATGGTTGTAGCTCAGGAAAGTTTTGATAATCCATCTGTATCGATGATAAATAGTAAACAGATTGGTTCATTTGATGATTTTCTAGTAGCTCCTCTTTCTCGTGTAGAAATATTTGTGGCATATTTAATTTCTCAAATTTTTATTGGATTATTTATTGCCATTATAAATTTTTTAATTTTATCATATTTTATTTCATATAATTATTTTTCAATTTTTAATTTCATTTATTATCTTTTATTAGTAATAATTTTTTTTACATCTATTGGCTCATTAGTGGGATTTTTAGCATATAGGTGGGATACACAAAGTACTGTTTCAAATTTTTTTATAAGTCCTATCAACTTTCTATCTGGAACTTTTTTTTCCATCAACGCTTTACCTGAAGATATCAAATATATTTTTTTATATAATCCTTATTATTATGTAATAACTTATTTTAGAAATTCATTTTATATTAAATCTGATGTAAACTTATATATCAACACACTAGTTTTTATTTTTGTTTTTAGCAC
>CACJEE010000014.1 GCA_902592345.1 uncultured Alphaproteobacteria bacterium
TGCTCATCCCAAGAAGATAAAAAAGTTTTTGGTTTTAAGTTATCAGGTAATTCTGAATTTGTTTGAGCCCACTCAATACAAGAGTTAAAATTTAACATAAAACTAATTGAATCATCATATGTTAAATTGGCATGTTTTGACCATGAGATAGCAATGTCTCTAGGATCTCTGATAATATATATGTATCCAGCTGTATTATTAAGGGTGGTAAACCAGTTATTAAACATAGAAACATAACTAGAATGAGATTTGATAAAACCAAAACCTTTTTCTACTTTCATATTTTCTTTATTTTGTAAGGTTAACCAGTATTTTGATAGAATTTTTAATTGATCAAGATTATAAAATTCTTCTTCGTTAATTTTTTTTATTAAGTTTAGCCTATCTCTTCTTTCAAACTGACCAGTGTGTTTTAGTTGATCAAGTTGAAATTTTCCATTTTTAGAAAAAAATAACGCACTAATTATGCTCCTAACTAATGTGTTTCCACTTTTAGGATAAGATGAAATCCAGAAAATATGTTTTGACATTATAATAGTATAATAAATTATTTTTTGTAATAAACTATTTTATAACCGATTTTTTTCATTAATGGATAAAATTTTTTTTCAATACTTAATACCTGGTCTTTAGTTAAAATATTTTCCCATTGGTTAGAAGTTCCTTTGCGAAAAAATTTTTTACCAACAGCTTCTGGAAAACCAAATTCAACTTCATTTTTTTTTAATAAATCAAAATCAGTACTTTTAATAATATTGTCAATTTTTTTATCTAAGTTGTTAAACTCAAAACTGTAATTTTCTTGAAAAAAATTAACTATTTTTTCTATTGTTTTCAACTTATTTGATATCATATCTTCATATTTAATTAGAAGAAAAGGACATTTAAACGGATTGTCAATCCAAGACTCACAATTAAAACCCCAGCTCGATAATATTGTAAGAGGTTTTTTTTTATTTAAAAATATTTTTTGATTATCTTCCCAGTCAACTGCTGATTTAGTGCTTGATATTTTTATTATACTTTTTTCTATTGATGAATTAAAGTGATGCGCATAAGATAAAACAACATCTCGCGGATCACGGACAACATAGATAATACCTCTTGTGCATGAATCTGATGTAAATGAGTGATTAAATACTTTTGATAGAGCATGATGTGTTTTAACAAAAAGAAAATCACTATTAAATCCTAGATTTTCTCTGCTTTGGATTGCTTGCCAATATTTGGATAAAACCTCTAAATTATGTATATTAATATAATCCCTTGGATGATTTTTTTTTATAAATTCTAAATTGATTGTGCTTTCTATAATTGGAATATTTTTTAATAATTTAAAATTAAATAAACCATCATTAGTAAAAAAAATAGAAGATAAAATTGATCTTAGTAAAGTGCTCCCGCTTTTTGGGTAAGATGCAATCCAAAAAATCTGCTTATTCATTTCTTCTGTTTATCACAAAATATTATATAAAAATTAGTTATTGCTTATTTTTAATATTTCATTCCACTCTGGTTTGCTTAAAGGCATAACAGAGAGTCTGCTTTGTTTTATTAAAGCTATATTTTTAAGCTTTTTGTTATTTTTTATCTCCTCAAGAGATACTGGATGTTTTAATTTTTTAATAGCTTTTACATCAACTACAACAAATTTGTTTTTTTTATCAGTCGGGTCAGGATAATGCTCTTTAATTACCTCAACTATGCCCACTATAGATTTTTCAGAAATAGAATGATAGAAGAAACATAAATCTTTTTTTTTCATTTTCATTAAATTATTTCTAGCCTGATAATTTCTTACACCATCCCACATATCAATTTTCTTTTTTACCTGATCGTCCCATGACCAAGTATTTGGCTCAGATTTTAATAACCAGTAATTTTTGCTCATATTTTAATTTATAAAATATTTTATTTATTAAATATACAAAATTATTTTATAGTTAGCCTCGGATCAACTTTAAAGTAAATATCTTTACTATGATTTAAATTTTTATTTATACAATTCCAAGCTATCATAGCAGCATTATCGCTCATCATATTTTTAACCGGAAATAAAATTTCGATATTTTTATCTTTAAAAAAATCAATTAATTTTTTTGCTATATATTTATTATTTGATACTCCCCCAACTACTGAAAGAGAATTAATTTTTTTAGACTTGTCTTCAAATTTTTTTATAGCTTTTTTAGTTTTTTCCAAAAGAATTTTTGAGACACAAAATTGGAAAGATGCACTGAGATTAGCAATAAAATCATTGCTTAAATCATTTTTTTTTACAATTTGGCTTACAGCTGTTTTAAGACCTGAAAATGAAAAATTTAAATTATTTTCATTTAATAAAGGTGTTGGAAGATCATAAGCCACTTCATTTCCATTTATTGCTTTTTTTTCAATTTCAGGCCCTCCAGGATACTTAAGATTTAGTAATTTACCAACTTTATCAAAAGTTTCACCAAGGGCATCATCAACTGTTTCCCCCAGTAATGTTATCTTTTTTTTTGACTCTAAAAGATAAATTTCAGTATGACCACCTGTCAGCAACAAACATATATTTGGATAGCGGATTTCATTATTAAATGTTGGAGACAGTATATGGCTTTCAATATGATTTATTGGAACAAAGGGTTTATTAGAACCAATTGCAAGAGATTTTGTAAATGTTGATCCAATTAATAAAGGCCCAATTAATCCAGGCCCACATGTTGCAGAAAAAATATCAATATCAGAAATTTTTTTACCAGATTCTTCAAAGACCTTTTTTGTAATCTTTTGTAAAATTTCTAGGTGGGCCCTTGATGCTAATTCTGGAACAACACCACCATAACGTTTGTGGATTTCTTGTGAAAAAATAATATGACTATATATGTTTTTATCCTTGTCCATAATACAAACTGAGGTTTCATCACATGAGGTTTCTACTGCAAAAACAAGCATATTTTTTTCGTATATTAAATTCTTCTGTTAAACAACAAGGTAATAATGATAAAAAGTTGATATGAAAACATTATTGCAAAATTTCTATCTTTTTTCAAAATTATCTTTTAGCATTTCACTATTATTAATATTAATTTTACTAGGGTATTTGTTTTACAGAAGCTATTCTTATATATCAATTGCAGACACTGCCGATGCCACAAATGACAATGAGGTTTTAAGTTCTATTAATTTAAACTCATCAAGAATAGAAAAAATTGAACTTCTTCTAAATGCAAATAACTCAAAACTTATTGATATCATGGATGCATTAAAATCATCTGATGCAAATAATCAATCAAACCTTGTGTTAAAAGATATGCAAAGTGAGTTTAATAATATTAAATTAGAGTTAAAAAAATTACAAAATAATTTACTAAACAAAGAGATTGTAAAAAATCAACCTGATCAAATCAGCAACAATATAAATCAAAACAATACAGTTGAACTAGTAAAATATAAATTTGAAAATGGAAAAGATTTTTCTATGGAATTAGAATTGCTTAGTAAAACCATAGGTTCTAATAATAACCAAATAGTTGAAAAGTTATATCTGCTTAATAATTATCGGTTTATTGGAAATAAAAGTTTAATATCAAATTTCAAAAAAGAGACAGATTTGTATATTTCTAATAATTTATTAAAGGGTAATAAAATTGTTAATGTTATCCTGCCATACATAAAAATTGAACCATCAAAAAAGCAAAAATTATCAGATAGCAGACTTATTGCTATAGATAATATCTTTATACAAATGAAAAATAAAAATTATGTAAAATCATTAAACTTATTAAATTCAATTGATAAAGATAAAAATTATTTTAAATCAACAATAGACCAACTTATTATTGCGGTCGACTTTAATCAGACAATTGGAGATATTTTAGAACGTGGTTAAATTTTTATTTTTATTATTTCAGCTTTTTATTTTAATTTTTTTAACCTCTTATTTTACAACAAATTCTTTTATTGTTACATTTGACATTAATGAATTACAATATACTTTTTCTTCTAACTTACTTTTATTTTTAATTATCATAATAATTTTAGCTGCTTTTATTATCCAATTCTTTTATTTTAAATCACGTTACAACTTACAAAAATATTTTCTTTTAAAAAATAATAAAAAATTAAAAAAAGGTTACAGTTATTTTGTTGAGGCAATGATTGCTTTAGCCAATAAGGATAAAAAAAATGCTGTAATTGCCAACAATAAGATGAAACAATTAATTAAAGATGACCAGGGTTTATCTTTATTATTAAATTCAGAAATTTTTAAAATAGAGAAAAAATATCAAGAACTTTCTTTGTTGCATGAAGAAATGATCAAAAATAAAAATACAGAAAGCTTAGGATATAAGGGTTTAATGGAAGAAAATATAAACAGACAAGATTTTCACCATGCTTTTATTTATGGAGAAAAACTATTTCAATTAAATCCGTTCATAGATAAGCTCTATTTAACATTGGTCTCAATAATTGGTAAAACTAGAAATTGGAATCAGCTTATTTATATCTCTAAAGAAGCTTATAATAAAAAAATAATTGATCAAAAATTATTTAATCAAAATACTGGGATTGCTTACTATGAAATAAGTAAAATTAAAAAACAAAGTGACCCAAAAGAATCTCTAAATTTAATTTTAAAAGCAATAAAAATTCATGGTCCATTCCCTCCATTTATTAAATTGCATTTAGAAATTTTACTTAATATGAATGAAAGTTCTAAAATAAATAAAGTAATCAAAAAATATTGGAATAGTGATCAAAGCTCATCTTTAAGAAGAGTAATTACAGAATTTCTTAAAAAAAATAAAATGGGAAATCTTGAAAACATAAGATCAGTTATAAAAGGAAGTCGTGATGATAAAGAATCAAAAAAATTGTTGGTAGATTTTGCTATTCATAATGGCGAATGGTCTCTTGCAAGAGATAATTTAAGTGGACTTATTAAATTTAATCCAGATCGTGAAGTTTGTATATTAATGGCATCCTTAGAAATGGGTGAATTCAATGATATCCAAAAAAGAGATGCGTGGATGCTAAGGGCAGAAAATTCGAATTTAGATGAAATTTGGATTTGTCAAATTACTAACATTTCACAAAAAAATTGGGGCTCAGTTTCTGACTCAGGGCACTTTAATTCACTTGAATGGAGAAGGCCAAAAATGTTAGGAACAGCTATATTAAACGATGAGTAATTTAAATATTTATATTGGCTATGACTCTAAAGAGGATATTGCTTACAGGGTATGTAAATATTCTATTTTGAAAAGATCAAAGGCAAACATAAAAGTTACCTCTCTAAAGCTTTATGAATTGGTTACAAATAAACTGTATTTCAGAGCTATTGACCCTCTTGCATCAACAGAGTTTACTTATTCGCGTTTTTTAGTTCCTGCTATAAATAAATACAAAGGTTGGGCTATATTTTGTGATTGTGATTTTATTTTTTTTGAAGATGTTTCTAAAATTCTTGAAAACCTAGACAATTCTAAAGCTGTTTATTGTGTACAGCACGATTATACTCCAAAAGAAAAACATAAGATGGATGGTCAAAAACAAACTATTTATCCAAGAAAAAACTGGTCTAGCTTTATATTATTTAACTGTTCTCATCCCAGCAATAAAAAATTAAGTATAGATATGGTCAATTCAGAAACTGGATCATTTCTTCATCAATTCAAATGGTTAAAAGATAGTGAAATTGGATCATTAGATGAAAGATGGAATTGGCTTGAAGGATGGACCTCAAATCATAATAGTAAAAAACCTTTTGCTGTTCATTATACAAGGGGCGGGCCATGGTTTGATGAGTGGCAAGATGTTGAATTTGCTAACGAATGGATAAGCGAAAGAGACGAATATTTAAAAAAAAAATTTACTGAAGTTTAGAATATACTAATTCTATTAGAAGTTTTTTATTATTAATTATATCTGCGTCAATTAATTCTATAGTTGGATACCAGGGTGTTCTGTTTGTGTTTTGATTCCAGTAAAAAAAAGTTGCTTGATTAAATGGTTTTATTAGTAGTGTTTTAATACCTAAAGCACCTGCAAGATGTGCCGTACTATTACTAACAGTAATGAAAAGATCTAAATTTTTTAATAAACTTGCAACTTTTAAAAAATCATTAAATAAGTCTATATGATTTAAGTTTATTAAATTTAAATTATTAGTAATATTAAAATCTTTGATTTCCTTTAATACATCGCCATATTGTAAATTAAAAAAATCAATATCAGGCAATCTTAATAGATCCAGCAGATTTTCAAGAGATAAAGATTTTTGTTCAGCGTATTTATTATTTAGACTTTTCCAAGAAATGCCTACCTTAAATTTTTTATCAAAACTGACTAATTCTTTTTTGGTTTTTTCTATTAATGTTTGATCAATTTTAGCATAACCTTCTTTAGGAAAGTTATTAAGTTGATTTCTAAAATAATATCCTAAACTCCCAGCATATAAGACTTGGTCAATATTTTTTAGATTGTCTTCGTTTTTGGAAAAAAATCCAAATTTTTTTAACTTATTAGCGTGTTGTTTGCCAAATGAATTTATGAATAAATCTATTAATCTCTCATCAGCCTCAATATAAGTGTTTGAAAAATTTTGTAAAACATCTTTATACATAGTTCCGTATAATATCTCATCACCCACACCTTGTTCACGAATAATTAATAATTGTTTTTTTGGGTCAATTTTTCTTTTATGTAAAAGCTTGTCCTTTATGAGATTATAGGAATCATTCCTATATATAAAATTATCTTCATTTAAACGGCCATCAAAATGTTCCCATGCTTTTATAAAATTTTCTTCCTTTAAATAAACATTTGATAATAATTTATGTGCAGTAGCCAAACTTTTAATACTTAGGGATTTTTTGGAAAATTTTTTTGCTAATTCATTTTTATTCAAGCTAAAATAAGTTTTTGATATATTGGCTAATATTGTTGGCTCATCTGGGAAACATTTAAGTGCCCTTTCATAAAGTGATAAAGCTTTTTCTGAATTATTAGTTTCAAGATAAAAACCTGCAATATTATTTAATGTTTGATAAGAGTCAGGTTTTAATTCTAATGCTTTTAAATAATACTCTTCTGATTTATTTAAATTCCTTAACTCATAGTACACCTCTCCCATTGAATTTAACAATGAAAGATCTTTTTCATCTATATCTAAACCTTTAAATAAATAATTTATCGACTGATCATATTTTTTTTCTTTAAATAAACACAATCCAATTAGATTTAATGCTTTAGTATTTTTTTTTATTTTATTTAATATTGAATGGCAGATATCTTTTGATAACGTATAATTTTTAATTTTATAATTTATATATGCTTTATCTATCCATACATCGATTAAATCACTTTTTATTTTTAATACTTCTTCAATTAAATCTAGTGATTTAAGATAATTTTTTTCTTTTAAAAAAATATTATAAAGATTTATTTTTGAATTAAAGTTGTTAAATTTATTTATTAATTCAAGATAAATTTTTTTTGCATCCTCTACATTTCCCTGATCTTGCTCTATAAAAGCTAAATTAAATTTTAATTTTTCATTAAGCGGATATTTTTTAGATATTTTTTTCAACTGAAGATAAGCTCTTTTTTTATCTCCTTTTAAATATTCACTTAAAATATTATTAACTTTAGAAGCAGCATCAGTCATAATTTATTTAAAACTTTATTTATATCTTCAATTGTTTGATTAATAGATCTGTCAATTTGAAATATTTTAACATTTTTATACCATGGTGTTTTATTGTTTTCATTGCTCCAATAAAAATATGTTGATGATATTTTAGGGCAAATTAAAAGAGTTTTTACACCCATTGCTGCCGCTATATGAGCAGTGGAATTACTTACAGTAACAAAAATATCTAAATTTTTTAGTATACTCATCAAATCATCAAGATCGTTAAATAAATTAATTTTTTCAAAAGAATAAATATTAAAGTTTTTATTCTCTCTTTTTTTAATTTCCTCTTTAACATCTCCATATTGGAGATTAATAAATTGTCTATTATTTTTGATAAGAGGCTTAAAGTCTGCTAAATTTAATGACTTAAGCTTTCCATATACAGAAACAACACTTTTCCAGGAAAGACCAATTTTTAGATCGTTGTTTTTAAATATAGGATCATCTTTAACTCTCTTTGTTTTATTGTGGTCATCAATTAAGTAAGATTTTTTTGCAAAATCTTTTTTATTTTTTCTAAAATAACCAGACAAACTTCCAGCAAATATTATTGAGTCAAAGTTTTTTAGCTCTTCTTTGTTTTGTGAGTAAAAACCATCAGGAACAAATTTATTATTTTCAAAAGACCTTTCAAAAATATTTATTAATCTTTTATCTGTTTCAATTTTTATATTATTATTTAAGTTTATTAATTCTTTATACATAGAGCTGAATAATATTTCCTCACCTATACCTTGCTCTCTTACAACAAGAATTTTTTTATTAAGAATTGTTGCTTTTTCAGCTTTTACTGTTTTTTCAATAATAGATTTGTTTTTAGATTTTAAAAATTTAGGTGTTCCTTTTCTTGATTCAAATAATGCCCAAGCTTTATCATATTGATTTTTATACATGTATAAATAAAACAAACTTAAATCAAGAGATGGGTTTAAGTCATTATTAATTATGGCTTTGTCATAATATTTTTTTGCGTTGTCAAAATCTTTAGTTCTTGCGTAAGCTATAGAAATGTTAGAAAAAATCTCAGTATTTTTAGGTTCGTATAATAATGCTTTTTTATATGCTTTTATTGCAAATAGATTCCTGTCTTTTAAACTTAAATAATTACCAATGTTTATCAGTGTTTTACTAAAATTTTTATTAATTTTATAAGCTTTCTTAAAAAGAATATATGCTTTATCAAGATCTTCTAAATCAAAAAAAGTTTTTCCTAAATTATTATAACTATCAATGTATTTAGGATTAATTGTAATTGCTCTATCAAAAAGTTTTTTAGCTCTGTCAATTGATTCATTTTTTAAATAAACTAAACCAAGGACGTTTAAGGCAAATGGATCATTACTTTTGTCGTTAACCACTTTTTCTAAAATGGTTTGTGCAATATTAATATTATTTTTTGTATACTCTATAAAGCCAAGATCTCTTTGTGCTTCGTAGTGATTTTTATCTATTCCTAAAAGTTTCTTTATAAATATTTCAGATTTACCAATGTTGTTTTTTTTGAGATAAACAGAATATATATTATGTAAGTATTCAATAGAAGTTTTGTTTTTAGAGATTAAAAATAATAATGTTTTTTCTGCATCATCAAGCCTGTTTGTTTGATTGCACATTTTGGCATATAAAAATAGATAGACTAGATTTTTAGGATTATGTTTTATAAGATCAGTAAGCTCTAAAATGGCATCTGCGGTTTTGCCATCATTAAAATCTTTAATAATAGAGCTGACTTTGTTGTTTGACTTCATAAAAAAACCCAGTCTATCAAAGACTGGGTTATATTTGAATTAAATTGATAAAATGAATATAAAATTATCTTCTTTGTCCAAATAGCTGCAATAAAAGTATGAACAAATTGATAAAATCAAGATATAATTTTAGTGCTCCCATTAAAGCTTTTTTTGAGCCAATTTCTTCACTATCTCCACCATAATACATGTTTTTAATATTTTGAGTATCATATGCAGTAAGGCCAACAAAAACTAAAACTCCTATTACTGATATGGCAAATGCCATTGGGCCACTTTGAAAAAAGTAGTTTGCTATACTTGCCAAAATAATACCAATTAGACCCATAAATAGAAAACCACCAAGTTTAGTAAGGTCTCTTTTAGTTGTGTATCCATACAAACTCATTGCACCAAATGTTCCTGCAGTAATAAAGAATACTCTTGCTATTGATGTGCCAGTAAATTGAATAAAAATTGATGCTAAGGATAAACCCATAATAGAAGCAAATACCCAAAATGTTATTTGTGCTGAAGATGCAGATATTTTATTTATCCTTGCACTTAAATAAAATACAAATCCAAGTGGGGCTAACATTATAACCCACGAAAGAGGTGACCCAAATAATAATGCACCAAGTGGTGTAAAGCCTAAAATTTGACCAGCTTCTGATGTTACAATTGATGCTTTACCAAAAAAATAAGCTATAAAACCTGTAAGCATTAAACCTATTGTCATATAATTATAGACTTTAAGCATATAAGCTCTCAAGCCTTCATCAATTGCTGCTTGATCTACTGTTTTAGTAAAAGATCGTTGATTAAAGTCTAAAGCCATAAATTCTCCTTTTATTTATTACTAATATCGCTATAAATCTGACAAATTCAAGGCATTTCTATTTATTATTTATGAAGTACAGAAAATTAGGGACAACCGACTTAGATGTAAGTGTAATTTGTTTAGGCACGATGACTTGGGGCGAACAAAATTCACAAAAAGAGGCATTTGATCAAATGAACTATTCCATTGAAAAGGGTGTTAATTTCTTTGATACCGCAGAACTTTATGCTGTAATGCCAAGAAAAGAAACTTATGGAAAAACTGAAGAAATTATTGGTAATTGGTTTCTCGAAAAAAAAAATAGAGATAAAGTTATTTTGGCTTCAAAAATTGCATCAAAGTCTGATGGACTAGACTGGATAAGAAAAGGCTCTAAACATCTAGGATTTGATAAAAAAAATTTGAATGAAGCAATCGATTCAAGCCTTAAAAGATTGAAAACTGATTACATAGATTTGTACCAATTACACTGGCCGGAGAGAAAGGTACCTTTGTTTGGTATTCTTGACTTTGAATATGATCCAAATGATAACGACTGGAACCCAATTGAAGAAGTTTTAGACAATCTTCAATCCTTGGTTAGGATGGGAAAGATTAGATATGTAGGTGTATCAAACGAAACTCCTTGGGGAATGATGAAATTTTTAGAGATAGCTAACAAAAAAAATTTACCAAGAATGATGTCTATTCAAAATGTTTATAGTCTTGTTAACAGGGTTTTTGATATTGCAAATTCTGAGGCTTCAATAAGAGAAAAATGTGGATTGCTTGCTTATTCGCCATTAGCTGGTGGTAGGTTAAGTGGAAAATACTTAAATAATAAAAAACCAAAGAATGCCAGGTATACATTATGGCCTAGACGTTTTTCAAGACATCACACTGAGAAGGGTGAAATAGCGATAGAAAAGTATGTCAATCTTGCAAATAAATATAACATTAAACCATCAACCTTTGCTAATGCATTCGTTAATGATCGTCCATTTGTAACAAGCAACATTATTGGCGCAACATCAATGGAACAATTAAAAGAAAATATAGACAGTATTGACACATCATTATCAGACGAAATTTTAGATGAAATACAAGATATTCATTTAAGTTATCCAAATCCTTGTGTTTAGATATTTTATTTAAATTTAAAAATTAAATTTTTATTTTATTTAACAGCTTGTTTACTTCAATCGTGTAAGACTTATCCCAAAGGACTACATTACATAGAGCATAATAAAGTTGATAGACTGGTTCATAGAAAAAATAATTCTTATCTATGGGAATGTGTTCTTTATACTTCAAAAGAAAATTATTATCTACAAAGATTGGATTAAACCATCTAAGGTACGCTAGCTCCATTTCATTATGACCATAAAATGATCCAGGATCTATAAATGAAACAAACTTATAATCTTTAAATAAAATATTCCCCCCCCATAGATCTCCATGCATTAACATCGGCTTAGGTTTGTTAGGTATTAGGTTGTTAATTTCTTTCATAACCGTATCAATTTTGTCTCTAAGACTTTTATCTAAGAGGTTAGCTTTATTTGCTAGATCAAAAAAATAATGAAGACGAGTATTTAGATAAAACTCAGCCCAATTTTTTTTATATTGATTTTCATGTTTTACTCCACCTATTTGAGTATCAAATTTAAAACCATACGAATTATTTGAAAATGAGTGTATTTCTATTATTGCTTTTAAAAAATCTGAATTTGTTTCTTTTGGTATCTTGTTATTATTTTCTATATATTCAGTAATAAGGTATTTTTCATTGCCAAATATTATTTTTGGAAAATACTTTATATTTTTCTTTTCTAAATATTTTAAATTTTTTTTTTCTGATATTATTGCATTAAAGCCACTACTTCTTTTAGAGTAATATTTAGCAACCAAAATTTTATTATCAGATAAATATATCTTCATGCAATTAATATTAAAAGAATTAGAAATTAATTCATATTTTATTATTTTTTTGTCGTTTAATAATGTAGAAATTTGATTTATGTCATTTATATTTATCATTAAATGTACAAAAAAATTAATTTACAATTTTTAATTTCATATCTTGGCTTTTTACCATATTTAATTGTCATAATTGATAAATTTTTTTTTCAACAAATTGATACAAAAATTTTAGAAAGTTTCAGCGTATATTATTCTATAATTATTTTAGTATTTATTGGATCAATCAATTGGAATTTAGAGGAAAAAGTTTCAAAAAAAAGGGTTTTATACGGTTTTTTGCCAAGTTTTGTTTCAGTTTTTATTATTATATTTTATTTGTATGACTTTAATGTTTTTATTTTATTAATCTCATATTTATTAATACAGTTATTTTTAGATTATTTTATAATTTATAAAAATGGGAGCAACCAAAAAGTTTATTATTTTGTAAGATTGCCTCTGACTATTTTAATAGTATTTAGCTTAATTATTATTCAATAATTGTTTTTATATCTCCTATTTTAATATTAGCATGATTATATAACGTTAAATTATTCCATAGTTTAAATTCATTCATTTCTTTATTATTTAGCAATTTAAATTTTTTACAAAAACTGTACATAACTGAAGGCAACACTCTTTCATTGCCGTCTGAAACCTTAAGAATCCCCAAAATTCCTTTTCTTAAGTGCAAAAATAAAAACACACCTTCAGCACCACCTTTACAGAACATATTGCCATTGGAAATTTTAATTAAATTACTGTCAAGGTTTTTACTTCCACCAATAAATAAAGGGTTCTTTAATATTGAGTCGATCATAATTTTTATATCAAAAGAATATTCAAACTTAGAGTTATAGCTTTTATAGAGATTTGATAGAGCTTTACCAAGCTGTTTAATTTTAAAAGAATATTGAGGTGCACTGCAACCATCTACACCATAATTTTTCATCAATATTTTTTCTTCAGTAAATTTTGAAAAAATAGATCGTATTTTGATTTGGTGAGGATGATCAAAATCTAAGTAATCATTGATAGTAAATTTATTAAGTTTACAAGCTGTTAGCATAGCTAAGTGTTTTCCAGCACAATTATTGTAAAGTTGATTAGGTTTATTGCCCGAGAGAAAAAGCTTTTTTGTTGATTTGCTATCTAATGGATTATGTACTCCACATTTTAAGCTAGATAATTTTAATTTAGTTTTTTTGATCCATTTTTTTAGTTCTCTAATATGAAAATCTTCTCCACAATGCGATGAGCAAGAAAGAGCAATTTGTTTTTGATTTAAATTAAATACCTTAAAAGCATTTGAAGACGCAAAAGGTATCGCTTGAAAAATTTTTATGGAAGATCTTGGGTATATAAAATCATTGTCATTGTTAGTTGTAAATATACATTTATCATCAACAGAACCAATGTAACATTTAATGTTATGGCTACTTTCAATTAATTTTCCTCGATAAAATAGGGTTGTTACTTTGCTCATACCTCATTATAAAGCAAAATTTAAAATTTACTTAAAAAATGATTTTATAAATGTAAATAGATTTAATATTGAAGCAAACTTACCAAAGAAGATCACATCATTCTCAGTTATAGATATACAGACACAACCATTCTTATTACAAGCAGTTGGGTGGTGTTTAATATTTTGATCATTTATTTGCATATCACCCTTTTTATATTCACCATATTCGTCAGAAAAACTTCCATCAATTACTAGAATATATTCTTTTCCATTATGTGAGTGTAAAGGAACAGAAGTTCCTGGATCCATTTTTATTAGTTTAATAGTATCATTATCTTTCAATGGTAAGTTAAATTCTCTAAAACCTTTATAAATTGATTTCCATTTAATATTATCAATATTGCCTATTAGGTTAGTGAGAGGGTTATAATTTTTACCTATTTTATATTCTAAGTTTTCTTTATAGTTCTCAGTTATACAATCTTTATAATTTAATTTTTTTGGAGCAACTTCTTCTAAGTCATTAAAGTTATCAGCCAAAAAATTATCAAATATTGAAGCTTTTTTTGCTGCAACGCTATTTAGAAAGAGGTACATTGAAACGAAAAGCGATTTAGCTTCCCCTAAGTTACCACTGGAATAACCAAAAATAAGTTCGTTTTTTTGAGTAGTTATATTCATGATAATATTTTTTGCATTTTATTAAGTGTGGATCTTATTCTTGATTTAACTGTGCCAAGAGGAATTTCAAGTTCTTCAGCTATTTTTTTATGACTTTTTTGCTCAAAAAAGCTCATTTTTAGCAATTTTTGTTGATTTTCATCTAATTCTTGTCTGATTTTATTTATTGATGACTCAAAATCATAATCGTTGATTTTATTATTTTGATATAAAAAATGTCTAATATCCTCATCGTCCGCCCTTTTATTTTTTGTCTTTCTATAGAAATCAATTTTTTTGTTTCTAGCTATTGTGAAGGTCCAAGTAATAAACTTAGATCTTTCAGGGTCAAATAAATTTGACTTTGTCCAAATTGTACTAAGGACTTCCTGAGTTAATTCTTCGGATTGTTCAAAACTTAAGTTATTTTTCAGGTAGTAAGCATTGATCTTAGGGGCTAAAAAATCAAATAATTCAGAGAAAGCCTTCTCATCTCTATTTTTAGAAATTTTTAATGCAAGACCAATTAGTTTTTCATTTTCCATAATAATTTTATTAATCTTAAACTTTAATACTTTTATAGAATGGTATAATAACAAAAATATACTTTATTACATGAAAAAAAAGATATTTATTTTATTGGCTGTTTTTGCAATTTTGATTACCAAACAATCTCTTTCAATAGAAAAAGGGAAATGGTCTTTTGTAAAAGATGAAGACTGGTGTTATATAGTTTCATCGCCAATTAAATCTGACCTACCTGAAACAAAAAAGCGTGGTGATAATTATATTCTTGTTTATAAAATTATTGGCAGTGAAGAAAATATTATTCAGATCGAGGCTGGTTACAATTATAATCTTGATAAAAAAATTAATGTTAAAATAGATAATGCAAATTTTGATTTTTTCTCAACTAAAGACTCATCTGAAACTGCTTGGGCCAATGATGATAAAAAAGTTATTTATGCAATGAAAAAAGGCCTTGAGCTAACTCTTACTGGAGTGTCCGCAAGAGGAACTATAACAAACGATACTTACACCTTAAAAGGATTTACTAATGCAGTAAATCTTTTGAATAATGACTGTTAAGATGTCAAAGAAAATTGTTTTAGCTTATTCTGGAGGATTAGATACAAGTGTTATACTAAAATGGCTTCAAGTAAAATATGAATGTCCCATTGTTACATTTACTGCTGACTTGGGACAAGGTGAGGAGCTTGATTCAGTTAAAGATAAGGCTAAGTCACTTGGAGTAGAGGAAATTTTTATAGAAGATTTGAGAGAGGAGTTTGTAAAAGATTATGTCTTTCCAATGTTTCGAGCAAATGCTCTTTATGAGGGAATGTATTTTTTAGGTACTGCAATAGCGAGACCTTTAATAGCAAAAAAACAGGTTGAAATTGCAAAAGAGGTTGGCGCAATTTCTGTTGCACATGGTGCTACTGGTAAGGGCAATGATCAAGTTCGATTTGAATTAAGTTATTATGCAAATAACCCAAAAATTGAAGTTATTTCACCTTGGAGAGAATGGGAACTTAACTCAAGAAATGACTTAATTAATTTTGCTGAAAAGTATCAAATAAAAATTCCAAAAGATAAACGTGGAGAAGCTCCGTTTAGTACAGATGCAAATTTACTTCATAGTTCATCAGAAGGTAAAATTCTTGAAGATCCATGGACTGATGCACCTGAATATGTATTTTCAAGAACTAAGTCTATTGAAGATGCAAATTCTACCCCAGATGAAATAATAATATCATTTGAGAAAGGAGATCCGGTTTCAATAAATCAACAAAAAATGAAAGCTCACGAGTTATTATCTAAACTAAATGAGTATGGTTTAAATCATGGAATTGGAAGAGAGGATATTGTTGAAAATCGTTTTGTTGGAATGAAGTCACGAGGGGTATATGAAACTCCAGGTGGAACAATTTTGGCTAAAGCACACAGAGCGATTGAAAGTATTACATTGGATAGAGGTGAAGCACATTTAAAAGATGAAATAATGCCTAAATATGCAGAAACTATTTATAATGGTTTATGGTTTTCTTCTGAAAGATTAAGTATGCAAAGTTTGATAGACTCCACTCAAAAGAAAGTAACTGGAGAAGTTAGATTACAACTTTATAAAGGAAACGTTATTGTCAAGGGTAGAAGATCCCCTTTTAGTAAATATAATTTATCACTTGTTTCGTTTGATGAAGCAGGTGACTATAATCAAAGAGATGCGGAAGGGTTTATTAAAATAAATTCATTAAGACTAAAAAATTGAGGTAAGTAATGGGTCTCGGGGATGATCTAATGATAACAGCTTTCGCTGAACAAGAAAAAAAGAAACATAAAAACAAACAAATTGTAATAGGTAGCTTAGAAGAAAAAAAATTTTATAATTCTTTAATTTATTTAAACAACCCAAACATAACACCAATAGATAGGGTTGACAAAAACAAACCTATACATTTTATAGACTATCATAGTAGAAATCGACCTTATATAGATTATAAAAATAGCAATAAAAGCAATAGGAAATGGAATATGAAGTTTAGTCCAGTTCCAGGAAGATTATATTTTACAGAGGATGAAAAAAATAAAGCTAAAATAATTTTAGATGAAGCAAAAGATCATTGGAAAAAAATTAACAGTACGGAATTTAAAGCAGTAATTTTTTTTGAGTCAACATCAACAAAAATTGATCATAATTATTATTACTATAAAATGAAAAATAAAGACTGGGGGGGCTCCAATTGGAAAGAATTAATTTTAAAGTTAAAGGATAATTACCTAATAATTCAGTCTAAACATGAGAAAAGTGAAAGATATGACGGGACATATTATTCTTCAATAGATTTTGATTTTAGAATTGCATGTGCATTAATGAAGGAGTGTGATCTTTTTTTAGGTCCAGAAGGAGGTTTTGGACATGCTGCAGCAGCATTGGACAAAAAAGCCGTTCTATATTTTGGCGGCTGGATACATCCAAAAGTTACTGGATATAATTTTCATGAAAACATCTACTTTGATCACCCTGACTCACCATGTGGAGCAGTGGGATATATCTGCAAACATTGCAAAGATGCAAGGCATTCTATTAGCGTAGATTATGTTTATGATAAAATTATTTCAATTATTGGCAATTAGATTTTTTGTGCATTTTTAAATGCAATCATTGTGTTTCTTAATAAACAAGCAATTGTCATCGGGCCAACTCCAAATGGAACAGGTGTAATTGCAGAAGCATTTTTTTCCGCTTCTACAAAATCAACATCACCAACTAGCTTGTTTTTCTTTTCTCCATTTACATTTATTTCTATTCTATTAATACCAACATCTATAACTACAGCACCATTTTTTATCCAACTTCCTTTTACCATTTCAGGCCTTCCAACTGCAGCAACAACAATATCAGCATTGGAACATACCTCTTTTAAGTTTTGAGTTTTTGAGTGAGCAATTGTAACAGTACAAGATTCTTTTAATAAAAGCTGCGCCATTGGTTTACCAACAATGTTCGATCTTCCGATTATTACCGCATCCTTCCCACTAAGATTAATACCTAGACCTTTCAGCATTATTAGACAGCCATATGGAGTGCAAGGTATAAGTAAATTTTCATCATTATGACTTGCAACTGATAGTTTGCCAACATTTAATGGATGAAATCCATCTGCATCTTTGTCATGATGAATTGAGTCTAACACAACTTGCTCATTGATATGTTTTGGAAGGGGTAGTTGTACAAGTATTCCATTAACATTATTTTGATTATTTAATGTATCTACAACCTCTAATAATTCTTTTTCAGTTGTTTTCTCAGGTAAGTGATGATCAATTACATCTATACCAACCTCTTTTGCACTTTTTGTTTTTGCTTTAACATAAACACTACTTGCAGCAACATTGCCTACTTGAACAACAGCCAAGCCTGGCACTTTTCCTGTTTTAGATCTTAAATTATTTATTTCATTTTTAAGTTCATTTCTAAGATTCTGAGCAATTTCTTTGCCATTAATTAATTTTGTCATGCTATCTCGGCCAATATTCAATTAGTAAACTTTTAATAAACCACAAACCTAAGTATACAATTATCGGAGATATATCTATAGTTCCAAAGTTTGGTATGTATTTTCTAACTAACTTCAAGCTTGGCTCACACAGTCGATACATAGCCTCCATAACACTATATACAAAACGATTAGATGAGTTGATTATGTTAAAATTTAACAACCAAGTTGCGATGATATAAATCAATAATATGAATTGATATAAATTTATAATTTGTATTATTAATCCTAAAAGTGAATTCATTTGGTCTCGTAATTAATTAATTTATCATCATATTGCAAAGGGAAATGCTTAATCACATCATTTTCTTTAATACTACAAATACAAATTATCTTAATTTCATTAAGATTTTTTTTAAAATCTAAAATTTTTTGGTGCCACCATTGAGGTGAGTTAATGTTTATATGGGCATTTTCGTTATTTGGAAGCAATGCTATGGCTGGATAACAAGCAATATTTAAAAAAACATATTTTTTTGTCTTTCCAAATATTTCTTGCAAAACCCAATCAATATCCGAAGTAGGTATATGTTCAAGCACATCTATACATATAGTAAGGTCAAATTTTTTTTTATGATTTAAGACAGAATACCTATCATAACATGGATCATATAAATCTATGTTAATATTCCAATAATTTCTTAGAGATTTAATATTTAAACCATTTGAATTAAATGAATTGTCATAATAAAAACCTTTTCCACATCCATAATCTAGCATGGTTTTTATGTTATTTTTTTCAATAATTTCTTTTATTAATTTTGCATATATTAAAGTACTTTTACCATTATAAGCATCTACAGGGTTTCTTTTCCTTCCATCAATCAGAGTGTAACCCTCTAAATGCATTTTTTTATAGTAATTTATATTTTTTATATATTCTTTTGAAGGCTGTTTGTTTAACATAAAAAAAGCGGCCTATAAAAAGACCGCTATTGTATATTTATAAAATTTTTTTACATAGAAATATCTCTGCCAAACCATTTTTTAGTGATTTCAGCAGTTGTGCCATCAGCTGACATTTCAGCAATAGCTTTATTCCACATATCTACTATGTCAGTGTCTTCTTTTCTAACTGCACCGCCAACACCATCTCCAAATACTCCACCTGAAAAAGTCGGTCCAGTGAAAGCTACATCAACACCTCCATCAGATTCCATAAAGTCAATTATAGATCCAACATCAGCAAGAATAGCATCACACCTGCCAGCAGCTAAGTCTAAATTGTGATCATCAACCGCTTGATACAATTTAACTTTAACAGCTCCAGACATATGTTTTTCTAAAAAGTTTTGATGAATAGTTGAAGACTGAACGCAAACCGTAGAGCCATTCATTGCTGCAATTAGTTGACCAATAGCAGCTTGTTCTTTTCCACCTGCATTGTTTAAGTTAACTTTGTTAACTCCTCCTGTAAATTTAGCAACTGATAAACCTTCAAGGCCACTTCCTTTTAACACTGCGAAACGTGCACCATCAGTCATATATCCGTTTGTAAAGTTTACCTTTTCTTTTCTCTCTTCAGTAATAGACATACCAGCAATGATGATGTCATATTTTCCCTGAAGTAGAGCTGGTATAATTCCATCCCAATCTTGAGTTACCCATTCACATTCTACGCCCATTCTTGCACATGCTTCATTACCAAAATCAATCTCAGCACCTTCAAGATCGCCTGCAGAATTTAAATTATTCCATGGTGGATAAGCACCTTCAGTACCTATTCTTATAGATTTAGCATTACTTATAGTTGTTAAGCTTAAAATGCTTAATGAAAATAAGATTAATAAAATTTTTTTCACACTTCCTCCTTGTGTATTACTTTAAGAAAGTAATTTGATATATTTATAGGGAAGTTCTATAGCCTAAATCCAAAAAAACAAATTAAATACTTATTATGTTTAGTATTTTTTCAAGCCTTTGATAAAAAAACCTAATGAAAGTATTAATAATATAAAAGGAAAAAGCCATAAAAGTAGATTTTTTATATTAAAATAAGGCCTAAATAAAATATATTCCCCGTATCTTTTGGTTAAAAAAACCTTGATTTCTTTTTCACTAAGACCTTCTTTAAATTTATCTTCTACTAGAGTTGTTATGTCTTTTGCAAAATCAGAGTCTGAATCGTAGACGCTTTGATTTTGACATGTCATACATCTTAACTCCAGTGTTAATTTTTTTACTTTATCATTTAAGCTATCAATTGAGAGGGCAGAATTAGAATAAAATATAAAAAAAAAATAAAATATATATCTAAAAAAATACTGATATTTCATCTTCTATAATTTTTTTTGTTAATGCACCCATATGTTTAAATATTATTTTGCCATCATTGTTTATGAGAAATGTCTCAGGTAAACCAAAAACCCCAAATTCAAGAGCTATTTTTCCATTTTGATCAAGACCAACAAAAGAATATGGATTCCCTTCCTCACTTAAATATTTTTTTGAATCTGCTGGACTGTCTTTATGGGAAATGCCTAATAAAAATACATTTGGATAATCTTCTTTTATTTCAAAAAATAAATGATGTTCAGCTCTGCATGGCGTACACCAAGATGCAAAAAAATTTATAAGTGTATATTTTTCTAAATTATCTTCTGTAGTGGCTACATTTGTATTGACTGATAAATGAACATTTTTTTTAAGGTTATCAGATGATAACTTAATATTTTTATTATATAAACTAGAAGTTGAAAATTTAGGCATGTCTTTATTTAACAATGCACTAGGTGGATTACTTGGATCTTTTTCAAAT
Organism: uncultured Alphaproteobacteria bacterium; assembly: GCA_902592345.1. Classification (GTDB taxonomy): domain Bacteria; phylum Pseudomonadota; class Alphaproteobacteria; order HIMB59; genus CACPNW01. The sequence continues at coordinate 21,141 of CACJEE010000014.1, forward strand.
ATTATAAATAAAAGAAAAAAACCACAAACAACAATCAATAGAATCAAAGGAACAAATTTAATTATTTTTCTCATTTTTTAAAAATAGCAATAAATCCAGAAAATATCATTATACATACACCAATCCATATGAAACTTACCAGAGGGTTTAAATATATTTTTATGTTCCAAGTACTATCTTCTTCATTACCAAGCGTTATATAAATATCCTTTAACCAATCATGATATATACCTGCTTCAGTTGTAATCATCTTTGAGACAGGGTAGTAGTTTTTTCCTGGTAAAATATAATCAATTAATTCACCTTTTTTTCTGAGGCTGAAGACAGCCATCAATGACTGATAATTTTTATTTTCTACCACTTTGATATTTTCAAGTTTTAAAATATTATTATTAATATTTATTTCTTCCCCTACTGAAATATTAAAACTGTATTCCTTTTGGTAAATGCTAGAAAAAGTAATTCCTAATATCATTAGACCTACACCAATATGGGCAATGAAACTATTAATTGATTTTATATAATTTAAGGATATTAAAAATTTAAATCTTAAAATAATAGATATAATAGAGGCTAAAATTATCCACGAACCTAAGATTAAACCTAAAAACCCCCATGTGTTAAAAACAGTAAAGTAGGAATGTATAAGTGCGAGAAAACTTAAAAATAAAAAAAATACAACATAAACTCTGAATTTTTTTATTTTATTTGATTGCCAGGAAAGTACTGGAGCAATACTCATTAACAAGAAACCGGGTAAAAGAACTGGCAATACTGTTGAGTTAAAGTACGGTCCTCCTACTGAGATTCGAGTATTTGTTAGCACTTCAATAATAATTGGATAAATTGTCCCCAAAAGTATTGTAAGCATAGCTATTATCATAAGAATATTATTAATAATCAAAGCTGAAGTTTTGTTTATTAAAAGTAAATTTAAATGATTTTTTTTTATTGGGGACTTCACTAAAAATACTAATAAGCCAAAACCTGTAGTTAAAAAGAATATTAGTAAAATAAAAAGACCTCTTGAGGCATCGGAAGCAAAAGAATGTACACTGGTCAAAATTCCTGATCTAACTAAAAATGTACCCAAAATACTTAAAGAAAAACAAAGTATTGATAAAAAGATTATCCATCTTTCAATAGCTTGTTCACCTCTTGTCATTAACAATGAATGTACTAATGCCAAACCAACTATCCAAGGCATTAATGAAATATTTTCTACAGGATCCCAAAACCACCATCCACCCCATCCAAGCTCATAATAAGCCCAATAAGAACCAAGAGCTATACCAGCTGTTAGGAAGGTCCAACTTATTATTGACCATCTTTTTGTTTCGATTAGCCAATTTTTATCATCATTTTTTGACAATAAACTTGCAATTCCTAAACTAAATACCAACGAAAATCCTACATATCCTAAATAAAGCATTGGAGGATGTATTGCTAAAGCTGGATCTTGTAAAATGGGATTTAATCCAAGACCTTCATTTACCTCTACAGAATTAATTAAAAAAGGATTTGATGTAAAAATAATAAAAAAAGCAAAAATTAAAAAAATCGAGCTTTGAATTTTTAATACATTAATTTTAAAATCATCAAGCGATTTACTCATTAAAGAATACAAAAAACCATAAATTGAAATCATGCAAAGCCATAACAAAATAGATCCCTCATGATTGCCCCAAGCACCTGCAATTTTGTAAATCAAAGGTTTCTCTGAATGAGAGTTTTGAAAAACATTAAAATTTGAAAAATCAGATTTAATATATGCTGTTATTAATGAGCTAAATGAAATACAAATTAATATTGTTGAAAATCTAAAAAATAATAAAAAAAATTTAATATTTATTTTAAAAATTGAATTAGGAATTAAAAATAAAATAGAAAAAAAGGTAGACAAACACAAAGAAGAAAAACCAATTAATGAAATCATTTATATTCTTTTTTCCATTGATTATTTTTTTCTAGCTCTTTTTTTATTGAGGCAGGCATATAATTTTCATCATGCTTTGCATAAACTTTTGAAGCGTTGACAGTATCTTGATCAATAATTGAGCCTTCAATTACAGTGCCCTGACCTTCTCTAAATAAGTCTGGTAATATACCATTATAAAATATGAGTATTTCATTTTTATTATCAGTAATTTTAAACTCATATGAGTTAATAGATTTTTTTTTAATTGAAGATTTTTTTACATACCCTCCAATTCTTACTTTTACTCCTGAAGTTATTTTATTTTCAATTAATTCACTAGGTGTATAAAAAAAAACAATATTCTGTTTTGTATTAAATAGTATTAGTAATAGCGCAGCACCTAACATTACTAATGTAGTTAATATTAATATTAATCTTTGAAATCTTAAACTCATAATTATTTAAGATTTTTTAATTTTAAATATGATAAAAATAGTAGTCCAAAAATTAAAAAAAAAGCTGAAGCGTAGGTAATGAAAACAAACCAAAAATACATAACCTTTATTATATAAAATTTAATAATAGATAAAGGGATGACTAAAAGTCACAAAGAGCTATAAATAATTCTTTCTCATTAAAATCTCTGCTTTTATTCTCAAAATGGCAATTATCAGCCCAACTAAGCTAAAAGCAACAGTCATCACTAAAAGAGGTTGAAGCATAGAAATATCAATTGAAGGAGATGCAAGCTTGCTTATGCTTGCTGGTTGATGCAAAGTATTCCACCAATCAACAGAGAATTTAATAATAGGAAGATTAATTGAGCCTATTAGAATAAATATTGCTATAGTTTTTTCTCTAACCTCCCTATTTTCAAAAGCATGGTTTAGAAAAATTATCAATAAATATACAATGAATAAGATAGCAACAGATGTTAATCTTGCATCCCATACCCACCAAGTTCCCCACATTGGCTTTCCCCACATTGATCCAGAAAATAAACATAATATAGTAAATACAGCACCAATAGGTGCTATTGCTTTGTTAATTATGAAACTGAATGGGATTTTAAAAGCAAGCCCAATGATGCTGTAGATAGTCATGATAGCATAGGTTAGAAGCGCTAACCAAGCTGATGGAACGTGTATATACATAATTTTTACTGTTAAACCTTGTTGATAATCTAATGGTGAGAAATAAACTAAAAATAATCCTGCTATAAGAACCAGCAATGTAAGAATTACAAGTGGTTTAAATATGATGTCTACAAACTTATTAAATTTGTAAGGATTTATTAAAAAATTAAACATCACTTATTCCTTAAAGCTAATTTGATAAAGGCAGCGCTAGACCATGGGGAAATACCTAAAAATATCAAAGCTATACCCAAAAGCAAACTTATTAGAGAGTTGAAATCACTTTCAGAATTATTTGTACCAATTGAGAAAATAATGACTGGTATAAAAAATAAAAGAACAATTAAACTTCCAATTGAAAAGTTAGTTTTGTTTAATAAATTCATTGATGCTGAAATAGATCCTAAACAAGACAAAATAAATGAACCAATAATAAATGTTAAAATTAAATTATAGACCTCATTAATTGGGAGATTAAAAAAAACACAAGCTATTGGAATAGAAGCTAAGAAAGGTATTTGAACAAAGAAAAAATGTGACAGTATTTTAAGAAAAACAATCAATTCATAACTTATGCCACCCATATGGATAATTTTAATAACACTATTATTGAAATCATCTTCATAGAACTTTCTTAAACTAAGAGTAGAACTTAAAAGCAATAAGCTCCAGATTATTCCCATACCCACATTTCTTAGAAGCTGTTCATCTGCGCCTAAAGCAAACACAAAAATAAAAATAGATAAGAAAAAAAATAAAATATTTGAAAAAAGATCTGCAATATTGCTATAAAATAGCTTTGCTTCCCTTTTAAAAAATAAGAATATTTTATTTATCAGCATCATATTATAAGTCTATAACCTCTAAATTATCGATACTTGGCTTTAAATGTGATGTAAATAAAATAACTCCATCTTTGTTTATATGATCAATAAAAGTTTGATTCAGTATTTCTATAGATAAATCGTCTAGGTGATTATATGGTTCATCTAGAATCCATAATTTTTTCTGCTCTAGAATCAGTCTAAGCAATTCTAGCTTTCTTATTTCCCCAGAAGATAAATACATTGTTTTAATATTTTGATATTTTTGTATATTAAAAGTTTCCAACAATAATACAATTTCATCTTTAGTTAATTTTGAAGAAGATAATCTACTCCAAAAATTTATGTTATCCAGGACAGTCATCTTTCTTGTACAAGTATTATGATCCATTATAAATGTTGTTTTATTATAAAAATTGAAAATATTTTTTTTTATATTTTTACCTTCCCAAAATATTTCTCCTGTTTTGGATTCTAAAAAATTTAAAACTACGTTAATGAAAGTTGTTTTACCTGAACCATTTTTACCTCTAATTTGTGTTATGCTTCGATTACTTAATGATAAATTTAAATTCTGGAATATTATGTTATCATTTCTTGAAAAAGACAAATTGTTAATGAGAAGCATATCGACTGATTAAAAGTATTTTATTCATTACACAATAAAAAACGGGGTTACCCCCGTTTTTTGTAATTTTTAGAAAAATTAAGAAAAAGAAAAAAAATATATTTTTTTTTCTAACTCTAGAAAATAGACTATCTTCTTCTTTTCTTTGCAGCCTTTTTCTTTTTCTTAGGAGCAGCTCTTTTCTTCTTCTTAGCTGCCTTCTTTTTCTTCTTAGGTGCTGCTTTCTTTCTCTTAGGAGCAGCTCTTTTCTTCTTCTTAGGTGCCGCTCTTTTCTTCTTCTTAGGAGCAGCTTTCTTTCTCTTAGGTGCTGCTTTCTTTCTCTTAGGTGCTGCTTTTCTTCTCTTAGCTGCAGCTTTCTTTTTCTTCTTTGCCATTTAATGCTCCTTGTATTGGGTTAAAGTGGAGGAACCCCCCTCCATCATCACTTAAAATAAGTGACAAACATAAAAGGCTTTCTTTTTTTCCCAAAACTTACGCGCAAAGTCAACAATATAAGAAAATCTATTAAAGATGAAAAATTTTTAGTATTTTTTTATAAATTTTTTTTATTTATATTCGTTTTTTTCGCAGAATTCTAATTAAAAATTTACAAAACAGGTATACAATTTTTTTTTTAGTATTATTAGGTAAAAACTTATTACAGAGCTAAATAATTTTTTATTTTTTAAATATTATCAATTATGTGTAAGTATTTTTTTAAAAAACTATATATTTAATATGGAATCTCTCAATTCATTCGATGCATTTAAAGATATAACTATTGATAATAAAAATTATAAGTATTTTGACTTAAATACTCTCGCCAGTTTGTATAATTTTGATTTATCTAAAATTCCTAATTCAATAAAAGTTATTTTGGAAAACTTAATTAGAAATGAAGATGGTGAGTCAGTCACTAAAGAGATGATCAATAATTTATGCAAAAAAATTAATAGTATTAAGGATAATTTCGAAATTTCATTTTTACCAACACGAGTTCTTATGCAGGATTTTACAGGTGTTCCAGTAGTAGCTGATTTAGCTGCAATGAGGGATGCATTAAACGAGAAGGGAATCGATCCTAATAAAATTAATCCATTATCAAGAGTGGATCTTATAATAGATCACTCTGTTATGGTTGATAATTTTGGAAATGATAAAGCCTATGAAGAAAATGTAAAAAAAGAATTTGAAAGAAATAAAGAAAGGTATGAATTTTTAAAATGGGGCCAATACGCTTTTGATAATTTTTATGTAGCACCACCGGGTGGAGGAATATGTCATCAAGTAAACCTTGAGAATATTGCAACTACTATTTGGTCAAGTAATATTGGTGAACATAATTATCTCTATCCTGACTCAGTTGTCGGAACTGACAGTCATACAACAATGGTTAACGCACTTTCAGTTTTAGGTTGGGGTGTTGGTGGGATAGAGGCAGAAGCTGCAATGTTAGGTCAACCGATATCTATGAATATTCCAAAAGTTTTAGGTTTCAAGTTAAATGGTAAGCTTCAAGAAGGCATTACTGCTACAGATTTAGTTTTAACTATAACTGAAATACTAAGGAAGCACGGGGTGGTTGGAAAATTTGTAGAGTTTTATGGTAAGGGCTTAAAGAATTTATCTCTTTCAGACAGGTCAACAATTTCTAATATGGCACCTGAGTACGGTGCGACATGTGGTTTTTTTTCTACAGATAAAGAAACAATAAAGTATTTGAAGTTATCTGGTAAAAATGAGCATCAAATTAATATTGTAAAAAAATATACATCAATGCAAAAGATGTGGACTAATGATACTTACAATCCTAATTTTGATGAAAAAATTAGTTTAGATTTAAATAAAGTAGAACCATCAGTTTCAGGTCCAAAAAGACCACAAGATAAGATACTTGTTAGAGATATTCCCGAAGTATTTAAAACAATTGATAATACTCCTTATGATAAATCAATTACTAATAATAAACTTCAATCTGGTGATGTTGTGATTGCAGCCATAACAAGCTGTACAAACACTTCAAACCCTAATGTTATGATTGCTGCGGGCTTAGTTGCAAAAAAAGCTGTAGAATTAGGTTTGTCTGCAAAGCCGTGGGTTAAAACAAGCTTAGCGCCTGGAAGTAAAGTAGTTAGTGATTATTTAGATAAAGCAAACTTGTCCAAATATCTTAACCAAATTGGTTTTAATTTGGTTGGCTATGGCTGCACTACCTGCATAGGTAATTCGGGACCGCTAGAGGACTGGATTTCTAATGAAATAAAAAATACCAATTTAACAGTATGTTCAGTTTTATCAGGCAATAGAAACTTTGAAGGTAGAGTTCATCAAGAAGTAAAGGCAAATTTTTTAGCCTCACCTCCTTTGGTTGTAGCTTTTGCCATTGCAGGTAATATGAATATTGATATTTTTAATGAAGCTATTGGAATAAGTAAGTTAGGAAAAGAGGTCTTTCTTAGGGACTTATGGCCTTCTACATCTGAAATAAATGAAATAGTAGACAATTCAATATCTACTGAAATGTTTAAAAAAAGATATAAGGAGATTTATAATGGTGATCAAAATTGGCAATCAATAGAAAGCATTTCGGACAAGACTTATGCTTGGAGTGCATCAAGCACTTATATAAAACACCCACCTTTTTTTACTGATGAAAAAAATCAGATTGAAGATATAATTAATGCAAGAATTCTTGCTATGCTTGGCGACAGTGTTACAACTGATCACATCTCCCCAGCAGGCGCAATACAATTAGATAGTCCTGCAGGTAAATATTTAAAAGAGAGACAAATAAGCAGAAAAGACTTCAATTCTTATGGCTCTAGAAGAGGAAATCATGAAATAATGATGAGAGGCACTTTTGCTAACATTCGCATTAAAAATGAAATTGTTCCTGGAATAGAAGGAGGAGTTACTAAGTTTTTTGATCAAGATGAAAAAATGTCGATTTATGATGCTGCAATTAAATATGAAGAGAACAATGTACCTCTTGTTGTTTTTGCAGGTAAAGAATATGGAACTGGTTCTTCCAGAGACTGGGCTGCTAAAGGGACTAAATTATTAGGGGTAAAAGCTGTAATTGCCGAAAGTTTTGAGAGAATACATCGGTCAAACTTAATTGGTATGGGTGTTTTGCCTTTACAGTTTACAGAAAAGCAAAACAAAAAATCACTAAAACTTAATGGAAGTGAGATAATTTCGATTAAAGGCTTAGCTAACATCAGCACAAACTCAGAACTTTATTGTGAGATTCAATCAGATCAAAAAAGAATTATAAAACTTCTTTGCAGAATAGATACAATTAAAGAACTGGATTATTACAGACATGGTGGAATTCTTCAATACGTGTTAAATTCAATTATTAAAAAAGCATCTTAAAATTAGTGAGTGAAGTTGGTGGTAATTTAATAGCCATTTTAGGTCCTACTAATACTGGCAAAACTTACCTAGCCTTTGATAGATTGATGTCCTATCAATCTGGAATATTTGGTTTCCCATTACGTTTATTAGCAAGAGAAAACTATGACAAAGCAGTTAAAAGAGTTGGAATAAATAATGTTGCATTAATAACTGGTGAAGAAAAATTTATACCAAAAGAGGCAAAATATTTTTTCTGCACCGTGGAGTCTATTCCTAAAAATTTAAATGTAGAATGTGTAGCTATCGATGAAGTACAATTAGCATCAGATTATGAGAGAGGTCATATATTTACTGAGCACATATTAAATACAAGAGGGGATTTTGAAACAATATTATTAGGCTCGTTAACAATAAAGTCCTTATTGTTAAAAATTTTTTCTAATATAAAAATTGAAAGCAGAGAAAGATTTTCAAAACTAAGCTTTACATCTAATAAGAATTTTTCAAAACTTAAACCTAGAACAGCTGTAATCGCATTTAATATAAATAGCGTTTATGAACTGGCTGAAAGCCTTAGATCTCATAGAGGTGGGGCAGCAGTTGTTCTGGGATCATTAAGTCCAAGAACCAGAAACTCTCAAGTAGAAATGTATGAAGAAAAAAAAGTAGATTACCTTGTTGCTACTGATGCAATTGGCATGGGTTTGAATTTAAATATTGATCATGTAGCCTTCTCTTCTATTGAAAAATTTGATGGGAAATTCAAAAGAAATTTAAGACCAATTGAAATAGGTCAAATAGCAGGAAGGGCAGGAAGATATGAAAATAATGGAACTTTTTCATTATTAAAAAACGCTGGAGAAATAGACACAAAAACTATTCAAAATATTGAAGAAAGCAACTTTGATTCAATTACTAGAATTTATTGGAGAAATACCTTGTATGATTTTTCAAGTGTTGAAAATTTTCTTGCAAGTTTAAAGCAGTTTCCTGTTCATAATTATTTTATTCACAAAAAAAATGCAGCAGATGAATTAAATTTTAGATTTTTAATAGATGACAAAGATATTAGGAAATTACTAACAAACAAAGATAGAATAAAAGTATTATGGGATGTATGTAGAATTCCAGATTTTCAGAAATTATTTAATGATACTTATCTTCAGTTTCTTAAGACAATTTTTTTACTTTTAATAAAAAATGAAAAAATACCAAAATTATGGCTCGAAAAAAATATTTTAGGACTTCAAAATTTTAATGGTGGAATAGAAGAACTTTCATTAAAAATTTCTCAAGTCAGAACATGGACATACATATCAAATCATCAAAATTGGATTGATAATGAAAAATATTGGCAGGAAATTACTAAAAAAATTGAAAATGATTTATCTGATAATCTCCATCAGGGATTAACTAATAGATTTGTTGACTTAACTTCAAAATATTTCATTAATTCTAATAATGATGATTTAAATCAAGATATAACTGTAAATAATGACAAAACTATCACTATTAATAATACAGAATACGGAACACTTTATGGTTTTAATTTAAAATTAAATAAAGATGCAATTTCTCATTCTCTTTTCTCTCTAACTCATGTAAAAAAATTAGTTAGAATAATGATTGAAGAAAAAATTAATGATTTTTTAAATGCTCCTAATGAGTCAATAAGCTTTGGCAAAATTAACGAAATTAATTTTAGTAAAGGCATAAATATTTTTTGGGGAGAAGAAGTTATAGGATATCTAACAAAAGGCTCCAATATATCTAATCCTATTGCAGAGGCTTTAAATAGTGAATATATCAGTAGCGAAAACAGGTTACTTATTTCAGCGAAACTGCAAAAGTGGATAGATGAATTAATCAAAGTATTATTATGGCCACTTAAAGCAGACAATAGTAAGAATATATCTGCCAATCTAAGGGCTATAAAATTTAATATTTTTGAAAACCTAGGCACACTTCCAATAGAGCAATTTAGTGACTATTTAAAAAATATATCAGAGGAAGATAAAAATATAATATCTAAATCAGGTATTCGAATAGGAGCAAAGTATTTTTTTGTTCCTAATTTTTTAAAGAAAGCACCAATGGAGCTTTCTGCTCTTTTGTGGTGCTTGTTTAATGATTATAAATTTGATGGTCCAGCACCATTACCAAAAGATGGCAGGGTATCTTTTGATATTCAGAATGAAATGAAAAAAGAATATTGGTCGGCTATTGGATACATAAAGGTTAATAATTTTGCGTTAAGGGTAGATGTTTTTGAAAGAATATTTTTCTTAGCTAGGCAGAAAATTAAAAAAGGTCCTTTTTTAGATTCTTCAGACTTAATGAAT
>CACJEE010000015.1 GCA_902592345.1 uncultured Alphaproteobacteria bacterium
TCAGGCATATTAGTCATAAAAGAAACTATTTTAGCAATGTTATAACCTTGTGCACCTTCAGGATATGCACATCCTGCTATTATATCTTCAATATCATCTTTATTAATATTTGTTGTTTTTATTAAATCATTAATTACTTGAGATAAAATATCCTCAGGTCTTATTTTGGATAACAGTCCTTTATTAGCAATTGTAAAAGGTGATCTTTTAAAACCTACAAGAACAGTATTCATTAAAAATCCATTAGTGAGTGAATGTTAATTCCTCTTTCTTGAAGTTTTTTATCACCATTTAAATCAGGAAGATTAATAATAAAGCCAGCACCAACAATATTTTTATTATCAAATTTCTCAATTAAATCTACTGATGCTAATGCTGTTCCGCCAGTTGCGAGTAAATCATCAATAATTAATAAATTTTTATGATTATCTAAAGCATCTTTATGTATATGCATCTCAGTAGAACCGTATTCTAAAGTGTATGAAACTTTATAAGTTTCGCCAGGAAGTTTATCAGGTTTTCTTAGAGGCACAAATGCAGCACCTATATTGTATGCAATTGCTCCAGCCATAATAAAACCTCTTGATTCAATACTCAATACAGCGTCAATTGCAGTATTTTTCCAGGGCTCAGTCATTTCATCAATCACTTGTTTAAAATGACCAGCATCTTGTAAAAGAGTTGTTATGTCTCTAAATTGAATACCTTTAACTGGATAGTCTAATATTGTTCTTACATATTCTTTCATTTAAATTTTAACATTTCCTCATAATTAAATAGTGTAATCGGAGCAAAATTTGAAGAGCAATCATATGTTTTTGTCTTAGGATATTTTTCATATGATTTTGCAATTTGTCCTTTAGTGCCAAGGATATCCTCAAATAATTTAATTAAAAGTTTATTTGGGTTTGCATGAGGTGCAATAGAACGGATATATTTTATATTATTCTCAATGTTTAGTGTATTATTTTTGCACATTAAATATGTGGCCGTTGCCATTGATCTTGATACACCGCACCAACAGTGAATTACTATATCTTCTTCTACATCCCAGGATTCAGTAAATTTTTTAATAGAGTTAATATGTGACTCATTTGGAGGTAATTGAGGAATTTCATCAGTATTAAGTCTGAAGATATGATTATCTGGGCTTATTTTTAAAATATCATCAAAACCAAGCTTGAGATGTTTTTGAACAGATTTAGGGGTCTCAGGTGCGTAACCTGGATCAATTACAGAAATTAAATATTTTGGTTCAACGCTTTCACATACTTCTGGTACGTCTTTTAGGGAGCAAACTATTATCATAATAAAAAAGGGTGGTTATAAACCACCCTTTAAACAAATAAAGAAATTAATTAGTTTTCAATTGCATCAGCCAAAATTGCATTAGCTTCATCATTTAAGTTATTAAGAGTAGACATTATATCGTCACCGTTAATAATTGCTGCATAAGCTTTTTCAATTTCTCCTCTTACAGAATAATAAGCTGGTACAGAAGGTTCTCCCTTACCATACTTTATTAAGCCTAAAGATCTATCATATTGAGGAAGATCATTTCTCTTAGCTACAATTAAAGGATGGTCTGCTGAAGAAGTTCTTACAAAACCATAACCACTTTCAGTTGACCAAACAGCTGAGTTTTCAGTATTGGTAATGTATTTCATCCATTGATAAGCAGCTACCATTTTATCTGCATTATTAGTGTTACCCATAATTAAACCTCCACCGTATAAGTTCATTACAGGTTCAGAAGTTGTATGAGGTACTACAGAGATTTCCCAATTTCCGTTATAACCATCTTCAATTGCACTTTGAAAATAAGTAATCCCCGAAGTTGATGATAAAGCAAATAAATTAGAACCTAAACCAAGATATTGTTGATCTGCATACTTATCTCTCGTTACTTGTGCGCATCCCTTATTAGACATGCCTTGAATAAATTCCATAGCAGCAACTGCCGCAGGTCCATTTAGGATATATTGACCAGAATCATAATCAAAAACATCTCCACCATGAGCAAATACCCAAGCAGCAAAATTACTTGCGTCTGTGTCTATTTCATAGCCAAGACTAGGTGTATCACCTACTCTGCCACTAAAAGTACTATTCGTTGCCGCGCATGCAGCTTCAGCAAATTCAGCTGGAGTTTTAGGTTCTGATAAACCAAGTTCATCTAGCCAATCTTTATTATAATAAACAACTTCAATAGACTTGCCTACTTCGTGAAGTAATTTAGGATTGCCATCAAAATAACCAGAAAATCCTACTGTCCAGTTTGCTCCCCAGTCATCTATGTCATCTTGTGTAACACCCCATTTTGAGCTGTTAGCCAAGATACTTTGATCCATTGCTGCACCAATTTGATACATGTCAGCTGCTGCATTTCCATAGCCTCTAGCAACATCAGCTTGATCTGGTGTTCCAGCAGATGTCATCATTGCTGACTGAACTTTACCGTAATGTCCTTTATAAGTTATGTTAACTGTAATTCCAGTTTCTGCCTCAAATCTTTCTGCTCTCGCTTTCATAGCGTCTAGACGTTCATCTGAATACTGGACCCAGAATTCTACAGTTTGACCTTTTGGATTAGCATTCTCTATATCCGCAGCTGTTACTGCAAATAATTGAGAAGAAAATAAAAATGTTGTTAAAAAAACAACTTTAATCAATAATTTTTTAAACATAATCACACCCCTAAGATTAGAATAAACATTTAATAATAAAATACTACGATTCTATTACTATTTCATTACAGAAAATTGTTAACAATTAACAATTATTGTTTGAGACCAAAATTTGAAATACTCTCTAAAAATAATCTTTGAGTAAAGAAATATAGAAGTAAAACAGGAAAAATAGATATAAGGGAAGCAGCCATTAACAAATTATACTGTGTTCCAGCTTCTCTAATAAAGCTATAAATTGATACCGTAACTGGGAACCAATCCTCTTTTGTTAATATCAGTAATGGCCAAGCAAAAGAGTTCCACGCAAGTATAAATGCAAATAAAGAAACTGTAACAATTATTGGCATACTCATTGGAATAACTACTTTTCTTAAAAAATAAAAATGAGAAGCTCCATCCATCCTAGCAGCATCCCATAACTCATTTGGAATTTTTTTTATATATTGTCGCAACAAGAAAATAATAAATACGTTACCGAAAAACGGCACTGTTAATCCTTGCAATGAATTCATCCATGATGGACCAAAAGGTAAGGGGAATATATTACCTCTAATAATTAAAAGATGAGGTAGAAGAGCAATAATCTCAGGTATCATTAGAGATAGTAATAAAGAATAGAAAATCACATCTCTAAAAGGAAACTGAATTTTTGCAAAGGCATATGCTGCAGGAATACTAGTACAGAGAACGCCAATAACAATTAAACCACTTATGATAATACTGTTAAGGGTATATTGTTGAAAATTATTAGATGACCAAACCTCAATGTAATTTTCAAATCTTGGAACTTTAGGTAAAAGATATTGGTTTGAAGCCTCACCAGATGTCATTAGTGATACACTGATCATATACAATAATGGATAAACTGACAAAAACATTACAATAAATAAAATTGTATAAGGAATAATTAATTCTTTTTTTTGAAAGCTAATCATAGTTCAATCGCTTTCTAAAAATTACATATTGTGAAATTGCTAAAACATTTAAAATTATAAACAGAACTACTCCTTCTGCAGCAGCATAACCAAATTTAACTCTATCCCAAAAATGATCAAATATTTCAATTGTGACTACATCCATAGTTTCACCTGCAGATGAAGTTTTCATAACCATAATATGATTAAATGCCTGAAAAGAATTAATAAAACCAGTTAACAATAAAAAAAATATTATCGGCATTAATAATGGAATTGTAATTTTAATAAACGTTTGCCATCTTGTAGCACCTTCTGCTTTTGCAGCTTCATATAAATCAGAGGGAATAATAGAAAGACCAGCTAATAATATTATTGCATAATAACCTGTGTAAGACCACACTCCATATAAAATAGATGTTAACAATGCTAAACTTGGTCCGGCAAAAAAACCTTCAATTTTTATTCCAAACATAATTTCAGTGATTTTTCTTTTATCAAATAACCATAATTGCGGATCATAGCCAAAAATTCCAATAAATTCATTTAATATAGAATTTTCAGCTTTACCAAAAATAATAAAAAAAACTGCCCCGCCCATTACTGCTGGAGTTATATAAGGAAATAAAAGTATCATTTGGAAAAACTGTTTACCTTTTAATTTTTGATATAAGGCAAAAGCTATCAGAAGACCTAAACCAACTTCAGTAGTAATTGCGAAAAAAGAATAGTAAAAAATGTAGATCAGTGAATTAAGAAAATCTGCATCACCCTTTTCCATCATATTGGCCCAACTTATATTGATTAGATAAAGACTAATTAAAAGTATTAAGGATGAAACAACAAAACAATAAATTCTGTTTTTCATTTTATCTTTATATTCAGACCAGACCCAATATGAAGCAATCATAATAAGTAATCCTAAAATAAAAATCCAAAATGAACTGATATCTCCTAAAATTTTTTGGTAATTTTCAAAACCAAGAAACCTTCCTTTGAAAACTTTCCATTTATGTAAACTCATGTACATTCCAAAAAAAACAGGGAATATACCAAACAAACTAATTATTAAAAAAGCAGGTAGTATAAATATATATCCGTTTATTTGTTCTGAATATTTACTGAAAATTTTGCTCATAAAAATTAATGCATAAACAGATATTTATAGATTATTTTACTATTTTTGAGCAAGTAAATAGTTATCTAAAAAAGAATCTAACCACATTGATACTGATTTATTGTGCTTAAATCTTAAATAAAGTTGATAAAATAAATTTTGAGAGCCATTAAGGAATAACACTTTTGGTTTTCTTATTAATACTAAAAAAAGCCATCTCAAATGTACAAAAAAATTTACCTCTGGATGGAACTGTAATGCATAACAATTATGATATTTAAATGCTTGGTTCTTAAAAATTTCACCCCGAGCTAAAAGTTCGCAACCTTTTGGAACTTCAAATCCTTCTGTGTGAAATTGATAAAACATGTTTTGACCTTTAAAAATATTGCCTCCCTCACCAACTGGCTCAATCTCATAAAAGCCAATTTCTGCTAAATCATTTTTATTTTTTATAACATCACACCCTAAATATTTAGCAAGTATTTGTGCGCCAAGACAAATTCCCAAAAAAGGTATTTTAGATTCAATCACTTTTTTCATCCATCTTATTTCATCTTTAATAAATTGATCATCATCATTAACACTCATTGGTCCACCAAAAATTACAATAGCAGAATATTTTGTTAAATCTTCAGGTAATATATCGCCTAATGGAGGGCGAACAATTTCTTCTGAAAAACCTCTTTCTTTAAACTTATTTCCTACATCACCTGCTACAGAAGTTTTTTGATGGAAAACATAGAGGACTTTTTTCATAATTAATTTTTAAAACAATTAAAATAAATTACAAATATAATTTTATGAAATAATTATTAAATTCAGATAGTATTTTATTCAAATAGAGGTTCTAATTTCATTGAGTTGACATCTACTAATCCTTTATTTGTTATTCGAAAATTAGGAATAACTGATAATGGTAAAAGATTAAAACCCATGTATGGAAGAGTACATCCTGCATCTTCCCATGATTTTTTAAATTTTATATTTTCTGCAGCAACCTCAGAAGCTTTTTTATCAGACAATAATCCTGCTATTGGTAATTTGACTTCAGAAATTAATTTTTTATTTTGAACAATTACTATTCCACCTTGCGTTTCATTAATCCTATCTACAGCAAATTTCATATCTTCTGCATTTAAGCCTGCCACAACTATATTGTGAGCATCATGACCTACACTGCTTGCCACTGCTCCATTTTTAAGATTGAAATCTTTTAAAAATCCATGAGCATAATCACCAGATATATTATGTCTTTCAATTACACATAAGTGACATAAGTTATGGTTTTTCATAACTTCAGACCAATCAGTTATTAATTCTTTAATTTGTACTTGCTCTTTAAAAGTAACAATACCTGGTAATTGCGTTCTAATAACATTAATTTTTAAATCTTTTTCTTTTGGAATATCTGGTATCATCTGAATATTCTTAGGAAGATTAATAGTATTATAAGCTTTAGCTGGATACTTATATCTATTATGAGTTAGTTGTTCATCTAACGTAGAGGTAATTTTTTTATTCTCAACAACCAACTGACCGCCTAACCAAGTATTATGAATTGTGAGATTATTATCAACCATTACAATATCAGCTCTTCTACTATGACCAAGTGCTCCGTAATCTCTATCTATATTATATCTAGTAGCAGGATGTAGTGAGCCCATTGACCAAGCCGTTGTTTTATTTATTCCTAAATCATTTGCTTGTCGAACAACCCAATCAAGACCAAAATTAAATAAATCATCTGCATCTCTATCATCAGTACACACACAAATTCTTTTAGTACTAGCTTTGAATTCTGTAATTACTTTTATAGCTTCTTTTATACTGTTCCATGGAGTTTTTGGATTTCCTCCTCTCAAAAAAATCCATAATCCTGCATCAAGAAGATCGTTAGTAAATAATTTTTCTTCTGCTTCATGAGTATCAGTTACTCCACTTGCTGCATAAGCAGCAACAAATTCTCTTCCAAAAACATGGCCACTTACAGGTAAATTTCTTTTGAGTGTTTCAGCAATAATTGAATGAGGTAAATCATCAGCATTACAAACAGATACAAAATCCATTTTTTCACCAAGACCAATAATCTCAGGCCATTTATCATATAATTTTGATGCTTTAATTGCATCTAAACTTCCTCCCGCTGTTTCTAAAGTATCATTAGTTGCAGGTATTGTACTTGGCAAGGTAAGGAATATAGACAAAGGTGCCTGTCTACAATCTTCAAGCATCCATTCAATTCCTTCAACATCACTGACATTACCAATTTCATGTGAGTCACAAAAAATTGTAGTAGTGCCGTTTAAAAGCGCAGCTTCAGCATAAGCGCAGCCTGTCATCATACTACTTTCTATGTGCATGTGGGGATCAATTAATCCAGGTGCTAAAATATTTTTTTGGATATCATAAATATTTAATTCTGATTTATTAAATAATTTTAGACTTTCACTATTATCTTTAACACAGGCAATTCTACCATTAGAAATCCAGATTTCTTTATCTTCTAATATTCTATCAGTATAAGTAGATAAAATACGAGCATTAGATAAAACTAAGTCGGGAATAATTTTTCCAGTAGCTACATTAGTTAACTGTTGAGTACAATTAGATAAAAGTGGGACTGAAAAGCGATTAATCACCTTTAAATCTTATCATAAACTTTATTATATTAAAATATTTACAATATTTTATTTGAATTTATAAAATGCATATGGAAATTACAGTTTATTTATCTGGAGAAATTCATACAGAATGGAGAAATGAAATTATTAATAAAAGTAATGAGTTAAATTTACCAATAGAATTTTTATCACCTAATACTAACCATGAACTCTCTGATGATGTTGGTGTTGAAATATTAGGTAAAGAAGATAAAAAATTCTGGCATGATCATAAATCTGCAAAGATAAACTCAATAAGGACTAAAAATGCAATTGATCGTTCTGATATAGTAATAGTAAGATTTGGAGAAAAATATAAACAATGGAATGCTGCATTTGACGCTGGTTATGCATCTGCTATGTCAAAAAGCCTAATAATTATTCATAGTGATGAAAATCAACATGCATTAAAAGAAATAGACTCAGTAGCACATGCAGTAGTGAAGAATGTTGACGAAGTTATTAAAATATTAAACTACACTTGTTCTTCAAAAATTTAAAATAAATTTTATTATAATTTATTTTTTATGATGCAAAATTCTTCCAATGGTGTTCATTAATAACTGTGCAGCTAAAGTTGATGTAGAATTAGTTAAATCATAGTCAGGAGCAACTTCAACTAAATCAAGTCCAACTACAGAACCTTGTTTGATAATTCCATCAATTAATTCAAGTACTTCATAATAATAAAAACCTCCATGACTTGGTGTACCTGTTCCAGATGCAATTGAGGGATCAAAAGCATCTATATCAATAGTAAGATAATATCTTTTATTCTTAGGTATTTCATTTAAGATTTTATTAATTCCCATTTGACGCAAATGACGAACAGAAAAAATTTTTGACCCTTTTTCTCTTGCATCTATGTATCCATCCTTTGCTGTTGAAGAAACATTCCTAATTCCAATTTGTGTTAATCCCGAAACATATTTTTTTTCTGAAGCTCTTCTCATAGGGTTGCCATGACCGTATCTAACTCCATGTCTTTCATCGACAAAATCTAAATGTGCATCTATTTGTATAACGTGAATAGGATCTTCATTTTCAAATGCATCAATACAAGGAATATTAATTGAGTGATCTCCACCCATTACTACTGGAATAGCTTTAGCGGATAAAATTTTCTGAACCCCAAATTTTATATTGGTATGACTTTTAATAGTATCTGTATGAATTATATCTGCATCACCTATGTCGACTATTTTTGTAGAATCTGATGGAAGATAAGTAATATCATCTTCAAAATCATATGCTCCTGCATGACCAAATGAAAATAGAGTTGATGCCTCCCTTATACCTCTTGGGCCCATTCTTGATCCAGTGCGAAACTGACTACCAAAGTCAAAAGGCGCTCCCATTACTGCAACATCAGCATTAATTGAGTCCCAATCACTTACATAGGGGTATTTTCCAAATGTACATATCCCAACAAAGGGTAAATTTAACCTACCTTGATCATAGTTATTTTCCATACTTAAGAATTTATAGCATTAATTATTAAAAAAAATAAATAACAATTACAATTAATGGATGAATTAGTGGTCGGGGAGAAAGGATTCGAACCTTCGACCCCCTGGTCCCAAACCAGGTGCGCTACCAGGCTGCGCTACTCCCCGAGAAATCTCGTTATATTCATAAAATTTTGAAAAACAATTAATTAGTTTGAATTTTTATATGATTATACATATAATATTTTTAGGGGTGCTTAAATGCTGAGATTTATACCCTTTTAACCTGATCTGGATAATGCCAGCGGAGGAAAAATGCATTACTTAATTATTATATTCTCAATTTTATTTCTTAATCATTCTGTCAAAGCAGAAAAACTAACAGTGTATACTTATGACTCATTTGTTTCTGAGTGGGGTCCTGGACCATTAATTGAAAAAACTTTTGAAGAAAAATACAGTGTTGATTTAGAATTGATTGCAGTTGATAGCGCTGCAACACTTTTAAATAAAGTAATATTGGAGGGCTCAAATACAAAAGCTGATATTATTTTAGGTTTAGATATGAATTTATTTAATTCCGCTGAAAATTCTGAACTTTTTACAGCTCATAATTTAAAAAATATTAATGAAAAGTTGAATTTACCAATAGAATGGAACAGTGAAATATTTGTTCCTTATAATTATGGTTATTTCGCTTTTGTTTATAATAGCAAAAAGTTAAAAAATCCTCCTAAGTCTATGGATGAACTTTTAAATATTACTGATGCAAGAATAGTAATTCAAGATCCAAGAACTTCTACACCAGGTTTAGGGCTTTTAACGTGGATGAAAATTCTTTATGGAGATAATGCTCAAGAGAATTGGTCAAAATTAAATAAAAAAATTATATCAGTCACTAAAGGTTGGACAGATGCATATTATAATTTTTTTATGTCTGGAGAAGCAGATATTGTTTTAAGTTATTCAACTTCACCTGCCGCTCATATAATGTTTGAAGAAAATTATGATATATCAGCATCTATATTTAAAGAAGGAAATTATCTTTCTGTTGAGTTTGCAGGAATATTAAAATCGTCAAAAAATAAAAAAGTAGCTAATATTTTTTTAGATTTTATGCTTTCTGATGAGTTTCAAAAAGTAATACCATCTACAAATATTATGTATCCTGTAACAAATATAAGACTTCCTAATGCATTTAATGAATTAGAAATACCAAAAGCATTGCAATTAAATCCAAAAGAAATAAATGATTATAAAGATGAGTGGATAAATGAGTGGCTTAATGCTTCTTAAAAAATTTGTATAAAATTTATAATTATATTGTATTAAGTTTTTTTTTCTTAATACTACTATTTCCGTTCTTAGGTATTTTTTCTAAATTTAATTACGATTATGTTGAGATAAATGATTTTTTAAGAAACAACTATACAAAAAGAATTATTTTCTTTTCATTTTATCAAGCTTTTATATCTTCCTTAATAAGTTGTGCATTAGCAATTCCTTTTGCACTATCTTTAAATCATCATAAAAATTTAAAATTTGTTAGAATTATTGTATCTTTATGTGGTTTTTCTTTTGTAATTCCATCAATTTTAATTGTGTATGCAGTTATAAAAATTTTTGGATACAATGGATTTTTAAACACGTATTTTAATTTTTATAATTTTATATCTATAGACAGCATCTATGGCTTAAAAGGTATTCTCATAGCACATATTCTTCTTAATACACCATTTGCAACAAGATTATTTTTTCAAAATTTAAATAATATTCCAAATAAATACTATGAGATTTCTAGCTCATTAAATATTAGCACTATTGGAAATATTTTGAAATTAGAAATTCCTGTTATAAAACAAAATTTATTTGCAGTTTTTTCAATAATTTTTTCGTTATGTTTTTTAAGTTTTGCAATTGTAATGGCACTTGGCGGCGGTCCTAGAAGTTCAACTTTGGAAGTTGCGATTTATCAATATGCTCTGTTTGATCTCAATTTTAATAAAGCGATTATTTTGAGTTTTATACAAATTATAATTTGTATTTTTTTTATTTCGATTGGTTTTTATAAATTTAGAGGTTCAGGTTTTTTTGAAATAGGAGATTTAACAAATAAACATCCTCATAAAGATTTAGTTTTTCTTAAATTAATAGACTTTAGTTTAATTTTTTTATTTGTAATTTTTTTATTTTCTCCAATTTTTTTTATTTTTTTAGAAACTCTAAAAAGCAATTTTTCAAATATAATTTTAGACCATTATTTTATTGCAGCCTTTAAAAATTCAATAATAATTTCTTTTACTACTGGAATATTAGTTAGTTTTTTTGGATTTATAATTTCTGGTATTTTAGTTGTGAATCATAGTAATACATTAGTTCAGCAAACATTATTTTTACTTAGTTCAATAATTATTATAATTTCCCCAATTATTTTCAGTCTTGGATACTTTATTTATTTTCAACCTCTTATTCATATAGAATTTGTTAAATTTATTATTGTAATTTTAATAAATGCTATTTTTTTATTACCATTTGCAATTTTAATCTTTTTTAATAACTTAAAAAATATCTTTTTAACATTTCAAGATTATAAAAAAACTTATCGAATAAATTTAATTAATTATTTTAGGATAATTTTTCCCTTATTTAAAAAGAATTATCTATATGTGTTTTCATTTTCTACAGTTATAACTTTTGGAGATTTTACTATAATATCTTTTTTTAGAAGTGATAGTTTCGATACTTTGCCTTCATTCTTATATAGGCTAATATCATCATATAAATTTAATGAAGCATCATTTGTTTCAGGGGTAATTTTGTTAATAAGTATGATTATTTATTTTATAATTGATAATCTAAATTACCAAGGCAAGCCAGTCATTAAAACGTGAATGTAGATACTAGCGATATACCCAAGGAATATAACAGGCGTCCATTTTAAATGACCAAAGAAAGTATAATAACCTCTAGCTTGACCCATTAACGCTACTCCAGCAGCTGACCCAATTGATAACAAGCTTCCACCTACTCCTGTAGTTAAAGTTACTAATAACCATTGATCAATAGACATTTCTGGTCTCATGGTAATAACTGCAAACATAACAGGTATGTTGTCTACAATTGCTGACAATACTCCTACAATCGAGTTAGCTATAGTTGGTCCTAATCCATCATATAATATTTCTGAGACCAACGATAGATATCCAATAAAACCTAAACCGCCAACGCTTAGAATGACACCGAAGAAAAAAAGTAATGTGTCCCATTCAGCTCTTGAAATTTTTTTGAAGAAATCAAATTTATTATCTTCTTTTTCTGGATTGTAAGTTACTTTTAAATAATATGAATACAAACCAAGAAGGCCTAGACCAAACATCATACCAAGCATTGGTGGCAAATGTAATATATTATGAAAGTTTACTGCACTAAATATTGTAAAAAGACCAAGGAAAATAATCATTCTCCCTCCTCTTTTCATAAAAACTTCATCAGAACTAACTTGAGGACTTTCTTTAGGAATAAAGAAGTACATAATTGATGCAGGAATTATATAATTAATTACTGAAGGAATAAAAATATTAAAAAAAGTAAAAAATTCAACTATACCAGCTTGCCAAACCATTAAGGTTGTTATATCGCCAAAAGGACTGAAGGCACCTCCTGCATTAGCAGACACTACGATATTAATACAACCTAATGAAATAAATTTACTATTACCTTTGCCGCAAGCCATTAAGACGGAGCACATAACAAGAGCTGTGGTTAAATTATCTGCAATAGGAGATAAAAAAAATGTTATTATGCCAGTAAATATAAATAATTGTCTGAAACTAAAACCTCGAGATGTTAATTGGTATCTAACTACATCAAAGACTTTTCTTTCTTCCAATGCATTAATGTAAGTCATAGCTACTAGGAGGAATAAAAATAATTCTGCAAATTCAAGAATGTTATGTTCTAGAGCATGCTCAATCTCTTTTCCATAAGACTTATCAGCAGAAAAATAGAAAGCGATAATACCCCATATGATAGCAGCAGATAGAATAACTGGTTTGGATTTTCTTAGATGACTAAATTCTTCAGCCATAACAACAGCATAAGCAATAAAAAATACCGCCAAGCTTAGAAAGCCTACATAAGAAGTGGTTAAGTCTATTTCCATATTTTTAAACTAAAGTTAATAACAGTATTTTCAATCCCGAAGTCATATAAATTATTATGCATTGCTTCGTCAATAAAAAGTGATTTTTTAGGATTTTTAGCTTTATTAAATATTAATTTACTATGAAAATGTGGGACAACCTCATCTTTTGTGCCACTAATTATCAATAAAGGAGATTTAATTTGATCTATTTTACTAAAATTATCGAATTTATCTTTAACCAGTAATTTAGTTGGATAAATTTTATAAATTTTATTTGCTACATCAGCAATTGATGTAAATGGAGCTTCAAGAACAGTACAAAGAAAATTGTATTTTAAATTGAGATCAACTGCTACACCTGAGCCAAGTGACTCTCCATAATTGATTATATCTTCTATATTAAATTTAGTATTTTTTAAAATCCACTCAATTGTAGCTTTGCCGTCTAAATATAGATTTTTTTCAGTTGGAATTCCTTTATTTCCGCTATACCCCCTCCAACTTACGATTAGGGTAGAAAAGCCTGCGTCGTTATATCTTTTGATACGATAAGCTCTTTCTCCAATATCAAATGAATTTCCATGAAAATATACCAAAATTGGTTTATCTGACTGACCTTTGAAAAACCACGCTAAAAGGTTAATCTTATCTTCAGTTTCTATGTTTATTTCGCTAATTCTTTCTAAACCATAATTTTCAGGAGCTTGAGGCCTATTACATTTATTAAAAATAATTCTTCTCTGAAAAGTATAAAGAAGAAAACCAAAAAAAATATATAGAAAAATCAGAAAAAATATGTAAGTCATAAAATATAAATATACATATAATATGCCTGCATCAATAGAAGTATACAATCCGATGAGCGCCTATAATGGTGCTATTAACACATTAGAAAAAAATGGCATTAGAGCGACAAAGCAAAGAAGAGTGTTAGCTAAAATTATTTTTGACAAAGGCAAAAGACACATATCTGCAGAAAATTTATTTGATGAAGTAAAAAAAGAAGAAAGAAAAATATCAATGGCAACAGTTTATAATACCCTTAAGCAATTCACAAGTTTAGGGTTAATAAAGGAAATTGTTGTTGATCAAAATAAATCACTTTACTGCAACAACAATCAAAGTCATTATCATTTATATATTGAAGATGAAGGCAAAGTAATTGATATTCCAACTAAAAATATTGACTTAGACATTCCATCAATACCAGCATGTCTGCAGCTGCATAACATTGATGTTATCGTCAGAATAAGAACGCTGAAAGATAAAAAAAGTTAGTTAAAATGTCCGATAAAAAGTTGTGGTCTCCTTCCACAACAAGAAATAACATTAATAAATTTACAAACTATATAAATAAAGAAATAAATATAAATTCGTATGAAGATTTACATAGATGGAGCATAGAAAAAAAAGAAATATTTTGGGATAAGATTTGGCAATTTACAAATATTATAGGAGAGAAAAAAAATATAATTTTTAGAGATTCAGAAAACTTTATTGAAACAAAATTTTTTGAGACTTCTCTTTTAAATTATGCTGAAAATTGTCTTCAAAATAATAATGGTGGTGATGCTATAATATTTTATAATGAACAAAAATTTTCAAAACGAGTAAGCTGGAAACAACTAAGATCAAATGTATTTAAAATTTCACATTATTTTAAAAGTATAAATATAAAACCACAAGATAGAGTAGCAGCTGTCCTTCCAAATATACCTGAAACAGTGCAAGCTTTTTTAGCTTGTGCTCAAATAGGTGCTGTTTGGTCATCTTGTTCATCTGATTTTGGGCCAAGAGCTATAATAGATAGATTTAAACAAATTGAACCAAAAGTTTTAATAATTACGGATCATTATTTTTATAATAATAAGAAGATTGATACTTTAAAATATATCAAATCTATTATTCATGAAATAACCTCAATTGAAAATATAATTATTGTTCCTTATGGAGAAAATAAAATTTTAATTGAAGATTTTAAATATAAAAATTGGAATGAAATTTTAAAAAGCAAAGATAAATATGAAAGATTTGAAAAATATAATTTCAACCATCCTCTTTATATATTATATTCAAGTGGTACTACAGGCATTCCTAAATGTATTGTTCATGGAGCTGGAGGTTCATTAATACAGCATAAAAAAGAACATCAATTACATTTAGATATAAAAGAAAATGATAAAGTTTTTTATTTTACAACTTGTGGCTGGATGATGTGGAATTGGCTCGTATCTAGTTTAGCTTCTAAAACTGCAATTGTGTTGTATGATGGTTCTCCATTTTTTCCAAATAATGAATATTTATTTGATATTGTGGAAAAAGAAAAAATTACTTTTTTTGGCACAGGCGCAAAATATATTGATTATTTAAAACAAAATAAAATTATAATTAAAGATAAGTATAAACTATCAAAATTGAAAACTATAGCTTCCACTGGCTCTCCTCTTGTTCAAGAATCTTTTGAATATATTTACTGTAATGTAAAAAATGATTTACATTTAGCGTCCATCAGTGGTGGAACTGATATTGTATCTTGTTTTGTTATTGGAAATCCAAATATGGATATATATTCAGGAGAAATTCAATGTGCTGGCTTAGGAATGGATGTAGATATTTTTGATGAAAAAGGTAATTCAATAAAGCAGAAAAAAGGTGAGTTAGTTTGTAAAACCCCATTTCCTTCTAAGCCAATTTATTTTTGGAATGATAAAGACAATAAAAAATATTTAGATGCCTATTTTAAGAAATATAAAAATGTTTGGCATCATGGAGATTTTTGTGAAAAAACAGAAAATAATGGTTTTATAATTTATGGAAGATCAGATGCGACATTAAATGCTGGTGGTGTTAGATTTGGAACAGCAGAATTATATAGAGTTGTGGAAAATATTGATCATATTAGTGAATGTGTAGCTGTTGAACATAGCTTGTACAATGATACAGAAGTTATTTTATTTATTAAGATGCAATCTCAATTAAATTTGAATGAGGATTTAATAAAATTGATTAAGTTTGAAATTAAATCTTACCTTTCACCTAAGCATGTTCCAAAAAAAATTTTTCAAGTTAAAGATATTCCTAAAACAAAAAGTGGCAAGATTGTTGAGCTAACAATTAAAAAGATTATAAATGGCCTAGATGTTAAAAGTAAAAACACATTATCAAATCCTGATTGCCTAAAAGAGTTTGAAAATATATATAAAGAAATAAAAATTAATTAATTTATGCCAAAACAAATAGTAATTTCAAAATTGGGTGGTCCAGAAGTTTTAAATTATCAAGAATATAGTTTGCCAAAAATTATTAAAGATAAGGAAGTAAGAATTAGACATACAGCTATTGGTCTTAACTATATAGATACTTATCATCGATCTGGTATCTATCCACTTCCCTCTGAATTACCTGTATGCCCTGGTATGGAAGCAACAGGTGAAATTATTGAGATTGGAAATGAAGTTACAAACTTTAAAATTGGTGACAGAGTAGCCTATGCAACTCCTCCAATTGGGGCATATTGTGAAATAAGAGATTTTCCTGAAGAAAAATTAATAGCTATTCCTGATTTTTTAAAAGATGATGAAGTAGCTTCAATTCTTTTGCAAGGTATGACAGTAGAATATCTATTTGAAAGATTATATAAAATTAAAAATAAAGAATTTATTCTATTTCATGCAGCGGCTGGTGGTGTAGGTCTTATTGCATGTCAATGGGCTAGATCAATTGGTTGTAAAATGATTGGAACAGTAAGTACAAAAGAAAAAGCTATATTAGCAAAAAAAAATGGTTGTGAATTTACTATAAATTATAAAGAAGAAAAAGTTTCAGATAGGATAATGGAAATTACAAATAATAAAGGTGTCCCAGTAGTTTATGATGGTGTTGGTAAAGATACTTTTGATGAATCAATAAAATCACTTTCAACTAGAGGTCTAATGGTATCTTTTGGTCAATCATCAGGAATGGTAGAAAAATTAGATATGCATAAAACTTTTAACCCTAAAAGCTTATTTTATACTAGACCAAGTCTTATGGGTTATACACTTAATAGAGAAGAACTTTTGAATTGTTCAAACAATTTATTTGAAAAAATGAAAAATGGAGATGTTAAAACAAATATTTATAAAAAAGTTAAATTAAATAATGCGAACGAAGCTCATAGAATATTGCAATCTAGAAAAAGTTCTGGTTCAATAATATTAGAGCCATAAGTGGCGACCCCTAGGAGAATCGAACTCCTCTTTTCAGGATGAAAACCTGATGTCCTAACCGATAGACGAAGGGGTCTTCTGAAAGGTTATATACATATTAAACTTGATTTTTCAAATTATTTAATCAATTTTCATAACATCCTTTATAATTAATTGAGGTCTAATATCTTTAGAAAATTTATCTGAGGTAATACTACATCCAAAATAAAATTTATATTTATTAAACTTTTCTAAATAATCACCTAGTATTGTTCCTATAGAATTAAAACA
Source organism: uncultured Alphaproteobacteria bacterium (assembly GCA_902592345.1). Lineage (GTDB taxonomy): Bacteria > Pseudomonadota > Alphaproteobacteria > HIMB59 > CACPNW01. Next base: position 17,455 of record CACJEE010000015.1, read on the forward strand.
AATCCCTTTAATATTATTACCCAAATCATTTTCAAAAAAAATTAAAATATGTTTATTTTTAATAATTTTAATTGAATCAATCTTTAAATCATTAATAATAAAGTATGGCTCAGGATTACCATTACCGTAAGGTTCGAGTTTTTCTAAAGATTCTAATAGATTATTATTAATATCATTTATTGAAATAATTAAATCAAAATTAATTATTTTTTTAAAAATATTTTCTTGATATTGATTAAAAATCTCATCAAGAAAAAATTTAAAATTTTCTAGATCTTTATAATTTATTTTGATCCCAGCAGCCATAGCATGACCACCTCCTTCTGTAATTATACCTTTGTTTTTTGCTTGTAAAATAATATTGCCTAGATCAACCCCATCTATTGATCTAGCTGAACCGACACCATAATTATTAATAAAAGATAAAACTATAACTGGTTTATTATATAAATCTAATAATTTGCTAGCAACTATTCCTAGCACACCCTGATGCCAATTTTCTCCATAAACTAAAATGTATTTTGAATTTTTCTGTATTTCCACTTGTTTATTTGCAAGTTCTAAAATTTTACTTTGAATTAGTTTTCTTTTTTCATTAAGCAAAAATAGCTTTCTACTTATTTTTTCAATTTGAGCAGAATCACTCGTAATTAAAAGTTTTGAAGCTAATGATGAGTCATCAATTCTACTTGCGGCATTAATTTGAGGACCTAAAATGTAACCTAAATCTTGTGAAGATGGAGGGGTATTGAGTTTTGAATTATCTATTAATTTAGAAATACCTTTATGATATCTTTTGTGAATTAGTTCCAAACCTTTTAACACAAATAATCGATTAAATTGCTTTAACTCTACAACATCACATACAGTGCCTAAGGCTACTAAATCTAAATAAGATAAAAGGTTTGGTTCTTTTTTATTATTTAAAATATTATGATTTCTTAATTCTTTTCTTAATGACATTAAAAATAAAAATGTAACACCTACAGCTGCCATGTGTTTGTAATCACTTTCATCATCAAATCTATTGGGATTAATAATTGAATGTACATTTGGTAATTCATGGTCAGCTAAATGATGATCAATCACAATAACATCAATTTTTTTAAATTCTTCATTATCAATAATGTTATTTGAGGTGGTCCCACAATCTAAAGTAAACAATAAATCAATATTTTCCAATTGCATTTCTCTCATAATTTTTAAATTTGGGCCATAACCATCAACTAATCTATTTGGAATTTTTAAAGTTATAGAAGAATTATAATTTTTTAAAAATTTATATAAAATAGATGCTGAAGTTGATCCATCAACATCATAATCTGCAATTATTCCAATTTTTTGATTTTTTTTTATTGCCTCAACAACTCTTAAAGTAGCTAGATTCATATCTTTAATATTATTTGGATTTGGAATATGTTGATTGATATCTGGGCTTAAATAAAAATCTATATTTTCTTCCTTTATATTCCTTATTGATAAAAGTTTGCCAACAAATGAAGATAATTTAAATTTTTGAGATAAATATGATGCATTTCTTTCATCATAATCAATTAATTTCCATTTTTTGTTTAATAATGAGCTTGAGTGCTCAATTTTATGTATTTCACTATTCAATTGGAATTATAGATATATTTTCATTAACAAACTCGAGATCAGAGATTTTATTTACTGAATTAAGTAGCTCTGAAGTTTTTATTTTATGAGTTATAATTAAAATAGGTATATTGTTTTCTTTTTTATCTGGAGTTTGAAGAATTTTTTCAACAGAGATATTTGAATCATTTAGGTAAGTGGTGATTTTTGATAAAACACCGGGTTGGTCCTTTACTCTTATTCTTAAATAAAATTTAGATTCTAAATTTGATGAGTCAAATTTTTGATATTTTTTTAAATCATTAATATTGTAACCAATAGATGTAAATTTAGAATTATTTGAAATTTCAAATATGTCAGACAAAATAGAACTAGCAGTAGCTAATCCACCAGCACCCTCCCCTTCAAGGTATAAATTTTCCAACTGATCTGTTTCGACATTAATTGCATTTAATGCGCCATCTACATTCGCCATAGGTTTGTCTAATGGTATTAATTTGGGTTTAGTAGAGCTACATATCATATCATTAATTAAGAAACTCTCAGAGATTAATTTTATTCTAAAACCTAAATGCTTAACAAAATTTATATCTTCTATAGTTATCTTTTCTATTCCTTCTACTTTATTTAAATTAAAATCGACATTTACTCCAAATGCAATAGTGCTGAGTAACGTAAGTTTATGTGCAGCATCATACCCACCTATATCTAATTTAGACTCATTATCAGAAGTAAAACCTCTTTTTTTTGCGTCATGCAGCACATCTTCAAAAGATTTATTTTGAGTTTCCATAGTTGTAAGAATATAATTTGTTGTTCCATTAAGAATACCTGAGATTTTTTTGACTTTATTTAAAAAAATATTATTTTTTAAAGTCTTGATTATCGGAATACCTCCAGCAACTGCAGCTTCAAAAAGCAAAGATACTTGATTTTGTTCTGCAATCCTAAAAAGCTCTTGCCCATACATAGCTAACATAGCTTTATTGCCAGTAACAACATGAATTTTTTGACTTAATGCAGTTTTTACTAATTCATAACTTACACCTTTTTCATAACCTATTAGTTCAATTAAAATATCTGGTTTTAAATCATTAATATTCAACAAATCTATTGGGTTCTCAATCCATTTGTAATCTCTAACATTAAAGTTTCTTTCTTTATCTCTATTTTTTGCTGATAAGCCTATTATATTTATAGTTAAATTAGATTTATTTTTTATGTATTGAGAATTTTTATCTATTAATCCAACTACAGCAGAACCTACATTTCCTAATCCAGCAATACATATGTTTAAATTTTTCATCAGTTTTTTAATTTTTCTTCTATACAGGTATCTATATCTTTTTTATCATTTGATGATAATTGACACAAATCAAATAATTCCTCTTTAGATAATTTTAAATCTTTAAAATTAGGTACAGAGTCTATATCTGGATAACTACATGAATATAAAGTTATAAATACTAAAATAATGATTAATTTCATTTTGTTAAAGCTGAAGATTCATCAAAACCTTGGCTTAAATTAAAACACTGTACTGCTTGTCCTGCAGCTCCCTTAATAAGATTATCAATTAAACTCACTATAATAATTTTAGAACTATCATAATGATCGAAAATTTTTAATATGCAATTATTAGTATTTTGAATAGAAAAAAAATCTGCCCTTTGATCATTTTGAATAAAATTTATAAACTGGTTTTTATTTGACATATCATTAAAACAATTAATTACATCACTTTTATTAATATCTGATAACAAGTCACAGTATATAGTTGACATCATTCCTCTAAAATTGGGCAAAACATGAGGATTAAATGAAAATAAAACTTCTGAAGACTTAGTATTTTTCTTTAATTCTTGTCTAATTTCGCAAATGTGTCGATGAGTATTAGTATTATAATTAAAAAAATTAAAATCCTTTGAATTTTTTATATTAAGTAAATCAAATTTTTTCCCAGCTCCACTGTAGCCAGATTTAGAATCTATTATTATATTTTTTGAGTCAATTATATTATTTTTTAAAAGAGGGATTAATGGAATTAAAATTGAAGTTGGATAACAACCTGGTACTGCAATATTTTTTTTGTTACTTAATATATTTTTATTAATTTCAGGAAGTCCGTATAAAAAATCTTTTAATAAGTTTGGAGCAGAATGTTTTTCATTATAATTTCTCTCATAAATTTCAATTTCATCCAATCTAAAATCTGCTGACAAATCTATTATCTGAACTTTATTGTAAAAAGATTTTACATATTTGTGAGATGCACCATGGGGAAGAGCCAAAAATACTGTATCGACTTTAGAAGAATCAAAATTTTCATTTAATTCAGTAGATGGATTAGTAGAAAGATCTATTGAAGGATCAATATCTTTGAGCAATTTATCTGGGTTGTTTTCTGTACCAAAAAAAGTAATGTTAACATTTGGATGCTTGGATAATATTTTAACTAATTCTAACCCAACAAAGCCAGTTGAGCCCAGTATGGCTACTGATACTTTTTTTGTCATAATAAAATTTATCTTTTAGAAAATTGATAACTTCTTCTTGCTTTCGCCAAACCAGATTTTTTTCTTTCTACAACTCTTGAGTCTCTTGTAATAAAGCCAACTTTTTTAAGAGAAGGTCGTAAAGATGTATCATAAATACTCAAAGCTTTGCTTATTCCATGTCTTATTGCTCCAGCCTGACCAGATAGGCCTCCACCTTTGACAGTTGCCATAATCTCATAAACACCTTCTCCATCTACAACATTTAGTGGCTGATTAACTATCATTTGTAAAACAGGTCTTGCAAAATATTTGTCTACAGTTTTACCATTAACTGAAATCTTACCATCACCTCGCTTTAACCATACTCTAGCAATTGAATTTTTTCTCTTACCAGTTGCGTATGCTCTATCTTTATTATCAAGTTTTATTTCACTAATATTTTCAGGGTTGTTTTCTAAGTTATCCATAATTATCTTTTAAAATTCTTTTCATTTAATTTAGTAAAATCAACTTTTTTTGGTTGTTGCGCTTCATGTGAATGCTTTTCTCCAGAATAAATTTTACAGTTTGATAATTGTTTTTTACCAAGAGGACCTGAAGGTATCATTCTCTTAATAGCTAACTTAATTATTTCATTAGATTTGTCTTTAGCTTTCATTTTTTCTGGGTTAGTTTCTTTTATTCCACCTGGATATCCCGTATGTCGGTAGTAAATTTTGTCTTTAGCTTTTTTCCCAGTTAAATGGACATAATCTGAATTTATAATAATTACATTATCTCCACAGTCTTGATTTGGTGTATAATTGGGCTTATTTTTACCTCTTAATACATTAGCAGAAAATGCAGCAAGTCTACCTAGTACAGCATCTTTTGCATCAATTAAAATCCACTCTTTTTTTATCTCTTCTTTTTTTAAGCTAAAAGTTTTCATTTCGGTGCTCCACTTATATTTTAGACAAATTTAAGTCAATAAAAATAAAAAAAAACCCTCCTTTTAGGAGGGTTTGTATTAATAATTTATATAAAATTTAAGCTGAAGCTGAATCTTTAACAGCTGCATTCCAAATTATTAGACCAAATAAAATTTTATTAACAAAATCTGCTAAATTATATACCCAGTTTAAAGTATTTATATCAACTGTTTCCATCATCAGACCGAATACATACCCTAGTGGGTAAATAGCCCAGCCTACTAAGACAATTAATCTCATTGCATTGAAAGCTGCAGAGACAGATTGGTTTGAAGATGCTGCTTGACTTGCCTCTCCTCTGAAAATTTCCCAGATGATAACAGCCCAACCAATCATACCTATGATAAATCCTAAAAGAACAGGAATCATTCCTGCCTCTCCGAGATAACCACCTACAACCATAACCAAAGTACCAACTAGAAGTCTCCAAAACGATCCTCCTGATACTGCAGCTCCAGCAGCAATTAAAATCAAATAAAACTCTACCATTTGCAATGGAACCGTTAATACCCAATCAATATATCTGTAAACAACAGGAGATTCTCCCATTTCTACCCAATATTCTCTCATATACATGTAATGAACAGCCGCTATAAATGTAATCAAACCTGCGACTACCATTGAGGTTCTCCATTTGCCAGATACTCTCATTCCTTCATAAAAAAAGAAAATTGTAGCAGCCCACATAGCTATAGATACTATCCAAAAGGTAATTCCAACAAAATCAGAACCACTTAAAAAACTATGATCCATAAAAAATACTCCTTGTTTTGATAATTGACTTATACGCAAAAAATATGATTTTTAAATAGTAAAAATTACAAGTAAAATAAATAAAACTTTTAAATTAATAATTTAAATAATTGATTTATATATATTATTAAGAAATTAAAATTTTTAGATTTTGTATAATATTTTTTAATTTTGCATTATTATTATTTTTTTTAATGACTTTGTGCTTATCTGCCGTATTACTGTCATCAATAAATTGTTTTTCCATTTTTTTTGAGGATAAAATTTTTTTTACAAGGTCAAGTGAATAATTGTGTTTACCCTCTTCAAATAAAATATTTTTAATAATAGATAATTTATTTATATGATTTTTATTAAAATACCTAGTCCCACCCTTTGTTCTCATTGATAAACCATCTATTCTTAATCGTTTAGTTTTTGGATCAATAGAATCCCAGTGTCTAATAACATGCTCCTTAAGATTAAGTATATTAGACACTTCTTTTATATTAAAATATTGCTTATTATTTTCCATCAAATGAATTTAAATATTTAAGAACATTTTTACTAGCTTTAAAAGATATAACTTTTCTCTCACTAATCATTACTTCTTTTTTAGTTTTTGGATTTCTTCCAATTCTACTTTTTTTATATCTAACAATAAATGTACCGAAATTATGTATTTTTACCTTGTCGGAATTTTTCAATCCTTCAATTACAATATCTATAATATCGCTTACAAAATCAATGCAGTCTTTTTTTGGTAATCCAAATTCATTATGAATTGACTCCGCAATGTGAAATCTGGTTATATTATCTAATGAAGTCATAAATTTCTAAAATTTTGAATAATCTTTTCATTTAAATCATTATTTATAATATTAAAACATTTATTAAGGGCAAAATTAAAAGCATAAGGTGAGGCACTTCCATGACTTTTGATAGATATACCGTTTAATCCAATTAAAGTTGCTCCATTATATTTGTCTGGATTTATTTTATCTTTGAATATTTTAAAATCATTTTCTAATAATTTAAATGCAATTTTATTTTTATAAGATTTTTTAAATATATTTCTTAAATTAGTTGTTATAAAATCAGAAAGTCCTTCGGCAGTCTTTAAAATAATATTCCCTGTGTAACCATCTGAAAGTATTATATCACAATCACCTGAAGTTATCTTATTTGGCTCTACAAAACCAACAAAATTATTTTTTAAAAAACTATTAGATAATAATTCATGCGCTTCTTGTAAAAATTCTAAACCTTTATTGTTTTCTGTTCCAATATTAATAATACCAATTTTGGGAATCCTTTGTGGTTCAATAATAGAAAAATATGAGTAACCCATAAGGGCAAATTGAAACAAATTTGATGCATCAACTAAAACATTTGCCCCTAAATCTAACATTAATGAAAATGATTTTCTATTAGGTATATCAGAGCAAATTGCTGGCCTGTCAACACCTGGTATCATTCCCAATATTAATCTAGACAAAATCATTAATGCAGCTGTATTTCCTGCTGAAACAAAACCTGAGTTAGGATTATCTTTAACAAATTTTAAACCTTTATAAATACTGCTATCTTTGCGAGATCTAAGAATAGTATTTGGTTTATCATCATCAGAAACATTTTCTAAACAATCAATAATCTCATAATTTGATAAATTAAGATTATTTTTTTTAATTATATCTTCAATTTTTTTACTATTTCCAAAAAATAATAAATTTACATTTTTATTATACTTTAAAAAAATTTCTGATCCCTTGAGTATTTTAAAAGGGCTATTCTCTCCACCCATTGCATCAACAGCAATGGTTATTTGTCTGTTGGACATTAAATTTAGGCTTTTGATTTTGTTTTTTGTTTTAAAATTTGACGACCATTATACATTCCAGTAGATTTATCAATTCTATGGGACATTCTAGGTTCTCCAGATTCTTTATCCTCAACGATATTTAATTTAATTAGAGAATCATGAGATCTTCTCATATTTCTCTTTGATGGAGAGGTTTTTCTTTTTGGTACAGCCATATAATTTTCCAATTAGACAAATCTAGATATATTGCAAGAAAAAATAGTAATTATTAATAAATTATTATAGTTGATCAATAACTATTTGGTTGTATAAAATTTGTAGATCTTTAGCTATTTTCTTAGTATTTCCATAATTTGAGATTCCAAATTTTTGAATATAATTATCAAATTTAATATCTGTATTTTCGTTTAAAATCTTATCCAATATCTTCAATCTGTAATAAAATTTTTTAACATATTTTTTAACATATTTTCCAATTGACATATCTCCAATTCCTTTTTCTCTAAAGTTTTGATCTAAATCTTTTATAAAACTATCAATAATACTTTGACTTATTGTGTTATGTATTTGGGTATTTTTATCTTTAAGTTTTCTAAGATAAAAAACTGTTATTATAGAAAAGATTTCGAATACTTCATCGAAATTAAAATCTTTATCATTTAAGCTATTTTTAATAAAATGATTTGAGTGATTTACTATTTCTTGATAAATAGACAGTGTTTGTTTTTTGTAATTATTTCTTTTTATTTTAAAATACTGTAAAAACATATGGTGAAAATTTTTAAATTATTTTTATTGATTAATTTATTCTTTGCAATCATAAGTTGCTCACAACCTAATTTAACTTATTCAGGTAAAATAATCGATCAAAAAAATTTAAATAATTTAAATATTTCTAACAAAAACTACCTAGTAAAAAACTTTGGCCAACCTAGCTTCATTGATCCAATTGAAAATAAATATTTTTACTATTCTGAAAAAACAAAAGAAAATAATTTTTTTTCAAAAAAGAAAGAATATAGTTATATTTTTGTCTTTAAATTTGATCAAAATGATGATGTTGTGGAAAAAAAAGTATTAAATCTTAATGAATTACAAAAAATAAAAATTAGCAAAATAAGAACAACTAATCAAATTATCGAAAGAGGTTTAATTGAAAAAATATTTGGTGGTGTAGGGACTCAAAAAGTCCCTAACACTAATTAAATTATTTAATGAGCTATTGCGGCTAAAAGAAGTAAGGCTACAATATTTGTAATCTTAATCATAGGATTTACAGCTGGACCAGCTGTATCTTTATAGGGATCACCTACAGTATCTCCGGTCACTGCAGCTTTATGCGCCTCACTACCTTTTCCTCCATGATTGCCATCTTCAATATATTTTTTTGCATTATCCCAAGCTCCACCGCCAGCTGTCATACTAATTGCTACAAATAATCCAGTTATAATTACACCTAGTAATAATGCGCCTAGACATGATAGTGCAGCAGCTTGACCAGCTATTAATAATATTGCAAAGTATACTACGATCGGTGACAATACAGGTAACATAGATGGAATTATCATTTCTCTAATCGCTGATTTCGTTAAGATATCAACACATTTACCATACTCTGGTTTCCCTGTACCCTCCATGATTCCAGGAATTTCTTTAAATTGTCTTCTAACTTCAACAACCACTGATCCTGCAGCTCTTCCTACAGCTGTCATGCTCATTGCTCCAAATAGAAATGGTAACAATCCACCTAGCAATAAACCGACTACAACATATGGATTTGATAAATCAAAAGTAACTTGTCCAATTTTTTCAAAAGACAAAGGGCTATTAGGATCTTTTGCAAAATACTCAAGATCTTCTGTGTAAGCAGCAAATAATACAAGTGCTCCTAATCCTGCAGAACCAATAGCATATCCTTTTGTTACAGCTTTAGTTGTATTTCCAACTGAATCTAAGGCGTCAGTAGTTTTTCTAACATTATCATCTAATTCTGACATTTCAGCAATTCCTCCAGCATTATCTGTAACAGGACCATATGCATCAAGTGCTACAACCATTCCTGCTAATGCTAGCATTGTTGTTACAGCAATTGCTATTCCAAATAATCCAGCAAGTGAATGAGTAATTATTATTCCTGCTACAATTATGATTGCGGGAAGTGCAGTTGCCTCTAAACTTATTGCAAGACCTTGTATAACATTTGTTCCATGACCAGTGGTTGAAGCTTGAGCAATACTTTGTACTGGTCTATAATTAGTTCCTGTATAATATTCAGTAACCCAAATAATTAAACCAGTTATGATCAAACCTAACAAACCACAATAAAAAAGAGATATTCCAGTAAATGATTTATTATCAACAGTAAAAACTGAACTTAAACCTATCACATGATCAGTTATAAAATATAAAAGTAAAGCTGATAAAATTGCTGAAACTGCAAACCCTTTATACAATGCAGCCATAATATTTTCACTTTTACCTAACCTGACAAAATATGTTCCAACAATACTCGCCAAGGTGCAAACACCAGCAATGGCTAGCGGGTACATCATCATAGAAGAAAGGTCAGAAAAAAATATTGAAGAAAGTACCATTGTGGCAACTACTGTAACTACATATGTTTCGAATAAGTCAGCAGCCATACCAGCACAATCACCAACATTATCACCTACGTTATCGGCTATCACTGCAGGATTACGCGGATCATCTTCAGGGATACCTGCTTCTACTTTACCAACAAGGTCAGCTCCTACATCTGCTCCTTTTGTAAAAATACCTCCACCCAATCTAGCAAAAATTGAAATTAATGATGCTCCAAAACCTAATGATACTAATGGAGCTACAATTTCTCTACCAGGAAATAAGCCGGAATTATCTAAAGCAAAATAATAGAGTGCAATTGATAATAAAGCAAATCCCGCAACTAACATACCTGTAACTGCTCCAGCTTTGAATGAAACAGATAGTCCCTCTGCCAAACTTGAGCTTGCCGCTTGTGTAGTCCTTACATTAGATCTAACAGAAATATTCATACCCACATAGCCTGCAGCTCCTGAAAAAATTGCTCCAATTAAGAAGCCCAGACCGGAAGATAAACCAAATACTAGCCAAATTAATACAAAAATAACAATTCCAACTATTCCGATAGTTAAGTATTGTCTGTTTAAGTAAGCTCTTGCTCCTTCTTGGATTGCACTTGCAATACTAGCCATTTTTTCATTCCCAGTACTAAGTGATAAAATTTGTCTTGATGTAACTATGCCGTACAAAACAGCAGCTAGACCACATAATAATATAAAGATTTGCATTGTTGTCATTGTGGTTAATCTCCTTGATTTTTTTTGCTCATATGTCAGAAAGTTTTGAAAAAATCAAGATTTTAGGCAAAATGATCAAAACTATTGATATTTTTTATAGGTTTTTGAGAATCATCAAAAAGCCCAGGGGTTTTTATAATAGACCCTACAAGTGATAATTTAACTCTATTTTTTTTTGATAAATTTAATAATTTTTTCCTATTTTTTTTAAATGAAGTAAAAATCAACTCATAATCATCACCCCAATTTAGAATATCTTCAAGTTTAAATAGTGATTTATGTTTTGTCATAATTGTTTTTAACATAGTTGAAAGAGGTATTAATTTTGTATTAAGTTTAGCTCCAAATTTTCCATTTAGAATTTTTGACAAATCACCTAACAAACCATCTGAAATATCTATTGCTGAGTTTATATATTTATAAGCTTGAGATCCAAACATACATGGTTGAGGGTAAAAGTATTGCTTTTTAAAATATGATGAATGTTTTTTCCCTAACTTGATACGTGAATTATTTAAAATTTTACAACCTAAATATGAATTACCTAAATTCCCTGTAACCCAGATATCATCTCCTAAATTACAATTCCTTTGTGATATAATATTTTTTAATTTGGCTTCACCAAATAAATTAGCAGTTAAACTAATTTCATTAGCATATGAAATATCACCACCAAGAAGGTAAATATTAAATTTTTTTTGCAGTTTATTTAGCTTAGAAGTAAATTTTTTTAACCAGTCATAAGTAATTTTAGAATTAATTGAAATATTTAAAGTATAAGTTTTTGGTATGGCACCCATTGCAGAAATATCAGATAGATTTATACAAAGTATCTTTTGAGCGATTGATTCTGGAGGATCATTGGAAAAAAAATCAATATTCTCAACTATAGTATCAGTTGTTACAACAGTTTTATATTTACTTGATATATTTAAATAAGATGCATCATTTTCAAAATTAAAAGTCCCAATCTTATTTAAATTAAGTTTTTTAAAAAACTTATCTATTATAATTTTTTCAGATAATTTAGAATTATAAGATATTTTTGTCACTTAAATACTTATCTGTAATTGCATTAATCATACCAAGATCTTTTTTAGGTACTAGTGTTTTAGAAATATTTATATAGTCATTAATAAC
>CACJEE010000016.1 GCA_902592345.1 uncultured Alphaproteobacteria bacterium
TCCTCAATTGAATTACATAATATAGCACCTTCAGAAACTAATTTTTTTGAAGTTTTTTCATTTAAGTCAAAAACATACAAACTATAATTTTTGTTTTGTAGAATATTATAGGCAATTTTACTACCAACATTCCCTAATCCAATGAAACCAATATTTTTATCTCTCATAACTCTATAGTCATACCGTCATATGAAGGTTCAATATTTTCAGAACATTTTGATAATAACTCTTCATAATCCAAAAGAGCTGTCATATGAGTGAATAAAGTTTTTTTAGGTTTTAAATATTTAATGTATTCGTTAATTTGATCAAATCCTGCATGAGAAGGATGTGGATCATATCTAAGTAAACCGACAATCCATAAATCTAAATCTTTTAATTTATCAATATCTTTTTCATAAAAATTTTTTAAATCAGTTGAATATGCAAAATTATTAATTCTGTATGTCTGAACATCTATAGAACCATGATTATGTTTAAAAGTTTCAATTTTAGTATTGCCGATATTAAAATTATCATCAATTGTCTTAAGTGACATAAATGGTGAATAATCTTTATGGCCCTCAAAAATATATTTATAATTTTTAATCATGGATTCTTTTATATCTTTAGATAGAAATGCTGGAATTATTGATTGATTGATTAAGGACATTGCTCTCATATCTGGCAAACCTGAAGTATGGTCTGAATGTTCATGAGTAAACAATACTGCATCAATTTTTGTACATTGTGCATTATATAACTGTGCACGTAAATCAGGACTTGTATCAATCAGTAAATCCTGTTCATTGATATTGATTAAAACAGATGATCTAGTTCGATGATTTTTAGGATTGTTTACATCAATATTGCCATTTCTATTCCATGCTAGTGGTGAGCCGAAAGAACCACCACAACCCAATATTCTAACTTTCATTTGATTTAATTATCTCTTTTTGCTCGAGAAAACAATTTGTAAAAATTATTATCTGTTAGTTCAAAAAAATTTTCATTTGTCATTGAATAAAATTTTGCAAGAAATTCACCTGTGTATCTCACATAAGAAGGCTCGTTATCTTTACCTCTCATTGGCTCAGGGGCTAAATATGGACTATCTGTTTCAATCAGTAAATGATCTAAGGAGGCTTTTTGTATAACTTTTCTTAGAATATCAGCATTTTTAAAAGTAACTATGCCTGATAGAGAGATATAATAATTATTTTCTAAGCAGTAATTTAGTAATTTTGTTGAACCTGTAAAACAATGAAAAACTATTTTTAAATTATCATTTTTATATTGATTAAGAACATTGATAATTGCATCTTCAGATTTTCTTTGGTGGATAATAATTGGAAGATCAAAAATTTTTGATGCTTCAATATGAGCTTCGAAAACTTCAATTTGTTTTTTTTTATATTTAATTGAATGATAAAAGTCCAATCCAGTTTCTCCAAGTGCTATTAATTTTAGATTTTGAATATTCTTTTCTATCTCAATTGGAGAAAGATATGATTCATTATTTATTTCTTGAGGATGAATACCATAAGATATGTAAATGTTATTATAAGCTTTAATTAAATTTAAGTGATTTATAAAATCTTGAGGTTTTGTATTTATAGAAAGTAAATGTGTAATATTATTTTCTTTACATCTTTCCATTATATTTGGTAGATCTTTACTTAAACTTTCAAAGTTTAGATGACAATGTGAGTCTATCACAATTCAAAACGAGGAAATAATGGCTCTGGATTATTTATTTTTATTTCATTTTTAATTAATAATGAAAAGTTGTTAAAACTTATTTTATCTTTAGAAATATTAAAATAAGAAAGTGCTTTTTCTGCACTTTGTGGAATAAATGGATATAGCATAATAGAAGATTTAATAATAATATTTAAAACCATATATAAAACAACTTTCATTCTATCAGGGTCAGTTGTTTTAAGTTTCCAAGGAGCTTGAGAATCGACGTATGCATTTGCTTCATTTAAAAGTACCATAATTCCTTTCAAAGATGAATCAAGATTCATTTCTCCCATATTATAACGATAACTTATAACAGAACTTTCAATTGCTTCTTCTAATGCTTTGTCTTCTTCTGTTAAGTTGTTAGAAGGCATTATCTTAGATTCACAATTTTTAACTACAAATGTACATATTCTTTGAATTAAATTGCCATAAGTATTAGATAAATCTGCATTGACCCTTGTAGCAATTGATTGTTTTGAAAAATTCCCATCTTTACCAAATGGTACTTCTCTAAATAAAAAATATCTTATTTGATCAAGTCCATATTCATTTATTATTTCATAAGGGTCAATTACGTTACCAAGAGATTTGGAAATTTTTTGACCTTCATTGGTCCACCATCCATGAGCAAAGATTTTTTTTGGAGGCTCTAAATCTGCTGCCATCAAAAAAGCTGGCCAATAAACGGCATGAAATCTCAATATATCTTTGCCCACAACATGTACACCTGGCCAATATTTTTTAAAGTTAGAATTATTTGTATCAGGATACCCAATTGCAGTTAAATAATTACACAATGCATCAATCCATACATACATGACATGATTTTTATTATTTGGAACAGGTACACCCCATCTAAAGGTAGTTCTTGAAATAGAAAGATCCTTTAATCCACCTTTAACGAAACTAAGAACTTCATTATATCGAGTTTCAGGGTAAATTGGACGTTGATATTGTTCATAGTACTCTATTAATTTGTCTTGCCATTCGGATAACTTAAAAAAATAACTTTCCTCTTTTATCCACTCTACAGGCGAGCCATCTTCGGTAAAAAATTTTCCATCAATTTTTTGCAACTCACTTTCTTGATAAAATGCCTCATCTCTTACAGAATACCATCCTTCATAATTAGATAAATAAATTTGATTATTTTCATCTAATTTTTTCCATAAAGCTTGAGCAGCATTAATATGTCTTTGCTCAGTTGTTCTTATAAAATCATTAATTTCACATCCAAGAAAAGGAATTAAATCTCTAAAATTCTTTGACATTTCATTAACAAAATCTTGGGGATTCTTTTTTTGCATTAAAGCAGCTTTTTCAACTTTTTGACCATGTTCATCTGTGCCTGTTAAAAAAAAAGTATCATCATCATCAATTTTATTATATCTTGATACAATATCACAAGCTATTGTAGTATAGGCATGGCCTATATGAGGCGCATCATTTACATAATATATTGGTGTAGTTATAAAATATGACATATGTATTATTTAATAGCAAAAAAGTTGATCATAAAGATTTTTTTATCTAGATTGAAAGTGAATAAATCATTTTCATTATTTATCAAGTAATCTAATTTATTATCGATTGTATCAATTGTGATTTTTTCTGATAAATTTTCTATTTTTAATATTATTTGAGATAAATAATATTTATCAAGATCTAATCCCATTTTTACTTTTTTAAATAAAATAAGAATAAACTTAACTAGTGATAAAAATATTTTATATTTTTCATTTTCAAAATTACTAAAAAGATTAATTATATTATTATTATTTATGGAAAATGTATCATTATCAATTATTGAATTTATTAACTGATCAAAAATATCTAAAATTATATCAATATTAAAGTTAAGAGCTAAACCTGGAGAACCATTAGTGATATCAAATAATAATTTAAAAATTTCATCATCATCAGTCTCAACATTTTGAGAAATTAAAATTTTTTTGAAATTATCAAATTTATGTGAAGATAAATTAATTTTTAAACATCTAGATTTAATAGTAGGCAATAATGCAGATGGTTGATGAGATATTAAAAAAAAATAAGTATTAGCTTGAGGTTCTTCTAATATTTTTAATAAAGCATTTGATGAGTTTAAGTTCAAATCATCAGCACTATCAATTAATATAAATTTTGGTAGATTTTCTATTATATTAGTTTCGTGATAAAAATTATTTAGTTCTCTTACTTGATCAATGACAATATTATTTTTAATTTTATTTGTTTTTTCATCAATTTTTTTTTTTAATATTTTAATATTCGGATGTGAATTATTCTTTAATAAGGACAAATGATGACTAATTTGTCTGGGGTTGATTTTTAAATTTATATAATCTTCAATAATTTTAGTTACAAAAAATAATTTACCTATTCCTTTGATACCGCTAATTAAGATTGAATTATTTAATTTTTCTTCTGTTAAATTATTTTTAATTATTTTAAATTCTTTTTCAAAACCTATCATTTTGTAAATATTAATGAATTTATATGTGAGATAATTTTTTTATGAATCTGATTAATTGGTTTGGATGCATCAATTTTTATGAATCTTTTTTTATTATAAATTATTTTATATCCTTTATTTACTTGATCATGGAAATTCTTATCTAATTTATCGTATTTATTTTTTGATTTTCTTTTTTTTATTCTTGAAATTATTAATTTTGTAGATAATTTGAATAAAAAAGTTTTATCTGGTAAAAAATTATTTAAAATATTTTTATGTAAATTTTTTGCATTTTGAATACCAAATTTATTTACATATCCTTGATAGACAAAAGTTGAGTCTGCAAATCTATCTGAAATAACTACCTTTCCTTTTTCTAGAGCAGGAAATATAACATTATTAATGTGGTGGGATCTAGCTGCCATAAGCATCAATATTTCTTCTTCTATGTTTATATCTGACTTAACCTTTAAAATTAGTTTACGTAGTGATTCTGCAATTTTTGTACCACCTGGCTCTCTTGTATTAATAAAAGAAATATTATTTTTTTTTAGGTATTTTTTTAAAAGTAAGATTTGTGATGATTTACCACTAGCTTCTGGACCTTCAAAAGTTAAAAACAAACCTTTTCTTTTATTCATCTAAACTTGTACCAAAAATAAGATATTTAATAGCCGCAAAAATTTTTAAAATAGGATTTATAGGCCCAACATCATACTCAGCAATTAAATCAACCTCTATATTTGGTTTACCATCAATTTCAATTAAAAGCTTTCCATATGTATTTCCTTTTATAATTGGTGCTTCAATTGGTTTTGTATATTGAATTGAAGATTTAATTAATTGCAACTGATCAAATGAAAGAGTAGATATTACTTTTCTTGATGATATTAAATTTACCCTTGGTTTATTTCCCAGCCAAACGTCTGCTTCAACTATGAGCTGTCCTTCATCAACTAGTTTTTTTTGACTTGTTTGTGAAAATGCCCAATTAATCAAATTGGATGACTCATTCATTCTTGATCTAGAACTATTTGTTCCATTAATAACTACAGTAATTCGTCTATCATCTCTTCTAGCGGTAGCAGCGATTCCCCAACCTGACGCTTTTGTAAATCCAGTTTTTAATCCATCAGCTCCTTGAACAGATTGCAATAATTTATTTCTATTAGGTTGCTTAATTTCGTTGTAAGTGAATTCTTCATCTGAAAAATAAAGATATAGGTTTGGGAAATCTCTTATAATAGCGTTTGATACGAGAGCTAAGTCAAGAACTGTAGAATAATGATCATCTTCAGGCCAACCTGAAGAATTAACAAAGTTAGAATTATTCATTCCTAATCTTTTTGCATAAACATTCATCAATTTTGCAAAATCTTCCTCAGTACCAGCTAAACATTCTGCTAAAGCAACTGATGCGTCATTACCAGATTGAATAATTATGCCCTTTAAAAGATCATCTATTGAAACTTTATCATCTATCTCTAGAAATGTTCTTGATCCTCCCATTTTGTAAGCTTTGGCTGAAACTGTACACTCATTATTAATAGAAAGATCAGTATTTTTTAATCTATCAAAAGCTACATAAACTGTCAAAATTTTAGTCATCGATGCAGGAGGTGTTTGTAAATTATAGTTTTTTTCATAAAGTATTTCATTTGTATCAAAATCTATAACGACTGCCTGTTCAGCTTTTGTATCTATTGAAAAAGATTTTGATGAAATTAAAAAAATTAATAAAATAAATGGGATAAATTTTATTTTCATAATATTATTTATAGTTTTTAATTATGTTGTAAGTAAGATTATTCTAAAATTATTTCATTCTCTTTATAGCCTTTACGAATAAATGTCGAAACTAATTTATTAGCAGTATCATTTTCAATTGGACCAATTATTAATTTATAAAATGTACCCATGTTTTCTGAAGTGTATTTTTCATTTAATTGAATTTCATTAATTATTTTTTGAATTTCTTGATAATTTTTAAAATTATTAACATGCAAATATAAGGCTAAATTTTCGACTTCTTCAAAACCAATTTCAATAGGTTGTTCAAGAATTTCATTTCCATTATCTTCAATAATATCACTATCTATATTGGTAATTGATACTATTTCTGTTGGAGCAGAATCAACAGTTGAATTAAAATTATCATCATTAATAGACATAGTAACATTTTTCCATTGTTTTGATGGATCAGATAAAATTTCTACTTTAACTTTTGCAATTTTATTTTTATAAAACCTTAATAGCTGGGCTACTTTTCTTGAAACTTGAATAATTGAAGCATTGTCATCATGCCTATCAATTATTTTAATTGTTAATGATAAACCATTTTCTAAATTAGTTATTTTTACAATACTAGGTAAAGGTAAAGTTTTGTGTCTTCCAAGTAATTCTGTAACTTTATTTAAATCGTTGTTTAAAGTTTTTTGATTGTGTAACTCTTTATCATAAAAAGTTGCAAGGCCAACTTCTTCATATGAATAATTTTCATTTGGTGTGTATTGTACTCCCTCAATATAATATGGATCACCTATTAAATAGAAAATTTTATTTTTTGATAAATTTTCTTTTTTTGAATTATCTGATTTTTTAATAGTTTTTTTAGCTTTTTCTTCAATTACATTTTTAGTATTTTCAAATTTATCAATAACATTATCTTTTGAAATGTTTTCACAAGAAATCAAAATAAAAAAAAATAAACTAATTATTAATTTCATCACTAAGCAGTCCTATGGAAATAGCATAATAAGATGAGCAATTGTAATATAAAATATTTTTATAATTAGGATAAACCAAAAACATCCTACCTTTAACTCCATCTGGAGCTATCAAGCGTGCCTCAAGATCTGACCTTTTTGGGAGTGCTGTATTATTAATATTTTTAAAACCTAAATTAGACCATTCAGGCAATGATTTTGCTACAGATCTTCTTTTTACAGCACCACATCCTTTTGGATTTGCTTGCTGTAATAATGGATATATTTCTTCAATATTTTCTGGAGGTATAACTTCTCTTCCCCAAGTGCTGTCAATTGACCAAGGGTTTTTATCTATAGAAGTTAAATAATTTGCTGTACTTGCAAAACCGTCAGCATAACTATTCCAAATATCTATTCCATTTCCATCCCAATCGTATGCACTTTCTAAAAAAGTTGTTGGTATCATTTGAGTCATTCCAACAGCACCACCCCAACTTCCAATTAATTGACCAGATGGTACTAAGTCATCATCAAGTATTTTTAATGCTGCAAATAACTGTTTTCTATAGAACTCACTTCTTCTTCTATCGTAAGCAAGAGTTGTTACAGCTGTAATTGTATCGACTTTACCTTGGTTACGACCATAAAAACTCTCCATTCCCAAAACAGCCACAATAAATCTTGGCTGGATACCAAAGTGCTCTGAAATATTTTTTAAAAGAGTCGTATGCTCTTTTAAAATATTTTTACCTGCAATTATTCTTGACTTATCAACTCTGTAGTACAAATATTCTTTCAACGTAATTGTTGATTCAGGTTGACATCTATCTCTTAAGATTATTTTTTTTTGAGGTTTCACATTTGATAAATATAAATTAATTGTATTTTCACTAATATTTTTTTCCCTAGCCTCAATACGAACATCTTTTAACCAATTATTCCATTCAGCATTAGTTGGCATTTTAGGTTTTTCACAAGCTTTTAATGAAGCAGTTAAAAATATTAATAAAATAAAAAGATATTTAAGAAACATTTATATGAGATAACAAATTTTTCTAAATTCGTATATTTTTATATTCTTTATATTTTGACTTTAATTTAATTAAAAGTATAACAAATCGCACAAAAAGGAGAGATGGCTGAGCGGTTGAAAGCACCGGTCTTGAAAACCGGCAAGGTGGCAACACCTTCCAGAGTTCGAATCTCTGTCTCTCCGCCATTCATAAATATTTAAAAAATTATTTTATTTGTTCTAAAATTTCCTTAGATAACTTAAATCTACTTGTATTTAAATACCCCTTAAAATCATAAAATATTTTTTGATCTGGCCTTAAAGTGAATTGACTATGTCTATTCATAGATAAATCTAATAGTTTTTGAGGATTTGTTGGATTGTTTTTATAAAAACCAATGACAATGCCCTTCCTGCTAAATTCAAATTTATCAACATTATATTTGATACAAAGTATTTTAATTTCTATTAAGCTAAATAAATTATTTAATTGCTTAGGTATTGATCCAAATCTATCTCTAAGTTCAATTATTAAGTTAGATAATTCATCATTATTATTTACACTAGATATTCTTTTATAGATTGAAAGTCTTAAATCCAAATCATCAATATAATCATCAGGTATAAAGATTTCTTCAGGTATTTTAATTGTTGGCTGAAATATATTTCTTACTTCATTGTCATTAGATACTTTTTGTTTTTGTAAAAGTATTTCTTCCTCTAGCATCTGATGATAAAGTTCAGTGCCAATTTCTTTAATGAATCCACTTTGCTCCTCACCAATTATAGATCCACCTCCTCTCATATCTAGATCTTGTGAAGCAATATTAAATCCAGATCCTAAAGACTCTGCTGAATTAATTATTGATAGTCTTTTCTTGCCATTATCCTTAAGTTCATTTTCTTTATAGGTTATATAAGCATAACCTCTTTTGGATGAACGACCAACTCTGCCTTTCAGCTGATAAAGTGAAGCTAATGAGAATAAATTAGATCTATAAACTATAATTGTATTTACATTTGGTAAATCTAGACCATTCTCAATAATATTTGTGCTTACCATCAGAGGAACTTCTTGATTATAAAACTTAGAAATTCTACTTTCCAATAAAGAAGGTTTTAATTGACCATGTGTTACAACATATTTAATCTCAGGGAGATATTCATTTAAAAAATTTTCAATAAATGGAATATCTTTTTTTCTTGGAGTTACAAAATAAACTCCATTTTTTCTACCGTAAACCTCTCTTTTAATGGCTTCTTTTATGGTTAAGTCATCAAATTTTGCAACATAACTCCTTACAGATAATCTTTCAAAAGGAGCAGTTAATATTAAACTTAAATCCCTTATACCAGATAAAGACATAGAGAGAGTTCTAGGAATAGGTGTTGCTGATAATGAAAGTACATGAGCATTCGGAGTCATATCTTTAAATTTTTCTTTTTGTAAGGTTCCTAATTTTTGCTCTTCATCATAAATAATTAATCCTAGATTTTTAAATGATAATTTATCACTTAATAATGCATGAGTACCTATAAGAATATCGATTTTACCTTCAGCACAATCTTCAAAAATTTGTTTTTTTTCTTTTTGTGATATTAAGCGTGAAATTTCTGCAATTGTAATATTAAATAAGTTAAATCTTTTTAAAAAATTATTATAATGCTGTCGGGATAAAAGAGTAGTTGGCACAAAAACAATTGACTGAATATTTGATTTTGCAGCAAGAAATAAAGCTCTAATTATTACTTCTGTCTTTCCAAAAGCAACATCCCCTACTATGAGTCTATCAACTGGTTTACCACTTTCAAAATCATTTATAACATCATTAATAGCATTTAATTGATCATCAGTTTCAACATAAGGAAAGGTGCTACAAAATTTATCATATTCAACATTATCGATATTTATAGGCAGAGATTTTGATTGAAGTCTTTTAGAAGCAATTTTAATTAACTTTTTTGAAGCTTCTCTAATTTTCTTTTTAGCTTCTGCTTTTCTTTTTTGCCAACTTGAAGCACCTAGTCTATCTAGATTTATAGTATTCTCATCTTCATTACCATATTTTGTAATATAGTTAAGATTTTCAACAGGTAAAAAAAGCTTTTGATTCTCTGAAAATTCTAGCTCTAAACAATCATGAATAGAATCATTTAAATCAATTTTTTTTATATTATTAAATCTGCATATACCATATTCTGAGTGTACTAATAATGAACCTTGAGATAGTTTATTTAATTCTTCAAAAAGAAATTTATTTTTTTTACCTTTTGTGATTGATTTAACAGATAATGAATAGCCAAAAATAGTTTTTTCATTAATATAAATTATATTATTTTGCTCAAATGACTCTTCAAGCTCTAAAACAGAAATATGTATATTATTATTAGATAAGTGTGAAAAGTTTTTTATCTCAAAAGGTGAAATAGATATATTTTCATTTAATATTTTATAGACTTTTTCTAATGATCCTTGCGTATTACAACATATAATAATTTTTTTATTAGAATTAATATCAAAGTATTTTTTGATAAATTGGAAATCAATTTTTTCTCTAATTGAAGAAATATTATTTATTTTTTTTATATTTGTAGCAATATCACCTTCATTTTTAAATAATGATAACTTTGTTACTTTAAATTTATCAAGTATTTGATTAAAATCATTTTTTTCGATGAATAAATATTGTGGCTTTAGAAAAAAAGATTCATTAGACTTACTTCTTGCCTCATAGTAATCATTTAAATTTTCTATCCTTTCATCAAACAATTGAATAATATCATTATGAATGATCAATTGACTACTTTCACAATAATCAAATAAAGTTTCTAAATTTTCATAAAAAAGAGGTAAAAATTGCTCACCTCCAGAAGGAGTTTGTCCAGATGAAAACAATTCATAAACTTGACTCTTTCTATAATTTGGAAATAATGTCCTAAATTCAGCTCTAAAACTTTCTAAGTTTTTATTATCAATTATTAATTCACTACTTGGATTTAATGTAAAAGAATCCATGTCAGATTCTTTAATTCTTTTTTGAGATATTTGATCAAATTCGAAAATTGATTCAATATAGTCATCATATAAATCTAATCTTATAGGTTTGTCAATTTGTGGAAGAAAAATATCAATTAAAGAACCTCTTATTGCAAATTCTGATTTATCTCTTACCAAAGATGTTCTTTCATACCCTAATTTAATGAGCAAAAAAATAAACTTATCTATTTCTATTTTAGACTTTTTTGAAATTGTAACAAAATTTTTTGTAATTTCATTAATTGGGAGAGTTTTCTGAATAATTGCATTCAATGTTGTTAAAAGAATGATTTTTTCTTCTTTATTAGAACTAAGATAAAAAAGAGTTTCTAGGCGAGTTGTTAGAATTTCTTTAGAAGGTGAAATATTATCATATGGAATTTGATCCCAAGCTTTATAAAGTAATACCTTTTGATTTGGAATTAACCAAGTTAGTTTGTTTTTAATATTTATTATTTCTCTTTCATCTTTTCCTATGTAAACTAACGAAGTATCACTTTTATGAAATATTTCTGAAATTATAAAAGCTTCAGTTTTATCAATAACAGGACCTATTGACTTCATTTATAATGTATTTATTTTCTCAAACAGAAGCTTAAATTTTATATTTGCTGGTTTTTTCTTTGTAAGAATATTGTAAATTTCATCATCTGAATAAATATCAAAGACAGATTTTAATAATTTCATTTCATGTTTGCTAAATTTATCTAAATTTTTAATAAAATACTCTTTGTATAATATATCCGTTTCTTTTGTACCCGAATAAGTTGATCTATATTTAATAATTTTTTTTAGTGAATTTAATGTCATATAATCAATAATAGAATATAGTAAAATTATTTTAATATTCTATGAGACCTGCACATTTAGACTTATTACTCTCACCAATCAATAAATTAAAGGGGGTTGGGCCAAAATTAGAAAATATTATAAATAAATTAGGTATAAATCTAAATGTGCATTTCCTTTGGCATTTCCCCTATAGGATTATTGAAAAAAAATATTATGAAAATATTCATGACGCACCACTAAATCAGTTAGTCACCTTAAAAATAGAGGTTATAAAACATTATCCGTCAAAATTTAGAAGACAGCCATATAAAGTAAGCTGTTTAGCAAATGAAACAGTAATAGAAATTGTATATTTTAATGCAAGACACCCTGTAATAAGATCAGTCTTACCTATCAATAGTATAAAAATGATATCAGGTAAACTAGAGTTTTTTAAAAATAAATTTCAAATTACACATCCATCAAGTGTAGAAAATTTATCTGATATTCAGTTATTAAGAGAAAAAGAAGCAGTTTATAGTTTAACTGCAGGACTAAACTTAAAAACATTTATAAAACTTTCAAATCAAGTATTGCAATTAGTTCCTAATTTAGGTGAGTGGATTGATGAAAGATTAATAAAAAAATATAAATTCATCTCATGGAAGGAAGCTGTAGAAAAATTACATAATCCAGAAATAGGTGATACATATAATGAAAAAAATTTTTATAGAAGGAGACTGGCCTATGATGAATTATTTGCACATCAGCTAGCAATTTGTATTATTAGAACAATTGATAAAAAGAAAAAATCAATTTCTTTTAAAAATAAAGATAAACTAAGAAATAATTTAATTCATAATTTAGAGTTTAAATTAACTAAATCACAATTAACTGTTCTTGATGAAATACAATGTGATCTTTCTTCGAATAAACAAATGATTAGATTGCTTCAAGGAGACGTTGGTTCTGGAAAAACTATAGTTGCTCTAATTTCAATGCTTACGGTCATAGAGTCTGGATATCAAGTAACACTAATGGCACCTACTAGCATCTTAGCATATCAGCACTACGAAAATATTGCTAAATTAATTAATAAACTTCCAATTAAAATAGATATACTTACAGGGAAAGATAAAGGAAAGAAGAGGTTAGAAAAATTAGATAAAATTAAAAGTGGTAATACACAAATAATAATTGGAACTCATGCATTAATACAAGAAGGAGTAAACTTTAATAAATTAGGTTTATCTGTTATTGATGAGCAACATAGATTTGGAGTTTATCAAAGGATGGCTTTTAATTATAAAGGATTTCGACCATCTATTCTAGTAATGAGTGCCACACCAATTCCTAGAACTTTAACTTTGGCAGCTTATGGCGATATGGATGAAAGTAGGTTAATTGAGAAACCTATTGGAAGAAAACCTATAAAAACATCAGTGCTAACATTAAAAAAGGAAAAAAATTTAATTGAAAGGATAGGAAATAAGATAAAAAATTCAAATGATAAATTTTTTTGGGTTTGCCCTCTAATAGAGGAGTCACAAGAACTTGATTTAAAAGCAGCGACCGATCGTTATAATTCATTAAACAAATTATTTAAAAATAAAGTCTTACTTATTCATAGTCAATTAAATGAAAAAGATAAGGAAGCGACAATGGAAAAGTTTAAAAACGAGGATTATCGTATCTTAGTTGCAACTACGGTAATAGAAGTTGGTATTGATATTAAATCAGCAACAACAATTATTATCGAACACGCTGAGAGGTTTGGCTTAGCTCAGCTTCATCAATTAAGAGGACGTGTAGGAAGAAATAATGAAGAATCTTATTGTATTTTATTGCATAAAGAAAAAATTAATGACACTGCAAAGAAAAGATTAAATATTATGAGAGAAACAAATGATGGTTTCCTCATAGCCGAAGAAGATTTAAAAATAAGAGGACCTGGAGAAATTCTTGGAAAAAGACAATCAGGATTACCATCTTTTAATGTGGCTGATTTAAGTTATGATGGAGACTTATTAGAAGAAGCTAAATTAAATGCAGAAAAAATAATTAATAATGATCCAAAATTAGAAAATAATAAAAACCTTAAAGATTTGTTGTACATACATGAGAGAGATACAGCTATAAGGACATTAAATGCAGGATGATTTAATTAATTATAAAAATGGTATAAGATTTGAATGCCAGGGTTCTGGAAAATGTTGTGTTTCAAGAGATTCTTACGGTTTTGTCTATTTGAGTAATATTGATTTAAAAAGATTTTCAAAATATTTTAAATTATCATTAAAAGCATTTAAAAATAAATATTGTCAAATAACTGATGGATTTATTCATTTAGCTGAAAAAGATGAACTAAAAGGAAATTGTATATTTTTAAAAGATAAAATGTGCACAGTCTATAAAAGTAGACCCTCTCAGTGTAGAACGTGGCCTTTTTGGAATGATAATATGAATACAAAAGTTTGGAATAATGACATATCTGTTAATTGTCCTGGTGTTGGAAAAGGAAAGTTAATGAGTCGAAAAAAAATTAATCAATTATTAAAAGAAGATTTAGATACTGAAAAATCAATTCTACAAAACAGGATTACCCCTTTGAAGTAAATTCCATATTTTTATATGAGCCTACATAAATTCCTGATTTCTTTTTTAATATTATTTTGATAGTGGTATGAACTAACACAACTTCTAAAAATTTATCATTTTTTGATAAAATATCGCATTTCTTGGTAATTCCAGTTGCGATATTTTTTATTATTGTTTGCCTCATGAAATAATGGTGAGCCCTGCAGGATTCGAACCTGCGACCCATTCCTTAAAAGGGAATTGCTCTACCGACTGAGCTAAGGGCCCCACACAAAATGTCTATATAGTTCAAAATTAATGAAGGCAAGTGCTATGATGAAGAGTTTTTATTATTTAAAATCTTAATCGTGTTATCAGAAACAAATTTTGATACGTCCCCACCAAGCTTATGAACTTCTTTAACTAAATTTGAAGAAATAAAAGAATTATTATCAGCTGACATTAAAAATATAGTCTCAATTTCAGGACTTAATTGGTAGTTCATTCCTGTCATTTGAAATTCATATTCAAAATCTGAGACCGCTCTTAATCCTCTAATAATGCAATCTGCATTACACTTTTTTGCAAACTCAGTTAAAAGTCCATTAACTGGATAAATTTCTATTTTTTTATTATTTTGCTGCAAAGAAAATATATCATTTTCAATTATATTTTTTCTTTCATCAATACTAAGAAGGGGCGTTTTATTTAAGTTATCCGCTACTCCAATTATTAACTTATCTACTATCTTTAGCGCTCTTTGAATTATATTTAGATGTCCATTTGTCATTGGGTCAAAAGTTCCTGGGTATATTCCAATTTTTGACATTTTAAGTATCTATATCAGGAATTCTAGAAACTGAAACAATTGAATCGCCCCTAGGTATTTTAAAAACACTAACTCCTTTAGTAGATCTTCCAGCTATTCTAATTTGATTAACATTGATACGTATTATCTGTCCTTTATCTGTTACTAATATAATTTGATCATCTTCATTAATAACAAAGCAGTCTAAAACTTCTCCATTTTTTTCAGAAGTAAGAATTCCTGTAATTCCTTTACCACCCCTATTAGAAATTCTATATTCATAGGCTGAGGATCTCTTTCCATAACCATTAGTAGTTAAGGCTAAAAGAAATTCTTCATTCTTATTTAATTCTTCAAATTTTGAGTTTAGAACGCTTGTATTCTTTCTATTATCAGATGCTGCTCTTAAATAATCCTGCCTTATACTAATGTCAATTTTGGAATGTTTAAGTATTGCTTGTGAAATTACGTAATTATTTTTTTCTAGCTTAATACCCCTAACTCCAGAAGAATTTAATCCTGAGAAAAGTCTAAGTTTTTCAAGGGGGAACCTTAAACATTTTCCATTTTTAGAAGAAAGTAGAATGTCATCTTCTTTGTTTGCCAATTTTATACCTATCAACTGATCACTGGGATCAAGTTTAATAGCAAGCTTACCACTTTCTCTAAGTTCTCGTTTTCCACTTTTAGCAACATCAATGAGTTTATTTTTTCTAATCATCCCGTTTTTAGTTGCAAAAATTATAAGGCTTTCATGCCAAGTTTCCTCTTCTATTGGAAGAGGTAAAAAAGTGGCAATTTTTTCATCTTTAGAAAAAGGAAGTAAATTTACAATCGGCTTACCTCTTGCTTTAAGAGATGCATCTGGAATATCATGAGATTTTAAAGCATAAACTTTACCCAAAGATGAGAATACTAATAACTTAGTATGAGTGTCTGCAAGATGAATTTCTTTTACAAAATCCTCTTCCCTAGTAGACATACCTGTCTTTCCTTTTCCTCCCCTATTTTGTGCTCGGTAGTTTTCCAGTAAAGATCTTTTGATATAGCCATTATTAGATATTGTTATTACAATATCTTCTTTTTGAATGTATTTTAAATCATCAACTTCTTCATACTCCCTATCAATAATTTCACTTTTTCTAGGAGTTGCAAATTCTTTTTTAATTTCAATTAATTCCTGTCTTATCTCATTTAATAGTTTTGAACGTGAATGTAAAACTTCTAAATAACCTTTAATTTCTAATATTAATTGCTCTAAATCTTTTTGAATATCATCCCTCTCTAATGAGGTTAAACGATGAAGTCTTAATTCTAATATTGCTCTTGCTTGAGTCTCCGTTAATATGAATATATTTTTATTTAATTGTGTAGTTCCTTCATCTACTAACTTTATAAAATTTATATTTTGCTCACTTAACTTCCATTTTTTATTTATTAATTTTTGTCTAGCTTCTTTAGAATCTTTGGATGATTTAATTAATTCAATTATTTCATCAATATTAGCATTGGCAACAACTAAACCCAGCAAAACATGTGCCTTATCTCTTGCCTTATTCAAATCAAAGATTGTTCTTTTAGTTATAACCTCTTCTCTAAAATCAATAAAAGCAACTAATATTTCCTTTAAATTCATTTGTTCAGGTTTACCTTTATTCAAGGCTAACATATTTGAATTAAAAGTAGTTTGAAGGAGTGTATTTTTATAAAGTTGATTCAATATTATATTTGCATCAACATCTTTTTTCAGTTCAATAACAACACGGACACCAGTACGATCAGACTCGTCTCTAAGATCAGAAATTCCTTCAATAATATTATTTTTTACTGTCTCAGCAATTCTTTCTATTAGCTTAGATTTATTAACTTGATAAGGGATCTCATTAATTATTATTGCTTCTCTATCTTTTTTTAAATTTTCAATAGAAGTTTTTGATCTAAGAACAACACCGCCCTTGCCAGTTTGAAAAGCATCTATAATACCTTTTTTCCCAATTATCTGACCCCCCGTTGGAAAGTCTGGGCCAAATATGTATTTAGTCAAATCTTCTAATTCAGCATTTGGATTTTCAATTAAATGAAGAGTTGCCTCGATTACTTCACCGAGATTATGAGGAGCTATATTAGTCGCCATTCCAACAGCAATTCCTGAAGCGCCATTGACAAGTAAATTTGGATATTGCGCAGGTAAAACAGATGGTTCTAAGGTGCTATCATCGTAGTTTGGTTGAAAACTTATCGTTTCTTTTTCTAAATCAGCAACAATCTTTTCAGCTACTTTAGCAAGCCTAGCTTCTGTATATCTCATAGCCGCTGGAGGATCACCATCTAATGATCCAAAATTACCTTGACCATCAATAAGCTCTAATCTCATTGAAAAATCTTGAGCCATTCTAACCATTGATTGATAAATTGCGCTGTCACCATGAGGGTGATATTTACCCATAACATCTCCAACAATTCTTGCAGATTTTCTATATGGTTTATTAAAATTGTATCCTGATTCATTCATTGAATACAATATTCTTCTGTGAACTGGCTTTAATCCATCTCTACAATCAGGAAGAGCTCTGCTAACTATTACAGACATAGCATAGTCAAGGTATGATTTTTTCATCTCCTCAACTAATGAAATATTTGTTATATTATTAGGTGAACTACCTTCTGAATTTATACTGTTATCTGACACTAATTTTTATTGGTTTTCTGCGAAAAATTTAAATTTTTTATACCAAATTAGACTTATTAATACAATGTTATAAAATACAAATTTTAATATAAAATGTTATTATTTATCAGTTAATTATAATATTTTTTTAAAATAAAAAATTAAAAAGGAATGTCTTCATCTAAATTTGAAGAATCGGTTGTCGTATTCCCAAATGAGTCATCAGAAATAGAATTATTATCCATAGATGGCGATTGTTTTTCTATACTCTCTGATTGATTTCTGGAACCAAGAAGTGTCAAATTACTATTATATCCCTGGAGAACAACTTCTGTTGTATATCTATCCTTACCTTCTTGATCTTGCCATTTACGAGTTTGTAATTCCCCTTCAATGTATATTTGCGAGCCTTTTTTTACATACTGCTCAACTATACCGACAAGACCCTCATTAAAAACTACAATATTATGCCATGAAGTTTTTTCTTTTTTTTCTTGTGTATCTCTGTCAGTCCAACGTTTTGAAGTTGCAATACCAAAATTAGCAACTTTTTTTCCGTTTTGCATTGATCTTATATCAGGATCTTTACCTAATCTTCCCAATAAAATTACTTTATTAACACTACCAACCATAATTTTTCTATATATATCTTTATAACAATTTATTTAAATAAACTATCAGTAATTCAATGAATCAAGATAAAATTGTTATTAAAGGTGCAAGAGAGCACAATTTAAAAAATATAAGTCTTGAAATTCCAAAAAATAAATTTGTAGTTATAACTGGTGTAAGTGGTTCAGGTAAATCTACTTTAGCATTTGATACTATTTATTCAGAAGGACAACGTAAATACGTTGAGAGCTTATCAGCTTATGCAAGACAGTTTTTGCAAATGATGAATAAACCCGATGTGGACTCAATAGATGGTTTATCACCAGCAATTTCTATAGAACAAAAAACTACTCAAAAAAATCCCAGAAGTACAGTCGGAACCGTAACTGAAATCTATGATTATCTCAGAGTTTTATTTGCAAGAGTAGGTACGCCCTATTCGCCTACAACAGGAAAACCAATTAAATCTCAATCTGTTAGTGAAATATGTGATAGCATTATAAATAAAAATAAAGGTAACAAAGCATATATTTTATCACCAATTGTTAGAGACAGAAAAGGTGAGTATAGAAAAGAAATCGAAGAGTTAAAGAAAAAAGGATTTCAAAGACTTAAAGTTGATGGAATTATTTATGAAATTGATGAAGTACCAAAATTAAAGAAAAATTTTAAACATAATATCGATGTCTTAGTGGATAGACTAGTTATAAAAAAAGATATTCAACAAAGATTAGCTGAAAGTATTGAAGTTTCACTTATGCATTCAGATGGATTAGTTTACTTAGAAAATTTAGACTCTAAGAAAATCACTACTTATTCTTCAAAATTTGCTTGCCCAGTTTCTGGTTTTTCAATTGAAGAAATAGAACCTAGATTATTTAGTTTTAATGCACCAATGGGTGCTTGTGAAGAATGCGATGGAATAGGAGTAGAAAAATATTTTGATGATAAAAAAATCATCCCTGATGACTCAAGATCAATTTTAAAAGGAGCAATTAAACCATGGGAAACTAAAGTTTTTGGTTATCAAAAAAAATTTTTTGTTGAAACAGTTTCGAAAATATTAAAAGTTTATAAGATAAATATTAATACACCATGGTACAAAATTCCTCCAGATATTCAAAATATAATTTTATATGGGGATGAAGATAATAGTGTTAAATTTATTAGTGATTTTGAAGGAATTATAAATTTTATTGATAGGAAATATTCAGAAACTGAGAGATGGTGGATACAGTATGAATTAGAAAAATATCTCTCTGAAAGAAATTGTGAAGTTTGTAATGGATTTAGATTAAATAAAAAAGCTTTAGCAGTAAAAATAGCTGGAAATCATATAGGGGAAATCACTATAAAATCTATTGATGATTGTTTAAATTGGTTTAACAAATTAAAGAAAAATTTATCAGATAATGAAAATAAAATTGCAGAAGGTGTAATAAAAGAAATTAAAGATAGGTTAGAATTTTTAAACAAAGTAGGTTTAGATTATTTATCACTATCAAGAGCTAGTAAAAGCTTATCAGGTGGAGAAAGTCAACGAATTAGACTTGCAAGTCAAATTGGTTCTGGATTAACTGGAGTTTTATATGTTCTTGATGAACCATCAATTGGATTACATCAAAAAGATAATCAACAATTAATTAACACCCTATTTAAACTTAGAGACTTAGGTAACACTGTAATTGTTGTAGAGCACGATGAAGAAGCAATTAGACAAGCTGATCATATAATTGATATAGGAATAAAAGCTGGAATTCATGGAGGTGAAGTAATAGCTGATGGAAATTTTAAAAAAATTCTTAAAAATAATAAAAGTTTAACAGTACAATATTTGAAAAAGGAAAAAAATATCGAAATACCAAAAAAAAGAAGAAAATTTAACAAAAATAAAATCTTTACTTTACAAAAAATAAAAACAAACAATCTTAATAATTTGGAAGTAAAATTCCCTTTAAGTAACTTTATCTGTATTACTGGAGTTTCTGGAAGTGGCAAATCATCACTTATTATTGATACTCTTTATAAAAGATTGGACGAATATTTTAATAAATCGCTTAATAAAGATGAAAGTTATTTTAACTTTAGAGGAATTAAAAATATTGATAAAGTTATTGATATAGATCAATCACCTATTGGAAGAACACCAAGATCAAATCCAGCCACTTATACAGGATGTTTTACACCTATTAGGGATTGGTATGCAGGGCTTAATGAGTCTGCAGCAAGAGGATATAAACCAGGCAGATTTTCTTTTAATGTCAAAGGTGGAAGATGTGAATCATGTGAAGGTGATGGGGTTAAGAAAATAGAAATGCATTTTCTAGCAGATGTTTATGTTGAGTGTGATGTTTGTAAAGGTAAACGTTATAATAGGGAAACACTTGAAGTAAAATATAATAATAAATCTATTGCTGATATTTTAGATATGACAGTTGAGGAAGGTTATAATTTTTTTTCAAAAATTCCTTCAATAAAACAAAAATTAAAAACATTAATGGAAGTTGGTTTGGATTATATAAAGATCGGTCAATCTGCCACTACATTGTCAGGAGGTGAAGCACAAAGAATCAAACTATCAAAAGAACTATCTAAAAGATCTACAGGAAAAACACTATATATATTAGATGAGCCAACAACTGGCTTACATTTTGATGATGTAAATAAATTATTAAAAATTTTACATACTTTAGTAGATGAGGGAAACACAGTTATTGTTATTGAACATAATTTAGATGTTATTAAAACAGCAGATTATATAATAGATTTAGGTCCTCATGGAGGTGTAAAAGGTGGTCAAATTATTGGTAATGGGTCACCCGAAGATATTGCAAATATTAAAAAAAGCTTTACAGGTAAATTTCTAAAAAAAATTTTATAATTAAAGGAATAAAAATGATAAATTTAGAATTACCTGAATTACCATATAGTAAAGATGCTCTTGCACCTTATATGTCTGCTGAAACTTTAGAGTTACATCATGATAAACATCATATGGCATACGTAACTAATGGTAATAAATTTATTAAAGAAAACAACTTAAATGAAGAATCTATAGAAGAGGTTGTTAAAAAATCTTATAATAGTATAGCCCCTGTTTTTAATAATGTTTCACAGCATTTAAATCATATGCATTTTTGGGAAATAATGCAAAATAATCCAAATGGAAAAATACCATCTGAATTAGAGACCAAAATAAATCAAGATTTTGAATCTGTTGATGCAATGAAGCAAGAATTTATAAATGCGGGAATAGGTCAATTTGGTTCTGGATGGTGTTGGTTAGTTTTAAATAATGGAAAATTAGAAATTACAAAAACACCAAATGCTGAAAACCCAATTGTTCATGGTCATATTCCACTATTAGGGTGTGATGTTTGGGAACATTCATATTACGTAGATTATAGAAACAGAAGACCAGATTACTTAAGAGCTTTTGTAGATAACTTAGTTAATTGGCAAAAAGTATCAGAGCTATATTCAAATAACGTATAAATTAATTTTCATCTTCATCTTGCGGTCTAAACTTAAATACAAGTAATGTTGGGACCGCAATAAAAACAGATGAATAAGTACCAATTACAACACCAATTATCATCGTCAATGCAAAAGGTTTTATTACTTCACCACCAAATATATACAAAGATAAAAGTGCTAAAAGTGTTGTAATACTTGTCATAACTGTTCGTGATAAAGTATTATTAATAGACATGTTAAAGAGATCTAAAAGCTCTAGTTTTTTATATTTTCTTAAATTTTCTCTGACCCTGTCAAAAATTACTACTGTATCATTAATTGAATAACCAGCAATTGTTAACACTGCTGCTATGGTTGAAAGTGAAAATTCAATGTTTAAAAATGATAAAACGCCTAATGTAAATAATACATCATGTGTTAAAGCTACAACAGCTCCAAACCCAAACTGCCATTCGAACCTCAGCCAAATATAAATCAAGATAGCAAATAAAGCAAAGGAAACAGCTTGAAATCCTTTCCACAACAATTCAGAACTTATAGTTGGTCCAACAAATTCAGATCTTCTAAATTCATCTACTTTATTATTAATAATTTGTTTAACTTTATTGACAGTTTCAATACTTTCTTGATTGTTTTCATTTTGCAGTCTAATTATAATTGTATTTTCATCCCCAAACTCTTGCAGGGAAACTTCGTTAAAATTTGGTGATAAAATATCTCTTAATTCCCCTATATCAGTATTTTTTGTACTAACTTCAATCAAAGTTCCACCTTTAAAATCAATTCCTAAATTTAATCCTTTAAAAAAAAGGAGTAACATAGATAAAAATATAGCTATACTTGAAACTATATAAAAAAATTTTCTATAATTTAAAAATTTATAATCTGAGTTTATAGGGATTATTTTATTTAAACCAAACATTATAAATTAATTTCCTTTTTAGAATTAAAAGAAATATAAAGATGCACTAACAGATTAGTAAGCATTAAAGCTGTAAACATAGAAGCTATTACACCTAAAGATAAAGTGATTGAAAATCCCTTAATTGGACCAGAGCCAAAAACGAATAACAATAATGATGCAATTAAAGTAGTTATGTTTGCATCCAATATAGTTGAAAGAGCTCTATCAAAACCCTTTTTTATAGTTTCATAAATTTTTTTATTTTTTGTATTTTCTTCTTTTATTCTTTCAAAAATTAAAACATTTGCATCAACTGCCATTCCAATAGTCAATACAATACCTGCTATGCCAGGCAGAGTCAAAGTTGCACCAATCGTACCAAGTAAAGCTATTATTATAAATAAATTAGCAATGAGTGATATGTTGGCAATAAAACCAAAAGACCCATAAATAAGAATCATAAAAATACAAACAAGAATCATTCCAATTATAGAAGCAATTTTACCTGCAGCAATTGAATCAGCGCCCAATCCAGGGCCTACTGAACGTTCCTCTACTATTTCTAATGGAGCAGGCAATGCCCCAGCTCTAAGTAAAACTGCCAAATCAGTTGCTTCTTGAGAAGTAAAATTTCCAGTTATTATCCCTGATCCACCAGTTATGGCAGAATTAATTACAGGTGCAGTGATTACTACACCATCTAAAACTACGGCAAATCTTTTTCCAATATTTTCCGAAGTTGCTTTACCAAATTTTTGTGCTCCAGTTGTATCAAATCTAAAAGAAACTGCGTGACCTTCTGTTGGGTCAAAAGATGCATTTGCATCAATTAAATTTTCACCACCTACCCTGGATTTTTTTTCTAATAAATATTTTATTTCTGCATTTTCAATATCTGAAACAATCATTCTTCCAAAAGGTGCAATATTTAGAGATAATGACTTGGCGTCATCATCATCAACCATATGAAAATTTAATTTAGCAGTTTTACCTAATAAATCCTTTATTCTTTCAGGATCTTTAACACCTGGCAATTGAAGAAGAATTCTGTTTCTCCCAGATCTTTGAATTAGAGGTTCTTTAGTTCCAGATTCGTCTATTCTTTTTCGAACAATTTCTAATGATTGTTTAATTGCTGAATCTTGAATAGTCTTTTTAAATATTTCATCAATAGTTATAGAAACAATATTATTTGTAATATTGAATTTTACAGATCGGTAATTTTGTAAAAATTCTTGCCTTATATCTTTTAATTTGTCAGAACTTTCAAAACGAACTTTTAAAGATTCATTAATTTTTTCAATATTATTAATCTTAATTCTTTTTTCTCTTGCTATAATTCTAATTGTATCACTAAAATTTTCAAACTCTTCTTTGATCAATACATCAGTTTGAACCTCAAGAAGTAAATATGATCCGCCTTGTAAATCTAAGCCAAGATTAAGACGATTATCAAGGTACCAACTGCCTGTATCTTCTTTATATAGAATGGATGGAATGGCAAATATTATCCCTAAAGATAATAGTATAAAAACTACAAAAACTTTCCAAAGAGGATAATTTTTCATATTAAATTATTTTTTCTTACCCAATAAACCTGATAGTAATCCACCTTTTGATTCATTTTTGTTGTCTTTTACTGGTTGTTTTTTTTCTGTTTCGGAAGAAGTATATAAATCAGCCACCATTCCAGGTGCAATTTTAATTTCAACATTTTCTGAAACCTGCACTTGTAATTCTTTGTTATCTGCTACTTTGTTAACTGTACCTATTATTCCTCCTGAAGTAATTATCTTATCACCTCTTCGAAGATTATTTAACATTTCACGATGCTGCTTAACCTTTTTTTGTTGAGGTCTAATTAATAGAATATAAAAAACACCAAAAATTAAAATTAATGGTAGAAAAGCGCCAATTGATTCCATAATTTTCCTTGATTATTAATTTGAGAGATTTCTTATACTGTGTAAAAGAAAAAAGCAATTAAAGTAACCAAATTAGATGTTTTTTAAAAACTATTTATTAAAAGAAAAATTAAAGCATAGTTCATATTTTATTTGGAAAAGTCAAAATAAAAGCATTAAAGCTATTAAAAATTTTAAACCATTAGATTTAAATCTAATCATTGGGGTAGATAGTCAAAAAGAAATTTTATTTAAAAATACAATAAGTTTTTCTAATGGAAATTTTACTAATAACGCTTTATTATGGGGAGCAAGAGGTAATGGTAAAAGTTCTTTAATTAAGTCTGTTTTTCATAAGATAGTTAATACAAATAAAAATTTAAAGCTCATACAGTTAAATAAAAATAACATTTTTGATATTGAATATATCTATTCTATATTGGGAAATTATATTCAATACAGATTCATTATATTTATTGATGATTTATCTTTTGAAAAAATTGATAGTGATTATAAAATTATTAAATCAACATTGGATGGCAGTATTCAACATCAACCGACAAATATTTTATTATATGTTTCATCTAACAGAAGGCATCTAATGCCAAGAGACATGATAGATAATGAAAGATCATCAGCTATTCACACAGATGAAAGTGTTGAGGAAAAAATCAGTCTAAGTGATAGATTTGGTTTGTGGATCGGTTTTCATAAATTATCACAAGTAGATTATCTTAATATTATTAAAGCATATTGTCATCATTATAAAATTAATTATGATGAAGAAATTAGAAAAAAAGCTATTCAGTGGAGTCTGCAAAGAGGTAATAGAACAGGAAGAACTGCATGGCAATATATTTTAAATATTGCTTCTAGTGAAAATTTAAAAATTAAGATTTAATTTAGCAAATTATTTTTTAGTAAGATCATAATTATCATATATTAATTGTTGAATACCACCTTTTAAAGCATTCATGTTTTTAGCGCCTAACTGTTCAGCAAAACCGTTTGCTAAAATGTAAGCTATCTCACCTTCATTACTAATAAACACAATATTATCATTTAAATCCACAACATCCTGAAATGTTTTCATAAATTCTGGAACAAATTTTCCATAAACATCAAATGCTGTTATTTCTAATGAGCCAGGTATGACTCCTGTAAAATCTCTTTCTTTCTTTGTGCGTATATCAATAAATTTATAATTTTCATTTAGTAAATTTTGAATTTCATCAGTAGTAATTAAATTGTAAGCGGGAGGTTGAACATCAATTATTTCAATATCAAAAATTAAGGTTGAATTGGGAGGAATAAGTTCTCCTGCACCTCTCTCACCGTATCCAAGTTCAGGTGGAATAATTAGTGTTCTTTTACCTCCAACTTTCATGCTCATTATACCTGTTTCCCAACCTTCAATAACTTGTCTTAATCCTATTTGAAAACTAAATGGCTCTCCTCTGTCATAACTGCTGTCAAATTTTGTACCATCTTCAAGCATACCTATATAATGAACTTTAATTTTAGAATGATTTACAATTTCAACACCCTCTCCTTCTAGATTGTTTTTAATTTCCAAATCTGCTGACAATGTTATTTGTGATATAAAAATCAAAATAAATATTAATTTTTTCATATATGCCTCTGATTAATTTTCAGTCTATTAATTTTTTTACCTAATTTTGTTTCTCTATAGATAATATAATAAGTTGAGATAACAATAACTATACTTCCAATTATGACATATCTATCAGGATAATCATTAAAGAATATCATTCCAAAGGTAATAGCCCATATAATTGCTGTATAATCAAATGGTTGTAATAGATTTACAGTTGAAAGTTTATAAGCATTAGTCATTAATATCTGAGCTATTCCACCACAAAAACCCATAGCTATTAACATTAACCAAAGATTAAAAGTTGGTTGTTGCCAATTATAGATAAGAAGGGGCAAATAAATTAATGCAACAAATGCATGTAAATAAAAACTGCATGTTGGCGGAGTGTCATAAGACAATAATTTTTTCATTATAATAATAGCAAAAGATAAAGCAAATGCACCTAAAAGAGGAAATATCGAATAAAGACTAAATAAAGATGTGCCTGGTCTAAAAACTATTAGGACTCCAATAAATCCAAAAATAATTGCTACCCATCTCCTTATTCCAACTTGTTCTTTAAATATAAAAATAGCTAGAATTGTTATAATCATGGTACTGGCAAAACTTATTGAAGAAACATCTGCTAAAGGGAGGACTCCAAACGCTCGAA
The DNA here is from genome assembly GCA_902592345.1 of uncultured Alphaproteobacteria bacterium. GTDB lineage: Bacteria > Pseudomonadota > Alphaproteobacteria > HIMB59 > CACPNW01. Next base: position 26,932 of record CACJEE010000016.1, read on the forward strand.
AAAATAAAAACATTGCAAAACATGCAAATACAGCTCTTAATAAATGTAAATTTATTTTTTTTGTTTTTAGAGATGATTTAGTTATTAACATCATTATTAAAACAGGTAAAATACCAAAAAAACATCTAAAAAATACAATTTGAAAAGTATTAAAATCAGAAGAAAGTTTTTTTATTAAAACATCCATTAATACAAGAAAAATTACAGAAAAAATTTTTAAAATAATTGCAATATAATTATTTGTCATCAGCTTGCTTTATTTGACCAGGTACAGAAATAATTCCACTTAAAACTATAAGGGAAGCACCTATTAAAGCGTATGTATTGAGATATTCATTGAAAAAATAAAAACCTATAAAAGATGACCACACTATTTGAAGATACACTAAACAAAAAATTGCAGAATAGTGTCTTTGTGCTTTTTTAAAAGCAAAGGTAGCTAAAAATAATGCAATATTAATTAAAATTGAAGCAATAGTAATAAGAAAAAATTCATTGTAACTAATCTTAATAGGATTCCATATAAATAATAAAAAGGAAATAATATGTATAAATAGACCGCCATATAAAAAATAACCAAGAGTAGTTGTTACAGTATTAAATTTGTTAACTATTGTTGTTGTTGTTGTGATTAAGAAAACTCCAAACAAAGTAACTAAGAAATAAATATTAAAATTTTCAAAACCAGGTTGAATTACAAAAATTACACCTAAAAAACCTATAGCTAGTGATGTATAAACAAATGAATTTAATTTTTCTTTTAAAAAAATATAAGCATAAATTGCCCCTATTAATGGAGCTGACATATTTAGAGTTGTAAATTCAGGCAAAGTTATATTTTTAAGCGAAATGAAAGTTATAAAAGGCATAGGAGCAAATATTAATCCTCTAATTAGGGGAATCCAATAGTTATTACATATTAAATTTTTTTTAAGAGTCCCTTTTATTAAAAGGAATATAGGCACTACAATAAAAGCTGGTGATCCATAAAAAATAAAATGATAAAATTGAATATTTTGAGAAGATAAATAATTAATAATTCCATCATTAATTACAAAAAAAATACTGGATAATAATAAAGCTGATGAAGCTATAATAATATTTTTTTTCATT
>CACJEE010000017.1 GCA_902592345.1 uncultured Alphaproteobacteria bacterium
CAAGACCAATGACTAATGCGGTGCCTACTAATCCTAATAAAATGCCTATCCATTGAGTTAGTGTAACTTTTTCTTTTAAAATAGGTCCGCACAAAATATTTGTTAATACTGGTTGCAATCCAACAATTAATGCTGAAAGAGTTGCTGATAGTCCTACACTATATGAAAAAAATACGCCTCCAAGATAAAATCCATGAAAGAATATACCTGTTACAGCAGATTGAAAAACTAATGATTTCTTCACAATAATCTTTTCTTTAAAAAAATATGCGAATAATAAAAATCCTAATGCTACAATAATAAATCTAAATGAAAGTGAAGCAAAGGGACTTGCTGATTGTACAATTATTTGACCACTAACAAAAGCTGAACTCCAAAAAAAAACAAATAAGAATGGAAAAAAATTTAACATTTCATATATATACAGATAATTAAATCAATTTATTAATATTTTAAGGAGAAACTATGTCAATTCTACAAAAATACAGTGATGCATTTATGAATAAAGACGAAGCTGCAATGAATGAGGTGCTTCATGATGACTATAAATTTACAATGCATGCATCTGGCAATGTTTTATCAAAGCAAGATGTAATTAAATGGGCATTGAGTGATGATATAAATAGAGATAAGGTAAGAATAGTTTATGAAAATGATGAAATAGGTGTAGAGCACTCTTTTGTCACTTTTAGTGATGGTAATACACAAGCTGTAATGGCTGTTTTTAAGTTTCAAGATGGTAAAATAATTTCTCTTGAAACAGGCGCAACTAACATGCCAAAATAATTACACTCTATTTGAGCAAGTGATTTTATCGCTTGCTTTTATCAATGAATTTTTTAAGTAATATTTTAAAGATAAAAAAAATACCAAATTTATCATGGAGCTCGCAAGATCCTCTAAATTTTAAACCTAAATTTAAAACTATTTTATACCTTGTCTTAGGGTTAATTTTATTTGCTACAGGAGAAACTCTTTTAATAACTGCAAATCAAGGAGTAAGTCCCTGGACTGTGCTTGCTCAAGGTATCTCATTTCAATCAAATTTATCAATTGGTGTAACTACATTCATCGTAAGTATATTTGTTTTATTATTATGGTATCCATTAAGTCAGAAACCAGGATTAGGAACTATTTTAAATATTATATTAATTTCTATTGTGATAGACCTAACAATACCGATTCTGCCTTATCCAAAATCATTTTCATTTCAAATCATTCAATCTGTAGTAGCAGTTTTTGTTGTAGGTCTTGGAAGTGGTTTTTATTTAACCGCAAACTTAGGACCTGGCCCACGTGATGGATTAATGACAGGATTACAAAATTTAACAAATCAACCAATAGCTCTAATAAGAACAATTATAGAGGTATCTGCAGTAGGTGTTGGTTTTTACCTTGGAGGTATAGTTGGTATTGGAACTTTATTATTTGCTTTTGGTATAGGCCCAACAGTATCGTTAGGTATTTTTATTGTAATGAAATACTTTAAGTAGTTATAATTTTTTTTGGCTCAAAATTACATCAACAATTACAGCAATTAATAAGTTCATCATTGTTATTGCACAAATTATAATAAAACTAAAAAAATATATCCACGCCCACCAATATATTTCTTGAAGTGGAAGCATAACAGTTTCCCAACTAGATAATGTTAAAACTTGAAAGAGTGTTATAAGTGAGACACCTACATCTCTCCATCGATAGGGTATAACTTCTCCAAATAATATTGATCCGATAGTAGCATATATATATAGAATGATAAAAAGTAGCAAACTTACATAAAATACTTTTTTGATTGAGTTTATAAGAGCTTCTATTATTTTTTTTAATTCAGGAATGACTGAAATTAATCGTAATACTCTGAAAACTCGTAATAGACGCAATAGTAAATAACTAGAATTATTTGGAATGGGAATTAATGAAATAAATACTATTATTGAGTCAAATATATTCCAACCATTTTTAAAAAAATCTCTTTTATGAGGTTCACTAAAAAAACGTATTAAAATTTCTACGACAAAAAAAACTGTAATTGCATAATCAAGTAATTGAATGGAATTCTTAATAATGGGATTTAAATCATATGTGCTAATACCAACAGTTATTGCATTTAAAATAATAATAAAAATTACAGAAAATTGAAAAATTTTAGATGAATTTAATTTAAATAATGTATTTCTCACTCAATAATTCTTATACTTAAAAAAAATTAATTTTAAATAGTAATATTTTTTTCATCATCTATAGTATTTTTGTATGACAAAAGAAAATCAAGAGAAATTTCAATGTCCTGAGTGTGATTCTAAAAACATTAGATTTAGGTTTAAAGTGAATACTAAAGATAAAAACAATGCATACGCTAATGTTTGTGAAGAAATTCAGTGTGGTAATTGTTTTATGGACATACCAGCTAATGTATTTTTTTTTAAAAATGATAATGACATTGTGGATAATAAAAAAATTTGGGAGTCTTTTTATAAACCAGAGCACTTAAAAAATGCTGCTCAATGTTCAAAATGTAATTTATATTACTGGCAAATTGAAAAAAAGCTATTTGATATAAATATTATCTCTCCTGATATCTTTTACCAAACGTATGATACTAAAGGGAGTGGTGGCAAAATGGTTTGCCGCTTATGTGACCCAGAAGCTTTTAAAAAAAATAAGGAGTAATTATGCCTGTTATTAGAGTAGAGATGTTTAAAAGAACCCAAGAACAAAAAACAGATTTAGTAAGAGAACTTACAAATGCATTTATAAGAACTTGTGGAGGTAATAAGGAAGCAATCAAAATTCTTATTACTGAAGTTGATGAAAATAATTGGGCTTCAGGTGGAATTATAACTTCAGATAAGAAAAATTAATAAAATAACTTATATCTACTATCTTTATTAATTAACCTTTTTTCCAAGGACCAAAATCTTTATCATCTGTAACAAACTCGTAACCTATAACTTCTTTATCACCTACAACCCATCCATCATGACCTGGCGCTAGAAAATATGATTCACCCTCTGTAATATCCATTTCTGTTCCGTCATCATGTTTTACGTGGAGTATTCCTTGAGCTATTACTCCCACATGACCTGCTTGACATGACTCAGTTTCAACAATTGGTTTAATACAAGTAGACCATTTCCAACCTGGTTGAAGTATAACTTTAGTTAGTGTTACATTATTTAATGTTACTGTAGATGAATGAGCTTTTTCTGGTGTTTTTATATCTCCATCAGTAAAAGATTTTTTCATAACATTTGACATTTGTTCTCCCTATTTATTTATTATGATTTAAAATTACATTACCAGTTTTGCCATCAACTGATTCAATAAGATCTTTATTTAAATCCATTCTTTTTGATCTCGCAGCAGAAGCTCTTTCCATTGCATCATTATCTGCATATAAAGAGACAAACATTAAAGTTGTATCGTCTACACGAACTTCTAACAATTGTTCTGCTTCCGCAAATTCAGTAGGTGCATTATTTTTATAAGTTTCTTCAATTTGATCAGCACCTTCTTTTGAATTAAAGTTTAAAGTTGTTATTCTAGCTACAGTCATTGTTCCTCCATAAAAAAAATATTCTACCTCAAAATTAGAAATATAATAATTAATTTTTCATTATTATTCACTTAAATGTTAATTAATTCTGCTTTTGCAGGATAAAAAAATTAAAAAATTGCAAAAAATAAATATTTTATTCATTAATTTGAACTCCTATTTTTTTATTAATTTTAAACTCTACGTTACTTAATTTACTATCTTTTTTTTTCTGTTTAGAGTTCATGTTACAACTAAATAAAGAAAAAATTAAGACAAAAACTAAAAATACTCTAAAAAAATATAACAATTTTCTATAAATTATCATAAATATAATAAGGTTGATTTGATAATGTTCTATTAATTCCTGGACAAAAAGATGAATAATTTTTTACAACTAATTCAAAGTAATATTGAATAGGATAATCGTCTTTGATTAATTTATTTGAGATAATAGATGAAATTATTTTCTTTTTTTCTGTATTAATTATTTTTCTCACCCAAGTTTTAGATTGATTTACTTGTCTAAAATTTATGTAAAGTTTACTATTTTTTTGTTTCTTATATTTACTAATTATTATCAATAATCCATTAATTTTTTTATTAACTTTGTGTGTAATTTTAAATCTTTGATTATTTTTCCATTTTAAATATTTATCAGAAATATCTTGGTTAATTTTTTTGAATTTAATTTTATCTAATATTTTTGACATTGTATCAATATCTTCTTTTATGGCAGGCAATCTGTCATCCCATCTCCCTCTTAACCAACTTTGTGGGCCGTAAGTTAAATCAGGTAAATAGAATTTTTTAGATATCTCTGAAATTATTGACCATTCTTTATAAGATTTTTTATAGAATTTCAGAGCATGAAAACCTAAATTATATTTATTTTCTTTCAAAAATAATTCCCAATAACAAGCAGATTTAATTTTATAAGAAAAAAACTTTCCCAAACCTATTAATATATTTATATCTATTATTAATCTTTTAAATTCAAAGTCATTTTTATTTTTAAATTTTTTTTTACCTATATTTAAGTAAAATTCAGATTTTTTTGAATATAGCATAAGCCAATTAGACATTGTAATTGGGGAATATCTATTAATTGTTTTTTTATTATAAATACAATATGCCAATTCTATTGGTGACATGATTAAGTTAGGATCTTGACTAGTTGACATTCCAAACCTGCTTGGTTTATGCAAATCATAACTATAAGGAAGATTTGGAGCTTTTCTAACAATACTCATATTTTCATACATCTCAGGCCAATAGGAATTATTTGATGCTGATACTCCGTGTATCAATGTAAAAAATGGTAATATTTTGCTTGCAAAGGATAATGAATTTACTAAATACTCTGATGCATTACCAAATAATTTTTTATAATATCTAGAATAGCTTTCGTTAATAGTTTCATAATTATAAACACATCTACCCCAAACTTTATAAGTATAGATATATTTTTGCCAATCATATTTAGTTCTTAATTGATTTTGTGAGTAATTATATCTTCCATTTTTAATTCCAGTACCCATGCGACCTTTAAAAGATAATGGTTCACATAATTCTATACCTAAAGAATTACAAAAAGTTGAGTGCTTACCATAACCTCTTGCTAAATCTGGATCTCCCCAAATTAATATTCTTTGAGTTCCTGGCCATATTCGAAATAAAATATCAAATTTTCTTTTATTATTTAATAAATCACCATAACTATATCTTAGAAATTTTCTTTGACCTTCACTAAATATCCATTTTTTATCAACCAAATGTTTTGGAGGCATTTCTTGTTTTCTTATAGAAGTTTGGTGATAGGGCAATCCCATGTGTTCACCAATATATTTAGGAGATACTGTAACATTTGGGGTAGCTTCAAGGGCTAGATTAATTAACTTATTATCAATTCCCTTTGATGATAAATATGTATTATTTTATGATAACAAGTTATATATTTTTAATTGCAGCAGTTACTCTTGGCACTGCATCAAATATATTTGCCAAAGAAGCTGAAGGTTTTACAAAAATTTTTCCTTCTCTGTTAAGTGCTTTAACAATTGTTTTGTGTATGTATTGCTTATCACAAGTAATGAAAACAATATCTGCAGGTTATACCTATGCTACGTTTGCTGGATTATGTATTATTGCTACAACCATCATCGGTGTTTTAAGATTTAATCAATGGCCAAACTTCTATGCATTTATAGGTTTAATTTTTATTGTCATTGGTGTGATTCTGGTCAATTTATTGGGTAAAAATTAAAAATTTATTTCACCATCTTAAACTCATACAACTTAAACCTGCATCAACTTTTGCAATTTCATCAACTTTCACTTTTATAATATTATATTTTTTAGACAAAATCTCTTCAGCTTTAAGATAACCATCAGGAAGTAATAATTTATCATTTATTCTAAGAGAGTTGGATGCCCCCTCTTCTCCTATTGGTAATTCAATTAAGTTATAATGTGATTTTAAATAATCTAATTTTGCCATTTTGTAGCTTACTAATATTACTTCATCATCTATTACGCTGCATTCAGATTTAAAATGGAGAATATCATTTGGTGTTTTACATATCTCAACTGTAGCACCAAGTTTTATAAGTATTATTGATAAATTTTCTGCACCCAATTTATTTGTTCTTTCTGAGAGACCAATAATAAAATGATTATTGATATTTAAAATATCGCCGCCTTCAATAAATCCATTTTCAACAAATAAAATATTATCAAAAAGATGTTTTACTTCATTTTCTATAATATTTTTTTCACCGTTTCTACTGTGATCAGCTGGATTTAATATAATAATATTTGACTTATAAGTAATCGCTGGGTCTTCTACAAATATACTATCAGGATACTCTTCTAATGGTTCTAATAAGTTAATTTTTAAACCAGCATCGTTAATTGCTTTTACATAATTAGTATGTTCTTCAACTATAATTTCATATTGAGGATGTAAATTTTTAGAGCTTAATCCGTTTTGAATACTTTTATTTGGTTTTCTAATAATTGCATTTTTAAAATTACAGGTCATATTTTTTGGATACTTTATAAAATTTTCATTTAAAAGTTTCTATATAATAATTCATGCATAGATATTTTCTAATTCCAACTATTATTTTTTTCTTAATAATAGTTGGTTTTGTAATATATTTACAATTTGTAAACGAAAATTGGAAATATTTGGTTCCTAAACCTATCCTGCCAGACTCATGTAATGATTTATCAGATGTGGAATTGATCATTCATGAAGCTGATTATTTAGAAGAAAGATCTTTTACTGACAATCCAGATATTATTAATGGTAAGCAAATTCATGCTATATATTTATTACCTTGTGAAAGAGAAGACAGAAGATTTGATGTTAATTCAAATATAGAGTTTTCTTTATTAGCTATAAATAAATGGTTTTTGGATAAATCAGCAAATCAAGAATTACGTTTTGACATAACTACTAATAATCAGATCGATGTTACTTTCTTACGTGTAAATAAAACTATGAATTGGTTTGATAATAAAAAACAAGAAGAAAATAATAAAAAAATAGACATTTCAGAAAAAATAAAAAAAATTATTTATTTAAATAAAGATAAGTTTCAAAATTTTTCTGATAAAAAATTTATTATTTTTTTTGAAGGTTGGGAAAGAAGAAAATATATAAATTATAATGTTTGCGGGAAAGCTGAATTTGAAGGCAAAATTTCTGTTTATTATACCTACTCACGTTTTAAAAAATATATTGGCAATGAATTAAATCTTAAAAAAAACAAAAGAATATTTACATGCACAAAGAAAGATCACTTAAATGATACAAATGATTTTAATTTTGGTGATGCAGAAGCTACTATTTTACATGAAATTCTTCATTTATTAGGCGCACCGTCTAAATGTGGTAAAAATTTAGATAATTCAAAATCTCATGTCACAGATACTAGAAAAGATATAATGCATAAACAATCGGGAAATGAATATTTAGACTATAAAAATAATGATTATTATAACCACAATATTAAAGGATGTAGTGATTTAAAAAATAGTGATTACCTAATTTCTAATTAAATAACTAAGGATTTAAAAGAACTTTCATTGATTGATCACTCATAGCAACATCCATTGCCTCATGAACATTATCAATGTTAAATTGATGAGATATAATTTTTTCCCATGGCAATTTGTTAATATTTCTTTCAAGCAATTTTATAGATGGGTAATATTGCGAGATGTCATCCCCACCTATTCCTATAACTCTCGCACTTTTTTCAAGAATATGTGAATGAGGATTAATAGGAATATCATGTGAATTAGAGAAAATTCCTACTTCTAAAACCATCCCCCCTTCCCTAATTAATTCCAAGGCAATAGTAAAACCTTCTGAAACACCTGAACAATCAACAACTAAATCTGCACCTAAATTATCAGTTAATCGCATTATACTATCTTTTATTTCCTCTCTATCTTCACTCGTTATCACTTCAGTAGCTCCAAATTCTTTAGCAAGTGATGTTCTAAATTTATAGGGATCAACAGAATAAATTTTTCCTGCACCCATGAGATTAGCTTTTATTAAATGAAATAAACCTATTGGTCCTGTTCCTAAAATAACTACAGTATCGCCACTTCTAAAAGGTTCCCACTCTGAAGACCATTGACGAGCTTTATCTAAACATCCTGTGACTGAGAGAGGTTCAATAAAAGTTCCAAATTTAGGATCAAGTGTATCAGGATATTTAAATAAATGACTACCTGGTAAAATATACAAGTATTCACTCCATCCACCAAAAATATGAGGTGGCTCACCTGCTCCTATATTATTTCCATAATCTAACTTACATTCACAATAATAGTATGGTCGATTATTTCGACAAGCAAAACATTCACCACATGAAATATTTGGGGCTGGGACAACTCTATCCCCTACATGCAATTCATTTCCATCGTGATCTAAAATCTTTCCATTTATCTCTTCAATTATACCTACATTTTCATGACCTTGAATTACTGGTAGAGGTATGGGCCTTCCTCCCTTTTGATGAAAAAAACCTTCAAATGAATGTTTGTCTGTTCCGCAAATACCAGAATATTCCATTCGAATAATAGCGGAGTCTTTTTTTACTTCAGGATATGGAAAACTTTTTAATGATAATTGACCTTTAGCTTCTAGAACAACTGATTTAACAAATCTATTTTTAATCATGGGATATAAAAAAATATCATATGAACAATTTTTATTGAATATTGATCAAATAATCAATTAAAGAAATCCAATTGTGGCACCGATTAGGAGAATATTTATGAAAAATAAGGTGATTATAAATACTATTATTAGTTTTATCAGTGCCACAAAAATTCTTATAAAAATAAATTAAGATATTTTTTTGGTATAATTATGTTTTTCTTAAGAAATAAAATTAATATCAGCTAGAAATTTTCAAAACTAAATACATTCCTACACAAAAAATTATTATCAAATCAATTATAATCATATTGTTTTCCAATCTTTAAATTCTTCCTGAAGAATATCTTTGTCTTTAAATGCTATACTCTCTGAAATTAATTTTCCACCTTCATTAATTTGAAGACTTCCATATGTTATTTTTCCTGACACATAACTTGATGACATAAGTTTTAATAATTCCCTAACGTCAATCTCTCCTTCTACGTTTCCTTCAACATATAGTTTGTTAGTTTTTATTTTGCCTTTTATTGATCCAGTCTTACCAACTATTAATTCATTGCATGAAATATCGCCCTCTATTACACCTTGAACATTAATTTCATTTTCTTCTTTTATTTCACCCTTTATACTAGCACCTTCACCGATCATGAGAGAGCTTGTTTCCTTAATTTGCGTTATAGGTTCAGAGATATCATTTTTAACATTATTATCATAATTCATAATATTTTTAGTTTTGTGAAGAGGTTCAGTTTTCGTTTTTAATTTTAGTAATGACATTTATTTTCCTTTTTTAATTATTGTTTAAAGATACTTATGAATAATGTTTGTCTAATGCATGTTGTAAATATGTTCATTTTATGAAAAAAAGAACTCAGTAATGATTGATACAAATTATTTTAAATCAGTTCGAATATTAGATGGTGGAATGGGACAGGAACTTTTATCAAAAGGATTACAATCTAAAGGTTCTTTGTGGTCAGCTTCTGCTTTATTAGAAAAAAAATATCATCAACTGGTAATAGATGCTCATCTTAACTTTATTAATGCAGGCGCCAATGTCATTGTAACAAATAATTTTTCCGCAAGACGTGTAAGAATGATTGAGAATAAAGCAAATGATCAGTTTGAATATGCAAATAAAATAGCGGGAGAATTGGCATTAAAGGCAAAAGAACTATCAAATAAGAATATAATGATAGCTGGAAGCCTGCCTGCACAAAATGATACATATGTAAAAGATGAGAGAGATTCCAAGATTATAGAAAGTGGATTTCTTGATCAGGCTTTATGTCTCCAACAATATGTGGATTTTTATTATTTAGATGTAATGTCAAGTCTCAGAGAATGCCAAATAGCATTATCCGTAACTGAAAAAATTAAAATACCAGCATTAGTAGGATTACATATTAAAGCTAATGGAAAACTGCCTTCTGGTGAAAAAGTATATGATGTTATAAGCGAATGTAAAAAATATAATATACTTGGTATTATACTCTCTTGTGTGTCACCTGAGATTATTGAGCAAATAGCCGATGAATTATCAAAACTTGAGATACCCTATGGTTATAAAGCTAACTTATGGAAATTAAATGATCCTCTTCCTCATACAGCATGGATAAAAGATCCAGATCAAATAGGAACAAATCCAATTGAAGTATTAGGCACTAGAGATGATTATTCAGATGAAATGTTTTACAATTTTTCAAAAAAAATGATTGATAAAGGAGCTACTATTATTGGTGGATGTTGTGAAATAAAACCAAAACATATTAAAAAAGTATCAGAATTATTAAATTAATTATTATTATTCAAAATCAATTAAAATAAATTGTGGCACCTACAAGGAGTAAATTCACAACTAGTACAGTGCAAAATAAAAGAACTATTTTATCTATCAGTGCCACAGTTATAATCTAAAGATCAAAATTGACATCAAAGAGGTCTAAATGTGTTTGTAATAAGATATTAGAATATTAATCTTTACTAGTGTGGAATGATTCAAATATGGAAAAATAGAATAATTATAATCCGCCTTGAGAAATTAAGAAGTCAGAAATTTTTTCAATTCCGTTATTATTTCTCATTTCACCAAAAATATAAGGTAAACCATTTCTGGCCTCATTTACATCGACTTTCATTTGCTCTAAATCAACATTCACATAAGGAGCAAGATCTACTTTATTGATGATCAGTAAATCAGATTTTTTTATTGCTGGAGCTTTTTTTCTTGGAATGTCAGCACCTTGAGCAACATCAATCATGTAAATTGTTAAATCAACTAACTCTGGACTAAAAGTTGCTGCTAAATTATCGCCACCAGATTCAATAAGTATTAATTCTAAATCAGGAAATTTTTTTTTCATTTCATCTACTGCAAGTAGATTGATTGAACAATCTTCCCGTATAGCTGTATGTGGACATCCTCCCGTTTCAACACCTTTAATTCTTTCCATTGGAAGAACTTGAGCTTTCATTAAATATTCAGCATCTTCAGTTGTATAAATATCATTTGATATAACCGCCATTGAAAATTTTTTTGATAAATGACGACATAGTGATTCTGTTAAACTAGTTTTTCCTGTACCTATTCCACCTCCAATGCCAACTTTTAAAGGTCCCTTTATATTATTCACGTTAAATAAATCCTTGAATCTAAATTTTCATGCTTAATTGCAAAAATATCAGCTACAAAAAAAGTTGTACCAATGTCTTTAAGAGAAAGTTTTTTTGATTGATTTAAAAATTTTTGTATTTGATCTATAAAACGAACATTTAATGTTTGGCCATCTTTTTGTGAAATAGGAATATGTTTAACACATACATTAATTAAATTAGAGATATAGGATTGAAGATAAAATCTAATCAAATCATTAAAATTAATTTTAAAATGAAGGGCAGCTTTACCTATACAATAAACAAAAGCTGTATTATCAGCTAATGATAGTTCCCAGCTGTCTTTCATTATTTTTCTAAATGAATTACCCAAATCAATCATTTCTATACGTCTTTCTTTAGTGGAAGCGCTAGCTAAAATTAGATCATTAATTTCATCACCTTTGTAGATCGAATTTAAAAAAATATAATCATTTCTTAAAGTACCATAAAACAGTAAAGCATTTAAAAATTCACTAACGTCTTCTTTATTATTAATTTTTTTATGATCTATAATTGCTTCTAGGCCGTGTGAATATGCATAGGAGCCCACTGGAAAGGAGGAAGAAAACCAAATTTGTAAAATTTGAAGTGGATCTTTCATTTCAATGTTTATGACTATGAGTGCGTCCCATTCCGTATGCTCCGCCCTCTGGCTTAAATTTTTCAAATACCTTTTTTACATTTCCATGTAATTTTAAAATCATATCTAAAATAACAGCATCATCTTGAATAAGAATTCTATTTTCATCAATTTGACAAGGCAAATGTCTATTTCCAATATGCCAAATGATTTGTTTTAAATTATTCCCTGTTACTTCAATTAAATTTTCTTCTTTTGATATTACTTTTATTAAATTTCCATTTTCTAATTCAAAATAATGGTTCTCATCAACGCTAACAGTTTCTTCCAGATTTACTAAAAATTCAGTTCCATTATTTGCAATTAGTTTTTTTCGACGAATGAATCTTTCTTCATAAGATAATGAAATTTCATCTAAAAATTCTTTATTATTATCATTATTATGTATAATTTTGAAAGATGTATCCATATTAGTACATAAAATAACGTTGAGCTAATGGTAATTTTTTAGCAGGTTCACAGGTAATTAACTCACCATCTGCAATAACTTCATAAGTTTCTGGATTAACTTCTATTTTTGGACAATAATTATTTAATACCATATCTTTTTTAGAAATTTTCCTAACATTTTTAATTGGTAATAAAGATTTACCAATACCAGAATTTTTATGAGAATCTTTATCTAAAGATATTTGACTAACAAAGGTAACAGATGACTTTTCCAAAGATTTACCAAAAGAAGAAAACATTGGTCGTGAATATACTGGTTGGGGAGTAGGAATTGATGCATTAGGATCACCCATTTGTGCACAAGCAATACTTCCACCCTGCAATACCATTTCAGGTTTAACACCAAAAAAGGCTGTATCCCAAATGACAATATCTGCACGTTTATTTTTTTCGATACTACCAATATGACTAGAGATACCATGTGCTATAGCAGGGTTAATTGTATATTTAGCAATATATCTTTTAACACGTAAATTGTCGTTTTCACCCTTCTCTTCTTTTAATTTTCCACGTTGAACTTTCATTTTATGTGCCGTTTGCCATGTCCGAATAATAACTTCACCTACACGACCCATTGCTTGACTATCAGATGCAATGATTGAAAATGCACCCATGTCATGAAGTATATCTTCAGCAGCAATTGTTTCTTTCCTTATACGACTTTCAGCAAAAGCTACATCCTCAGGTATTGATTTATCTAGATGATGACAAACCATTAACATATCTAAATGTTCTTCTACTGTATTAACTGTATAAGGTCTTGTTGGGTTTGTAGAAGAAGGAATTACATATTCTTCACCACAAACTTTTACAATATCTGGTGCATGACCTCCTCCAGCTCCTTCTGTGTGAAAGGCATGAATAGTTCTTCCATTAATTGCCTTAATTGTGCTTTCTACAAATCCACTTTCATTTAATGTATCAGTATGAATCATAACTTGAATGTCATGTTTATCAGCAACGTTTAAACAATTATCTATTGCGGCTGGAGTTGTGCCCCAATCTTCGTGTAATTTTAATGAACTTGCACCAGCAACTACTTGTTCTTCAAGTGCTTGAGGTAATGAACTATTGCCTTTACCTGCAAAAGCTAAATTCATTGAAAATGCATCTGCAGATTGTATCATTTTCTCTATATGCCAAGGTCCAGGTGTAACAGTCGTAGCTAACGTACCATGTGCTGGGCCAGTACCACCACCTAACATAGTTGTGATACCTGAGTGAAGTGCATCATCAATTTGTTGAGGACAAATAAAATGAATGTGACTATCAAATCCTCCAGCTGTTATAATTTTACCTTCACCAGCAATTATTTCTGTTCCAGGTCCAATAATAATGTTTACATTTGGTTGTGTATCAGGATTACCAGCTTTGCCAATTTCGTTAATCAGTCCATCTTTAAGTCCAATATCAGCTTTATAAATACCTTTTACATCAACAATTAGAGCATTTGTAATAACTGTATCAACCGCACCATCTTTACGTGATACTTGAGATTGACCCATTCCATCCCTAATAACTTTACCTCCACCAAATTTAACTTCCTCTCCATAGGTTGTTAAATCTTTTTCTACTTCAATAAAAAGTTCTGTATCAGCAAGTCTAATTTTATCTCCAGTTGTCGGCCCATACATATCAGCATAAGCATTTCTATTTATTTTTTTCATTATAATTGACCCATAACTTTTTTATTAAAACCAAATATTTTTCTTTTTCCTGTTATAGGAATTAATTCTACATCTTTTGATTGACCAGGTTCAAATCGAACAGCTGTTCCAGATGGTATATCTAAACGCTTACCTTTAGATTTTTCTCTATCAAATTCTAAATATTTGTTTGTTTCTGCAAAATGATAATGACTTCCTACTTGTATAGGGCGATCTCCAGTGTTTGACACTTTCAAAGTAATTGAATTTCTATCTGCATTAAGAATAATATCATTGTTTTGTTTTGTAATTATTTCTCCAGGTTTCATTATCTTATAGGTTTATGTACAGTGACTAATTTTGTGCCATCAGGAAATGTAGCTTCAACTTGTACTTCCTGAATCATATCTGGGATTCCATCCATACAATCATCTTTTTTTACAACATGAGCACCTGACTCCATTAATTCTGATACCATTTTCCCGTCTCTTGCACCTTCTATAACAAAATCTGTTATTAGAGCTATAGCCTCTGGGTAATTAAGTTTCACACCTCTTTCTAAGCGTTTTCTTGCAACATTTGCTGCCATACTGACCATTAACTTATCTTTTTCTCTTGGTGTTAATTTCATTTATAAATCCCAATTTTTTGGAAGCTTATCATGCATTATATTATTCAAAATATAATTTAATGTTTTTTTTAAATAGTAATTATCATCTGCTAAACTTCTTATAATAATTTTATCATCAAATTTTGTCATTTCACAATAATGATTATCTGTATTTTTATTAATATTTGTTAATTCTGGCTCAAGTTGATTAATAATTTCGCCAAATATTAAAATTGTTGATAAAGATGATTTATTAGCAAATGAAAAATTATTATTGTAATTATCATTAAATGATCCTTTGATATTAATAGCTTCTAAATGCTTTAATGAAGAATTGATATAAATTTTCCATTGATCAAAAAATGATAAATTATTAATTTCTTCAGACATTGCTTTTCTTCCAAAGATAGAAGTTTCACAGAAAATTAAATTAGAATTATTTAAAAGATTTATATTAATTTTTCTATCTAGTTTTGAATTATTAAATAAAATTAATTCTTTTGGTAACCAATAAAAATTAGAATTATTTAAAGTTATGTTAATATCAATTTTTGCAGGATCACCAATTCCTGCATAAATTTTTTCAGCAGCTTGGGAGCAAATACTTAATTTTGATTTTTCAACTAAAGCATTAATTTCAATTTTGTCATTACAAGTTACACCTCCAGCTGTATTAATTAATACTAATTCGTTATTATTACTGTAACTATTTGGATTTAAGATTTTACAACAACCACTCTGAAAATTTTTTTTTAAGTTATTGTTTGAAAATTCAATATCTATTTTCCCATTAGATCTTTGTAATATTTTATCCATAATTTATTAAGAATTATAAATGAAACTTAAATTAAAAAAATCAAAATTTGGCGTGCCCGGCATGATTCGAACATGCGACCCCCAGATTAGGAATCTGGTGCTCTATCCTACTGAGCTACGGGCACATAATTTATTTTTATTGTCACGTTAATAATTTATACAAATTTGATATATATTTAAATTAATACTTAAAAAATTATTTTTTGATAATGGAGGTAATATGATTAGAAAAGGCATGGTTAGGGCTATTAAACCTGAATGCATTAAAGAATATAAAAAAACTCATTCAGATGTTTGGCCTGAAATATTAGAAAGAATTACAAATTGTAAAATTAAAAATTATTCTGTTTTTGCTCAAGATGACAGATTATTTAGTTTTTTTGAATATTATGGTGAGAATTTTGAAGAAGATACAAAAATAATGAGAGAAAATTCTATATTTCAGAAATGGGAGAAAGTTCATGAACACATGTTCATGCCTTTACAAAATAGAACTAAGGATGAAGGATGGATAGAATTAGAAGAAGTTTTTAGAAAAGAATGAATCATAATATTATATAGGATTTTAATGATGGTGTTTCATATGTTCCATATATTTATTATGCTCACTAATCATTTTATCTAAACTTATTTTTAATTCTAAGGCATTAGGCCATGCTTCTATATCAAGTTTACCATTATCAAGATATTTAAGAATTCTTTTTATGTCTTCTATATTTTTAAAATCTTCATCATTCATTATAAAATCTTTCATTATTTATTTTTATATCCAAGAGTAACCAACACATATGATGGCAATAGTAAGAAAAATATACATAGCTCTATTTCTAAATATTTTTTGTTTTTCATTAATCCCATCTTTTCTTTTTTGATAGTAAAAATATACACCTAGAAAGAAGAAAAAAAATCCAATAATATATACATACCACTGTAGCTCACTCATATAATTAATTAAATATATATTAAAAAATTATTTACGACGAAAGTAATTTCTAAATTCAGGTTTTCCTGCCTGATATAAAACAATAGATATTATTAACCAGAAAATTGATACTGCATATTCTGATAACGAAACTTGATACTTGTAAAAAACTATACTTCCAATTGTTGCTAAAAAGAACAAAAATATCCCCAAAAACTGAATTGGGTATAATTTTTGAGTTTGGAAAAATATAAAACGCGTACCAAAATATGCAAAAGTTGCCGAAGTCGCTAAACGAACAGCCTGTAAACGATGCTCAGGCACATCAGTAACATCATTTGTAATGGTAAATGGAAAAACAATTGAGAAGTTAAAAATAAATCCAATAATTAAAGTAAAAGCAAATAATGTTAATAAAATAATAATTAGTTTAGCTAGAAACCTCATAAAAAAACTCCCATTGGCCTTTTTTTAATAGGGCTTGTGACCGACCTATTAGATAATAATACTAAATATAGAGAAAAAATGAATAATTATCTAATTTTATTATAAATACTGTCAAAATCATACAAGTTAATGACAGGCAATATTATATTTTTTTAACCGATAATAATTATAAGGCCAAGGAGTTACAAAACCTGCTAATAACATTAAGGGTATTATCCACCAAACAAGCTTAGCTTCTCCTAATAATATCCAATCTACAGCATTCATTGATATTTCCATAGATATCATTGAGATTAAACTCATACCAATTGCAATTCTAAAAGCTTTACTTAAGATCATCTGTTTAGATAAAACAATAGTTTCAAGCACAATACTTGTAATAATTCCATTAAAAATAGCCAAGATCATAATTGATAAAGTTGCCCATGGAATTCCAGTTAATTGAAAATACAAAATAGTTCCAAAATCACCAATAGAGCAACCTACTAAACACCATGCTGTATTTTTAGCACTACGCCTCCAAGTATGTTTACATTTCCAATGAAAACTAGAGATGTTTTTTTTAACATAATTTACTGACGTTTTATTCATAATGAATATATAATATTAATAATTGTAACTACCAGAGAGACTTGTGATAATTTGTTTTTTATTAATGTTTTAATAGAGGGAAAATATGAAAATAATTAGAGAATTAGAAAATATTAAATTGGTTATTGTTGAGATGGAAGTGAATTTAGGTAAAGAAAAAAGAAAAGGTCTAACATTATGTGCAAAAGATGGTGATGGATATTATCCTCTTAATACAGCTCATGATGGTAGACCTATTTTAATGAATAAAGAAAACCTTATTAAAATAAATTAATCAATTTATTAATTTGCCCACTCACCTTTTCTGAATACTGGAATAGAATTGCCATTTTTATCAATTCCATCAACATCAATTTGGTCAGACCCAATCATCCAATCAATATGTATCATACTAGAATTGCCACCTCTTTTAGAAATTTCATCTTTAGATAAGTCCGAATCACCTTTGAAACATTTTGAATAACATTGACCTAGCGCAATATGAGATGCAGCATTTTCATCAAATAATGTATTATAAAAAATTATACCACTCTGGGAGATTGGAGAGCTATGAGGCACAAGTGCAACTTCACCTATACGACTTGCACCCTCATCTGATTTAAGTACTTTTTGTAGTACCTCTTCTCCTTTACTCGCCTTAGATTCAATAATTTTGCCTTCTTTAAAAGTTACGTTAATATTATCTATCAGAGTTCCTTGGTAAGATAATGGTTTTGTTGAAGAAACTTTTCCCTCTACTTTATATGCGTGAGGTGTAGTAAAGACTTCTTCTGACGGAATATTAGGATTACAAATAATACCGTTTTGAGCTTTAGAAGCCCCTCCCATCCATTCATGTTCATCCGCTAAACCAATTTTAAGATCCGTATTAGGACCATTATATTGCAGTGCTGCAAAATTTTGTTCATTTAACCATTTAGTTTTAATTCTTAATTTCTCATTATGATCATCCCACGCTTGAATAGGATCATCAACTGATGCTCTTGAAGCATCAAATATTGCATCAGCTAATTTAACTATTGCTTCATCTAATGGTAAGTCTGGAAAAACTCTTGAAGCCCAAGCACTACCAGGCCAAGAAACAATATTCCAATTTATTTTAAATTCAGTAATTCTCTCTCTTGCTGGTTTATATGCTTTGGCCATAGCTTTATTAGCTCTAGATACTTTTTCAGGATCCATTTTGGAAAGAAGCATTGGATCGTCACCTGCTATTGCCATTCTTGCAGTATTATTATCAAAGGCTTCGCCCATACCATTGTATAGCCAATCAGTTGCTGTATCAAAAGATTCATTTGGTGCAAATTTGAAACGTGATAGTGTAATATCAGAATCAGTAAATAAAGGCGTAACAATATTTGCTCCTTCCCTATAAGCATGTTCAGCAATTTTTCTAACAAGTGGGATAGATTCAATTGGTGCTGTGATAAGAAGATTTTGACCTTTTTGCAATCCTACACCTCTTTTAACTGCCAGATTAGCAAGTTTATCAATTTTTAATTCATCAATTTTTAAATCACTCATCTTTTGTTGTTCCAATATATGGTATTCATAAATTACCAAGAAATAAATTAATTAAAATAGACATAATTGGTAATTCAAAAATAACAATAGTTAAAATGATTAAAAATAATAAAAATGACTATCTTAATAGTTTATAATTTCTTAAAATAAAAATAATACTAATTAACAAACCTAATAAAAATAATATTGAATTATATGTAATTGATTCAATGGTAGTTTCTCCAGGACTATTAGTAAATATATATCTCAAAAAATTTATAAATATTAATAATTGGATTAAAAAAATTGTAAGAAACAAAGGGAGCTGTCCATTAATTGATTTCTTTAGAATAAGAATAAGGGAAATTGCTAATGATAAAAAAATAATACCTACAATTTCACTTAAACCTGCAATTGCATGATTAAAAGATCCCAAATTATTTAAGGCAAATTCATCAGTGTAAATCAAAAGTTGAAATGAATAATAAAATAAGAAAAGTATATTTAATATAATTAATAAATTGTTTTTTTTATTCATTTTAGTTTAATGAATTTAATAAAAAATATATTATATACATTCATTATGATTAAAATATCAAAATATCCTTTAATCATTGCTTTATTTACAATAATTTATACCAATATATCCATGGCTTTAGAAGAACCAAAATATCAAATACTTAAATCAAATGGAAAATATGAAGTAAGAAAATATAATGATCGTTTAGCAGTAGAAGTAGAATATTCTAATCAAGACTCTGGATTTAGGTATTTATTTAATTATATTTCTGGAGAAAATACTCAATCAGAAAAAGTTAATATGACTGTACCTGTCACTCAATCTGTTAAAATTGATATGACAGCTCCTGTTACTCAATCAAAAGAAAATGGAAAAATGGTAATGCAGTTTTTTTTACCATCAAAATTTACTTTCGAAACTGCGCCAAACCCAACAAATAATAGAGTAAGTCTTGTAGTTTTAGAAGGTGGAGTTTATGCGGTAATTAAATATTCTGGAAGATTAACAGATAAAAATTTTCAAAAACATTATGAAGAACTAAAAGATTATTTAATTAAAGATAAAATTAATTTTATTGAACCAGCTATAAAAGCAACATATGATGGACCTTTCACACTACCTGTTTTGAGAAGAAATGAAGTGATGATGAAAATAAATTATAATGAAAGCAATTAAAATTAATTCCTCAAGAATTTCTCGAACAATAAATAAAAAAAAAATAAGATGGGCTACAAATTTTTTACAAAGTAGAATTAAAAAAAATAAATATCTTAATAATTCAAAAGTTGAATGTATATTAATTGATCAAAATTCTTTAAATATAGAAAAATTTAAAAATATATATCTTAATAATGATATTGAAGAAAGCTTTTCAATAAATCCGATACAAAAGAATTTTAAAAAAGTTTTAATTTATGGTCATGACACTAGAGGATTAATTTATGCAATAACTGAAATAGCTGATAGAATTGAAAATTTAACTACAAAAAAAAATAATTTAAAAAGAATTTTTTACAAATCAACTGAAAGCCCTAAAACCAGAATTAGAAGTATTTCAAAATGTTTTGAAAGTAATATTGAAGATTTAAATTGGTTTTATAATAAAACTATGTGGAAAGAGTATTTAGATATGCTCGTATCCAATCGCTTTAATAGGTTTACTTTCACTTTAGGTATGCAATATAATTATCCTTATGGTAATGAATTTATTAAGGATGTTTATTTTTATCTAGCATATCCTTTTTTAGTTAAACCAAAGGGGTATAAAATATATGCTGAAGGAATAAATAAGACGATTAGAGATAAAAATCTAAAAATTCTAAAATTTATAAGTGAAGAAACATCAAAAAGAGGGATGGATTTTCAATTAGCATTATGGACACAAAAATATGACTTTGATCAGGTTCCTAATGCAAATTATCAAATTAAAAATATACCAAATAATTATGCTGAATACTGTAGAGATTCTTTAAAAGAAATTCTGCGTAAATGTCCAGATATTAGTGGAATAACTCTAAGGGTACATGTAGAATGTGGTATTCCAGAAAAAGATTATAAATTTTGGGAAACTTATTTTATAGCAATTAAAAAAACTAAAAAACTTATAAATCTAGATTTACATGCAAAGGGAATTGATAATAAGTTAATTAATCTAGCCCTTGAAGCTACCCCAAATGTTACAGTATCTCCTAAATATATTGGTGAACACATGGGATTGCCCTATCACCAAACTTCTATAAGAAAACAAGAAATGCCTCCAAAACATTTGGTTGATAAAAAATGGATATTTAGTGAAGGTCAAAGAAAATTTCTAAGATATAGTTATGGTGATTTATTAAATAATAAAAGAAAATTTGATATTTTATTTCGAATATGGCCAGGAACTCAAAGAATATTAATTTGGGGAGATCCAGATTTAGCAAGAGGTTATGGTAAGCACTCAACTTTTTGTAATTCTTTAGGTATAGAATTATGTGAACCATTATCTTTTAAAGGTCGCATGGGTACTGGAATTAAAAATGGAAGATATAATTACTCACAAAATCAATTAAGAACTAAATATGATTGGCAAAAATATATCTATACTTATAAAGTTTGGGGTAGATGTGTTTATAATTATGAAACTATTAACGAAAGCTATTCTAGATATTATAAAAAATTATTTGGTAATGCATCAGAGTATTTAGTAAATTCATTATCCTTTGCAAGCAAAATATTACCATTTTTTACATTGATACACGGAGTATCAGCATCAAATAATTCCTATTGGCCTGAGATGTATGAAAATATGAGTATTGTTAGAAAAGCTCCAAATCTTCCTTATAGTTATGATTTGCATAAACCAAGCAGGTTTGGAATGTCAACTAGTCAAGATCCTAACTTAATCATGTCACCAATAGAATTGGCATATTGTATTTATAATAAAAAAACAATTAATAGATATTCCCCAATTACAATGTCTAATTGGCTTATGCTATATTCAAAAAAATCTGAATTTTACTTAAATATAGGTAAAAAAAAATTTAAAAATAAAAATGACTTTGAATTTAAAAGATTAATAATAGATATAAATATATTAATAGGTTTGGGAAAGTTTTTTTCTTATAAAATTAAATCTGCTTGTTATTGGGAATTATTTTTGAAAGAAAATAAATATAATTTAGGTTTTCATGCTCTGAAATTCTATAAAAAATCTTATAAAGAATGGTCAATAATTTCAGAGATATCTAAAAAATTCTATTTACCTGATTTAACTTACGGCCCACAAAGTTGGTTAAGAGGGAGATGGGATGACAGATTGCCTGCCATAAAAGAAGATATTGATACAATGTCAAAAATATTAGATAAAATTAAATTCAAAAAAATTAACCAAGATATTTCTGATAAATATTTAAAATGGAAAAATAATCAAAGATTTAAAATTACACACAAAGTTAATAAAAAAATTAATGGATTATTGATAATAATTAGTAAATATAAGAAACAAAAAAATAGTAAACTTTACATAAATTTTAGACAAGTAAATCAATCTAAAACTTGGGTGAGAAAAATAATTAATACAGAAAAAAAGAAAATAATTTCATCTATTATCTCAAATAAATTAATCAAAGACGATTATCCTATTCAATATTACTTTGAATTAGTTGTAAAAAATTATTCATCTTTTTGTCCAGGAATTAATAGAACATTATCAAATCAACCTTATTATATTTATGATAATTTATAGAAAATTGTTATATTTTTTTAGAGTATTTTTAGTTTTTGTCTTAATTTTTTCTTTATTTAGTTGTAACATGAACTCTAAACAGAAAAAAAAAGATAGTAAATTAAGTAACGTAGAGTTTAAAATTAATAAAAAAATAGGAGTTCAAATTAATGAATAAAATATTTATTTTTTGCAATTTTTTAATTTTTTTATCCTGCAAAAGCAGAATTAATTAACATTTAAGTGAATAATAATGAAAAATTAATTATTATATTTCTAATTTTGAGGTAGAATATTTTTTTTATGGAGGAACAATGACTGTAGCTAGAATAACAACTTTAAACTTTAATTCAAAAGAAGGTGCTGATCAAATTGAAGAAACTTATAAAAATAATGCACCTACTGAATTTGCGGAAGCAGAACAATTGTTAGAAGTTCGTGTAGACGATACAACTTTAATGTTTGTCTCTTTATATGCAGATAATGATGCAATGGAAAGAGCTTCTGCTGCGAGATCAAAAAGAATGGATTTAAATAAAGATCTTATTGAATCAGTTGATGGCAAAACTGGTAATGTAATTTTAAATCATAATAAATAAATAGGGAGAACAAATGTCAAATGTTATGAAAAAATCTTTTACTGATGGAGATATAAAAACACCAGAAAAAGCTCATTCATCTACAGTAACATTAAATAATGTAACACTAACTAAAGTTATACTTCAACCAGGTTGGAAATGGTCTACTTGTATTAAACCAATTGTTGAAACTGAGTCATGTCAAGCAGGTCATGTGGGAGTAATAGCTCAAGGAATACTCCACGTAAAACATGATGACGGAACAGAAATGGATATTACAGAGGGTGAATCATATTTTCTAGCGCCAGGTCATGATGGATGGGTTGTAGGTGATAAAGAAGTTATAGGTTACGAGTTTGTTACAGATGATAAAGATTTTGGTCCTTGGAAAAAAGGTTAATTAATAAAGATAGTAGATATAAGTTATTTTATTAATTTTTCTTATCTGAAGTTATAATTCCACCTGAAGCCCAATTATTTTCATCAACTTCAGTAATAAGAATTTTGATTGCTTCCTTATTACCTCCACAAGTTCTTATAAATGCATTTGTAAGTTCTCTTACTAAATCTGTTTTTTGTTCTTGGGTTCTTTTAAACATCTCTACTCTAATAACAGGCATAATTACTCCTTATTTTTTTTAAAAGCTTCTGGGTCACATAAGCGGCAAACCATTTTGCCACCACTCCCTTTAGTATCATACGTTTGGTAAAAGATATCAGGAGAGATAATATTTATATCAAATAGCTTTTTTTCAATTTGCCAGTAATATAAATTACATTTTGAACATTGAGCAGCATTTTTTAAGTGCTCTGGTTTATAAAAAGACTCCCAAATTTTTTTATTATCCACAATGTCATTATCATTTTTAAAAAAAAATACATTAGCTGGTATGTCCATAAAACAATTACCACACTGAATTTCTTCACAAACATTAGCGTATGCATTGTTTTTATCTTTAGTATTCACTTTAAACCTAAATCTAATGTTTTTAGAATCACACTCAGGACATTGAAATTTCTCTTGATTTTCTTTTGTCATACAAAAATACTATAGATGATGAAAAAAATATTACTATTTAAAATTAATTTTTTTTAAGTATAAGAATTATTGAGTGAGAAATACATTATTTAAATTAAATTCATCTAAAATTTTTCAATTTTCTGTAATTTTTATTATTATTTTAAATGCAATAACTGTTGGTATTAGCACATATGATTTAAATCCCATTATTAAGAATTCCATTCAATTACTTGATTATGCAATTACAGTTTTTTTTGTCGTAGAAATTTTAATACGTTTTTTTAGTGAACCTCATAAAAGAGATTTTTTTAAAAATGGTTGGAATATATTTGACTCAATAATAGTATTTATTTCATTAATTCCCATTCCAAATAATTCTAGTTATTTACTATTGCGTCTATTACGAGTTTTCAGAGTATTACGATTAATTTCAGTCATTCCTGAATTAAAAAAAATAATAGAAGCTCTTATAAACTCAATCAAAAAAGTATTTTATGTAAGTTTGCTACTTTTTATCATTCTATATATATATGCTACTATCGGATCAATATTATTTGGAGAAGTTATACCCTATCGATGGAGAGATGTAGGTGTCTCACTTATAACACTCTTTCAAGTTTTAACATTATCTAGTTGGGAAACTGTTATGCTTCCACTTCAAGAAATATATTGGTGGGCGTGGATATATTTTTTTAGTTTTATTATAATTTGTGCAATAACAATGATGAACTTATTAATTGCTGTAATTGTTGATGTAATTTTGAGCCAAAAAAAATTATAACTACTTAAAGTATTTCATTACAATAAAAATACCTAACGATACTGTTGGGCCTATACCAAAAGCAAATAATAAAGTTCCAATACCAACTATACCTCCAAGGTAAAAACCAACACCTACTGCAGATACCTCTATAATTGTTCTTATTAGAGCTATTGGTTGATTTGTTAAATTTTGTAATCCTGTCATTAATCCATCACGTGGGCCAGGTCCTAAGTTTGCGGTTAAATAAAAACCACTTCCAAGACCTACAACAAAAACTGCTACTACAGATTGAATGATTTGAAATGAAAATGATTTTGGATAAGGCAGAATCGGTATTGTTAGGTCTATCACAATAGAAATTAATATAATATTTAAAATAGTTCCTAATCCTGGTTTCTGACTTAATGGATACCATAATAATAAAACAAATATACTTACGATGAATGTAGTTACACCAATTGATAAATTTGATTGAAATGAGATACCTTGAGCAAGCACAGTCCAGGGACTTACTCCTTGATTTGCAGTTATTAAAAGAGTTTCTCCTGTAGCAAATAAAATTAACCCTAAGACAAGGTATAAAATAGTTTTAAATTTAGGTTTAAAATTTAGAGGATCTTGCGAGCTCCATGATAAATTTGGTATTTTTTTTATCTTTAAAATATTACTTAAAAAATTCATTGATAAAAGCAAGCGATAAAATCACTTGCTCAAATAGAGTGTAATTATTTTGGCATGTTAGTTGCGCCTGTTTCAAGAGAAATTATTTTACCATCTTGAAACTTAAAAACAGCCATTACAGCTTGTGTATTACCATCACTAAAAGTGACAAAAGAGTGCTCTACACCTATTTCATCATTTTCATAAACTATTCTTACCTTATCTCTATTTATATCATCACTCAATGCCCATTTAATTACATCTTGCTTTGATAAAACATTGCCAGATGCATGCATTGTAAATTTATAGTCATCATGAAGCACCTCATTCATTGCAGCTTCGTCTTTATTCATAAATGCATCACTGTATTTTTGTAGAATTGACATAGTTTCTCCTTAAAATATTAATAAATTGATTTAATTATCTGTATATATATGAAATGTTAAATTTTTTTCCATTCTTATTTGTTTTTTTTTGGAGTTCAGCTTTTGTTAGTGGTCAAATAATTGTACAATCAGCAAGTCCCTTTGCTTCACTTTCATTTAGATTTATTATTGTAGCATTAGGATTTTTATTATTCGCATATTTTTTTAAAGAAAAGATTATTGTGAAGAAATCATTAGTTTTTCAATCTGCTGTAACAGGTATATTCTTTCATGGATTTTATCTTGGAGGCGTATTTTTTTCATATAGTGTAGGACTATCAGCAACTCTTTCAGCATTAATTGTTGGATTGCAACCAGTATTAACAAATATTTTGTGCGGACCTATTTTAAAAGAAAAAGTTACACTAACTCAATGGATAGGCATTTTATTAGGATTAGTAGGCACCGCATTAGTCATTGGTCTTG
>CACJEE010000018.1 GCA_902592345.1 uncultured Alphaproteobacteria bacterium
AATTTCTGATTGCTTTGTTTGAATTTTTTTAACTAATAGCTCTATTCTGCCACGCAATTGTAAGTCTCTAAGTCCAGGTGTATTCGGAGATGAGATATTGATTGTTATGTAATCGCTATACATACCAAGTTTTTCAACACAATATAAGTAATCATCTATATCGCTTTGTGTTGATTTATTTTTTCCAATATTAACACCAATTATCTCGTTAATGTCTTTATTTTTATAAAAAGATTTTATATTTGATAAAACTTTTTCACTTCCTTCATTATTAAAACCTAAATGATTAATTATAGCTTCGTCTTCTATTAAACGAAAGATTCTTGGTTTTTCATTACCTAGCTGTATCTTTGGAGTTACTGTTCCAATTTCCACAAACCCAAAACCATAAGAAAACATTTGGCTCATTACCTCGGCATTCTTATCAAAGCCAGCTGCCAATCCTATTGGGTTTTTAAAATTTATACCTAGTATTTTTTGTTTAAGACTCTTAAATAATTTTGCATGATTCCTCTTTAAATTAAGATTTGATCTAAGTAGTTTTATAGTTAATTCATGAGCAGTTTCAGGAGGTAATAATCTTAATAAATTAATTAACATTATCTATACTTTTGAGTTTTTGATCAATTATTTTGATTGTTTCGTCAACTCCATATAATTTAATAAATGAACCTAAGCGTGGCCCTTGTTCTTGACCTAATAAGACTTGGTATACAAGCTTAAAAAATTCTTTTAAATTCTGAAATTCATTTTTTTTACCTACCTCATAAAGAAGTGTTTGAATTTCTTCAGCAGAAGTATTTTCATTTATTTTATTTTTTAATACATCTCTAATATTTTTAAAAACAGCTTTATTGCTATCATCAATATTCAAGTATTTTTTATTAGGTAAAACAAAGTCATTATAATAATTGATTGAGTAATCAATTAAATTATCAAATTGAGTATTATTTTGAGGATTAATACTTGCATCATATTGATTAATAAATCCCCAAATTATATTTTTATCACTAGTATTGCATATACTTACAAGATTTGTCAGAGAATTAAATGTAATATCAGATTTAAAATTTATTTGTTTACCGGAATGAATGTGCCAAACTGGACTATCAAATTTTTTGTGATCTTCTAATCTGTCATAACTATTGCAATGAGAAATATATTCATCAACAGTCTTTGGTATTACATCAAAAAATAATTTCTTTGCAGATTTTGGTTTTTGATACATAAATAATGATAAACTTTCAGGAGAGCCATAACGCAACCATTGATCGACACTAATTCCATTACCTACAGATTTTGAAATTTTTTCACCTTTTTCATCTAGAAACATTTCATAAATTAAATTAACAGGAGATTTTTTGCCTACTGCTTTACAAATTTTAGATGCTAAATCGACACTCTCAGTAAGATCTTTTCCACACATTTCATAATCTACACCCAGCGCCATCCATCTCATAGCCCAATCAACTTTCCATTGTAATTTACAATTTCCACCCGTTACTAAAGCTTCTACTTTTTTATTATTAAGTGGTTCTGTATAGATAATACTGTTATCTTTTGGTCTATATTCATCAATTTTTATCTGTAAAACATTTCCAGTTTTTTTGCTTATTGGCAAAAATGGACTGTAGGTACTTTTTCTCTCTTTTCTTAACGTAGGTAAAATTATTTCAAGTATCTTTTCATAATTTTGAAGAATTTCGATAATTGTATTATCAAAAAAACCATTAGTATATTGTTCAGTAGAACTAACAAAATTATAATCAAATTTAAATTCATCTAAAAAAGATCTGAGTTTTGCATTATTATGATGACCAAAGCTCTCATATTTTTCAAAAGGATCAGGAATTGAAGTTAGTGGTTTACCAATATACTTTTTCAACATGTTTTTATTTGGAACATTGTCTGGAACTTTTCTTAATCCATCCATATCATCTGAAAATGCAATTAATTTTGTTGGGCAATCGATGAGAGACATTAAAGAATTTCTGACCATGGTAGTTCTAATAACTTCACCAAAAGTTCCAATATGTGGTAAGCCAGAAGGTCCGTAGCCTGTTTCAAGTAAAATATGCCCTTTACTTGGAACTTTAAAATTTTCTAAACCACCATGCCTTCTGATTATTTGTTCAGCCTCTTTAAAGGGCCAGGATTTTAAATTATTATAATATTTTAAATCTATTTTACTCATTATAATTTGCTTTTATTCTAATTTTTTTACCCAATAACAATTTTAGAGAATTAATGAAATTAAAACTTTCTTGATTCAATTTTCTAAAAAAAACATTTTCTACTTCAATCACATCATTTATGATTTTTTCAACAATAATCTTACCCTCTCTTGTTAATGCTAATTTATTTGATCTGTTATCATTTGGGGTCATTTTTTTTATTAATTTCTTTTTATCTAATTTTGCCAATTTAGCACTTACTACTGATTTATCGATAAAAGAGTGCTTAACTATATCTACTTGATTAATCTCAGTTAAAAGTTTTGATAAATTATATACTGTCTCTAAAATTAGATATTCATTAAATGAAAGATTGGATTTAGCAATTTGCTTACGAATATTAGATTGCCAGAGATTTGATGTCTGCCAAATTAATAAACCTATTCTATTCTCATTGAGAGAAGTATCTGCCATTTGTATACAAACTATTTGTATACAAACAATAATAATTTGTAAAGTGATTTTTAGTTTTTTTACTTACTCTTTAGCTATTTCCAATTCAATTCCATCTAATTCATCAGAAAGGCTTATCTGACAACTTAGTCTGGATGTATTTCTTACATCAAAAGCTTGATCAAGCATCGATTCTTCATCATCATCTTTAGGGCTAATCTTTTCTAACCATTGATCATTAATATATACATGACAGGTAGCGCATGCACAACAACCGCCACATGCTGCTTCAATATCAAGGTCAGCATCTCTTAAAATTTCCATTAAAGTAGAATTAGGATCGCCCTCTAACTCGTGTTTATTTCCATCTCGGTCAATTACTCTTATCTTCATGAAGAATTTAATTTTTTGTGCAGATCTTTAGATGATGTGGTGTAACGAAATACATTTTTTTTATCTGGAAAACAATATTTAAAACATTCTTGAGCCATTAAAGCAGCTTCATGAAAACCTGATAAAATTAATTTTAACTTTCCTGGATAAGTATTAATATCTCCAATCGCAAAAATTGAAGGAACTGAAGTTTCAAATTTCTCTGTATCAACTTTAATTAAATTTTCCATTAAATTTAATCCCCAGTTTGCTATTGGTCCTAGCTCCATTTTTAATCCAAAAAAAGGCAATAAATAATCAACTTCAAAACTCTGTATTTCATCGTTATTTTTGACTAAAACTTTTATTTTATTATTTTTTAAATTCTCTATATTATGAATCTGACCCAATAAAAAACTAACTTTTTTGTTTTTTTCCAATTCAAGCATTTTGGAAACAGAGTCAGGTGCTGCCCTAAATTCTTTTCTTCTATGCATTAAAGTAACATTAGCAATTTTTGATAATTCATTTGTCCAATCCAGCGCAGAGTCACCACCACCAGCAATTAAAAGATCTTTACCTTCTAAGATAGATTTATTTCTAACTGCATACAAAATATTTTTTTCTTCTATAAGATCAAGATTTTCGAGAGGTATTTTACGTGGAACAAAGCTTCCTGCTCCAGCTGCTATTACTATACACTTTGCTCTAATTTTATTATTAAGACTTGTTTCAACTAACCATTCATTTGTTTCCATTTTCGCAATTTTTTCAACTTGCTGATTTAAATGATATACTGGCTTAAAAGGCTTAGCTTGAGCTAATAAATC
Organism: uncultured Alphaproteobacteria bacterium; assembly: GCA_902592345.1. Classification (GTDB taxonomy): domain Bacteria; phylum Pseudomonadota; class Alphaproteobacteria; order HIMB59; genus CACPNW01. The sequence goes on from CACJEE010000018.1 coordinate 3,830, forward strand.
ATCTGTAAGTTGCTGACCTGTAATTGAAACTCTGGATGGTATGTCATATATAGGCTTTTCCGGATAAAGTTCCGCACATTGACCGCCTGGTTTATCTAAATTATCAATTACGTGACAAGAAATATTTAGTAATCCTAGCTCAAAAATAGCAAATAAACCTACTGGTCCAGCTCCAATAATAATAACATCAGTTTTTTCAATCATGGGATTTAAATATCAACTTTTATTACTATTTATATATATTATATTAATTTTTATGCAATTTACTGATCTAAACCTCAATTTCCATAAACCAGTTATGCTATGGTTAATATCTTTAACAGTAATGGTATTCTTAATTATAGTTATCGGAGGTTTGACAAGACTAACTGATTCAGGACTATCAATGGTTGATTGGCGCCCACTGCTTGGCACAATACCTCCTTTAAATCAAAATCAATGGCTAAGCGTATTTAATGATTATCAGCTATCTCCAGAATTTATTTATGTTAACAAAAATATGACCTTAGAAGAATTCAAATATATCTTTTGGTGGGAGTGGTTTCATAGGTTTTTTGCTAGGTTAATTGGTATAGTTTTTTTGATCCCTTTTATATATTTCTTTTTAAAAAAATACTTAAATATATTTTTCTATAAAAGGTTTACTATTATTATTATCTTAGGTTTAATACAAGCCGTCGTTGGATGGTGGATGGTAAAAAGTGGACTTCAAAATGATCCTTATGTAAGCGCTTATAGGCTAACATTTCACTTATCAAATGCAATTATAATATATGCTTTGTTGCTTTGGACTAGTATTGAATACTTTAATCTCAAAAGTACAGGATTTTTAGATTTTAAATCTAAGAAATTTCTAATATTAATTTCTATATTACTAGTATTTATTACAATCTTAAGCGGAGGTTTTATGGCGGGCTCTCATGCTGGTCAATCTTTTAACACTTACCCCTTGATGAATGGGAAAATTATACCTGATGATATTTATTTAAAAGAATTGGGTATGTTAAATTTATTTGAAAATACCATAACTATAAATTTTAATCATAGGTGGATTGCTACGCTAACATTCATTTATACTTTTTCACTATTTACTCTCTTATTTATTAAAGAATTTATTAAGTTATCTAAATTAATTATTTGTCTTGTTTTGTTTACTTTAAGTTTACAATTTTTTTTAGGGATAATGGCATTAGTATCAAATGTTGCTATACACTACGCTAGTTTACATCAAACAAACTCAGTACTTTTACTTTCTATTTTATTATTCGCTTATTTCAAATCAACCATAAAGGAAATTTAGTATGAGTCACAAAATACTTATTTTGAAGTAGTAAGAAAAATTTTTTGTTGCACTAAAAAAAATGAATGAAGAAGTTTATTCTCCAGTGATTAGATCAAGAAATAAAGAGGATTTAGTAAATAAAAGATGATTAGTAAGGAAACCGCAAAAAAGGCGCTGGGGAGTATGCACCAAATACCAAATATAGGTCGACGTCAAGATTTTGGGGATTGAACAAGTTTTCTCTTAAATGAAAAAATATCTGGATTACTGGACAAATATTTCATATTTATGGATTTAATCTAAAATAAAAGCAAAAGCATGAAAATATTCTCATTATTATTATCTTTAATTTTTTTTAATTTATCTTCAAATGCAGAAGTTTTCCCAATTCCAGAAGATAATGAGGTAAGCTTTGATGTAGTAAGAAAAAAAAAAATAATTGGTAATTTAAATATAAAATTTATTAATGATAAAGAAAATTTAATTTTACATTCCGTTTTAGATATTGAGGTTAAGATTTTATTTATTCCAGCTTATAAATTTTTTCAGGAGACAAAAGAAACATGGAATAATGGAAATTTCTTATCAATAGATGGTTTTACTGACTTTGAAGATGATAGAGAATACAAAATTGATGGTAAGGACGAGAATGGGATTTTCAGAGCTACTGGAATGGATGGATTACTAGAATTAGATGAAAATATTCTACCACTAAATTACTGGAATAAGCAAATGCTAAAAGAAAAAGAGGTATTCGATACACAAAAAGGAATTGTAAGAAAAATAAGTGTTAAAAAATTAAAAGATGAAAAAATAAAAATAAACAATTCTAAAATAGAAACAGAAAAATTTATTTTTAATGCTTCAAAAAATCCAAAAGATAAAGGTCCTTTTCCTGAATATACTTTATGGTATAAAGGAGATGAACTTTTAAAAATGGAATTTCAAAATCCTAATGATAATAAAACTGTAACTATCGTAAGAAGCGATTGGTCAAAATAAATGTCTACCAAAATAATTTGGATTACTGGAGGTTCTTCAGGAATTGGATTTGCTACTGCAAAATATTTTTTAAATAATAATTGGATTGTAATTATTAGCTCAAGTAATAGTGATAAATTAAAAAAAGCTAAGGAAAGACTTATCAACAAAAATGAAAATGAAAACCTCTTTACGCTTAAATGTGATATAACCGATAAAAATGAAGTAAAAAAAACTATATTATTTATAGAAAATGAAATTGGGCAAATTGATATAGCACTTCTAAATGCTGCTGCTTATTCTCCAAATAAGAATCAAGAATTTGATATAAATAATTACGAATTACTTATTGATGTTAATTTAAAAGGAACTCTTTATTGTATAGATACTCTCAAAGATGTGATGAAAAATAGAAAAAATACTATAGCAATAGTATCATCACCAATTGGTTATAGAGGTTGGCCAACTGCTGGCGCTTATGGAATGACTAAAGCTGCTCAATTAAATCTATCAGAAAGTTTATTTTTTGATTTTAACAAAATTGGAATTTCTATTAAAGTAATTAACCCAGGTTTTATTGATACTGAAGCTACGAGATTAAATTCCTTTAAAATGCCTTTTTTAAAATCTGCTGAATTTGCTGCTGAAAAAATATATAAAGGTCTAGTTTATGAAAGTAGATTTGAGATTTATTTCCCTTTTACAATAATATTTGTAGTAAAGATTTTAAGAATTCTGCCTTACAGAATATATTTTTTTCTATGGAAAAAGCTTGGTAAATTTTAATTAAATTCACCTATATAAATGCCCAATCCTTTAGCAACTTTTATAAGTGGGTCATTATTACTTAATGTTTGAGATTTTCCAGCAATATCATTTAGCGAAACATCTTTGACACTTCTATCTTGCCAAACAACCACCCTATTAAATTTCTTTTTTGCAATTAAATCCACAGCTTTAACTCCAAATGCGCTTGCAATAAGTCTGTCCCTATGTGTAGGTTGAGCACCTCTTTGAACATGACCAAGCACTGTTACTCGTGTCTCTGCATCAGTAAGTTTATAAATTTCATCACCTAAATAAGCGCCAATACCACCTAATCTAACTTGCCCATCAACATGCTTTACTGTCACTTTTCTCCCATCTTCTTTTTTAACTGCTTCTGCAACAACTATAAGGGCATGATTCCTGCCTTTTGTTCGAATGCTATCTATGTGTTTAGCAATTCCTTTTATTGAGTATGGTATTTCAGGGATTAAGATTACATCTGCTCCACCCGCTATTCCTGCATTTAATGCTATGTGTCCAGCGTCTCTTCCCATAACTTCTAATATCATTGCTCTTCTATGACTAGCTGCTGTGGGTTGCAACATATCTAGAGCATTTGTAGCCACATCTACTGCTGTATCATACCCAATAGATAATTCATTATATTTAACATCATTATCAATAGTTTTTGGAATACCTATAAAATTTATATTTCCCTTCTTTGTCAAAGATTGCAAAAGTTTTAGACTTCCATCACCACCAATACCGATTAGAGCATCTAATTGTAATTTTTTAAAACTCTCAATAATAAGTTGAGAAACTTCAATTTCTTTGCCTTTTTTTTTAATAGTTCCAAAAGGATTTCCTTTGTTATTAGATCCTAGAAAAGTTCCTCCCATTCTCATTAAATTCCCATCAAAAAAATCAGGTTTTAATTCAATAACATCAATCGGATCTTTCATTAAACCCAAGGTTCCATCTCTTAATCCATAAACTTTCCAACCATATTCATTTGTTGCACGAAGTGTTACGGCTCTAATAACTGCATTTAAGCCTGCACAATCTCCCCCGCTTGTTAAAATACCTATTTTTTTTACCACGACGCGCTTATATACTATTATTTATTAATATAAATTTAATTTTATGAATGATGGCACTAAATTATTAGAAAAATTAAAAGAATATGAGCAAGAACATTCTGATCTTGATCAAATTTTAATACAATTACAAGAAAAACATACTGTTGATTTTTTACAAATTCAAAGATTAAAAAAAAGAAAACTAATTTTAAAGGACAGAATTGCTAATATTAAAAATGAATTAGAGCCGGACAGTATTGCTTAAATAGAATTTTTTACAAACTTGATTGCCTTAGGAAGGTAATCTTTAAAAATATTAAATTTCGTTTTTAACTCTGGAATTTTTGAAACTCTTTTTAAACTTGAGTCTAAAAGATCTTCAAGCAATGCTTGATTATTATTATTAAAAAAGAAAAAAATAACTCTTGAATAAATACCTGCTAAAATTAACCTTTTTGTGTAAAAATTAAAATCTACTGATGTATCACCAGCTATAAACCATATTTGATCTACACTTTTATACAGCTTAATTGGAAGAGAAAATTTTCTTTTTGGTATTAGTAAGCTTAAAAAAATTTTTTTATAAAATTTTTTTTCTTTATTCATTATATATATTTTTGAAAGTAATATTTTTCTAATTCTTTTATGGACTGGCAATCTTATTAAATCTAATTTTTTACAATAATTTTCAAGATCAATATTTAATTGTTCTAATACAAATTGTAAAAAATCATTTTTACCATCAGGAAATAATAAATTCATTTCATCAATATTTAAATCATATTTTTTTGAAATAGTTTTAAAAGTATTTGATGTAAGTCCATCCTTTGCAACAACAATTTTTGCAAATTTTAATAATCTTAGCCTTTTATTTAAAAGATATTTATTTTTTGTTTTCATCATTATTTTTTTTCCAAAACTTTTCTATTTCCTCAGAGTATCCAAATGCACTTTTATGAGCTAACCTTGAAGTATAAAGAACTCCGTTAAGATGATCAAACTCATGTTGAATGATTCTCGCATGAAGGCCTTCAGCTTTGCCAGCAATATTATTTCCATTTAAATCTATTGCTGAATACTTAATTCGTTTAAATCTTTTAACTAAACCTGACATTCCTGGTATAGATAGACAGCCTTCCCAGTCATCCTCTGTTTCATCTGAAAGTTTTTCAATTACCGGATTAATAAAGACTGAAATGTTAATTTTATCATCATCTTCTATTTCTGAATTTCTACAGATAAACATTCTATGTGATAAATGCACTTGTGGAGCTGCCAATCCTATGCCGTCAGCATCTAGCATAGTTTCAGACATATCAAATACAATTTTTTTGAGATTTAACTCGTTTAAATTATTAATTTCATTAGTTTTTTTAACTAAAACAGGATGTCCTAACTTTGCTATTTTTAAAATTGCCACAATTTATATATACTCATAAAGTATAATTATACCAATCTTTTTAAAGGAATTTCAACGTTTGCATTAAATATTACAATATGTTAAGTGCCTTTTCAATTATGACACTATTTGTAAACGTTAAAGATAATAATGTAGAGCAAGCTATAAGAAGTCTTAAAAAAAAGATGCAAAGAGAGGGTTTGTATAAAGAAATGAAACTAAGAAAGCACTTTGAAAAACCCTGTCTTAAAAGAGCAAGAGAAAAAGAAGAAAATATTCGTAGATCAAGAAAAATGGCTCGAAGAAATAATTCTTAAGCTAAACTTTTAACTATATTCTCACACATTTTTTTAGCATCACCAAATAACATTGTTGTGTTATCTCGATAAAAAAGTTCATTATCAACCCCCGAATATCCTGTTGCCATTGATCTTTTAACAAATAAAACAGTTTGAGATTTTTCAACATCTAAAATAGGCATTCCATATATAGGGGATGTTTCGTCTGTCTTTGCAGCTGGATTTGTTACATCATTTGCACCAATTACAAAAGATACTTCTGTCATTGGAAAATCATGATTTATTTCATCTAATTCTAAAACCTCTTCATAAGGAACATTTGCTTCAGCAAGTAAAACGTTCATATGACCAGGCATCCTTCCTGCAACTGGATGAATTGCATACCTAACATTTATCCCTTCTTTCTTAAGCATGTCACCCATTTCTCTTAAAGCATGCTGAGCTTGTGCAACAGCCATTCCATAACCAGGTACAATAATTACTGAATCGGCATTTTTCATTATATAAGCAGCATCTTCTGCATTACCTTGCTTAACTATTTTATCTGAGTTATCACCAGCACTATTTGCTACCTGCTCTCCTCCAAAACCACCTAATACGACACTTATAATAGATCTATTCATACCTTTGCTCATTATGTAACTAAGAATAGCGCCAGAAGCACCAACAAGAGCTCCTGTAATAATCAATAAATTATTACTTAATGTAAAACCAATTCCGCATGCGGCCCAACCTGAATAAGAATTTAACATTGATACGACTACAGGCATATCTGCTCCACCTATAGGAATGACTACCAAAAAACCTAATAGTATTGAAACAATCACTATTGTCCAAAAAATTGATGGTGATTGATTTATAACAAAGATAATAATTAAGGCGATGATCAAAGCCAATATTAAAGCATTTATAGTATGCTGAAATTTAAAAACTATAGGTTTCCCAGAGACAGTTCCTTGAAGTTTGCCAAATGCAAGAACAGATCCAGAAAATGTTATAGCTCCAATAAAGGTGCCTATGCTCATTTCAATCAAACTACTAGTTCCAATTGATCCAACTTTACCAATACCAAATGAAGCTGGATCATAAAAAGCAGCAGCAGCAACAAAAACTGCCGCTATACCAACCAAACTATGAAAAGCTGCTACTAACTGTGGCAGAGCTGTCATTTCTATTCTCAGGGCAATAAAGGTTCCTATAGCACCGCCAATAATTATAGCTGCTCCAATTTCAACATAACTAAGAACTGATTTAAACATTAACGTTGTTATGATAGCTATAATCATTCCAACTATTCCAAAAATATTTCCTAACCTTGATGATTCAGGATGTGATAAACCTCTTAGAGCAAATATAAACATTAATGCTGAAATAAGATACAAAACTGCAACCATATTTGCTGACATTTATTTAATCCTTTTTATCTTTTTTTGGTTTTTTCTTGAACATAGACAACATTCTATACGTAACAATAAATCCACCAAATATATTAATAGAGGCAAGTACCACTCCTATAATACCAAATATTTTAGAGGTATCATGTCCAAATGGTCCTGCTGCCAAAATAGCTCCAACTATAATCACGCTTGAAATTGCATTTGTAACACCCATTAAAGGACTATGTAATGCAGGAGTAACTGACCACACTACATAATATCCAATAATACAAGCGAGAAAAAATACTGTTAATCCAATTACAAAAACTTCAGAACTATGTGCTTCCATATTAATTAAACTGTTCCAATCTTAATTTCCCTTCATGTGTTAAAACAACCGAATTAACTATTTCATCTTCCCAGTTAAGATTAATTTTTTTATCTTCTTTATTTATAATTAAACTTAAGAAATTAAATATATTTTTTGCATACAAAGCAGATGCATCTTTTGCAACCCTACCTGGTACATTAGCATATCCAATAACTTTAACACCTTTATGCACAACAACTTCACCTATTTTACTAAGTGGACAATTACCTCCAGCCTCAACTGCCAGATCAACAACTACTGATCCAGTAGCCATGGATTCAACCATCTCTTGAGAAATCAATACTGGGGCTGTCTTTCCCGGAATAAGAGCAGTACATATAACTATGTCTTGTTTTGCTATAGTCTCAGCAATTAGTTTAGCTTGTTTCTTTTTGTATTCCTCACTCATTTCTTTAGCATAACCAGCTTCAGTTTCTGCATTTTTGGATTCTTCATCTTCTACCATAATGAATTTTCCACCAAGACTCTCTACTTGCTCTTTAGTTGCAGACCTAACATCAGTTGCAGAAACTACGGCTCCTAATCTTTTTGCAGTTGCTATAGCTTGTAACCCAGCAACGCCTACACCCAAAACCATAACTTTAGCAGGATTAACTCTTCCTGCAGCAGTCATCATCATAGGAAAGGCTTTACCAAATTGTTCAGCTGCATCTATAACACTTCTGTAACCAGCTAAATTTGCTTGAGAGGACAGAACATCCATACTTTGAGCTCTACTAATTCTTGGAATTAATTCCATACAACAAGATATAATTTTTTTATTATTTAAAGTATTAAAATATTTTTTATTTTCATAAGGATTTAATATTCCAATCAACACAGTGTTTTCATTTAATTTATTTAGATCTTCCTCATTTGGCATTTTTACACAAAGACAGATATCTGCCTTTAGACATTCATTTCTTGATACAATTTTAGCTCCATTTTCTTTGTAAAGTTCGTTTGGATAACCTGAATTATTACCAGCAATATCTTCAATTAAAACTTCTAATCCCAGTCTTTGAAAAAGTTTAATCGCATCTGGTGTTAATGCTACTCTATTTTCATTATTAAAATTTTCTTTTAATGCTGAAATTTGCATAAGGGCTTATAGTTATAGGTTAACTAACTTTAAAGTATTTTGTTGTTTTTCTGTTAATTTTTTTTGATTAAAATTATCTATCAGTTCATGAAAAACATTATACCAATTTACTTCTGCCCTTAAATGCATGAATACGGAACCAAGTCCCACAGCAGCCCTATCCATAAACACGAACTCTTTTGGCGGTTTTACGCCACCAATTTTTTTTAACTCTCGATGAACTTCAGATGCTATTTGAGCTCCATAAATTCCACTATCACTTTCCTGAATTTTTTGAACCTTATCCTCCATAAGAGGTGCATATAAAAAATTTGCCCATTTACTCAATATTTTTAGCTTTTCTTTTGTAATATCATCAAAACCCCATTGCTCATAAGCATGAACAGCAAGTGCTTCATCATTATCTTGCAGTGCAAAGTACAAATCAATAACACCTTTAATAAACTTTGATTTGAATATTCGCATACATCCAAAATCATAAAGATTAATACTAAGATCATCTTGAACTGAGTAATTACCTAAATGAGGATCTCCGTGAATAACCCCATAATCAAAAAATGGTTTGTACCATGCATAATACATATTTCTTGCAAGAGAATTTCTTACATCTTTTTTAGCATCTTTATACTCTAATATTGATTTACCCTCTAACCAAGACATGGTTAGTAATCTCTTAGTACTTAATTTGTCATAAGTATTTGGAACATGAATAAAATCATCTTTTGAAAAAATTTTTCCAAAAACATTCATTAATTTTTTTTCTCTTTCATAATCTAATTCTTCATTTAGCCTTTCAGTTATTTCTTTATAAACTTCTTCTGTTTTGATGGCTTTATTATAACTTTGATAAATAGAAAAAATCATTTTTAATTGAGACAGATCAGCACTCACTGCAGATTGCATGTCAGGATACTGTAGTTTGCAAGCTACAGTTTCATTATTATTCAAAATTGCTTTGTGCACTTGACCTAAGGATGCAGCTCTAGTTGCTTCTTTGTCAAATTCTTTAAATTTTTTTTGCCAATCTTGAGATAATTCTGTTGCCATCCTTCTTTTAACAAATAACCAACCCATTGGTGGTGCGTTAGATTGTAGATGCAATAATTCTTTAGTATATTCTTCTGGCAGTAGATCAGGTATTGTTGCAGAAAGTTGAGCCACCTTCATAAGAGGGCCTTTTATGCCGCCTAGCGCTTCTCTAATTTCTAATGCGTGTTTTTCTTTATCAAGCTTAACGCCTAAATATTTTTGACTTGCTAACTTTGTTGCAAGCTTACCAACTACACCACCAACTTGAGCATATCGTTTAATTTGCTTTGCAATTGATCGTGACTCAGTATCTGCCATTTATAAAGTCTCCAATTCATCGATAAATCCCTCAATGACATGCAAACCTTTTTTCCAGAAAGATTTTTTTGATAAATTTAAATTAAATGGTCTAAATAATTCATCATATTTTTTAGAACCTCCACTTTTAAGTAAATTAATATATTTATCATCAAAATTCATTAATCCTTGCTCATAAGTATTAAATAAAGAATTAACTAAACAATCGCCAAATGCGTATGCATAAACATAAAATGGAGAATGAATAAAATGAGGTATATAACTCCAGTAGTACTTGTATTCTTCTTCATACTTTATTGATGGTCCCAAACTTGATTTTTGGACATCCATCCAGATAGAGCAAATTTTATCAATACTTAATTCTGAGCTTCTTCTAGATGTATGGATCTCTTTTTCAAATTGAAAAAAAGCAATTTGTCTAATAACTGTGTTAAGCATATCTTCGACCTTATTTGCTAAAAGAGCTTTTCTTTCTTTTTTAGAGGTTGTTTGATTAAGTATTAATTTAAATGTTAGCATTTCGCCAAACACACTGGCAGTCTCTGCTAGAGTTAAAGGTGTTGATGCATTAAAATGTGTTTGATTTTTACCAGCTAAATATTGATGAACGCCATGTCCTAATTCATGAGCTAAAGTTGAAACATCTCTTGTCTTTCCTTGAAAATTTACAAGAATAAATGGGTGAACTGAAGCCACAGTTGAGGCTGCAAAAGCCCCTGGTGATTTACCTTCTAATACAGGAGCATGAATCCACTTTTCGTCAAAAAATTTCTTTACAATATTTCCTATATTAGAATTAAATTCTGAATATGCATCAACAACTGTATGTTGTGCTTCTTTCCAAGAAAAAGTTTTAGAATTTTGAAAAGGTAAGGGAGCATTTCTATCCCAATACATTAAATATTTTTGTTTAAACCATTTAGCTTTTAAAGCATAATATCGATGTGAAAGTTTTGGATAATATTCAATTACTGAACTAACCAGACTATCTACGACAGAATCTTCAACAACATTTGATAAATTTCTTGCACTAATGGGAGTTGGGAGCTTTCTCCAGCTATCATTTATTGATTTATCTTTTGCTAAAGTATTTGTAATGGTAGCAAATATTTTTATATTATTGCCTAAAACTTTTCCCACAGATTTAGCAGCTAACTTTCGATTTGACTCATTTTTATCAGATAAAAAATTAAATATTTGTGCACTACTAAGCTCTTCTTTTTTAAAAGGAAATTTAAGAGAAGCTATCAAATCATCAAACAATCTTATCCATGCAGAATGAGAGGTTAGGCTTTTATCTTGAAGAATTTTTTCAATTTTTAAATCTAATTGATAAGGCTTAAAAGATCTTTTGTTAATAATCCAGTTTTTATAGATTTGAAGTTTTGTATTTTTAACTAGTATATTAATTTTTTTTTCTGATATCTTATTTAATTCAAGAGTAAAAAAAATTATTGAAGAAGCATAATTAGTTATTGTCTCTTGCATTTTTTGATAAAAAATTTTATTTTTTTCATTATTGCCATCTTCTGCAACTAATAAATGAGCATAGGATAATATTTTATCCATCAACACATCTATTTGCTCTAATTGATAAATTGCTTTGTACAAATTATTAGCAGTTAATAAATGAACTTTATTTTGATATTTTTTTTCAAACTTAAGGCTATCATTTTTTATATTATTTAAATCGCTTATTAAGCTCTTATCTTTTTGAGAGCGATATAAATCTTTGAGGTTCCAAATGGGTAATTTTCCTAGTTTATTTTGCGCATTAGTTTGATTATTTTTTGTATTCATAGTATGAAATCAATATAGGTATTATTTATAATGTTTGTAGGGAGGTAAAGTCAAATGTCTATCAATTTCGATAATTATCAGAATATTGTCTCCATGTTTTTTGAAAAATCAAAAGAGATGAAAACCAAACCTTATTTATGGAAAAAAAATAATAATATATTTGAATCTCTATCTTGGGAAGATGTTGAGTTATCAGTGAAATCTATCGCACGATCTCTTATAGATTTAGGTATTTTAAAAGGTGATAGAGTTGTAATATTATCGGAAAATAGGCCTGAATGGCAAATTGCTGATTTAGCAATAATGTCAATTGGCGCAATAACTGTCCCAGTTTATACTACAAGCACAACTGCAGATTATAGTCATGTTATCAATCATTCAGGTGCAAGGTGTATGATTATATCTTCTCATGAACTTTGTGTTAAAGCTCTTCCTTCAGTAGAGAGTTCTAATGATTGCAAAAATGTTATTAAGATTAATGATGACGGTCAGTCATATAGTAATCCTGTTAACATCTTGCAGTGGAATGATCTTATTAAACATCAAGAAAAAGATAACTATGCTTTTGATGAGGAAATTAAATCTATCAAAAGAACTGATACTGCATGTATTATTTATACATCTGGAACTGGTGGTAACCCAAAAGGTGTGATGCTTAGTCATGGAGCAATGCTGTCAAACTGCGCAGGTGCAAAAATATTATTAAAAAACCTTTTAGAAGGTATGGATGAAATCAAATTCCTTTCTTGGTTACCTTTATCACACTCATATGAGCATACTTTGCAGTTTTTTACTTTAGGTATTGGCGCTCAAGTTTATTACTCGGAAGGAATTGATAAATTAGTTGTTAATATGGGTGAAGTTAGTCCACATTTTATGACTGCTGTTCCTCGATTTTATGACTCACTACATACAAGAATTTCACAAGGTTTAAAAAAACAAGGCAAATTAAGCCAAACTCTTTTTGCAGCTACTTTAAGATTAGGTAAGAAAAAATATAATGGAGAAAAACTAAGTTTTACTGAAAATTTTACAAACAGTATTCTTGATAAATTAGTTAGAAGGAAAGTAAATAAAAGATTTGGTGGATCATTGAAAGCTCTTATTTCAGGAGGTTCAGCTCTTAACTTTGAAGTGGGTCTTTATTTAACTGCGTTAGGATTACCTTTATTGCAAGGATATGGACAAACTGAAACTGCTCCTGTTGTTTCTGCAAACCCCCCAGAAAAAGTAAAATTGGATACTGTTGGACCACTTTTTCATGGAGTTAAAGTAAAAATTGCTGATGATGGAGAAATTTTAGTTAGTGGAGAAAACGTAATGAATGGCTATTGGAATGATACAGACGCAACATCAAAAACACTAATTAATGGTTGGATACATACAGGGGATATCGGTGAATTTGATGAAGAAGATTATCTAAAAATTACTGATAGAAAAAAAGATATTCTAGTAAATGCTGGCGGGGATAATATTTCTCCATCAAGAGTAGAGGCAAAACTTGATATAGAACCTGAAATAGCACAATCAATGCTTTATGGAGATTTTAAAAATTATTTAGTAGCAGTTATAGTCCCTAATAAAGATTTTGCACTAAACTGGGCTAAGGAAAATTCAAAAGATCAGAATTTAGAATCAATTGTTAAAGAAGATGATTTCAATAAGATAATTAAAGAGGTTGTAAATAGAGTAAATAAAAATTTATCAGTAATTGAGCAGGTAAGAAAATTTATATTAATTGATCATGAGTTTACAATTGAAAATAGTATGATGACACCTTCTATGAAAGTTCGTCGATTTGTAGTAAAAGATAAATACGGAGATAAATTAGAGAAACTTTACTAATACTATTTATTATTAAAATCATCTAATTGTTCTTTAGTAGCTTCTTTTTGATGTTTTGCTTTCCATTCATCGTAAGGCATGCCATAAATTAATTCTCTTGATTTATCATAATCTAAAGTAATATTCTTTTTTTCAGCAGCAGCTAAGTACCATTTTGATAAGCAGTTTCTGCAAAATCCAGATAAATTCATTAAATCTATGTTTTGTACATCAGTTCTACTCTGCAGATGATTTATTAATCTTTCTGCAACATCTGCTAATAATTCTCTATCAAATTTTTTACTCATAATGACTCAATTAAGTTTAAATTCATTTAAATTAAATATATATACTTATATAAAATAAATGAAACGTAATAGAAAAGCTAAAATTTTAGCAACTTTGGGCCCTGCATCATCCTCTAGCGATATAATTGAAAACATTTTTAAAGCAGGATGTGATGTATTTAGACTTAATTTCTCTCATGGATCTGTTGAAACTCATCGTCAAAATCTAGAAAGTATAAGAAATTTAGAAGAAAAATATAATCATGCCACATGTGTTTTGGCTGATTTACAAGGCCCTAAACTTCGAGTTGGTGATTTTAAAAATACCCAAGAAGAGCTAAAAAAAGGACAGAAATTTATCTTAGATACAAATTCAGCATTAGGTGATGACAAAAGAGTTAATTTTCCACATTCAGAAATCTATGAACATTTAACTCCTAATAGTATTTTATTAATAAATGATGGAAGGATAAGACTTCAAGTTTTAGAACAACATAAAGATCAATTAATTACTGAAGTTTTAAATGATGGAATTATTTCTAATAATAAAGGAGTTAATATTCCTGACGTTATTCTTCCTATAGACTCTCTCACTAATAAGGATAGAGCAGATTTGCAAAAAGCTCTTGAAATGAATGTTGATTGGGTTGCTCTTTCATTTGTTCAACAAGCTGATGATATTATTAAGTTAAAAAAAATTATTGATGGTAAAGCTCTTATAATGGCCAAAATAGAAAAACCATCTGCAGTTAAAAATATTGATGAAATTATTAAAGTAGCTGATGCAATTATGATTGCAAGAGGTGATCTTGGCGTTGAGATGCCTACCGAAAAAGTTCCAATAGTGCAAAAAAATATTATCAAAAGGTGTCGTCATTTTGGAAAACCTGTAGTAGTTGCTACACAAATGTTAGAGAGTATGATCTCAAATTTAGTTCCAACAAGAGCTGAAGCTTCTGACGTTGCCAATGCCATATATGATGGAACTGACGCGGTAATGTTGTCAGGTGAATCAGCAGTAGGAAATTATCCAATAGAATCAGTATCCACAATGAATAATATTATTGAGAATGTAGAAAAAGATAAAAATAATTTTAATTTAGAAATTGACAATTTAGTTTCAGATAGAAAAGTTGACAACACTGATGCAATAACTAATGCAGCTTATTCAATTGCAAATAACGCAGGAGCGAAAGCGATAATAACTTTTTCTGTTAGTGGAAAGACAACAATGAGAATGGCTAGGGAAAGAGCGCCCGTTCAAATTATTGGTCTTTCTCCAAATATTAAAACTGCTAGAAAAATGCAAATCATATGGGGAGTTAATTCTTGTTATTCTACTAAGGATGCAGCTAATACAAATGAAATGGTAAATATTGCTTGCGGTGTAGTTAAAAATAAAAACTTAGTTAAGGCAGATGATAGTGTGATTATTACTGCTGGTGTTCCATTTGGAAATGCTGGATCAACTAATTTATTGAGAATAGCTAAAATAATTGATGATAAAGATCTTACTTAAGTTTTTCACAGGCTCTTTTAATTCTTGCGCAAGCATCTTTTAGTATTTCATCACTAGTTGCATAAGATAATCTAAAATAAGGTGATAAACCAAATGCAGCTCCATGTACTCCCGCAATGCCTTCACTTTCTAATAAATAAGTCATAAAATCTTCATCATTGGAAATTTTCTTACCTTCTGGTGTTTCCTTACCAATCACACCTTCACAAGAGGGGTATACATAAAATGCTCCTTCAGGTGTTAGGCAATTTAATCCATCTATATTATTTAATAGATTCACAACTAAATCTCTCCTCCTTACAAATGCTTCATTATGATCTTTTATAAATTCTTGAGGCCCATTTAATGCCTCTACAGCTGCAGCCATTGAAATTGAAGAAGTGGAAGTATTGCTTTGAGATTGGATTTTATTCATAGCTGCAATAATTTCTTTTGAAGCTCCACAATAACCTAATCTCCAGCCAGTCATGCAATAGGCTTTTGATACTCCATTTAAAGTCAAGCATCTGTCTTTTAATTTTGGTTCAACTGAAGCAATTGTTGTAAATTCTAAGTTATCATAAATAACTTTTTCATAAATATCATCAGACATAATTAAAACTTGCGGATACTTTAATAAAACTTCTGCTAATTCTTTTAGTTCCTTCTTAGAATAAAGACTTCCTGTTGGATTGCTTGGACTATTGAGCATTAACCATTTTGTTTTATCAGTAATGTTTTTTTCCAGTTGTTCTGAAGTTATCTTAAAACTTTGATTTTCAGGACATTGAACAATAACTGGTTTTCCTTCTGCCAATAAAACTATATCAGGATAGCTAACCCAAAATGGAGCTGGGATAATTACCTCATCATTTGGATTAATTGTAGCCATCATAGCATTGTAAATTATATGTTTTCCTCCAACACCCACAATTATTTCGTCTAAATCATAATTTATATTATTATCTTTTAAAAATTTAGATTGAATAGCTTTTTGCAGTTCTGGAGTTCCTTTCCCAGGCACATATCTTGTTTTACCAGCATCCATTGCGTCAGAAGCTGCTTTTCTTATATTATATGGTGTATCAAAGTCAGGCTCACCAGCAGCTAATACTAAAATATCTTTGCCTTCTGCCCTTAAAGCATTAGCCTTAACGTTAATACCTACAGTCATTGAAGGCTTTATTCTCTTTAATCTATCAGCAATAAAAGTCATAAATTCAAATTATATAATGTTCAATAATTAGACTTATACATGTAAACAATAGAAAAATTGAAAATATTCTCCTTAAAGTGACTTTGTTTACATTAACAGAAACTTTGGCTCCTAAATTTGCAGTAAATATACTTGTTGATGATACCAACAAAACAATAGCTATATTTAAATAACCAAAAGACAAAGGTGGTAAAGCATTAATATTAGAGCCAGAAATAATCAATATTATTGCTCCTGGAAAAGCAATAAAAAATCCTAAAGTTGCTGATGTTCCAACAGCTTCATGTATTTTTTTTGAAAACATAGTTAAAGTTGGTACACTAAAACTCCCTCCCCCTATACCAATCAATACAGACATAAAACCTATTAAAGAACTTATAATTATATTAATGAATTTAGATTTTGGAATATCTTTAGATATAATAATTGGATCTCTTTGAAAGGCCATATTTAAAGCAATTAAAAAAGCAAGACAGATAAAAATATTTACTAAAACCTCTCCTGAAATAATGCTGGCGCTATAAGAACCTACTAATGATCCTAAAACTATACCAGGAACCCATGTTCTAAGAATTATAAAATTTACATTTTTAAGTTTTAAATGAGTCCGTATTGAAGAAATTGAAGTAAAGCATATCACTCCTAAAGAAGAAGCAATTGCAATATGCATTGCATAATCTGATGAGTAGTCCAAATAAAGAAGAACGAAATAACTTATTGGAACAATTATAATACCTCCACCAACTCCTAATAAGCCAGCCATAAATCCAGATATAATTCCAGTGATTAGAAAAATTATTATTAAACTTATCAATTTTTGCCCTTTGTTTATTTTTTATTGTAGTAATCCTTTTAAAATAAAAGTAAATTAATTCTATGCAACATATTCATTGGTTAGGTACCGGTTTATCATCAATTCCTGGGATTAGAAGGTTGGCTAAAAAATATGATAATTTAACCATTTGGAACAGAACTTTAGAAAAAGCAGAGCAAAGCATTAATCATGTTAACAAAGATAATGTTTTAGCAAAAAAATTTGATATGCAGGCATTAAGCACCTCACTAGAAGTTGGAGATATAGTTGTTTCACAATTGCCATCAGATCATCATTTATCAATTGCAAGATTATGTTTAGAACAAAAATGCCACTTTGCTACAAGCAGTTACATTTCTCCTGATATGAAAACTTTAGATAATGATGTTAAAAAAAGTGATTTAGTTTTTGTAAATGAAGTTGGTCTAGATCCAGGAATAGATCATTTTTTTTCACATCTACTCGTTAAAAAATTAAAAGATACAAATTTAAGTGATTTAGATGTTACATACCATTCATATTGTGGAGGCTTTCCAGCAATACCTAATGATTTTAAATATAAATTTAGCTGGTCTCCAGTTGGGGTTATCAAAGCACTAAACAATGATGCAAAATTTGTAAAAAATTTTGAGACTGTAACAAAGACACCTTATAAAAATGTTGGAAAATATACTGTAAATAATGAAATATATGAGGCTTATCCAAATAGAGACTCAACACCATACATTAAGGAGTATAAATTTGATCCACAATGGAAAACTCAAGAATTTGTGAGAGGCACATTAAGGCTTAATGGTTGGGAAAGTGCATGGGCTGATATCTTTAAAATGCTTGACAATAAATCACCAGAACTTGATAAAGAAATAGATAATCTCGGTTCAGAGTTATGGAAAAAACATCCTTATTTTTCAGAAGAACAAGACCGTGTAGTCTTATTTGTAAAATTATTAGCCAATAAAGATAATAAGGAAGTTTTTAATGGTTTTTATTTTTTAGATGAAAAAGGATCTGGTGAAAATACTGCTATGGGTAAATTAGTTTCTATTACTCTATCTTGTGCTATTGATCTAATTATACAAAACAAAATGCCTTATGGTGTTCAAGCAGCACCTCATGATGAAAATTTAATAAATTATTTTTTTAAAACTTTTGAAGACTATAAAATAGTTATAAAAAATAATTTATGACAGGCATAATTAATTCAATAGGAATAATCAAAGAAAGTAGGCCAGATGAAAGTCGCGCTCCTATTGCTCCAAGCCAAGTATCACAAATAATAGAACAATATCCTGGTATAAATATTTTTGTTCAACCATGTGATAAGAGAACTTTTAAAAATGAGGAATATGAAAAATATGGTGCAAAAATTTTAGATAATTTAAATAATTGTGACTTATTATTTGGTGTAAAGGAGGTAGATGTAAACCTACTTATTCCAAATAAGACTTATGTTTTTTTTTCTCACACATATAAATTAAATAAAGAAACATTATCCAATGCTCAAGGCACGCCAGGAATGGATAAAAAAGAACTTTTACGATCTATTTTATCTAAAAATATTAAACTTATTGATTATGAAAATATTCGAGCTTCAAATGGCACAAGATATCTTGGTTTTGGAAGATTTGCAGGAATTGTTGGATGTTATAACACCTTAAACTTATTCTTATTACAAAATGATTTTCAACCTTTAGCGCGAGCTTATAAAATCAATGATTATGAAAGAATTATTAAAAATTTATCAGAGGTATGTTTTCCAAATTTTAAACTTTTAATTACTGGTGATGGAAGAGTTAATAGAGGTGTGCAGGAAGTATTAGAATTTACTAATATAAAAAAAATATCTCCAAAAGAATTTGTAGAAAATAATTATGAAAATCCAGTTTATTGTAATTTAGATACAAAAGATTATGTAATTCACAAAACAAAAAAACAATTTGAGTTAAAACATTTTATTGAATTTCCAAAAGAGTATGAAGCTACAACTTTTGAATATCTAAAAGAGGCTGACCTCTATATAAGTGCTCATTATTGGGATCCTAGTTCACCAAAAATTTTTACAAAAGAACAAATAAAACAATTTTCAAAACTTAAAATCATAGGTGATGTAACATGTGACGTTGATGGATCTATCCCTACGACAATTAAATCAACAACAATAGAAGAGCCAAATTTTTATTTAAATACAGAAACATTTTTAGAAACAAATAAGTCTAAAAATAACCTTGCCATTATGGCAGTTGATAACCTTCCTTCTGAATTGCCAAAGGATTCTAGTACTGAATTTGGAAATGGAATAGTAAACGAGGTGATCCCATTTATTTTAGGAAAAGATGATGGAAGAATTTTAAATTCAACAATTACTGACAAAGGTAGTTTTTTAGAAAAATATAACTATTTAAAAGATTTTATTAACTCTTAAATGAACCTTTC
>CACJEE010000019.1 GCA_902592345.1 uncultured Alphaproteobacteria bacterium
GGGTTTTATCTTCATTACAAGCTAATCAACCTCTCTATAAATATTTAGGAGCGTATCGAGATCATGTCCCTATTTATGGAAGTTCTCTTGTTTATAAAACTCCAGATAATTATGCTAAGGAAGCAAAGGAGTATAAAGATAAAGGTTTTAATGCTTACAAAATTCATCCTCCAGGCAATTATGATTTAGATTTAGAAATTCACAAAGCTGTAAGACAAGCTGTTGGCAATGATTTTAAATTAATGAGCGATCCTGTGGCCCCATATACGTTTGAACAAGCTTTACGTCTAGGAAGAGAATTAGAAAAGTTAAATTATTATTGGTATGAAGAACCATTGTTTGATGAAAACTTTCATAACTTGAGAGAGTTAACAAGAATATTAGATATACCTATTATAGGTACAGAAGTTATAGCGAAACACCCATACAGTGTTGCAGAGTGTATTTCCACAAGAGTAGTTGATATGGTTAGAGCTGATGTTTCTTGGAGTGGAGGGATAACTGCAACAATGAAAACTGCTCATTTAGCAGAGAGTTTTGGTGTCCAATGCGAAATTCATACTGCAATATATCACCCTTTAGAGTTGGTTAATTTACATTGTTGTGCTGCTATAAAAAATTCAGAGTTTTTTGAAGTACTTGTTCCTTATGACTATTTTAATTTTGGTTTAAAGGAATCTATTAAAGTAAAAGATGGTCTTGCGCAATTGCCATCTAAACCAGGTTTAGGAATTGATTTAGACTGGGACTTTATTGATAATTCAACATTTAAGAAATATTAACAGATGACTAAAATAATTAAATTTACTGTTGATGATGTTCGCTTTCCAACATCAAAAGATCTAACAGGATCTGATGCAATCCATACAGATCCTGATTATTCAGCGACGTATGTAACAGTTTTTACATCAGATAATAATTTAAAAGGATTTGGTATTGCTTTTACAATTGGTAAAGGTAATGACATTGTTGCAGAATGCATTAAACACTTTTTTCCTTTGTTTATTGGGAAAACTATTGATGAACTTGAAAAAGAAATTGGCAAACTTTGGTTTCAATGTGTTGATCATAGTCAGCTAAGATGGTTAGGTCCTGAAAAGGGAGTAGTTCATATGGCTGTAGCTGCAATATTTAATTCCTTATGGGATCTTATTGCAAAAAATAATCAAAAACCTCTATGGCAATTTGTTGTTGATAGTAAACCTGACACTATTATGGAGTGGCTTACCTTCAAGTATATTGAAGATGCATTATCAAAAGATGAAGCCTATAATATTTTACAAGATAGTCAAAATGCTAAAGAAAATAGAATTCAAAAAATCCTTAATGAAGGTTATCCATCTTATACAACTGCAGCTGGTTGGCTAGGTTACTCAGATGAAAAAATAATTGATTTATGTAATCAATATATGTCTCAAGGATGGAGACATTTTAAAATAAAAGTTGGGCTAGATTTAGAAGCTGATGTTAAAAGATTAGAATTAATTAGAAATACTATTGGCTCAGATTGTTCCATTATGGTTGATGCAAATCAACAATGGACTGTGAAGCAATCAATAGAACATATTAATGCTTATAAGAAATTCAACTTATTGTTTGTTGAAGAGCCCACTAGTCCAGATGATGTAATGGGTTTTGCAAAAATTAAAAAAGAAGTTGGCTCTGTAAAACTTGCCACTGGTGAGGCATGTGGTGGTCGTATTATGTTTAAGCAGTTCTTAGAGTCTGGAGCAATGAATGTATGTCAAATTGACAGTTGTCGTTTAGGCAGTATTAATGAAATATTAACAGTATTATTAATGGCGCATAAATTTGATGTTCCTGTTTTTCCTCATGCTGGTGGGGTAGGCCTGTGTGAATATGTTCAGCATTTATGTATGATAGACTATGTTTTGATTAACGGTGAAAAAGATAATAAAGTAGTTGAATATCAAGATAGTCTTCATGAACATTTTGTATATCCATGTAAAATAAATAATGGAAATTATATGCCACCTAAAGATCTAGGATACTCTATTGAAATGAAAGAAAATTCTGTTAATGAGTTCTCTTACCCTAATGGAGAATATTGGAAAAATAATTAAATGCGATTAAAGAATAAAAATATAGTTGTAACCGCTGCTGCTCAAGGGATTGGTAGGGCAACGGCAATAGCTTTCGCTAAAGAGGGAGCCAATGTAATTGCTACTGATATTAATGAAGAAAAATTAATCGAGATTAAAGCTAATCATTCTAATATTGAAACGTATAAATTAGACTCTACTAATAAATTAGATGTTGAAAATTTTTGTTCATCTATAAATAATATTAATATTCTTTTTCATGCTGTAGGATTTGTGCATCATGGTGCCATTTTAGATTGTGACTCTGAAGAATTCCAAAGATCAATAAATGTTAATGTTTATTCTGCTTATTTGATGTCGCAGTCTTTGTTACCAAAAATGATAAAACAGAAAAAAGGAAATATTATTATTGTATCTTCGGCAGCTTCTAGTGTTAAGGGTGTTCCTAATAGATTTATTTATACAACAACAAAAGCAGCTTTAAATGGTTTTGTTAAATCAATTGCTGTTGATTATATAAAAGACGGTATTAGGTGCAATGCGATTTTGCCTGGAACAGTAGAGACTCCATCTTGGGAAGGTAGAGTTCAAATGGCTGATGACCCTGAGCAAGCAAGAAAAGATTTTATTTCAAGACAAGCAATGGGTAGATTAGCTCAGCCTAATGAGATAGCATCTATGGCAGTTTATTTAGCTAGCGATGAATCAGATTTTGTGACTGGAACCCTTAATTTAATAGATGGAGGATGGACCTTATAATGAAAACTTTAAGATATAGAATTGGTAATGAGGTAAAACCTGGAATTTTAGATACAGAAGAAAATATTCGTGATGCTTCAAGTTTAGTCTCTGACTGGGATAGTGATAATGTTACTGTTGAAAAACTAAGTGAAATAAAAAACACTAATATTTCTTCTTTGCCTAAAGTAGAAAATATTGATGGTATAGCGCCATGTATTTGTAAAAAAAGTGTTGGTAAAATTATTTGTATAGGTTTGAATTATTCGGATCACGCAGAAGAGACAGGAATGGAAGTACCGACTGAGCCAATTATATTTTTTAAAGCTACAAGCGCAATAGTTGGCCCTAATGATGATATTCACATTCCAAAAAATTCTAAGAAATCTGATTGGGAAGTTGAGCTAGGAGTTGTTATTGGTAAAGAAGCAAAATATGTTTCTGAGGATCAGGCACAAGAATATATTGCAGGTTACTGTGTAGTAAATGATTTAAGTGAAAGGGCTTTTCAACTAGAACATTCAGGTCAGTGGGTAAAAGGAAAATCTTGTGATACATTTGGACCTATTGGACCGTATTTGGTTACAAAAGACGAAATTACTGATCCACAAAACTTGTCCATGTGGTTAGATGTTAATGGCAAAAGAATGCAAGATGGCTCAACAAAGACAATGGTTTATGGTGTAGATTTTTTAATAAGCTATTTAAGTAGATTTATGTCACTCCAACCTGGAGATATAATTTCTACTGGTACACCCCCTGGTGTTGGTATGGGTATGAAACCCCAAGTATTTTTAAAGCCTGGCGATGTAATGAAATTGGGTATTGAAGGTTTGGGGGAACAAACTCAAAAGACAGTAGCTGCTTAATAATGTTTGACAGTATAAATAATTGTCATAACGTAAAAGATTTTAGAGAGTTGGCAAAAAAAAAATTACCTAGTCCTATTTTTCACTATATTGATGGTGCTGCTGACGATGAAATAACTTATAAAAGAAATACTGAAGCTTTTGATGCATGTGATTTAGTTCCTAATGTTCTATCAGGTGTTGATAAAGTTGATATGTCAACAACTGTTATGGGGCAAAAAATTGATATGCCTCTTTATTGTGCTCCAACTGCATTACAAAGACTATTTCATTATGAAGGAGAAGTAGGAGTAGCTAAAGCAGCTGAAAAATTTGGAACAATGTTTGGGATATCTTCTTTAGGTACTGCAAGTATTGAAGAAATATCAAACTTAGTATCATCACCTAAATTATTTCAACTATATGTGCACAAAGATGAAGGTTTAAATAAAGATCTAATTGATAGATGTAAAAACTCGAATTTTGAAGCAATGGCTGTTACAGTTGATACAGCAGTTGGAGGTAATAGAGAAAGAGATCTTCAAACAGGATTTACTATTCCGATGAAATTGACTTTAAAAAGTGCATTAAGTTTTGCCACACATCCAGCTTGGGCATTTAATTATTTTACTAAACCTAAATGGGAATTAAGTAATTTAAAAAATCATATAGCTGCTGGGACAAGTGTTATGACAAGTATTGGAGATTATTTTACTCAAATGTTAGATAATTCTCTTGATTGGAAAGGTGTTGAAAAAATAAATAAAAATTGGGGAAAACAATTTGCTATTAAAGGAATAATGTCTGTTGAAGATGCGAAAAAGGCAGTTGATGTTGGGGCTACTTGTGTAATGATTTCAAATCATGGAGGAAGACAGCTTGATGGATCAAGATCGCCTTTTGATCAACTTGCAGAAATAGTCGATGCTGTAGGTGATAAAGTAGATGTTATTTGTGAAGGCGGTATTAGAAGAGGAACGCATGTATTAAAAGCACTTTCACTTGGTGCAAAGGCATGCTCTGGAGGTAGAATGTATTTGTATGCTCTTGCTGCAGGAGGTCAAAGAGGTGTTGAAAAAACTTTATCTAATTTAAAAAATGAAATTGAGAGAGATATGAAACTAATGGGTGTTAATAACATAAGTGAACTTTCTAGAAAAAATTTAAAATTTAGATAAAAAATTATTTATTATTTTTGAAATTTATTCTACAATTTTTTTATGAATATGGAAATTGAACCTGTTCATATTGGGCAGCAGGATGATATTGATGTTGGAAGTGTTGAGAATTTTGAACACGAAGAAATAGATTACGCTATTTTTCGACTAGAATCAGGTTTTTTTGCTCTTCAAGGCCATTGCCATTGTGAAGACCAGACTTTTATAAGTGAATCCAGTGTTGAGGGAGAAGAGCTTGAATGTGCTAGTTGTGGCAACACCTTCAGTATCGTATCAGGTGATCCAATAAGTGATTTGGAACTGCCCGCTTTAAAGATGTATGATATTATTGAAGAAGAAGGTGAAATATATTTAAATCTTTAAAATTTAAATTTTTCTTTATTTACAATATTATTGATATTTAATTTTTCTTGATTGCTTAAAAAATAAATAACATTTTCAGCAGATTCAATCGCCATTCTCTTTCTACATTCCAATGTTAAAGCGGCATTGTGGGGTGATAGTAAAACGTTTGATAATTTAAATATTGGATGATTTGAATCTGGAGGTTCTTTCTCAAAAACATCTAAAGAAGCTCCAAGAATTTTTTTACTTTTTAATACATTTAGTAAAGCATTCTCATTGATAATACCTCCTCGTGCCGTATTAGCAATGATAACTGAGTTTTTCATCAATGCAAATTCCTCATCTGAGATAAAATTTTTTGTATCTTGGTTTAATGGAAGATGAACTGAAATATAATCGGCTAATTTTATACCCTCATCCTTATTAACTGGTATGCAATTATGTTTATGAATTTCACTTATGTCAATAAATGGATCAAACACATAAACATTAGTTTCAAAACCGATACATCTTTTAGCTAGAGCCTTACCTATCCTTCCAAAACCAAAAATAACAATATTTTTTTTATATAATTCAAAGAAATCTGGTAAAGAAGATTTATTTTTAAAACCCCCACTCCTTGTTAATTCATCTGATAAGTTAATATTTTTTGTAAGATATAAAAAAGAAGCAAGTACATGTTCAGCAACACTAACAGCGTTAGATGTTCCAGTGACTCCAAGTGCAATATTATTTTGATTAAGATATTCCAAGTCTACGTTATCATACCCCACTCCATGACGTGCAATAATTTTAATTTTACGGCAATCTTCTAGAATATCAGAGGTCAAGTTTGGAGCAGATCGTATTATTATCCCATCAACATCTTCAAGTGCTTTTTTTAGGTTATCTTTTTCAATATTAGAAATTTCAAAAGCATTAAAATTAGATTTTTTAAGCGTTTCCCAACCATCAGGATGTATTTCACCAATTATAGCTATCTTCATAACATTTTTTATAATTTATATATGATCAATTTCAAATAAATTATAAAAAATAATAATAAAATATTCAAATAACAGTTCTAAAAAATTATTTTTCTTATACAATTTACATATAGTTTTGTTGAGGAGGATTTTATGAAAACAGTTAAATTATCATGTTCACATGCTTTATTTAAATATTTGATTGCACAAAAAACAATTATTGATGGAAACAAGGCTCCTTTATTTCCTGGTGCATTTGGAATTTATGGGCATGGAAATGTTGCTTGTATTGGGCAGGCTATGGAAGAGTTTCAGTCAGATCTTCCTGGTTATCGTGGTCATCATGAACAAAACATGGCTTTAACTGGAATTGGGTATGCTAGAGCAATGCGACGTAAGCAAATTTTTATTGCGACCTCTTCAGTTGGGCCTGGATCAACAAATATGGTAACCGCAGCAGCTGTTGCTTTAAGTAATAGACTTCCTTTACTTTTAATTCCCGGTGATACATTTTCAAGTCGTTTTCCTGATCCTGTGCTCCAACAAGTAGAAAATTTTAATTCACCAACAGAAACTCAAAATGACTCTTTTAAATCTGTGTCAAAATATTTTGATAGAATTACAAGACCTGAACAAATATTATCTTCTTTACCGCAAGCTATTCAGACAATGCTAGATCCGGCTGATTGTGGACCTGCCACCATTTCAATATCACAGGATGTACAAGGAGAAGTTTATGATTATCCTGAAATTTTTTTTGAAGAAAAAATTCATGAAATTAGAAGAATTTATCCAGACCCAAAACAAATAAAAGCTGCTGCAGAAAAAATAAAAAATTCAAAACAACCAATTATCATCTCTGGAGGAGGTGTTTTATATTCTGAAGCGGAAGCTGAGTTATCAGCATTTGCAAAGAAACATAATATACCAGTCACAGCTACTGTGATGGGAATAGGTTGCATGAAGCATGATGATCCTTATTATATAAGTGCTATTGGCTGTTTAGGTGAAGGATCTTCTAACAGTTTATCAAAGGATACCGATTTAGCGCTTGCGGTAGGAACAAAGCTAGCTGATTTTACTACGGGTTCATGGACTAATTTTCAAAATCCTGATTTCAGTTTAGTTTCAATTAATACCTCGCGTTTTGATACAACAAAACATAGAGCCGCTCCAGTTGTTAGTGATGCTAAGATAGGATTAAATCAATTATCTGCAGAACTAGGTGATTGGAAAGCGCCTAATGCATGGTATCAAAGAGCTGTTGAAGAGAGATCAACTTGGGACTCTTATGTTCAAAAACAAAGTGGTCCAACAAACCAAGAAATACCTTCATATGCTCATGCTGTAGGTGCTGTTTATAGGAACGCTGATCCTTCTGATATAGTAGTCACAGCAGCAGGAGGTTTAGTAGGAGAGGTTGTACAAATATGGAAACCAAAACAGCTTAATACTTTTGAAACTGAATGGGGTTTTAGTTGTATGGGTTATGAAATCTCAGGTGCGTTAGGAATAAAAATGGCAAAACCCGAACAAGATGTTGTTGTTTTTGTTGGAGATGGCTCTTATCTTCTTCACAATAGTGATATTTATAGCTCAGTTTTATATGATAAAAAACTTATTATTGTTGTTTGTGACAATGGTGGACATATGGTTATTAATAGACTTCAACTTGCGAAAGGTGGTAAAGAATACATTTGTAATTTACGAGCAGCAAGAGCAACAAACATGCAGTTTGTAAATTTTGAAGCGCATGCAAAAAGTATGGGTGCAAATGGGGAGACAGTCAAATCTACATCAGAGCTAGAAGCTGCTTTTAAAAGAGCTAAAGCATCTGATAAGACTTATGTAATTGTTATGGAAACGCATGGATATGAGTGGTTAGACGGTACTGCATTTTGGGAAAGTCCAACTTTAATGGATGCAACTTCTGAAAATAACAAAGAGGCACTTAAAGAGCATTTAGATGGCAAAAATAAACAAAGAAAAGGTGTTTAAAAGTAAGTAAATATCAATTCACAACTTATTAAATTTTGTACTTGATTTAAAAGGCCTCACGAATATTAGTAATTTGTTAATTATTAATAAATAACAATGGAGGAAATTATGAAAAAAATTCTAATTTCAATAGCGGCACTAGTTTTTGTTACTAGTTCTGCATTCGCTGAGAGATATGTAATGGTAACTCACGGTGAAGGAAAAGATCCTTTTTGGCCAGTAGTTCAAAAAGGTGGTGAAGATGCAGCTCGTGCAATCGGCGCTGACTTTGAATATATTTACAATCCATCTGCTGATATGGCTGATATGGCAAGCTCAATTCAAGCTGCTGCAGCTACTCAGCCTGACGGTATGGTAATTTCTCTGCCAGATCCAGATGCATTAGGCCCTGCTATTAAAGCTGCTGTTGCTGCTGGCGTTCCAGTAATTACTATGAACTCTGGTTTAGAAAATTCTGCTGCTCTAGGTGCACTTATGCACGTTGGTCAGCCAGAATATCTTGCTGGTCAAAAAGCTGGTGAAAGAGCAAAAGCTGAAGGTGCAACAAAAGCACTTTGCATGATTCAAGAAGCATATAATACTGCTCTAGTTGACAGATGTGAAGGTTATGGTGAAGCAGTTCCTATGGAATTTACTGATACTACTTCAGATCCTGCAACTATTCAAACTCGTGCTACTGCTGCTTTACAAGCAAACAGTGATGTTGACGCTATCCTTTCAGTAGGACCACATGTATGTGAAGCTGTTGATAAAGCTGTAGCTGATCTTGGTATGACAGTACATCATGCTTGTTTCGATTTAAGCCCTGCAGTTATGGACTTAATCGCAGCTGGAAGAGTATCTTTCACTATCGATCAACAACAAAGATTACAGGGTTATATGCCGATTATCGTATTACACCTGTACAATAACAGTGCTGGACTTCTTCCAGGAGCTAACATTCCATCAGGACCAGGCTTCGTTGATAAATCTAACGCTGCTTCAGTTGCTGCTCTTGCAGGAATTGATAGATAGTTTATTAGTCTAAGGGTCGATTTTATCGGCCCTTTTTTTTAATTATATATAATGAATACTTCTACCTCACAGCAACCACGTCAAGAGTCAGATCGACAGGGTCAAAAAAA
Source organism: uncultured Alphaproteobacteria bacterium (assembly GCA_902592345.1). GTDB lineage: Bacteria > Pseudomonadota > Alphaproteobacteria > HIMB59 > CACPNW01. The sequence goes on from CACJEE010000019.1 coordinate 9,260, forward strand.
ATGGTATTCTGCAATTACTTCACGTCCAGAAATTGGTCCATTTGGAGTTATGATCTTACTTTTTTGTATGCTGGGATATTTTTCTATTCCTGAGGGAGAGTTTTCGCTCAATCCATTTGCTGGTGAAGGTTTTAACGCTTTAGGAATACGAAATAATTTCAGAGTTATTGCTCAACTAGGAATAGTAGCCCTTGGTGCGGGCATGCTCATTATAGCTGGAGAATTTGATCTATCAGTAGGTTCAATGATAGGTTTTGCGGGCGGCTGTATGGCAATGATACTTAAATGGGGCTTTGCAGTTGTAATCCCATACATTTCTTTTGATGGAGGTTTTCATTTTGAAGGTTTAAAGCTTTTTGAAATTACTGATGTCTCTCCATTAACCGCACTATTAATTACATTATGTTTTACATTATCCTTTGGATGGTTTCAGGGTTGGTTAATCGTTAAAAGCGGTATTGCATCATTTATTGTTACACTTGGAGGATTATTCTTTTTAAGAGGAGTTACTGAAGTATCATACAGAGCATTTAACCGTGCACCTGATCAAACTGCAGGATCTACAACAGTTACTGAATTACCAGACATTAAAAATATAATAAATGTTCCTGGCCATGGTGAAATGGAAAGAGATGCTGCTAAATTATTACCAAACGACCAACTTCTAGAAATTCTTAGTAATGTTCCGGCAAATACTGTTGCTAAATTAACTGAACAATTAACTTACGTTAATGAAAAAGTTGCAGAAAGTAAAACTATCTTAGCTTCAAAAAAAATGATTGAAACACTTGAAAAATCATTAGCAGGTGCAAAAAAATCAGGCAATGATTCAATGGTAGAAATTTTAACAAAAAAAATAGAAGCTGGAGTAGAAGTGCCTGCTGTAGTTGCTAAAGCAGTTACAGATATTGATGTTGCAAAAGCATATATAGATACAATTATTACAGCTAGACCAGTAGCTAACTTTTTTGGTGGTGATATTATGGAACCTGTTTTTGATTGGTTGTATTTTACTGCAGACTGGAATGTAAATAATTATGGTAATATTTTTGCTAAAGGGATGTATTCATGCCTAATGATATGGCTACTTCTAGCTCTTGTTTGTTATTTTGTCTTAAGCAGAACCCAGGCTGGTAACTGGATATATTCTACAGGTGGTAATCTTGGAGCAGCGCAAGCTAATGGTGTACCAACCAATAAAGTAAAAATTTCTTTATTTATGTTTACTGCATTTTGCGCAACTATGTTTGCAGCATGCCAAGTATTTGAAGTTAATACAGCGGATACAGCCAAAGGAAATTTAAAAGAATTAGAAGCAATTGCGGCTGCTGTGATAGGTGGAGTTGTTCTTACAGGCGGTTTTGGAACAATACTTGGAATTATTTTAGGTACAATTATTTTCGGTATAGCAAAAGAAGCATTCTTTTATATTCCAGGAATAGATGGATCATTCTACAGAGTATTTCTTGGCGCAGTTCTTGTTGCTGCTGCACTCACAAATGAAAATATAAGAAAAAGAATAATAGGCAGCATCTAATGGAAAGAAAACCTTTAATTGAAATTACAGATTTAGTTAAAAAATTTGGCTCATTTACAGCTTTAAACGGCGTATCCTTAGATGTTTATCCAGGTGAGGTTCATGCATTATTAGGCGATAATGGTGCAGGTAAATCTACACTAATTAAAGTGTTGTCAGGTGTTCACTCTGCAACAAGAGGTGAGATAAAGGTTGATGGAGAAGTTGTTAAGTTTACATCACCAAGACAGGCCTCAGATGCTGGTATAGGGACAGTCTATCAAGACCTTGCATTAAATGCTCTAACGTCAGTTACTAGAAATTTTTTTCTTGGACGTGAAATAAAAAAAGGACCTGGCCCATTTGGTTTGATGCAAATGGAAGAAATGGATAAAATTACAAAGGAAGAGATGTCGAAAATTGGAATAAGTATTTCTGATCTCAATCAACCTGTAGGTACAATGTCAGGTGGCCAAAGACAAACATTAGCTATCGCAAGAGCTATCTATTTTGGAGCAAAGATACTAATCTTAGATGAGCCAACTTCAGCGCTTGGTCAAAAACAACAAATGGAAGTTTTAAAAACTATAAAAAAAGTTCAACGCCTCGGTAATATTGCAATTATATTAATTACTCATAATGAGATACATGCTCGTCTAATTGCTGATCGTTATACATTTCTAAGTTTAGGAGAAGTAATAGGCTCAGGATTATCCTCAGAACTTGGGGGTAATGATGTCAAAAGATTAATGGCTGGGGGCGCAGAAATCGGCGATCTTGCAAAAGAACTAGAATTATAATTTTTTTTAATTTAAAATTTAATCATGAAAAAATTTTCTAAAGAAAATTTTAATACTACAGATGTATTGAATGAACTAATGCAGGAATCTGGAGTAATAGTTTTTGAAGATGTTTATAATTTAGATGATATTAAATCAGCTAGAGAAATAGTTAATCATTTTGCTGATACTCAAGAGCAAAAAGAATCTCACTTTAATGCTGAAGCCGAAGCCTCAGGTAAGATTCAATTACAGCAACGTGTATGGAATTTATTTGGTAAAGGAGATGTTTTTATTAAGTTAATTACGAATGATATTATTTTTAAGTTAATGTCTAAACTTCTAGGATCAGAATTTATATGCGGCTCTTACTGTGCTAGTAGATTATTGCCAGGTTCACCAGGACAAGAATTACATATAGATTATCCGTATTGGGATTATTATAAAAGTGAAACTTTTCCTATGGGATTAAACAGTTCTTTTGCTCAAAATTGTCAAGCAACAATCCCTCTTGATATTTGTTCTGTCGAGTCTGGAGCTACAGCATATATTCCACGATCACAAAAAAAATTAAAGTACCCTAATCAAAATGATGACTTTAGCAATAAACAACAAATGGTTGCGAAACCTGGAGATTTAGTATTTTTTAATGGAAATTGTTGGCATGGAGCATCGCCAAATAAATCTGATCATCAAAGAGCTGCATTGCTAATTGAGTTTTTACCTAAGTATATAAAACCAGTGGAAGATTTAATTTCCTATTTAGATGAAGAATTTAAAAAAAACTCTAATAATAAAGTTAGACAGCTTTTAGGCTTAAATTATGAGTATCCAAAAATAATGGATGTAAGTAAGAAGACTAATAATATTGGTATTGGCTATCAGGGTAAGAATAAATAATAAGATGTTTAAAAAAAATATTTTTAAAAATAATAATATTGTTGTTACTGGAGGAGGAGGAGGTATAGGTTCTGCTACTTGTGAATTATTTTTAAATTATTCAGCAAACGTTTATTTGATAGATATAGATAAAGAAAAAATTAAAAAAATTAAAAAGGAATTAAAACATCCTAAGCTTAAAACTTTTAATTTAGATATAACTTCAGAAAAAGACGTAAAAAATTTTTATAAAAAAATTGCAAATAAAAAATTAAATGTACATCATCTGATTAATAATGCTGGTGTTGCAACCTTAAATTTATGTAAAGACTTATCTGTAAAAGAATGGGATTTAGTTATGAATGTAAATTTAAAAGGTATGTTTTTGATGACAAAGCATGCAATACCTTTATTTAAAAAAGGTTCCTCCATTTTAAACATTTCTTCTCAAGCAGCAAGAAGGGCTCAAAAGTTTACTGCGCATTATAATGCTTCAAAAATGGGCGTAATAGGTTTCACTAGAGCATTAGCTCTAGAGTTAGCTCCACATGTTAGAGTAAATGCAATTAGTCCAGGGACGATTGGTACTGATATGATTAATAATGAAATTAATTGGCGTATAAAACATGGATGGGATAAATCCAAATATGATGTTGAAAAAGATTGGTTAGATAGGATACCTTTAGGCAGATATCAAATGCCAGATAATATAGCTAAAGCTATTGTTACAGTATGTTCAAATCAATTTAGTGAGACTACTGGTGAAACAATTAATGTAAGTGGCGGCGCTGTAATGGAATAAAAAATTTTAAATTAATAATAGAGATATTTAATTAATAATTTAAAAGAACGCATATGAAAAATATAGGACTAATTGGTTGTGGTAATATTGCTGAGACATATTTTCGCTCTGAAGAGTATTTTAATAATATTAAGTTTGTTGCATGTGCTGACAAATATCCAGAAGCTGCCAAAAAATGTGCTGATCAATACACTATAAAATCATTAAGTGTTGATGAACTTCTTAATGATTCTAATATTGATATCATTCTTAATTTAACTATTCCTCAAGCACACTATGAAGTCTCAAAACTGTCTTTAGAAGCTGGAAAACATGTTTACAGTGAAAAACCAATGTCAATGAAATATGATGATGCAAATCATTTACTTGAAATTGCTAAAAAAAATAATTTATATTTTGGAAACGCTCCTGATACTTTTCTGGGTGGTGGTGGTCAAACTGCAAGACAATTAATTGATGAGGGCGAGATAGGTCAAATATTAACTGGTAATTTCATATTTGGATTTCCAGGTGTTCAAGAATTTCATCCAAACCCAGAATCATGGTTTCAACAAGGAGGTGGGCCAGTAATTGATATGGGTCCTTATTTTTTTACAACATTAGTTAACCTACTTGGTCCTGCAATAAATGTACGTGCAAGAGGAAAAAAATTTTTTGATAAACGAGAATATTTAGCTGGTCCTAAAAAAGGTAAATTTTTTGATGTAGAAATTTCAACCTCTGTAATGTTTGATGTTGAGTTTGCCAATAAATCAATAATCCAAGGATTTATTTCTTTTGATGTTCAAAATCATGGAAGGAATCACATGGAATTGTATGGATCTAAGGGATCCATAATAGTTCCTGATCCAAATATGTTTGGAGGTCCTGTGTTGTTATCACATAAGTTAGGCTCTGAATGGAAAGAGTATTCAGTTGAGAATAAATATTTAGGTAAAACTAATATTATTAATCATAGTGGTCGCAGTAATGAAGCACCAAAACAATCAAATTATCGAGGTGCAGGATTATCAGAGATGATTTACTCAATTGAAAATAATCGTAAACATCGATGTAATGGAGAAATTGCCTTACATGTTTTAGATATAATCGAGTCTATAATTATTGCTTCTGAAACAAAAAATGAAGTACAATTAAGATCGACATGTTATCAACCCGAACCTTTTTCAGAAGATGAAATAAAACTTTTATTAAAATAGTATTATAATTTTTTTCTTTTAATTATATTTGATTTTACCAAGAACCATTGTTATCCATTGAAATCCAGGGCTCTTTTAAAGGAAGAGCCTCTCCTTCTTGAAGTATTTCAATAGAAATATTATCAGGGGATTTAATAAAAGCCATTCGTCCATCTCTAGGAGGTCTGTTTATAGTAACTCCATTTTTTATTAAGTTTTCACATGTTTCATAGATATTTTTTACACTATAAGCCAAGTGACCAAAATTTCTTCCACTAGTGTAGTCTTCAGGATCCCAGTTGTATGTTAATTCAAGTAACCCAGTTTTTTCATCACTATTTTCAGCACCAAGAAAAATGAGAGTAAATCTACCTTTTTCACTTTCATGCCGCCTAATTTCTTTCAGACCTAATTTTTCACAATAAAAATCAATAGATTCATCAATATTCTTAATTCTCACCATAGTATGTAAATACTTCATTTAAACCTCTTTTTATTATAACTTTTTATTCTCAATTTATAGACTACATTCGAGCTTATTGTTATTAAAAAGAACTTGATTATGAATAGATTAAATAACTGCCAAACTTAATTTTATGTATAGATTTACTAATCAATTTAATTATACAAACAAAACAGTATTGATTTAGGAGGGAAGAATGAGTGACTACTTTAAAAATATTAATGAAATAAAATTTGAAGGAGAAAATAGCACCAACCCTTTGAGTTTTAGATTTTATGATGAAAACAAAATTGTCATGGGAAAAAAAATGAAAGATCACTTACGTTTTGCCACTTGTTATTGGCATACCTTTACTTGGCCAGGATTGGATCCTTTTGGAGGACCAACCTTTGATAGGCCTTGGATGACTAGCAGTGACCCTCTCAAGATGGCAGAAATGAAACTTAATGAAGCTTTTGATTTTTTTCAAAAAATAAAAACACCATTTTTCTGTTTTCATGACAGAGATATTTCTCCTGAGGGTAGTAATTATAAAGAAACTCAAAATAATTTTTTTCATATAATTGATTTAATGGAATCAAAAATGGAAGAAACAGGAACACAGTTGTTGTGGGGTACAGCAAATGCTTTTTCACACAAAAGGTATATGAGTGGTGCTTCAACTAATCCAGATCCAGAAGTTTTTGCATACAAAGCCGCTCAAGTAAAAGATTGTATGGATGCAACTAAAAAATTAGGGGGAAGTAATTATGTTTTATGGGGTGGAAGAGAAGGTTACGAAACTATTCTTAACACTAATATGAAGTTAGAAATGGATAATTTAAGGAGATTTTTAGAACTTGTAGTTGAATATAAACATAAAATAGGTTTCTCAGGTCAAATACTTTTAGAACCAAAACCTCATGAACCAACAAAGCATCAATATGATTTTGATTCTGCTTCTTGTTTAGCTTTTTTAAGAAAAGCTGGACTAGAAAATGAAATAAAACTAAATATTGAAGCAAATCATGCAACTCTCTCAGGACATAGTTTTGAGCATGAAATTTCTTATGCGATTGCAAATGAAGTCCTTGGTAGTCTTGATATAAACAGGGGTGACACACTTCTTGGTTGGGACACAGACCAATTTCCTAACAGTGTATCAGAATTAATTCTACCTTTTTATCATATTTTTTCTAATGGTGGTTTAAAACAAGGCGGATTAAATTTTGATGCCAAAATACGAAGACAGTCCATTGATCCAGAAGATTTATTTTATGCTCATATAGGTGGAATGGATACATGTGCAAAAACACTCTTGGCAACAGAAAAACTTTTGAATGATAATATTTTGCCTGAATATATCAAAAAAAGATATCAAAATTGGGGAAAAGATCTTGGTAGTTTTATACATTCAAAAGAAGCATCCTTAGAGTCAATCCAAAACAAGGTTATTGATGATAATATTGAACCAAAACCTCGTTCTGGAAATCAAGAATATTTAGAAAATATTTTAAACAAGTACCTGTAGTTCAAATTTTATTTCTAGTTTATAGATATATATACAAACCAATAAGCTAAAAGTGAAATTACATAAATTAAATTTAAAAAAACATTTTGAGATAAAAAACCTTTGTTTATGTATTGGGAATTTTGATGGTATTCATAAAGGTCATCAATTTGTCATAAAAAAAATAATTAAACATAGTAGAGATTTTAAAATGAAATCAGCAATAATGACATTTAATCCACATCCTAAAATTTTTTTTAAAAAAAATGATGGGGCATTTAATATTATAACAAGTGATTATAAAAAATTATTTTTAAATTCTTTGGGTATACAAAATTATATTGAGTATAGTTTTAATAAAACGTTATCAAATTTAAGTGCTATAGAATTTATTAAAAAAGTTTTAGTAAAGCAATTAAATGTAAGAAAAATTATAGTTGGAAATGATTTTAGATTTGGTAAAAATAGATCGGGAGATACTAAATTACTTAAGAGTTTATCCTCTAAGTACAACTATAAATTGATTAGTATTTCACATATAAAAAACAATAATACTAATCTTAAATACTCTTCATCTGCAATTAGAAAGAATATTGAAAAAGGCCAATTTGAAAAAGTTACAGAGGCTTTGGGCAGAAGATGGCAAATAAATGGAAAGGTAATAAAAGGTAAGCAAAAAGCTAGGTTGATTAATTTTCCTACTGCTAACATTCGTCCAGGAAAACAAATATATCCTAAAAAAGGTGTATATTGTGTTAATGTTTTATTTAAGGGAAAAAAATTTAAAGGTATTGCCAATTTTGGAGAAAGACCAACTATTCACGGAAAAAATTTATTGTTAGAGGTTCATATATTTAAATTTAATAGAGATATTTATGGTAAAGAATTGACTGTTGAATTTCTAACATTTATTAGACCTGAAAAAAAATATAGGGATTTTAAAACACTAACAAGTCAAATTCAAAAAGACGTTAATAAAGCAAAAAAATATCATAAAATTTAATGGAATATAAAGATACTATTTTTCTACCAAAATCTTCTTTTGAAATGAGGGCAAACTTACCTTTAAAGGAACCCAAAATTCTTCAAGAATGGGATGACGAAAAGATATTTTATAAATTAAGAGAAAAATCAAAGGGCAGGGAAAAGTTTGTTCTACATGATGGACCACCATATGCAAATGGACATATTCATATGGGTACAGCTCTAAATAAAATACTTAAAGACGTTATAGTCAGGACACAACAAATGGCTGGAAAAGATTCTATATACGTTCCAGGCTGGGATTGTCATGGTCTACCAATTGAATGGAAAATTGAAGAGAGTTATAGAAAAAAAGGTAAAAATAAAGATGATGTTCCTGTTGTGCAATTTAGACAAGAGTGTAGAGAGTTCGCAGAAAAATGGATTGATATTCAAAAGAAAGAATTTAGGAGATTAGGAGTTGAGGGAGATTGGGTAAATCCTTATCTCACTATGTCTAATCAAGCAGAAGCTCAAATTGTTCGCGAACTTGGAAAATTTTTAATTGATGAAAGTTTATACAAAGGTGCGAAGCCAGTTCTCTGGTCTGTTGTCGAAAAAACTGCATTAGCTGATGCAGAAGTTGAATATGAAGATCATACTTCAAACACAATATATGTTAAATTTTTAATTAATAGTGCTTCATATAAAGATCTTGAGGGTGCCAATATAGTTATATGGACAACAACACCTTGGACTATACCTGGGAATAGAGCCTTAGCATTTGGTGAAGATTTAAAATATTCTCTAATTGAGGTTGAGAAAATAACTAATGAGAGTTTAGCCAAGATTGGAGACAAACTGATTTTTGCTAAAGAATTAGTCAAACAAGTATGTGATGAAATAGGAATAGAAAGTTATAAAGAAATTAAAGAATTTGAAGGTAAACATTTATCTAAATGTCAATGTGAGCATCCTTTTAAAAGTATTGGGTATGATTTTGTAGTAAGGACATTTCATGGAGATTTTGTAAATTTAGAACAAGGAACTGGAATAGTGCACATTGCCCCTGGTCATGGAGATGATGATTATAATTTAGGAATCAAAAATGGTGTTGATATTGTTCAAACTGTGCAGGATGATGGTAAATATAATAAACATGCAAAAGGATTTGAGGGTGAGCATATTTACAAAGTTGATGGAAAAATTTCAGATAAATTAGACGAGCTTTCAAAATTGTTATTTAAGGGAACTCTCCGTCATAGTTATCCTCACTCTTGGAGATCAAAGGCTCCATTAATCTATAGGAATACACCCCAGTGGTTTATTTCAATGGAAAAAAATAAATTAAGAGAAATAGCCCTTAAATCAATTGATGAAACTATTTTCTATCCAGCACAAGGGCAAACACGTCTTCGATCAATGATAGAAACAAGACCCGATTGGTGTATTTCTAGACAAAGGGTTTGGGGCGTTCCTTTACCATTATTTGTTAGTAAAGAAACTGGACAGCCATTAAGGGATAAAAGCATTATTGATAGAATTGCAGATATTTATGAAAAAGAGGGAAGTGATACATGGTTTACTGAAGATCCTCAAAGATTTCTTGGAGATAAATATTCAATAGATGATTATGAACAAATTAAAGATGTAGTTGAAGTTTGGTTTGATAGTGGATCAACACATGCATTTTGTTTAGAAAAAAGAGATGACTTAAAATGGCCTGCATCAATGTATTTAGAGGGAAGTGATCAACATCGTGGCTGGTTTCACTCTTCTTTATTAGAATCGTCAGGAACAAGAGGTAGAGCGCCATATGAAAGTGTATTAACTCACGGTTTTGTTGTTGATGGCAAAGGAAGAAAAATGTCAAAATCTCTTGGTAATGTTATTTCTCCTGACGATATTTTAAAAAAATATGGTGTCGATATATTAAGATTGTGGGTAGTTGCATCAGATTATTATGATGATTTAAAATTAGATAATGATATCTTACAATCTCAAACTGACTCATATAGAAGAATTAGAAATACATTTAGATATTTGATAGGTAACTTAGATGGCTTTAATGATGATGAAAAAATAAATGAAAGTGAATTTCCTGATTTAGAAAAATATATTTTGCACAGATTATGGGAAATAGACCAAATTATTTCTGATTGTGTAAAAAATTTTAACTTTCATCTTATGTTTACTACTTTACTAAATTTTTGTTCAAATGATCTTTCAGCGTTCTATTTTGATATTAGAAAAGATGTCATATATTGTGATGGCAAAAAATCAAAAATTAGAAGATCTTCTAGAACTCTTTTAAATATAATTTTTAACTATTTAGTTAGATGGTTAGCCCCATCTTTATCTTTTACAACAGAAGAAGCCTGGAAAGCTAGAGGAAATCTAAATAGTATTCATTTAGAGGATTTTTTACATACCCCGCCAGATTATAAAAATTCAAATATCAACGAAAATTGGATAATATTAAAGCAGGTAAGAAAAGTAATAACTGGAGCTTTAGAAAAAAAGAGAACTGAAAAAATTATTGGTTCTAGCTTAGAGGCACATCTTGATATCTATGTTGAAAGTTCAATCATGAACAAAATAAAAAATTACCATTTAGATGAGATAAGCATAACTTCTTCATTTGCATTACATGAAATTAATGATGAGATTCAAGGTTTTTCATTAGAAGAAGTTTCAAATGTAAAAATTCTTGTTTCTAAAACTAATGGACAAAAATGTCAAAGATGTTGGAAATATAAAAAGAAATTAATACGTGAAGAAATATGTGAACGTTGCGAAAATGCAATTTTATAAGCTTAAAAATTTGCGAAAAATCATAATTTTTTTAATTTTAGTATCTCTAGATCTTTTTTCAAAATATTTGGTATTTAATTATATTGATTTATATAAATTTATACAAATAACACCCTTCCTTGATATTACGCACATTCATAATTTTGGAATTTCATTTGGTTTATTTTCAAACACAATACCTTCTGTATATTTAATTATAATAGCTTTATTAGTTGTATTTTTTATTATTTATCTTTTATTAAATGCTAAAGATTATCTTGAATATTGGGGTTTGTTTATTATAATTTGTGGAGCCATTGGAAATATTATTGATAGATTTGTAAATGGTTATGTAATAGATTTTATATACTTTCATATTAACCAATATTATTGGCCTGCTTTTAATTTTGCTGATATTTATATCTCTGTTGGTATAATAATGTTATTATTAAACATGTTAAAGAAAACTAACCTCAGTAAAAAATGAAAAAAATTTTAATTCTACTTTTATTATCTTCTGTATTAGTTGTTTCATGCTCAAAAGTAAGAGAAAGTGCGGGTGTTAACAGAAAGAATATTGATGAATTTACTGTGATTGAAAATCCTCCACTTGTAATTCCTCCAGATTTTAATCTTTTACCACCAGATCAACTGGAAGAAAAAAATCTTGATAAAGCTGAAAGTGATTTAGCTAAAGAGATACTTTTTGGATTAGAGAGTGAAACCAATAATGATAATTCAGAATTATCGACAATGGAAAATATTTTAAGTGAAAGTAACGCTGATGAAACTGATGATAGTATAAGGAATGAAATTGATGAGCAATTTGCATCTGAAAAGGGTTCTATATCTAAATCATGGGATGATGAAATGGAAATCCTAGATTCTATCAGTGAATCAGAAAGAATAAGAAAAAAACTTTTAAACAATGACACTGAATCAAATGAAGAGGCTCCTAAAATAAAAGTAAAAAAAACAAATAAAAAGAAAAAAAGATTTTTCTTTTTTTAAAAAAATGAAAGTTAATTTCACAAATATAAATTTTGATAATGATGTACAACTTTCTAAGGATATTGAAGATATTAATGTTAAGATCAAAAGTATTTGTAATAACCTACCTGCACTTAATATTGTAAAAGATAAAGATTTATTGAACTCTACAATAGTCCAGACTAAAGAATTTATAAAAAATAAAAAAAAATTTGTAGTTTTTGGAACAGGAGGCTCAAATCTTGGGGCTAGAGCTCTTATCAATATATCTATAAAACAGTCAGAAAATATTTTATTTTTTGATAATATTGATCCTTTGTTTTTTCAGAATCAGGTTGTTGCATTAGATATAGAAACTACTGGATTTATTATTATTTCAAAGTCAGGCACTACGCCTGAAACACTTTCTCAACTTGGCTGTTTAGTAAATATTGCAAATGAAAAAAATATTTTAAATATTTTTTATAAAAACACTATGTGTATAACTGAATATAAAGACTCTCCACTTTTTAATATTGCTAAGAAAAATAATTGCCTTCTTCTGGAGCATAAAAATAATATTGGAGGTCGGTACTCTGTTTTTTCAAATGTAGGTATGGTTCCTGCAATATTAGCAGGATTAGATGTAAAAAAAATTCATCAAGGAGTAATCAGTGTTTTAAATCAAAATGATTTTATTAATTTATTTAAGTTTGCTCAAATTTTTAAATTCTGCAAGTCTAATAACTTTTCATCAAATGTTTTAATGACTTATTCAGATGGATTAAATTATTTTGGTAAATGGTATCTTCAATTATGGGCTGAAAGTATAGGAAAAAAAAATAGAGGAGTTACTGCATTACATGCTACTGGTACTACTGATCAACATAGTCAACTTCAACTTTATTTGGACGGACCTAAAGATAAGTTTTTTACTTTTATAAAAAGTAATTATAAAAACAAAGGCCTAAATATAAATTCACAAATTATGAAAGCTGAGTCAGTAGATTATTTGGTTGATAAAAAAATGGGAGATTTGATGCATGCTGAACAAGATGCGACAATTGATACTTTTAGATTAAATAATTATAAATTTCGTGAAATATTAATGGACATAATAGATGAAGAATCAATTGGCATACTAATGGCAAATAGTATGATTGAAACAATTGCTGCATGTATATATTTTGATGTTGATCCTTTTGATCAACCTGCAGTAGAGCAGGGTAAAAAATTAACAAAAAAATATTTAAGTTAATTTAAAAATAATAATTTAGTTTTTCCATATATTTTTTCTTTAAAAACAATCAAACTTTCAGGAATTACAATTTGCTCTTTACGTTCAGTTTCTATTATAATGATCGTATCTCTAGATTTAATATTATTTTTAAGAATTGTTAATAAAATTAAGTGTATATTTTCTTTACTATAGGGAGGGTCTATGAAAATTAAAGATGGTTTAATTTCAAATACTCTATTTATTCCATTTATAGCTCTTTCAAAAATAATTTCATATTCGTCAGTTTTGCAAATTTTATTACAGTTATTTTTTAGGATTTTAAAAACACTTTCATTATTCTCAATGAAATAAGATTTTTTCATTCCCCTTGAAATAGCCTCTAAGCCAATTAATCCAGAGCCTGCATAAACGTCAATAATTGATTTATTCTTGTAAATGTCTATTGAATTTTGCAAGGCATAGCTTTCTAATATTGAAAAAATAGCTTCTCTTTTTAATGCAGATGTAGGCCTAACTAATTTACTAGGAACTTCTATTTTAGTCCGTTTGAATTTTCCTCCAATAATACTAGGCATGTTTTTTTAATTTAATTTCTTCTATTTCACCTAC
>CACJEE010000020.1 GCA_902592345.1 uncultured Alphaproteobacteria bacterium
TTTTTCCACTTCCAGCTCCAGCTAAAACTAATGTAGCGCCAGAATTATTTTCTACTGCCTCTCGTTGAAATTTGTTAAGAGATTGAAGATAATTAATAGAATTTTCTGACATATTTATGCTATAAAAGTTATATAATAATAAAAAATTAAACTATATAACTATATAAAATTAGTCATAAACAATGAACAAATTAAAACAATTATTAATATTTTTTTCTATTATTTTTATTAGTTTTAATCTTAATGCTGGCGCATCTGATGATGTCAAAACTAATTCAGAAGACTTTGAAACATCAATTGTCGAAGATGAAATTTATGACCCACTAGAAGGGATTAATAGAGCCATATTTGGTTTTAACAATGTTGCAGATAAAATAATTTTAGAACCAACAGCAAAAGGTTATAAAAAATTACCAACACCAGTGCAAAGTGGAGTTGGTAATTTTATAAATAATCTAAAACTTCCTCTTGTAGCAGTTAATCAATTACTGCAAGGGCAAGGGAAAAATGCAGCTGAATCAACAGGTAGGTTTTTAGTTAATTCAACTATTGGTATTTTTGGATTAATTGATGTAGCAGATAATTTAGGTCTTGAGCAAAAAGAAGAAGATTTTGGTCAAACTTTAGCAAAATGGGGAGTCGGTGATGGTTTTTATATAGTACTTCCATTATTTGGTCCTTCAAATTTAAGAGATACCTCAGGAATGTTTATGACTATGATGACTGATCCTGTAAATGCTTATGCTGCAAGTCAGGGTGAGGCATGGGTAATCCCATTGAGGACAGCAGCAAATGCGGTTGACCAAAGATCTAAAATTATAGATGAGGTTAATGCTTTAAGAGATAATTCTTTAGACTATTATGCAGCAGTCAGAAGCTCTTACTATCAAAATAGAAAAGCTGCTATTAATAACATAGATGACAGTGATCTAACACCACTACCTCTGATTAGTATTGAATTTGAATGATTAATTTAGTTAGATTTTTAGTATTTATATTTATTATAGTATTGTCATTAAGTTTAAAAGCAAGTGAAGCTTCTAACTGGCTAAAAAAAGAAGTTGATAAAATCTTAATAGCTTATCAAGATCCAAATCTACCTAATGAGAACAGATTTTTATTAATTGAACAAACAATAAACAACAATTTTCCAGGAAAAAGTATTGCCATTAATATTGCAAAACAAAGTTATAAGAACGCTAATGAGGAAACTAGAAGTAATTATATTAATCTATTTAAAAGACATCTAGCATTAAATATCGCATCTCTTATGCAAGGTTACTCAAATCAAAAATATCAATTAACAGATTCAAGATATGACGAAAAAAATAAAGTTAATTACATAGACATGGAAATATATTTGGATACTGGAGAAATGATAGTTACTTGGCGAGTTCTAAAACATAAGGAACGATATTTTGTTATCGATTTAATAATTTCAGGAATTTCACTATATGAGACTAAAAGATCAGAATTTAATTCGATGCTTAAAAATGTTGATAATGATTTAGCAAAACTGAATGAAGAACTTCATAAGATAAACGAATCTAGTTATCAAAAAATTATAAATTAACTCTTTAAGTATTTAATTTCTTCCTCACTTAAAAATTTAGGCTGAGTTGGTTGAGTGGTTAAATTATACATTTGTCTATTTTTTGAAGATATTAAAATTCCTTCCATAATTTCTAGAACATGTATAGCTAAATCTAATGAGCATCTTGCTTTTCTTTTATTAATAATAGCATCAATCATATCAGATAATCCTATTCCTCTATAATTTGCAATCATTGTTCCATCATTGTCAACTTTATTTGGTACACCTAATAACATTTTATCGTTGTTTACTTTTTGCCAATCTTCTTCTTTTTTTGATACCAAAATATCTCCACTAAAAAAATTTGGATCAGGAATAATCATAGATCCATCTAAGCCATACAATTCTATAGTAGAATGTTTATGTTTCCAAACATCCCATGAACAAAAAAACTGTACTTTTGCATTATTTTGAAATTCCAAAGTTCCCATTAAAGTTGTTGGAGTTTCAACTTTAATTCTTTCTCCATTTCTAGGTTGGCTTGTTATTATTCTTTCAGTTGTTGCGGTGCCACTAATTGAGCTAATAGTTTTTACAGGGCCTAGTAAATTTACTAATTGTGTTAGATAATAAACACCTAAATCAAATACTGGCCCTGCTCCTGGCTTGAAAAAAAAATCAGGATTAGGATGCCAATGCTCCATACCATGTGACATAATATTAAAAGTTCCCAAAACTACTTCTCCAATTTCATTATTTTCTAATAACTGCCTAGCTCTCTGTCCAGCAGCGCCAAGAAATGTATCTGGAGCACAACCAACATAAAGCTGTTGTTTTTTAGATAATTCATATATTTCTTTTCCTTCATCAAAATTCATAGCTAATGGTTTTTCACTAAAGCAATGTTTTCCAGCCTTTAAAGAATTTTTAATCACTTCCTTATGGGCAGAAGGGATAGTGAGGTTAATAATTAAATCAATCTCTGAATTTAAGAGCAACTCGTCAACACTTTGAGCCTTTACATTAAACTTTTCAGCACTCCTTTTTGCTGCATCTGTATCAATATCTGCACAGGCTATTAAATTAAAATTATTATAAATATTTTGACAATTGAAATAAGTTTCTGAAATATTTCCACACCCTATAATACCAACACGCATTTTATATATCTTTCAAATTTTCAATTGATCTTAAAGTATATTCTTTATAGTCTTTTGGATCATCATGCTCCAAAGCAAATATTTCACAACTAGTTTTTCTTACTACATCTATAATAGAGCTCCAATCAATAAATCCATCACCAACTGCACATTGTGAATTATGATCAATTAAGTCCTTATCTGCTGAAGAAAAATCTTTTAAATGACAAGCGATAATTCTTGAAGCATATTTTTTTGTCCAAAATATTGGGTCAGCTTTACCCGCCACTACCCAGCCTAGATCAATTTCATATTTTAATTTTTCATTATGATCTAGAATGCATTCCATGGGCATTTTACCACTTGGAAGTTTATTGAATTCAAATGCATGATTATGATATCCAAGTGTCATTCCGTTATCCTCAAAAATATCTACATAAGAAGATAATTCTTTACCGAATTCATTCCACTCATCCTCGTTTTTATCAAAAATAGCTTCAAATTTACCTCCAGGTTTTCCACTTGGGCATGGCACAATAGCGTGCTTAACATTTAATTTTTGTAAACTTGTAATAATTTCTTTGGTATTTTTAAGAGTATCAAATCCTATATGAGAAGATCTGGCACTTAAGTTATATTTTTCTAATAATTCTTTTGTTTCATCAAATGCTTCAACTTCAAATAACTCAACATTTTCCAATCCAGAGTCAGATAAAAATTTAAATATATCCTCATAGGGTTTAAAATTTCTTGCTGTATAAACTTGTAAAGATATTTGATTTTTATTCATAACTGCTCCTATTTTTTTAAATTTAACCAATAAACTTCTTCTTCAGTTAATTTAACTTCCAAATTTTTTAGACTTGAATCTAACTCTTCAACAACTCTTGGGCCTATCAGAGCAAAAGAAGGAAATTTCATATGTATAGGCCACGCACCAGCTATATTTTGAGTTTCAACAGACTTTTTTGAAGCTAATTTAAAAACTCTTTTTTTTCTCTCTCTATTCTCATAACTATCAAAACAACTTATGGGGCCGCTTGAGTGCTCTCCTGGTTTTCTCCATGAGGACTCATCTGAAGTTATCTTATCTTCAATTTTTTGAGTAATATCGTCTGGAAGAAAATAACCTCTTCCTTGACTTGACCAAGATAAATGAGCAGTTTGATTGTCTTCTAAATACGCTAAAATTTCATCATCATTAGAAGATATACATCCATCCCATAAAGGGTTAATCATTTTGCATAAGGCTAAATTGTTATTGAGTATACTTAATTTTGTTTTATTATTTTCTTCAGCCCATTCATTAGCTTCATTAAAACGTTCTAGGGTCCAATTTGATCCACCAAAAATTTTTACTCTTCCTTTGTTTTTTTCTTCATTTAATACATCAACAAATTCATCAACTGGTATCTCAAGATTATCACGATGCATAATATAGATATCTGCAGTTTCTATTTGCATACGATCTAAAGATTCTGTTAATTGATTAGATAAGTTTTTTGGATCACATAAAGGTGTATGAGCTCCTTTAGCAATAACAACAAGCTCTTTTAAATTGTTTCTTTTTCTATGCCAATCACCAAAAAGTTTTTCCATAGAGCCTTGACCATATACATGTGCATTATCAAAGGCATTACCTCCAACTTCAATCCAATGATCCCATAATTTTGCTGCTTCATCAAAATAAACTTGATTATCATTACCCATTATTAATTTTGATATTTTTTTATCTAAACCGTCTATTGAATCATATTGCATATAATTAATCCTCTTCTAAATCATAACCAATTTCTTTTCTCCACATATCTAGGGCTTTAATATTACCAATAGTATCATCCCAAGTCATGCCTGGGTAAGGAACCTCAGTTCTTTGTTTAGATATTGTTTGTGAAGCTAATTCTGCTTCAAAGAAAAATAAATGTTCAGGGCCTTTAAATTCTTGGATCTCCTCTGTACCATTTTTAAAAACCCTGATTTTGGTATTATATGGTCCTCCATCTTTTCCTGGCATCCATGGATCGTCTACTATAATTTTTCCTTCTTCACCCTGAATAATTGCATTATTATCCATATTTTGCATTATAGCTGTTGATACTTCAGCGATTATATTATTCTCAAATTTAAGCGTTGCTGATGATATTTCATCCACGCCTGTCTCACCAATTCTAGCTTTTGCAGAAATTGAAACAGGATTAGTAAATTTTTTTCCTATAGCGGCTCCAGCGACTATTCTTGATAATGAGACAGGATACAAACCAACATCCAATATAGCCCCACCAGCAAGTTTTTTATCAAATAACCTATGATCAGGAATTACTTTTTGCATATCAAAACCAAATGAGGAAGTAATATGTTTAATATTTCCGATAGTATTTTGTTTAATCAGATTTATTAATGCAGGAATTTGTGGATGACACCTATACATAAACCCTTCTTTGTAAAACACACCTGACTCTTTTATTTTTTCTATAACTCTAGAAGCTTCGGCAAAGTTTACTGCTCCTGGTTTTTCACATAAAATATGCTTACCTTTACCTGCAGCTCTTATACTTAAATCAGCATGGAAAACATGAGGGGTAGCAATATAAACAGCATCAATATTCTCATTTTCTAGTAAAGCATCATAATCATTAAATCTAAACTCATTTTTAATCTGATACTTATTACCAAATTCTTCTAGCTTATTAGATGTTCTACTTGCAATAGATATTAATTCTCCAGAATAAGATTGTTTTAATGCATCAGCAAAATTATGTGCAATTGATCCGGGGCCAATTATGCCCCAACGAATTTTATCCATTTAATTTATTGAAGGTGCAAGTTCACCAGATTTGTACTGGGAAGCAATTGTTGAAAGAGGAATTGATTTAATCTTGCTTGCATTTTCCGAACAACCAAACTCTGTTAAACGAGCTATAACAATTTTTTTCATCCAATCTTTTGAGTCTATCAAATATTTTCTTGGATCAAATTGTGAAGGATCATTAACAAAATGTTTTCTTATGGCTGCAGTTGATGCAAGTCGTAAGTCAGTATCTATATTTATTTTTCTAACACCATGTTTAATGCCTTCTTGTATTTCTGGTACAGGTACTCCATACGTTTCTTTAATTTTACCACCATTTTCATTAATAATTTTTATTAAATCTTGAGGCACTGAAGAAGAACCATGCATTACTAAATGTGTGTTAGGTAATTTATTATTAATTTCTTTAATTCTATCTATTGCCAAAATATCTCCGGAGGGAGGTCTAGAGAATTTATAAGCTCCGTGACTTGTTCCTATAGCGATTGCTAGAGCGTCTACATTAGTAGATTTAACGAACTCTGCCGCTTCTTCAGGATCTGTTAATAATTGGTCATGCGATAATACGCCCTCGGCTCCAACTCCGTCTTCTTTTTCTCCCATGCCTGTTTCAAGAGATCCTAAACATCCTAACTCACCTTCTACAGAAACGCCTAAGCTATGGGCTATTTTAACTGTTTCCTTAGTAACTTTGACATTGTAAGCAAAATCAGAAGGTGTTTTTTGATCTTCAAGCAAAGAACCGTCCATCATTACAGAACTAAAGCCAAGATCTATGCATACTTTACAATCTGCAGGTGATCCACCATGATCTTGATGCATCACAATTGGAATTTGAGAAAACTCTTCAACAGCAGCTTCCATCATACTTTTTATAAATTTTGGACCTGCATATTTTCTTGCTCCAGCAGATGCTTGGACTATGACAGGACTATTAACTTCATTAGCTCCTTCCATAATTGCTCTGATTTGCTCTAAATTATTAACATTAAATGCAGGAACACCGTAGTTATTCTCAGCTGCATGATCTAAAAGTTGTCTAAGAGATATTATGGCCATTAATTTATATTTATAGAATAATATATTTTATTCAAGATTCTAACCTTTTACTGCTCCAAAAGTAAGTCCGTGAATAAATTGTTTTTGCAAAATAAAAAACATAATTACTGGGGGTAATGCAGCTACAACAGAACCAGCAGAAACTAAATTCCAACTTGTTGTCCACTGTCCCCTTAACACATCTAGGCCAACTGTTATTGGTTTAACAGTATCACCTTGTGTTAAAACTAATGCCCAAAAATAATCATTCCAAATAAATGTAAACTCTAAAACTCCCAACGCAGCCAATGCCGGGATAATTAAAGGTAATATTATTTTTCTATAAATTGTCCATTCAGTTGCCCCGTCTGCTCTAGCTGCTTCAATTAATTCAAATGGAAGTTCTTTAATAAAATTTCTCAAAAAGAAAGTACAAAAACCAGTTTGAAAAGCAATATGAAAAATTATTAAACCAATATGAGTATTATAAACACCCATCTCTATTGATATATTTCTAACAGGGATCATCAAAATTTGATATGGAACAAAATTACCTGCAATAAACATTGCAAATACTAAAAGATTTAATTTAAATCGATGCATTGCAAGTGAATAACCAGCTAATGAACTTAAAAATAAAGTCCCTACAACAGTTGGTAAAGTAATGATTAAGCTATTTAAAAAAAACCTTCCCATTTTACCCCCTTCAAAAACTGCAGTATAATTTGAAATTAATGCAGTCTCCTCAGGAAAGGTCCAATAATTACCCGCAAGAACATCTTCAAAAGTTCTCATAGATGTTAACATAACTGCAATTAATGGAAGTAACCAAACTAAGAGTGTAAAGATAAGTAAGAGTCTATAACCAATGTTAACTTTTAGCGAATAATTTTGAATAGGTGTTGGAAACATTATTTTTCAGACTTTTCATTTTTAAATAATCTATATAAAAACCAGGCTATATAGATATCCATTATTAAAAATAATATAGTTGCTATGGCAGCACCATAACCCATTCTATAATTAAATAATGACTCTTGATACATTTTGTAAGCTAAAACTTCTGAACTTCCCCACGGTCCACCTGCTGTCATAACAGCTATTAAATCAAAACTTCTAAGTGATCCAACTATAGTAACTACAATTGCTATCAATGTAGCAGGTTTTAATTGAGGTAATATAACATGCCATAACATAGTAAAACCTGCAGCTCCATCAATTCTACCAGCCTCAACCATCTCCCGGTTAACTCCAGTTAATCCTGTAATGTATAGTATCATTGTATAGGCAATTCCTGGAAAAAATGATGCTATGATAATTCCATAAGTAGCTAAATCTTCCTCAGCCAAAACTGGAATTGGATCTAAACCAAAAAGACTTAAAACATAGGTAAGAGCTCCGTATTTTGGATTATAAAACCAAGTAAATATTACCCCAATGACAACAGCATTAATAACAAAAGGAAAATAAAAAAGAGATTTGATATATCTCATTCCTAGAATTCTTTGATTTACAAATAAAGCTAATAATAACCCAATAGGGATCGCAACAAGACTAAATAACAACCATCTAATATTATTAAAAAGCGAAACATAAAACTCTTCATCATCAGTAAAAAGAACTATATAATTTTTAAGACCAACCCAACTCCAGTTAGGATTTCCATTAGCTCTAGTTCCATTTTTATCCATACCATTCCATTCATGGAAACTAACCCAAATAGAGTCAAAAATTGGATAAATAACATAAATTAAAAAAATCAAGATAGCTGGTGCTAAAAAAAGAAATGGAGCTAATTTTAGTTGATTACGTTCCCAAAAAGTCATTGTAAATTTATATTATAAAGAAATTTTTATTGAGGCGGAAAATTTCCGCCTCAAAAATTAAAATATTATAGTGCTCCGTGAATTCTAGCTCTCTCTTTTTCAAGACGAGCTCTAATTTTTGCTTCACGGTCAGGTTTAACCATAAATTCTTGGAAACCTTCCATAGCTGCACCTGCCATATCCGGATTAGCATCTCTATCCCAGAATTGAGCGATGTCATCAGCAGCTGCAAGCATCTCTGCTCCCATTACTG
Organism: uncultured Alphaproteobacteria bacterium; assembly: GCA_902592345.1. Taxonomy (GTDB): domain Bacteria; phylum Pseudomonadota; class Alphaproteobacteria; order HIMB59; genus CACPNW01. The sequence continues at coordinate 8,600 of CACJEE010000020.1, forward strand.
AGAATCTATTTGTTGGTTTATCCGCATATTTATTTGGACTTAACATACCGCCCATTGTAGCCCAATTGGTAGCTGCTTCTTTGTTAGACATGAATGCTAAGAATTTTTTAGCATCCTCTACATTTTTAGCACCACTAGGGATGTGCATAGTATCAGTTGGAGCATCTTCTGCAACTCCTATACCTTCAACAATTGTAGGGAACTGGAAGAAATCCATTTTATCTACAACACCAGCACTTTCAAGAGTTGGAACATAGAAATTACCAATCAAGTACATAGCTGCTTCCCCATTAATTTGTGGAGCTTGTGCATCTTGCCAAGAGAAGGAAGCATGATCTTCAAGGAAATATCCTGGATCAATTAACTCTCTCCATGCAGCAAAAGTTGCATCTAATCTTGGATCTTCGTAACTAACTTTACCTGCAGTTAAATCCATGTGGAATTGATAACCATTGATTCTAAGGTTTAAATAATCAAACCATCCACCAGCAGTCCAAAGATATTTTGTTCCAATTGTTATTGGAGTAATGCCATTCTTTTTAAGCATAGCACATACCCACTTAAATTCTTCCCAGTCTTTAGGAACATTTAAACCTAAATTATCAAAAAGATCTTTACGGTAATAAACACCCCACTGATAGTAACCCCACGGAACACCATATTGTTTACCATCAACAGTAAGAGATCCTTTTGTAGATGCCATAGAATCATTAAGACCAGCATCTGCCCAAACATCACTTACATCTTGAAATAAATTTTGATCAACAAAAAACTTCATTCTGTTTCCAGCAAACCAGATAGCAACATCAGGTGCTTCAGCAGTTAAAAAGTTTCTGATAGCAGTTTTATATGCTTCATGTTCAAATTCATTTACAACAACTGTTACTTCAGGATGAGCAGCTCTAAATGCATCTACATATGCATCAAAAGCAGCTTTAGAAGACTCTCCAGATTGGTTTGAATTTACAACCAAAGTACCTGCAGAAACGACAGTTGAGGCGAATAAAACTATTAAAGTTATTAGTTTTTTCATTATTCCTCCTTGAGTAATTAATATATTAATTGGGATACCTGATAGTATTAAATAATACCAAGATAAAGTATTATTTTATAAAATTACTAAAATATGGTGGGCTCTCAGGGACTTGAACCCCGGACCACCCCGTTATGAGCGGGGCGCTCTAACCAACTGAGCTAAGAGCCCTTAAAAAATGTCTTATATAGAAAAATAAATTTAGTAATATTGTTTTTTTAAATTATACATAATTTTAATGACTAAACTTACTATAATAGGAGCTGGTAGTGCTGTATTTACTAAAAATATAGTTACTGATTTATTATCATTAGATTCTTTTAAAAAAATGGAAATTGCACTTCAGGATATTGATCCTTTAAGACTAAAAGCATCACATGAATTATTAAATGTAATATCAGAAAAATTAAATGCCTCACCGAAAATAACTTCTCATACGGATAGACGAGAGTCGTTAGTTGGATCAGATTTTGTTCAGACTACAATTCAAGTTGGAGGATACAAGCCATCAACTATTATAGATTTTGCAATTCCAAGAGAATATGGTCTCAAACAGACAATTGCAGATACACTTGGTATCGGTGGAATCATGCGAGGACTTAGAACTATTCCTGTATTGCTTGATATTGCGAAGGATATAATGGATGTTTGTCCGAAAGCACTTTGGTTACAATATGTTAACCCAATGTGCGCTAATATGATTGCAATAAATAATTCATTTCCTGAGATTAAAACATTAGGTTTATGTCACTCTGTTCAAGGAACAGCTGAGATGTTAGCAAAAGATTTAGGAGAAAAAATTGAAGATATAGATTACTTGTGTGTTGGAATAAACCATATGGCTTTTTATCAAAAGTTTGACAAAAAATCTAATGGAGGTCCTAGTGAAAATTTATATCCAAGGCTAAAGATTATTGCTGATAAAATAGTTAATGATGAAAAATTATCATCAAGAAGTGAAAAAATAAATCACGAATCTGATAAAATTCTTCATGAAAAAGTTCGTTATGAAATATTAAGACGGTTTGGATATTTTGTGACTGAGTCAAGTGAACATTTTGCAGAATATGTTCCTTGGTTTATTAAACAAAACAGACAAGACGTAATTGATAAATATAAAATTCCTATGGAAGAATATATTGATCGCTGTAAACACAATATTAAAGTTTGGAATGAATTAGAGAAAGACATGAGTCCAATCTATGAACAGCCACTTAAAAGAAGTAATGAATATGCATCCTATATTATGGATGCTGTGATTAATAATAATAAAATTACAATTAATGCAAATGTAATGAATGATGGTTATATAGAAAATCTTCCTTCAAATTGTTGTGTAGAGGTGCCATGTTTAATCAATTCAAATGGATATTCTCCACAAAAATTTGGTAAATTACCTGAACACTTAGCAGCTCTAATGAGAACTAATATTAATGTTCACATTCTTACTGCTGCAGCAGCTTTAACAAGAAAAAAAGAACATATTTATCACGCTGCAATGTTAGACCCATTAACTGCTGCAAACCTTACTATTGATGAAATATATTCTATGACAGATAAGATGATTGAAGCGCATGGAAATTACTTACCTAAATATAATTAAAAATAATGTAGTCTAAATCTTAATTTTCATCAAGTCTTCACCAATAATTGGAATTTTGCCAAAATCTTTTTTTACGATATTTTTTAACCTTCCTTTATTAAATCGTGTTGGAACGAAGTGAGTTAAAACTAATCTTTTAGATTGAGTTATAAAAGCTATTTTACCTACCTCAGATGAGGTCGTATGATAACTTTTTACATTATGTAATGTTTTTTTTGTTCGCATCTTATTAGTTTTAATAATTTCTCCTTCAATAAAAACCTCATGTAGAAGAACATCTGATTTTTGTGCATATTTCATCAAATTTTCACAAGGCTTTGTGTCCCCACTGATTGTCAATTTTTTATTTTTATTTGTAAAACAAAAACCATAAGCATATTTTACAGGCTTATGGTCTACTTCAAAATATTTTATATTTATATCCTTAATTGTTATATTTCCTGAGGTTTTAAATTCAATTATATCCATTTTAAATGCTTTTGCTGTAGCTCTAGCTTCATAAGATATTCTTAATTTTCTCTCATCCGCCCAAGCATCCATAATTTTATTTACAAATTTTTTTGTACCTTTGGGGCCATATATTTTCCAGGATTTTGTTCTGTAAGAATGCCATGATGAAATTATTAATTGATAAAGATCAACTGCATGATCTGAGTGAAGATGTGTAAAAAATAAAGCATCAATATCAGCTGATGACACTTTTAGTTGATGAAGTCTGTGTGTTATACCTGAACCACAATCAACTAAAACTTTTGTTTTTTTTGTAGTTATTAAGTTAGATGGTCCAAATCTTTTGTGATCCACACTTGGACATCCTGTACCGAGCAGGGTTAATTCCATTTATTCGTCTAAGAATGTTTTAAGTTTTCTTGCTCTTGTTGGATGTTTTAGTTTGCGAAGTGCTTTAGCTTCTATTTGACGTATTCTTTCTCTTGTAACACTAAATTGTTGACCAACTTCTTCAAGTGTATGATCACTATTCATACCAATTCCAAAACGCATTCTCAAAACTCTCTCCTCTCTAGGTGTTAAGGACGATAAAATTCTAGTAGTGGTATCTCTTAATGAGCTTTTAACTGCAGCCTCAATTGGAATAAGAGCATTTTTGTCTTCAATAAAATCACCTAATGAACTATCTTCTTCATCACCTACTGGAGTTTCGAGACTAATCGGTTCTTTTGCTATCTTTAAAACTTTTTTCACTTTATCAAGAGGCATATGCAATCTTTCAGCAAGTTCATTTGGTGTAGGTTCTCTTCCAATTTCTGCCATTATCTGCCTAGTTGTTCTTACAATTTTATTAATAGTCTCAATCATATGAACAGGTATTCTAATTGTTCTAGCTTGATCAGCAATTGATCTTGTAATTGCTTGTCTAATCCACCAAGTTGCATAAGTAGAGAATTTATATCCTCTTCTATATTCAAATTTATCAACTGCTTTCATTAATCCAATATTTCCTTCTTGAATTAAATCTAAAAATTGAAGCCCTCTATTTGTATATTTTTTTGCAATAGAAATAACTAAACGTAAGTTTGATTCAATCATCTCCTTTTTTGCTCTACTAGCAGATCTTTCACCTTGTTGAACAGTAGCCACAATTCTTCGAAATTCAGTTAGAGGCAATTCAGCAGCATCCTGAATTTCTTTTATTTCATCAATAAGTTTATTAATTTCCAAATGGTTTTTATTAATAAATTTTTCCCAATTTTTATCCTTAAGACTGAGTAAATTTTGTATCCAGTTTTTTTCAAAATTGTAATTTAAGTATTCTTCAATAAAGTTTTGTCTTTTCACTCCTTCATTTACAGCAAGTCTTAACATGCGACCTTCTCGAACTAATAACTTTTTATTTAGTTCATATAAAGACTCCATTAAAGCTTCAATTGTTGAAGCATTAAAATGGACAGCTTTCATTGCAATAACCATTTCTTTCTGAATTTTTTTATATTTTTTTTCAGTTAATATGTAATTTGCTTCACTTCTTTTTTCAGAATTTATTAGTTCAGTGCTATACTTTTGAAGTCTTTTAAAAAGCTTAGTAATAAAATCAAAATCATTTAAAACTTTTGGTTTTAGTTTTTCTTCCATTGCTGCTAAGGAAACATTTAATTCATCTTCATCATTTTGATTATCTGCTTCCCCTTCACTTTGCTCATCTTTAGAAGCTTTACTTTCATCATTATCTTTTTTTTCATCTGAGCCAGCTTCTTCAATTAATTTAAGCGTATCGTCTAACTTGCTGTCATTAATATCTGACATGTCATAAGTTGCTTCTAGATCAACTATATCTCTTAAAAGCATTGTTCCATCTTTTATAGATTCTTTCCAATTTATGATTGAGCGTATTGTCATTGGGCTCTCACAAATTGCCCCTATCATTTTTTCTCTGCCAGCTTCGATTCTCTTTGCAATTGCTATTTCACCTTCTCTGCTAAGAAGTTCTACAGCGCCCATATCTCTAAGATATAATCTTACAGGATCATCAGTTTTGCCAGTTTGTTTCTTTTCATCTTCTCCAGACTCTTCATCATTTTTAGTTTTTTCCTGTTTAGCAGATTTAATTAAGGCAGTAGCCTCTTCTTCAGAAACAATATTTATATTATTGTTTTTTAAAAACTCTTCAACTTTAGATACATTTTCTGGAGTTCTGAATTTCTTTGGAACAGCTTTTTGAACTATTTTTTGAGTATATATTCCATCAATTTTATGCTTTTCTAATAATTTTGTTATTACTGCTTTAATATGATCATCAAATGAAACAACTTTCTTTTGTTTTTTTTGAACTTTTGTTGTATTTTTTTTTATTTTACTAGCTTGGTCTTTGATATTTTTAGTTGTTTTCTTTTTTTTGCTAGTAGGTTTTTTTTGTGTTACCTTTTTTATCTTAGATTTTTTTTTTATTTTTATTATTTTTTTTATTAATTTTTTCTTTTTTTGTTTTGCTGTTTTTTTTACAACATTTTTTTTCAAAACTTTCTTTTTTTGTGAAGTTTTTTTTAGAGGGCTTTTCTTTTTTTTAACTATCTTTTTTTTTGCCATTTTAATTATCTTTAAAATTTTCCTCTAATTCAATAGATATCTTCTGAAGGTCATCCCAATTCAATGAAGTATTATTTTTTTCAAAGGTAATTAGGCTTTTATTTATTTTTTTCAAATTTGAAAGCCTTGTATTCAAGTTTTTTGAAGATTCTTGAATTTCTTTTAATGTTGCATCTGGTTCATATTTTTGGCTAGAATACGGGAAAAGGTTATAAATACTATGGTGCAATATCTTAGATTCTAAAAATTGCCTGATTTCTCTATCAAATAAATTAAGAATATCAGATGTATTTTTACTAATAGATTCTTCTTTTTTTAAAATTATAAGAATGTTTTTTTCAATTTCATTAAGTTCAATATTTTGCAAAATACACTCAATTATTTGAGTTCTTACTTTTGAGTGATTAATTGCACTGGCAATAAAAGAATATACTTGTTTCTTTTGCAAAGAACTTATTTTTTGTGGAGCTGTTTTAATTTCATTATTATTATTATTTATGGCTCGTAATTTTTTAAAAAATAATGATTTAAATTCATTTTTATAAAAATATTGTATTTTTTTATCTTTTATACTTGCAATTAAATCATCAAGATATTTATCATAAGAAATTTTTTGATCAGCATCATCAAGTGAGACACCACTACTTGATACATCAAAAATATAGTTTAATAATTTTAAGGGTTTTTTTAAAAGATTTACAAGTTCTATTAATTGATTATTTTTTAAAAAACTATCAGGGTCATTATCTTTGGGTAAATTAACAAATTGAAGTGATTTGTTTGGAATTAAAATAGGTAAGGACATTATTGCCGCTTTATATGATGCTCTTTTTCCAGCATCATCACCATCAAACATTATAGTTGGTTTGTCTGCATATCTCCAAGACAGCTTTAATTGTTCATTTGTGAAAGATGTTCCAAGAGGCGCTACTACACTTTTGATATTATTTTGATATAAAGATATAACATCCATATATCCTTCGCAAATTAATAAATTTTTTTTCTGCCTTGCAGAGTTCTTAGCTAAATTTAAATTATATAACATATCTCTTTTTTTAAAATAATTACTTTCTGGAGAATTTATATATTTAGGATTTGACTCATCTAAAACACGACCACCAAAACCTACAACCTTTCCATTAACATTTGTGATAGGAAAAATTAATCTCTTATAAAAAAAATCTTTAAAATTATTATTTTTATCTAATTTAACTAGATTACTTTTTAAGATATCTTCATCTTTATAAGAAAGATTTTTTAAATATTCATAAAGCAAAGTATGCTTATTGTAAGAATATCCAAGCCTAAAAGTTTTTATTGTTTCATCAGACAATTTTCTATTGCTAAGATATTTTAAGCATAAATTATTTTCTATATGTAAATTTTCCTGAAACCATTTAGTGGCGATTTCTAAAATATTGAAATAATTATCATCTTGTTTATATTTTAAATTGCTATCGAAATTAATCTTAATGCCAGCCTTATTAGCTAATTCTTTTACCGCATCTAAAAAAGTGTAATTAAATAAATCTTGATAAATTGTAAAAATGTCTCCTTTGGCACCACATCCAAAGCAATAAAAAGAACCTTGATCGTCATTTATTTTACAAGATGGTGTTTTTTCACTATGAAATGGACAACAGCACCATAAATCTTTTCCTTTTTTGACTACTTTTGTTTTTTTTTCTAACTCTTCTGAGATAAGTATCTTAGATTTTATATTATCTAAATCAATCTTATTGAATGCCATTAATTTCCAAGTTTAGATTTAGCAATTCTGCTTACTAATCCCATATCAACTTCCCCAGGATAATCTTTTTTTACAAAACCCATAAGTTTACCCATGTCCTTTAAATTTTCTAAATTATTAGCTTTAATTAAGTTATCTATAATTATTTCAGTTTCCTCTTCAGTTTTTTGTTTTGGCAGATATTCATTTATAACATCAATTTCACTTTGTTCATTTTTAATCAAATCATCCCTATTACCTTTTTGAAATTGTTCTATTGAATCTTTTCTTTGTTTTATTAAGCTAATTAATAAAGTTAGTATTTCTGTGTCGCTTATAACTTCTTTGTTTTCACTTGATCTCGATGAAATATCTTTATCTTTGATAGCGCTTCTTATTAATCTCAAAGCATTAATTTTATCTTGTTCCTTGTTTTTTATTGCTTTTTTATAATCTTCGTCAATGTTGTTTCTTAAACTCATAATTATCTACCTGTCAGAATCGATTAAATTTATTTTTATCACTATTATAACTGTTATGGACAAATTCAACTAATCCTTGACTAAACTTTTCAAAATGCCTAGTAAACCATCATTTCTTATCAAATAATGAAGCGGGATATTATTAAAAATCAACACCTACGCCCTCCTTCAGCTGCTTTAATTTTTGATGATGGTGAAATTTTGTGGGGTCATGGCCTAGGTGCACTTAAATCTGTTATAGCTGAATTGTGCTTTAATACTTCACAAACAGGCTATCAAGAAACTTTGACTGACCCGTCATATGCCAAACAAATTATTACATTTACTTTTCCTCATATTGGTATCGTTGGTATTAATGATGAAGATTTAGAGTCTAATAAAATTTATGCAGAAGGGTGTGTTATTAATCAATCTATTGAAGAATATTCAAACTGGAGAGCAAAGGATAGCCTAAGTTCTTTTCTAAAAAAAAATAATATTCCAGGCATTATTGGAGTTGACTCAAGATATTTAACAAGAAAGTTAGCTGTAGATGGTGCTAAAAAAGTAGCGTTAATTCATTTCGGCGAAAAAAAAGAAAGTTTCGATAATTTGCAACAAAAACTCAAACAATGGAGTGGTTTAGAAAATTTAGATCTTGCAACATCAGTATCTGCAAAAAATGAATACGAATGGAATTATGGTTTATGGAAACAAAATATTAAAGATAAAAAGTATGATAATTTTCCAATAGTTTGCTTAGATTTTGGCATAAAGCAGAATATTCTTAGGAATTTAAAAAATTTAAATTTTAATCCGACAATCTTACCAGCAATTAGTAATACTAAAGAGATTTTAAATAAAAAACCTAAAGGGATTTTTTTATCAAATGGTCCTGGAGACCCAGATGCAACAATAAAGATAATACTTCCAACTTTAAAAGAGTTAATCGATCTTAAAATTCCTATATTCGGAATTTGTTTAGGTCATCAACTAATAAGTCTAGCGTTAGGAGGAAAAACAAAAAAAATGTATCAAGGTCATAGAGGTGCAAATCAGCCTGTTAAAAATTTAATTAACAATAATGTAGAAATAACATCACAAAATCATGGTTTTGAAGTTGAAAGATCAAGCTTACCTAATGAAGTTGAGGAAACACATATCTCATTATTTGATGGCTCTAATGAGGGGATAAGACATAAAATATATCCTGTTTTTAGTGTTCAATATCACCCAGAGGCCAGTCCTGGACCTCATGATAGTGCATATCTCTTTGAAGAATTTTATAATCTAGTTAAAAAACATGCCTAAAAGATTAGATATAAAAAAAATATTAATAATTGGTGCTGGGCCAATTGTTATAGGTCAAGCTTGCGAATTTGATTATTCAGGAGCTCAAGCTTGTAAATCACTTAAGGAAGAAGGTTATAAAGTGATTTTAATTAATTCTAACCCAGCTACTATTATGACTGATCCAGATTTGGCCGACAAAACCTACATTGAACCAATTACTAAAGATTTTGTTGAGCAAATAATTAAACTTGAAAAGCCTGATGCTCTATTACCAACAATGGGAGGGCAAACTGCTTTAAATGTATCAATGGAACTTGCTAAATTAGGAATTCTTGAAAAAAATAATGTAATAATGATTGGTGCTAATCCAGATGCTATTGAACTTGCAGAAGATCGACAAAAATTCAAAGATGCAATGAGAGAAATTGGTTTAAAATGCCCTGAAAGTTTTATAGTAGAAAAATTGCCAAAAGCTATAGAGGTAAAAACAAGATTGAAATTACCATTAGTTATAAGGCCAAGCTTCACACTTGGAGGTACAGGTGGTGGGGTTGCTTATACTGATAAAGAATTTGAAGAGCTTTGCCAAAGAGGATTAAGTGCTAGTCCAACAAATCAGATATTGATAGAAAAATCGGTATCTGGATGGAAAGAATTTGAGATGGAAGTTGTAAGAGATAACAAGGATAACTGTATAATTGTATGTTCAATTGAAAATATTGACCCAATGGGTGTTCATACAGGAGATAGCATAACTGTAGCCCCTTCTTTAACTTTAACAGATAAAGAATATCAAATTTTAAGAAATGCTAGCATTAAAGTATTACAAAAAATTGGCGTTGATACAGGTGGATCCAATGTTCAATTTGCTATTAACCCCGAGGATGGAGAAATAAATGTTATTGAAATGAATCCTAGAGTAAGTAGATCCTCTGCTTTAGCTTCAAAAGCAACAGGTTTTCCTATAGCAAAAATTGCTGCTAAATTGGCTGTTGGTTATTCACTTGATGAACTTAAAAATGATATTACTAAAACCACACCCGCAAGTTTTGAACCAACAATAGATTATGTTGTAACTAAAATTCCAAGATTCACTTTCGAAAAATTCACTGGAGCTGACTCTAATTTAACAACATCTATGAAATCAGTTGGGGAGACAATGAGTATAGGAAGATCGTTTACTGAAAGTCTTCAAAAAGGATTTAGTTCACTTGAGTATGGTTTAGATGGTTTAGATATACCTCAAAACAAAAAGATAAATAAACAAACAAGCCTTGATGAATTAAAAATTCAATCTTCACAAAGACTATTAACAATCGGCCACGCTCTTCGCTTAGGAATAAAACCTAATGAAATTAATAATATAACTAAATATGATAAATGGTTTATTTATCAGCTTAAAAAGATAATTGAAATTGAGAATTTGATCGAAGAAAGTGAATTATCAAAAGAAATTATTCTTTTAGCTAAATGTAATGGGTTTACAGATAAAAAAATTGCAAAAATAAAAAATAAATCTGAAAAAGAAATCAGAAATTTAAGACATAAAAATAATATTAAACCTGTATTTAGACTAGTAGATACTTGTGCAGGTGAATTTAGTTCTAAAACACCTTATCTTTACTCAAGTTATGATTGGAATTTTCATAACACACCATTCTGTGAGTCAAACCCTTCTAAAAATAAAAAAGTAATAATACTAGGTGGAGGTCCTAATAGAATTGGTCAAGGTATTGAATTTGATTATTGTTGTGTTCACGCTGTTTATGCGCTTAAAGAAAAAGGAATTGAGACAATAATGATAAACTGTAATCCTGAAACTGTATCAACTGACTACGATACAGCTGACAGATTATACTTTGAACCCTTAACAACAGAGAGTGTTTTAGAAATTTATAAAAAAGAGGAAGAAAATGGAGAAGTGCTTGGAATATTTGTACAATTTGGAGGACAGACTCCTCTTAAGATTGCTAACGAACTTGAAAATGAGGGAGTCAATATTCTTGGCACAACTACTGAGGCGATAGACTTAGCAGAAGATAGGGATAGATTCAGTGAAACTCTAAAAAAGTTAAATATTCAACAACCAAAAAATGGTTTTGCAAAAAATTTGAATGAAGCTACTACTATAGCTAATGAAATTGGCTATCCTGTTTTAGTTAGACCCTCATATGTCTTAGGAGGAAGAGCAATGGAAATTGCCTATAATGAAAAACACTTAGCTGAATTTACGAAAAGTGCCTTAGAAGTTTCATCGAATAATGTAATTTTGGTAGATCAATATCTAGAAAATGCAACTGAAGTCGATGTAGATCTTATTAGAGACAGTAAAGGTGAAATTTTTGTAGCAGGGATAATGGAGCATATTGAAGAAGCAGGAATTCATTCAGGCGATAGCGCTTGCTCTTTACCACCTTTTTCAATTTCAAAAGAAATTCAAAATAATATTATAGAATGGGTATCTAAAATTGCTCAAAAAATTAAAGTCGTTGGTTTAATGAATACGCAATTAGCAATTAAAAATGATCAAGTATTTGTTTTGGAAGTAAATCCTAGAGCAAGCAGGACAGTACCTTTTGTTGCAAAATCAAGGAGTATACCTATTGCAAAAATAGCTGCAAAAGTAATGACTGGAGACTTTTTAGAAGATATTCTTAAAGAAATAACTATAAAAGATTTAAAAACATTTAACGTTAAAGAATCAGTATTTCCGTTCAATAAATTTGATGGTGTAGATTTGGTGCTTGGACCTGAAATGAAATCAACTGGAGAAGTTATGGGGATAGATTCTACATTTTTGTCAGCTTTTGCAAAAAGCCAAATTGCATGTGGAACTATTTTGCCCTCCAAAGGCAAAGTATTTATTTCAGTAGATGATGATAATAAAAAATTTATTTTAGCTATTGCTAACAAATTATTAAATTTAGATTTTTCAATTGTTGCCACAAAGGGTACTTCGAAATTTTTAAGTAATAATAATTTAAAAGTTGAAACAATAAATAAAGTTAAGGAAGGAGGACCTCATATTGTTGATGCAATAATAGCAAATAAAATTGATTTAGTAATTAATACAACTAAAACCCAAGGTTCCATAAGAGATAGTTATAGTATAAGAAGAACTGCACTAACTTATAATATACCCTATTATACTACTATAGCAGGAGCAAAAATCGCCGTAGATACTATTGAGCACTTGAAAAATAATTCCTTAAAAGTTAATAGTTTGCAAGATTTAATCTAAATATATTGACTTAAAAAAAAATTATATCATCATACTTTCATGAATAAAATACCAATGACAGCCAATGGATATGAAAATCTTCAATCAGAGCTTAAAAAATTACTAAATGAAGATAGACCTAATATTATAGAAGCAATTGCTGAGGCTAGAAGTCATGGTGATTTATCAGAAAATGCAGAATATCAATATGCAAAAGAACAGCAAAGTTTGATAGAAGGA
>CACJEE010000021.1 GCA_902592345.1 uncultured Alphaproteobacteria bacterium
TATTGGTGACAATATCATTTCTGCTGGAAACTTATTAGCAAACAAAGAAGTTACTAAATCAATAGTATCAGTATTTGAAAAAACTAAAGGGCATTTAGCTGATAGAATGTTGGCGGGATTAAAAGCTGGTCTTGATGCTGGTGGCGAGGTAGGACCTATTCATTCAACAGGACTCAAAATAAGTCATCAAGTTTCATGGCCGATAATTGATTTGAGATGTGACTGGACAGAAGAATGCCCAATAACTAAACTATCTGAAATTTGGAAAATTTATAAACCACAAGTAAATGATTATTTACAAAGAGGACTTGACCCTACCAAAGCACCTTCATATGGTGTGCCAGGAGATGAATAGGAATTTTATTTATGACTAATTATAGTTTTGAAGAGTGGAAGAAAGCTGCAAGTAAAATTAACTTTAGAAATAAAGCATTTATTAATGGAAAATTTGTTGAAGCTAAATCAGGCAAAACCTTTGACTCAATCAATCCTGCTACAGATGAAGTTTTAACTTCTGTTGCAGAGTGTGGTCAAGAAGATGTAGATTTTGCAGTTGAAATAGCTAGAAAATCTTTTCAAAAAGGTAGTTGGTCTAAAATGCCTCCAGCAGAGAGAAAAGCTGTATTACTTAAATTAGCTGATTTAATCAGAGAAAATCTAGAAGAGTTTGCCCTTCTCGATAGTTTGGATATGGGTAAACTTATAACTGATGCTGTAACTATAGACGCTCCAGGTTCAGCAGCATTTTTTCAATGGCATGCAGAGGCTATTGATAAAATGTATGATGAAATTGCTCCAACAGGACCAGGTGATTTAGCAATGGTAACAAGAGAACCTCTTGGAGTTGTAGGAGCTGTAGTGCCATGGAATTTTCCCCTTGATATGGCGACATGGAAAGCATCTGCTGCGCTTGCAGCAGGAAATTCTTTAGTTTTAAAACCAGCTGAACAATCGCCTTTATCAGCTCTGCGATTAGCAGAACTTGCGATTGAAGCGGGTGTTCCAGAAGGAGTCTTTAATGTTGTTCCTGGATTTGGTGAAACTGCTGGTAAAGCACTTGGCCTTCATCAAGATGTAGATTGCATAGCTTTTACAGGATCAACAGCCGTTGGAAAATTATTTCAGCAGTATGCTGGTCAATCTAACATGAAGCAGGTTTGGCTAGAGACAGGCGGTAAAAGCCCTAACCTTATATTTGCAGATTGTAATGATTTAGAGTCAGCAATAAACATGGCAGCCTTTGGAATATTTTTTAATCAGGGAGAAGTCTGCTCTGCTAATTCAAGATTACTAGTTGAGAGAAGTGTTCAAAATGAATTTGTAGAGCGCTTATCAACAATTGCAAAAGATACTCAACCAGGGCATCCTCTTCATCCTGACTCTAAAATGGGGGCTATTGTTAATGAAGAACAAACAAAAAGAATTGTCTCTTATATTGAAAAAGGAAAACAAAAAGCTGATTTATTAATTGGCGGTGAGCAAATTAAAGTTGATGGAAAAGGCTGTTATGTGCAACCAACAATTTTTAATAATGTAAATGCTAATGATGTAATTGCGAAAGAAGAAATATTTGGACCTGTTTTATCTGTTATTCCATTTGATACAGAAGAAGAAGCATTATCAATAGCTAACAATAGTGAGTATGGTTTGGCGGCATCGGTTTGGACTGATGACTTATCACGTGCGCTAAGAGTTTCTGATCATCTACATGCTGGAACTGTATCTGTTAATACTGTTGATGCATTAAATACTGTAACTCCATTTGGGGGTGTGAAACAATCTGGTTATGGTAAAGATTTATCACTGCATTCTTTTAATAAATATACATCTTTAAAAACAAGGTGGATTAAATATAAAGCTTAATATGGATTACATGGACCGCGATAGTCGTTATGATATTTTATTTGATACTGTTGATATAGGCCCAGTCAAATCTAAAAATCGTTTCTATCAAGTTCCTCATTGCAACGGTGGTGGTTATAGAGATCCATCTGCTGCAGCTGAAATGAGAGGAATAAAAAGCCAAGGTGGATGGGGAGTTATATTTACAGAACAATGTGAAATGCACCACTCTTCAGAAATTACACCTTTTATTGAATTACGATTGTGGGATGATGCTGATATTCCGATGATCGCAAAAATGGCTGATAGAATGAAGGAATACGGTGCTTTAGCCGGCATTCAACTAGCTTATTCTGGAATTAATGGTCCTAATTTGTATACGAAGGAAGTTCCCTTAGCTGTCACTGGTATGCCTATTCGTACTTTTACTAATGATCCTGTTAGTGCAAGATCACTTGATAAAGAAGATATCAAAAATCTTCGACGCTGGTTCGTCAATGCGGCTAAGAGATCTAAAACAGCTGGTTTTAATCTTATTTGTTTGTACGGCGCTCATGGTTTTGGAATCTTTCAACATTTTTTATCAACTGCAACTAATCAGAGAACAGATGAATATGGAGGAAGTTTAGAAAATAGGTCAAGATTTGTAAAAGAAGTAGTTGAGGAAGTTAGAAATGAAGTTGGTGATACTATGGGTATCACTCTTCGTTTATCATTAGATGAAATGATTGGCGATCTTGGTTTTGCAAATTCTGAAGTAAGAGACTTTGTTGAAATGAATCAGGAATTGCCTGATCTTTGGGACTTAGCTCACGGTGCATGGGAAGATTGCTCTGGCCCATCACGTTTTAAAGAGGAAGCTGCACAATTTGACCTCGTCACAGGAATCAGAAAACTTACTTCCAAACCAATAGTAGGGGTTGGTCGATTTACTAGTCCTGATGTAATGGCCAAACAAATTAAATCAGGCACACTTGATTTTATTGGATGTGCCAGACCATCTATAGCCGATCCCTTTTTACCAAAAAAAATTGAAGAAGGACGTATACAAGATATTAGAGAATGTATTGGGTGTAATATTTGTATTACCGGTGATATGACAATGTCGATTAGTAGATGTACTCAAAATCCTACCTTTATGGAAGAATGGCGAAAAGGTTGGCATCCAGAAACTATTGAACCTAAAGGTAAGACATCAAAAGTTTTAGTGATTGGATCTGGGCCAGCAGGCTTAGAGGCTGCTTTAGCATGCTCTAATAGGGGTTATGATGTTACCCTTACTGAAGCTTCTAAAATTTTAGGAGGCAGAGTTGCAAAAGAGAGAACATTACCAGGACTCTCTACTTGGGGAAGGGTTGCCGATTATAGAGAATATCAATTATCTCAAAAACCTAATGTAGAAACTTACTTAGAATCACCTTTAAATGCTGATCAAGTATTAGAATTTGGATTTGAAAATATTTGTATAGCAACAGGCTCAAGTTGGAGAAAAGATGGTGTATCAAGGCAGCATGTTGTTCCAATCCCAAATGATTGCTCGATAAATTTATATACACCTGATGATATTATGAATGATCAATTACCTACAGGAAGAGTTGCGGTTTATGATGATGATCATTATTATATGGGCGGTGTCATAGCAGAGAGATTAGTAGAAAAAGGTTGTGATGTTACTCTATTAACACCGAGTGCGTATGTTTCTGAATGGTCTATTAATACGTTGGAACAAGCAGAAATTCAAAAAAGATTAATTGAAATAGGAGTAAAAATTGAATTGAATAGAGGGTTACTCTCAATTTCTAATTCAAAATTAATTTCCAATTGTATTTATACTCAAAAAGAAAAAGTCATCGAAACTGATAGTTTAGTTATGGTAGTATCTCGAAAACCTCAGGATCAATTATACAAAGACCTCCTTTCGAAAAAAACAGAATGGAAAGATGCTGGAATTAAATCAATTAAGTTAATCGGTGATGCCAATGCCCCAGGACCTATTGCTTGGGCAACATATGCCGGTCATCGATATGCTAGAGAACTTGATTCTGAAGATATTGGTGATGCTTTGCCATTTAGAAGAGAAATAGCTAATTTATCAAAATATTAATGAGTAAAACTAACTCATTCCTAATTAATAATTCATCTTTAGAAGAAATGCTAAATTGGGCTAAAAAAAGAATTATTATTGGACCCGATCCAATAAGTGGAGCAAAAAAAAAGGAATTGTTAGACAAAGAACTTGGAAACACTATCTCAAAAAAAGGAATAGGTTGGAAAAAAACTTTTGATTTATTTATTAATACTATTGTGCCATCAACAAGACCATTTGATCATCCAACAAGTTTAGCTTTTGTTGCAGCAGCTCCAACGCCAGCTGCATCAAGTATTGATGCTGTTTTAGGTGCGGCAGAAATATTTGCCGGTAATTGGGATGGTGGCTCAGGAGCTATATATGCTGAAAATGAAGCACTGAAATGGTTAGCAAAGTTAGCTAAATGGCCTACTAAAACTTCAGGGGGAGTGTTTGTATCTGGAGGCACTCTTGGTAATTTATCTGCTATTCATGCAGCAAGAACAAATTACCAATTAATCAGTAAAGCAAAATCAAAAAAATTAAGTATCTTATGTAGTAGTGAAGCTCATAGCTCATTATATGCAATTGCCAAAGTGATGGATTTTAAAATCCATGAGGTTAAATCAAACTTAAATGGTCAAATAGATATCAAAGAAGCAAAAAAAATAATTAATAAAAATAAAAACATATTTTGTATTGTTGCAAACGCAGGCGCAACTAATAGTGGTGCTATCGATAATATTAATGTTCTTGCTAGTTTAGCAAAGTCAAAAAAAATATGGTTACATGTTGATGGTGCATATGGTTTGGCTGCACTTGCAGATCCTCAATCAGCTAAATTATTTAAAGGTATTGAAAAAGCAGATAGCTTCATCGTTGATCCTCATAAATGGTTGTTTGCACCCTATGATAGCTGTGCATTATTATATAAAGATGCTAGGAAAGGATCAATTGCTCATGGTCAAAGAGGTAATTATTTAGATGCAGTTGATAAATCATCATGGAATCCATCGGACTTTGCTCTTCATTTAACCCGTAGACCAAGAGGTCTGCCACTATGGTTTTCACTAGTAGTATATGGTTCCACCGCATATGCAAAAGCTATTAAAAAAACTATACAAATTGCAAAAAAAATTGCGATAGGCATTAAAAAAAATAAAAATCTTGAATTAATTTTAGGTCCACAATTGACTGTAATTCTTTTTCGCTCAAAAAAGTTAAATGACGACGAGGTAAATATTTGGTCAGAAAAATATCGACGCAACGGTGCTCTTTTATGTTTACCAACGACCTGGAAAAACATGAAAGTACTTAGAATCTGTGTTGTAAATCCAAATACAGACCCTAGCCATGTTATAAAAATTTTAAAGACTTTAAATTAAACCTAGTAATTATAAAAATTATACATATTGTAACTTCAAAAAATGACTCTAAAAAAAGTTAACGCAATTGAAGTTAAAAATGTAACTAAGGTTTATAGAAGTTCGAATACAGAAACTAGAGCTTTAAGAAATGCTAACTTAACGATTTATGACAATGAGTTTTTTACATTACTCGGGCCATCAGGTTGTGGAAAAACAACCCTATTAAGATTGATTGCAGGTTTTGAGGATATCACAGAAGGATCTATAAATCTTTTTGATCAAGAAATTGTAAACCTACCTCCAAACAAAAGACCTGTTAATACAGTTTTTCAACAATATTCATTATTCCCTCATTTAGATGTCTATGAAAACGTTGCTTTTGGACTGCGACGCCTAAAAAAAGATGAAAGCTTAACTAAAAAAAGAACTATGGAAGTACTTGAGCTTGTACAAATGAAAGATTATGCAACAAGAAAACCTAATCAGTTATCAGGAGGTCAACAACAAAGAGTAGCTTTAGCAAGGGCTTTAGCACCTGAGCCAAAGGTTTTACTTTTAGATGAACCACTTTCCGCACTAGATTTAAAACTTCGCCAAGCAATGCGTTATGAATTAAAAACACTTCAAAGAGAAACAGGTATTACTTTTGTGTTTGTTACACATGATCAAGAAGAAGCTCTTACTATGTCTGATCGTATTGCTGTAATAAATGAAGGTGAAATACAACAAATTGGAGAGCCTGAACAAATCTATGAAAGTCCATCTAATAAATTTGTTGCCAATTTTATAGGTGAGGCAAATTTATTATCTGGTTTTTGCAAAACTAATGGTGAAAACGGTTTGTGTGAACTTTATACTGGTCATTCAATCAACTTGTTTGTTCCTTCACACATAAAACAAAATGATAAAGTAACAATCTTTATTAGACCTGAAAGAATTAAAATTGTAAAATCTTCAAAAGATAAAAGTCAACTTAGTATTTCTGAATTTACTTATCTTGGTAATGCTGCAACAATTCAACTAAAATCAAATGAGCAAATAATAAATGTAAATTTACCTATAGAAGATTTAAAAGTTTTTAAAAAAGGTGATTACGTTGATATTGAATTTCCTAAAGGAAGTGCTCAGGTTATTGACTAATGAATATTCAGGGAGAAAATAAAACCCAAAATAGAATTTATTCTTTACTACCCTTATGGATAGTTGTTGGAATTTTCATGATTGGACCTTTGTTAGTCATGGCAGTAGTTTCATTAATGGAGTCTAATGTATATGGAGGAGTTCATTTTAAATTTAGTCTAAGTGGATACAGACAAATTTTATTTGATACAAATTTATTTGATGAAATAGAGTTTAATCCTGCTTATTTAATTATTATTGGCAGGTCTTTTATGTTAGCTTTGGTAGCTACTTTCATATCACTTTTAATTGGATTTCCTGCTGCGTACTTTATTTCAAGACAGTCTAATAGAGTTAAAAATATATTAATCTTTCTTGTAACTATCCCTTTTTGGACAAACTTATTAATTAGAACTTTTGCTTGGATTATAATATTAGGTAAGGGTGGTGTCATAGAGTCGTCTTTTAATTTTTTTGGTTTGTTAGACGAGGAAAGTTCTTTAAATTTAATGTACACCAATAGCGCTATACTTATTGGGTTAGTTTATTCTTATTTACCATTAATGGTTCTACCAATTTATGCTTCGATGGAGAAAATGGATTTGCGACTTCTAGAGGCTGCAACAGATCTATATTCAAATCGTATAGAACTAATTCGTAAAATTATCCTACCACTATCAATGCCAGGGATAATTGGTGGAAGTATTTTGGTTTTTGTCCCATGTTTAGGTGCATTTATTGCGCCAGATTTATTGGGGGGTGGAAAAAAATTATTATTAGGATCGTTAATTCAGTTTCAGTTTTCTTATGCAAGAAACTGGCCTTTTGGAGCTGCAATGGCAATGTTTTTATTAGCTTTGGTTATTTTGGTTTTAATATTTAATGCTCGTTTAAATAGAAAGCACAGAGAATATGCTAGCCAAAAATAAGAAAACAAAATTTCGTTATGTCTGGAATTTTCCAGGTTTTGGAGGTTGGACTGCAATATTTTTTGGCTTTCTATACGTACCAATTTTTGTCCTAGTTTGTTACAGCTTTAATTCAAGTAAGTTTGCAATGATATGGACTGGTTTTTCATTTCGTTGGTACGCTAAATTATTTTCAAATGATGATATTCAAACAGCAACAATTAATTCATTAATAGTTGCTTTTGCTGCAGCTCCATTAGCTACTATAATTGCAACTTTTTCTGCCCTTGCACTAGTAAGGGGTGGGGAGTTTCGTTTTAGAGAATTTAGTAACGGTTTAATTACATTACCTTTAATGGTTCCTGAAATTGTAACAGCTGTTGCAACATTAATTTTCTTTGCATCACTTGGTATTAATTTTGGACTGATTAATGTTATAATCGCACATACAGTTTTTTGTATACCATTTGCATTTATGCCTATTAAAGCTGCTTTGGAAGCAATGGATCCTAATTTAGAATTAGCTGCACGAGATTTGTATTCTGATAAAACATCTACATTTAAAACAATTACCCTACCTCTGCTGACTCCAGGCATTCTATCAGGTTTCATGTTAGCTTTTGTTATATCAATTGATGACTTTATAATTACATTGATGGTTGCTGGAGGTGGCTCAACAACTTTACCAGTATATATATATAGTATGGTTAAGATGGGTGTATCTCCTGAGGTAAATGCAGTTTCAAGTTTGATGTTGGGTTTCTCTATATTTATTGTTTCTCTTTATTGGTTTTTTAATAGAAAAATAAATAATTAGTCTTTTAATTGAAATTTTTACGGTTTTTTGGAAAATTTAACTAGTAAAAATTCTATTTTTACAGTTTAATATATTAGAATTTTAAATATTTTTTAACCAAAACAAACAGGAGGATACATGAAAGGGAAGCTATTAAAAATTTTAGTTTCAATTTCTTTTTTATTTTTTGGTACAAGTGTTTTTGCTGCAGGTAAATTAAATTTGTACAATTGGGCAGATTATACGCCAGAAGATCTAATCGAAAAATTTGAAAAAGAAACAGGAATTTCAGTAACAGTTGATACTTATGATTCAAACGAAACTCTTCTTGCTAAATTACAGGCAGGAGGCGGTTCTACAGGATATGATCTTGCAGTTCCATCACAACATTTCGTAGAAATTATGATCAAAGAAGGATTAATTGAAAAAGTAGATGGTATTAAAGATATGTCAAACTACAAATATGTAGCTGAGCAATTTCAAGGACCATCTTTTGATCCAAACCAAGACTACTCAACTCCATGGCAAATGGGTTCTGCTAGCTGGGCATACAGAGCTGACTCTTATTCTGGAAATGGTTCATCAATGATGGAATTTTTTAGGCCTTCAGATGAAGTATGTGGCAAAGTAGCAGTATTTAAATCTCCTGAGGAAGTTGTAAATATGGCTCACTTAGCATTAGGTTCAAATTTTTGTTCTGAAGATCCAAATGAAATGCAAGCAGTTATGGACCTTCTAATTGAGCAAAAAAAATGTGTTGCTGTTTATTCTTCTGAAGGAATCAACGAACGCTTGATGAGTGGAGAAGTAATCATGCATGCACATTGGGACGGATATAGTCAGGTTGGAAAATGGGAAGGTGTTGATGACCTTACTTATGCTTATCCTAAAGAAGGAGTTGTGGGATGGTTTGATAGTTTAGTTATGCCTAAAGGTGCAAAAAATGTTGAAGAAGCAAAAGCTTTCATGAATTTTGTTATGCATCCTGAAAATATGGCAATGCTATCTAACTTTGCTGCTTATGCAAATGCAATTCCTGAATCTTCTAAATATCTTTCTGATGATATGAAAAATGCAACTAACATTCAGGTACCAGATGGTATACCTGTGAAATTTGGTCAAGCTTGTAATAAAGAGTCTCAAGCTCTTATTGATAAAGTCTGGACTAAATTAATGCAGTAAAAATTAAACTAAAAAGAACCCATTGATTTTATATCAATGGGTTTTTTTATTTATATGAGTGATCAAGATTTTTTATATTGGAGTGGAAAAAAATTATTAAAAGCTTTTAAGTCGAAAGAATTATCACCTGTAGAAGTTACTAAAGCATCATTAGAAAGAGCGAATCACATACAATCAGAGTGTAATGCTTTCACAGTATTTTTTGAGAAACAAGCAATAGATTTAGCATTAAAGTCTGAAAGAGTTTTTTTAGACAATGCTCAAGAGCCAAGACTTTTAGAAGGAATTCCTTTTGCTATTAAAGAAGAATTCGCTTTTAAGAATTCTTGTCGATCAAGTAGTTCTAAAATTTTTAAAGATAGGATTGATAATTATACTGATGTTTATATTCAACGCTTGCTTGATCAGGGAAGTGTTCCATTATTCAAAACAACAACACCTGAGTTTTGTTTATTAGGAACAACTTGGTCTGACCTGCACGGTATAACAACTAATCCGTGGAATAAAAAATATACTCCAGGAGGATCATCTGGAGGTTCAGGAGCAGCTCTTGCGACTGGAGCTTGTACCATAGCTTCTGGTTCTGATATTGGTGGTTCAATTAGAATTCCTGCAGCTGCTTGTGGTGTTTTTGGATACAAACCTCCCTATGGAAGAAATCCTGAAGTACCCTACGGCAATTTAGATTATTATAGTCATTCTGGACCTATGGCACGAAGTGTTGAGGATATAATTCTTATGCAGTTATCAACTGCTGGTATGCATAATCAAGATATTGCAAGCATGCCGAAACCAGAAGATTTTGATGAAAATTCAAATTTAAAAAATATTAAAATTGCTTGGTCAGATCATTTATGTGGATTTGAAGTTGAAGATGAAATTGTTACCAATATGAAAAATGCCCTCAATCTACTCGAGGAAAATGGGGCAATAGTAGAGTATGTTGATCCAAAATTACCAGATAATATTTTGGATGCAGCAGGAACTTATCTGACTGCTTTATGGGGAACGAGTCTTAAAGAAATTGCAAAAGGAAAAGAAGAACTTCTCTGTGCTTATACACAAAAATTTATTGAAGCTAGTAAAGAAAAAACTCTCAGTGAATTAGTTCATTGCAATAATGTGGCTTGGGATGCATATGCCAAGTTTGGGCCTATATTTGACAAATATGATGCTTTTATATGTCCTACAAATGCAGTGACAGGTATTCCAGCAGATCATGGTTATCCAAATCTTAATTATGACTTTAATGAAGAAGTTAGAAGAACTGAAGAGACAGGAGATGAGTCGATGTGGTTAACAACACCATTTAACATGTTATCAAGACTTCCTGTGATGTCTGCTCCAACAGGCTTCGCATCTAATGAAGTTCCAACAGGAATGCAAATTATTGGTAAAGCATATGATGATAATACAGTTTTCAGAGTGTCTCTTGGCTATGAAAAGGTTATTCCATGGTTATTTGATAAAAATAATCGACCTAAACTTTAAATGGAAAAATTTAATGAATATAAAAATATAGCACTACTTTTTGTATTATCTTCATTATGGGCATTGCACTTTTCGTTAGTTAAATTAGTTGAAGCAGATGATAGTCCATTAACTATTTTAGTTTCATTGTTAGCAGTTCTTTGTGCTTTATTTTTTATTTTATTACTTTTGCAAAATAAACTTTTTAAATTCACATTAAAAAAATCTTTATTTTTTTCTGTTGCAGGTATGTTTGCTTATATTATTCCGTTGAGCGTTGAATTTATTGTTGCGCCTAAAATTGAAGCAGGTATTTTAACTTTAATTGTATCTGCTGTTCCTGTTTTTACTTTAATCGTTATTTGGATATTTAGATTATTAAATGTCACTATTAAGTTGGTTATTGGAACTTTATCAGGATTAGCCGGTCTATTAATTTTATTTTATGGTAATAATGATAACACATCAGTAAGTATATGGGCTGTTTATGCTTTAATAATACCTTTATCTTATGCTTTTGATGCTATTTTTATGGAGAAATTTTGGCCTAGAAATTTAGACTCCACTCAAGTTGCATTTGGAGAGTCTACCGCTTCTTTAATTTTTGTAATTTTATTATCAATTTTTTATGGAAATAAATATTACGATCACTTTCAGTGGTTTACTATTTCAAGTTTCTGGATATTAGCATTTGTAACTTTTATTGAGGTATGGTTGTTTTTTTATATTTTAAATAAAGTAGGAGCTGTTTTTGTTAATCTTAGTTCATATTTAGTTATGCCTGCTGGTTTTCTATGGGGATTTCTTATCTTTGGAGAAACATTTACTTCTATAAAATTTATTAGTACACTATTAATTTGTATCTGTATTTTAATGATAGGTAATCAACAATACAGGATTAAAAATATACCAATTGATTAAAAGATAATGAAAACAATTTATTCAAAAAATCATATTCTTCGAAATTCTAAAACAGAATTGTATGGAGGGGAACTCGTCAAACCATTCGAAAGACCAGAGCGAATGGAGTTTATAATTAATGAAATTAAAAAGAGAAATCTTGGACCAATTATAGAACCAGAAAATATGAGCACAGATATAATATTTAAAGTGCATGATAAGCATTATGTTGAATTTTTAAATGTTGCTTGGAAAGAATGGTTAAAACTTGGCTTAGGAGGTGAGGCTATTCCAACTGTTTGGCCAAGTCGATCAATGCCTTCAGATGTTATTCCTAATTTTATAGAGGGCAAACTTGGGTATTATGCTCTTGCTAATGAAACCTCGATTAGTGAAGGCACAGTAGAAGGAGCTTATGAAGCTGTAAAAGTAGTTTTAACGGCAACTGAGATGTTGGAAAATGAAAAAAGTTTATTCGCTTTATGTAGGCCACCAGGTCATCATGCATCGAAGGATCAGTATGGAGGATATTGTTTTTTTAACAATGTAGCTATTGCAGCAGAAAAATTAATTGAAAAGGGTGCTAAGAAAATTTTTATTTTGGATGTGGATTTTCATCATGGAAATGGAACTCAAGCGATATTTTATGATCGGCCAGATGTTTACTTTGCATCTCTCCATGGAGACCCTAAGGAGGCATTCCCCCATTTTCTTGGTCATGCTAATGAAAAGGGTGATGGAGCAGGGGAGGATTACAATATTAACTATCCAATGCAACCTGGAACACCCTATACTGAATGGACAAGAGCTTTAGATGATGTCATTCAAAAAATTCAATCTTATCAACCCGATGCATTGTTAATTTCTTTGGGTGTTGATACATATGAAAAAGATCCCATTAGTTTCTTTAAATTAAAAAGTGATGATTTCTTTGATATTGGAAAAAAAATAGCTTCATGCGACTTGCCAACTTTATTTGTAATGGAAGGAGGATACGCCATTAAAGAAATAGGCATTAACACAGTTAATGTATTAAAAGGTTTCGAGAACTCTTCATCTTAAAAATTTTATAATCCTTTTTCTAATTTATTTAATAAATTTTCTAACATCTGATCACATAAATCAATTTGAGCCTTTTCAATATATTCATCAGGTTGATGACCTTGATTCATTGATCCTGGCCCGCATATTGCGGTTTCAATATTTAATTCATTGCTAAAAAGACCACCTTCAGTTCCAAATGAAACTTTTTCAACGCTATTGTTGCCAGTTAATCCATTTAAAAAACTTATTACATCTGAATTTTTCATTGTATTTAGTGCAGGGTATTGACTTGTGACTTTAATTTCAATTTCTGTATCAGGAAATTTATTTATATGAGATTTTACAATTTTTTCTGATAAAATTTTTATATCCTTTAATATTAAATTAGGATCATCACTATGCAAACTTCTTATTTCAAATAATAAACTTGAGGAACTTGGCACAATATTTACTGCGACTCCTCCTTCAATTTTACCAACTTGCAAAGTTGTATAAGGTACCTCAAAATCATTATCATGAGTTGAGTTATTAATTAAATTAGTTTGTATACTTTGAATCCCCTGTATGAATTCACTAGCCAAGTAAATAGAATTTAATCCTTTTGTTGTTAAGGCTGAGTGAGCTTCTTTTCCTTTTATCAAAACTGAAGCATTAACTTTACCTTTATGGCCTGACATTACTTGCATTGATGTTGGCTCTCCGACAATGCAAAAAAGAGGATTAATTGAGGAATTTTTTAACATTTTTATCAATGATCTTACACCTACACATCCAATTTCCTCATCATAGGAAAAAGAAAAATGTAAAGGTGTTTTTAAATTCATTGAAGATGCTTTTGAAGCTGCATTTAAAGCACAAGCAACAAAACTTTTCATATCAGCAGTTCCTCTTCCATATAATTTATTATCAATTTCAGTCAGCTTAAATGGATTAGTTTTCCATTTTTGGTTTGTTACTGGAACTACATCTGTATGACCTGATAATATTATACCTGGTTGATCAACAGGTCCGATCGTTGCAAAAAGATTAGCTTTTGTTTCTTCTGTATTTTTTATAAGTGTAATTTCTGCTCCAGCATCTTTTAAAATTTTTTCACAATAAGATATTATCTCTAAATTGGAATTTGAACTAACTGTATCAAAAGAAATTAGTTTTTCTAAAATTTGAATGGAGTTCATTTTGTTTCTCTTTTATCATGCAATACAGTAACTCGGTGCATTTTACGTTTATTGGGCATGTAATCTCCGATTGCATAGTGCATGGTGAATCTATTATCCCACATAGCTATAGTATCTTTACTCCATTTAAAACGTATTTGAAACTCTGGTTTGTTCATAAAATTAAAAAGATAACTTAATAAGTTACTTGAGTCTGTAGCATTCATACCAACGATATGATGAGTAAAACTAGGATTAATATATATATAATTTTTTTTTGTTATAGGGTGTGTTCTTACTATTGGATGAATTGAACTGCCAAATTTTTGATGTCCTTCATTAAGTTTATGTGCAGCTCCAATTGGTTCATTTTTTGTATAATTATTTCTAAAGGCTCCCATATCATGCACAGCTTTTAGAGTTTTTAAATATTTTTTCAATTCTGTAGGCAAGGCTTCGTATATTGATGTCAAACAAGTCCAAAGAGTGTCACCACCGTACTGTGGAATAATTTTACTATACAAAATTGACGCAAAAGGAGGGTTAGGCCTAAATGTAAGATCAGTATGCCACTCATCTGTATCCGGTGGGTTTTGTTCATCATTTTCTAATAGAACAATTTCAGGATATTCATCTACATGAGGATAAACCGGGTGGGGAGGCTCTATATCACCGAAACTTTTTGCAAAGCTTATATGTTGGGTGGGTGAAATTATCTGATCACGAAAAAAAATTACTTTGTTTTCAATTAATGCTTCATAAATTTTATCACAAACAGTTGTTGTGAGATTATCGAAAATATTTTTTCCAATAATTTCAGCCCCAATGTTTGGTGTTAGTTTATTTATTTGCAAAGCTGACAAAAAACTTCTTTATTTCCATCCACTAATAGCTTTAACTTCTAAATACTCTTCAAGGCCCCATTTACCACCTTCGCGACCATTACCAGATTGTTTGAATCCTCCAAAAGGCGTGCCTCCTGAAACTCCAAAACCATTGATTTCTACACCACCAGATCTAAGATGTTTTGCAACTCTCTTTGCTTTTTCTTTGTCCTGTGTTTGAACATAATTGGTTAATCCATAATCAGTGTCATTTGTAATACTAATTGCTTCTTCCTCAGTTTCGAATGGTATTATAGAGACTACTGGGCCAAATATTTCTTCCCTAGCTATTTTCATATTATTGTTAACATCTGAAAAAATTGTTGGTTTAACAAAATAACCCCTATTCAAACCTGCTGGTCTATTTAAACCTCCAGCAACTAAATTAGCACCTTCATCAATACCACTTTGAATTAAATTTTGAATTTTATCATATTGTATTTTTGACACCACAGGTCCAATATGACCTCCTTTTTTTGAAGAGATATCAACTTTAGTATTCTCAGCTTCCTCTATTGCTTCTTTAACAGCTCTATCATAAATGGATTTTTCAACTAGCATACGAGTGGGATGGTTACATGATTGACCTGAATTTCCCATTACATGTTTGATGCCTCTTTTAACTGCATCTGGATCTGAGTCTGCAAAAACTATATTGCCACCTTTTCCTCCCAACTCTAAACAAACTCTTTTAATAGTATCGGCAGAATTTTTTGAAATTAATTTTCCCGCTCTTGTAGAGCCAGTGAAAGAAATCATATCAATATCAGCATGTTTTGCTAATTGAGTGCCTACACCATCTCCATTCCCATTGACCAAGTTAAAAACACCTGGAGGAAAGCCTGCATCATGAATCATCTCTGCAAATACTATTGCAGATAATGGTGCAATTTCAGAAGGTTTTAAAATCATAGTACATCCAGCTGCTAGAGCAGGAATAACTTTTAAAGTAATTTGATTAATCGGCCAATTCCATGGTGTAATTAATGCACATACTCCTATGGGCTCATAAGTAATATGATTATTGGATTCTGAATTAAATGCAGATTCAAATTCAAAGTTTTTTAGAGTTTTAATGAAATTTTTTATGTGATTAGCGCCTGAAGAACTTTGCTCCTCAATTGACCAATCAATAGGAGCGCCCATTTCAAGCGAAATTGACTCAGCCATTTTATTCCATCTTGATTTGTAAATTTCGTAAAGGTTTTCAAGCAGTTTTATTCTCTCTTCTTTCGAAGTGCTACTCCACATAGGAAAAGCTTTTTTTGCAGATTCAACAGCTAAGTTTGTATCTTCTGAATCGCCTAAAGAAATAACAGCACATACTTCTTCATTAGATGGATCTATAACCTCTAATTCATTTTTGTTAATAGGGTCTACCCATTTGCCATTTATGTAAAATTGTTTTTTTTCAATCATATTAGTATTTTACCTTAATTATTTTTTAATTTAAATTCTAATCTTCTACGATGAAGAATAGGTTCTGTATAACCTGATGGTTGATTTTTGCCTTCAAAAACTAAATCCCTAGCTGCTTTAAAAGCAATAGAATCTTCATTTTCAGACATAGGAATATAATTTTTATCATCTGCATTTTGATCATCAACTACCTTAGCCATTTTTTTTAATACTATTAGGATCTGTTCCTTCGAAATGATTCCATGTTCAATCCAATTAGCAAGTGCTTGAGAAGAAATCCGACATGTTGCTCTATCCTCCATTAATCCAATATTATTAATATCAGGTACTTTTGAGCACCCTATGCCTTGATCAATCCAACGAACCACATACCCTAAAATTCCCTGTGCATTATTTTCAACCTCACGAGTAATTTCATCTTCTGATAAATTTATACCTTTCAATAAAGGTAAAGTTATTAAATCATCAAGTGAACCTGTTGATCCAGAACTTATAATACCTTCCTGAACTTCCTTAACATTTACTTCATGATAGTGAAGAGCGTGAAGTGTAGCAGCAGTTGGGCTTGGGACCCAAGCACAGTTAGCTCCTGATTTTGGATGTCCAATCTTTTGTTTCATCATTTCAGCCATTAAGTCTGGCATTGCCCACATACCTTTGCCAATTTGTGCCTTACCTTTTAGTCCACATTCTAATCCAATACTAACATTTCTTTTTTCATAAGATGATATCCAAGGAGCATTTTTCATGTCAGCTTTTTTTAAAAAAGAACCTGCCTGCATTGCTGTATGAATTTCATCACCAGTTCTGTCTAAAAAACCCGTATTGATAAAAGCCACTCTCGATTGAGCTGCCCTAATACATTCTTTTAGATTTATACTTGTTCTTCTCTCTTCATCCATAATACCTATCTTGATAGTACTATTTGGTAAATCTAGAAGTTTTTCAATCTGTGAAAAAAGTTGATCAGTAAATTCAACTTCTTCAGGCCCGTGCATTTTTGGCTTTACAATGTAAATAGAATTATAATTAGAATTTCTATTTTCTGACTTTTTAAAATCATGAGTTGCAATAAGTGTTGTTATAATTGCATCCATTATACCCTCACCTATCTCATCATTATTTTTTGTTAATATTGCAGGTGTTGTCATCAAGTGACCTACATTTCTAATAAGCATTAGAGAGCGCCCTTTTAATATTTGATCTTTTTGATTTGTTGAAGTGTAAATAATGTCTTTATTTAATACTCTCTTTACAGCCTTATTATTTTTTAGGAATTCAGCTTCTAAATCTCCTTTAGTAAGACCTAACCAGTTTTGGTATGCTAAAATTTTATCATCAGCATCAACAGTTGCTACACTATCTTCACAATCAAGAATACTAGATATCGCAGACTCTAACAATATATCTGAAATATTTGCAGGATCATTTTTCCCAATCGCATCATTTTCATTAATTAATATTCTGCAATGAAGGTTATTTTTTAATAAAATTATTTCTAGCAGTTGACCGTCTTTAGAAGACCTCCAACCTATAAGCTGATTTTTATTTACAAAGTTTACTGAATTTTCCTTTATACTTCCTAAAATAATTTTATTATCTTGCAATTCTATTTTATTAATTTCACTCCATTTTATATTTTCTAGTGGAGCAAATTTATCTAAATGTGATTTAGCAAATCCAACAACCTTATTTCCTCTTTCAGGATCATAACTATTTCCTTGTGGAACTTCCCCCAAAGCATCTGTTCCATAAAGAGCATCATATAGACTGCCCCATCTTGCATTTACTGCATTAATAGCAAATCTTGCATTTGTGATAGGTACTACTAGTTGCGGGCCACAAATTGTTGAGATTTCTTCATCAACATTTGATGTTGTAATTTTGAAATCAGGTCCTTCATCAACAATATAATTTATTTCTTTTAAAAAACTTTTGTATTCATCAAGATCAGTATCTCTAGATTTGTTTTCTTTGTGCCAATTGTTGATCTGATTTTGTAAATTATTTCGCTTTGCTAAAAGAGCGACATTTTTTGGATAGTAAGTATCTACAATATCTGAAAATCCATTCCAAAAGATCTCCTCATCAATCTCAATACCTTTTAGTGCTTCATTATTAATAAAATTATAGAGCTTTTCATTAATCTTAATATTTTTCTTTTGAATCATATTTATTAAAATCAGATATAGGAAAAATTATAAAAAAGAATAAAAAATTTAAGTTAAATTAATTTTATGGACTGTAAACATTTCCATATTCTTTAATTTTCATTAGCATTGAATAGACACCATTTCGTCTTCCAGGCGTTAATAAAGTATCTAGTTGTAATGAAGATAAAAGATCAAAGTCTGCTTTTGCAATTTCATCTGGGTTTCTGTCTCCATAAATCTCACAGAGAATTGTTACCATTCCTTTTGAAATAAAGGCATCAGAGTCTGAATGAAAACATAATTTTTTTTGTTCTATGTATGGAACCAGCCACACTTGTGCTTGGCATCCATCGACTTTAAAACTATCTTGTCTATATTCTTCTGGAAAGGGTTTTGCATTTTTTGCTTGGTCTAAAAGATATTTATATTTATCCATATCATCATCAAATAATTCTAAATTTTCTTTAAAAAAATTAATTTTTTCTTCAATTGTTTTCATGACATAAACTTTCTAAGCTCAATTGCAGTCTCTTCAGGAAAAACATCCATAATGAATACCCCAGCCATTGACTCTGAGCCAGCTAATACTTTGGGTTTATCACCATGTCTTAAAGGGGGATAAAATTCCATATGAAAATGAAAATTATCATCTTCTAAATTAGGAGCAGCATGCAATCCCATTATATATGGACATCTTCTGCCTAAAAAACTATCATATCCTTTAACTACTTTTTGAAGAGCAACTGCAAAAGAATTATATTCTTGATCAGTAAATTGCCAAGGTCCTGCTATTTGTCTTTTTGGAATTATCCATATCTCATAAGCGTATCTTGCAAATGGTGGTACAGCAGCAATGACATGATCATCTTGGTAAACAAAATAATTTTTTTCTAAATCTTTCATTAATTTTTTAATAAAATTCTCTTTATTAAATGCTTCTATTTCTTTTTTAATTACTGGAGGAATAAAAGGATAGGCATAAATTTGTCCATGTGGATGATGAAGCGTAACACCACATTCTACCCCTCTATTTTCAAAAGGCATTACATATTGAATATCATCTCTTTCTAGTAGTTTGATGTAACGATCTGACCAAGCATTAAACAAAAGCTCTATTCTGCTTAATGGCATCTGAGCAATTGTATCTAAGTGTTTAGAAGAATAAACCACTACTTCACATTCTCCATTTGATGGTTTTGTGCTTAAGCCATCAATAGATATTTGATCATTATTAGTATTAAAACTGGCCCATCTATTTGGAAAGATGGCAACTTCAAAATTGTTAAACGGTATTTCAGTTGCAAAATTTAATTCTGCACCAGGACACAAAGGGCAATATTCTTCTGGTGGAAAAGAGGTTCTTACTTTTCTGGTTTCAGAATAAGTTACCCATTCTTGTCTTGCAGGATTCCACCTCATATGTGGACTAGGTAAAGGAGTAATCCCTAGTTCTGTAGAAGCTATTTCTTTATGCTCCTCATAACCAAAGAGAAGTAAATGTCTTTTATCTTTTCTTTCAAATTCTCTTTTATATATTTTTTTCATTTATTTTTTTTTCCCACTCAACAGCAGTTTGAATGATTAAATCTAAATTATCAAATTTTGGTTTCCAATTTATATGTTGATGAAGTTTATCAACATTAGAAATTAACTTTTCTGCATCTCCAGGTCGCTTTTTATCATATTCGAATTTTATTTTTTCTCCATATATTTTTTTTGCAATATTAATTACTTCAAACACTGAGTAGCCTTTTCCATACCCACAATTGAATATATTACTAATCTGATTTTCTAATAAATATTTTGCTGCCTCTAAATGAATACTTGCTAGATCACTAACATGAATATAATCTCTAATTGCAGTTCCATCTTCAGTATTATAATCATTTCCGTATATGGAGATTTTTTCTCTTTTTCCGACGGCAACTTCACTTAGAATCTTAAATAAGTGTGTTGGTGTATTGGAAATAAGACCTGATCTTAATTTAGGATCGGCACCAGCAACATTAAAATACCGTAATATAATCGAGTTAAATTTATCTTTGTTGTTTAATAAATATTCTTCCGTTTTAACTTTTGATTCTCCGTAAGGATTGAGAGGGGTAAGCGGCTCATCTTCTTTTATTGATTCATTATTGCTAGGGTTGCCATAAGCCGCTGCTGTTGAAGAGAATATGATATTTTGTAAATTATGCTTGTAGCATGTTTCAAAAAGTTCAATGGCGTTATCAGTATTATTTTTAAAATATTTATCAGGTTTTTGAACTGATTCTTCTACCTTTACAAAGCCAGCAAAATGAAGAAGTAGATCAAAATTTTCTTCCACTAATAAATTGGAAATTTTCTCTGAATTATTAATATTTGTATTAATTAATTTAATATTCTCAGGAATAAGTTTTTTATTTCCTGTTGAAAGATCATCAATTACAATTACCTCATGTTTATTTTCTATAATAGACAGCAAAACATGACTTCCT
>CACJEE010000022.1 GCA_902592345.1 uncultured Alphaproteobacteria bacterium
CATCACTGATTTTTTCATCATAATGCTCTAAAAAATCATATTCTATAGATTGGTACCCATGGCGTATGGGTTTTAATTCATTGTGATAAGCATCTTTTATTGGCGTAATCATGTAGAGAGTAATAAAAAATAAAAAAATGTAGATGGGATATTTAATTAACTTAGACATTACTAATGACCGTATTTATGCTTTCGCCAATTGAGTAGTAAATAAATTATAAAAGGAAATATAAATAACAATCCAACTAGACTAAACAAAAAGATTAATGGACCTAGTATTTTAGGTTCTCCCATAAAGTTAGCTATACATTTATCTTGCATAGTGCCGTATTCTGTTATGTAAGGATCCTCGTTCACCACATCTTTGCAATATTCGACTGCATCTGCAAACAAAGGTGTATTAATAAAATCTTCAACAAAATTAATTGGTAAACTAAAAGTAATCAAACTGAATAAAACTGGTATTGATAAGAAGTAGAACCAGAAACTTTTTAGCATTAGTCTAGAACAAAGTAATCAGACTGTATGTAAATATTAAATCCTGCCCAAATTGTTGTGAAGATGGTTAAAAAAAGAACCACATATAATATTTCTTTTAAGCCTGGTGATGGTTCAATAGCTATTTTGTGTAAGTAGTACAACCACCCTCCTACAGCTAAGCTTGTTATTAAAAAGGTAATCATTGAAAAGTATTCTGTTTCTGCTGAAGCAATGCTGCTGAGTATTAATAAAACAAGGTAAGTTGAGCTAAAAAGAAAAAAACGGGAAAGTGCAATCACGATGTCTCCGAGTGAGTAAGAATATTTAATGGCACTGCGAAGGAGTAATAAATGAAATTTACGACGACAACATAATGAATATTCCTTCTACACAGTGCCACATGTATTTTGTAAATTTTAAATTAGGCAAATTCGAGTTTTAATTGTGTTCGTTTTAAGAAATTTAAAATACTACTTTCTTCTACTCAAAAACCAATAAAAACATAATAATTGATGATATTTAAAAAAAGACCGGCTTAACCGGTCTTTTTCGGAGGTGTTAATAATTAGTAGCAGCTTGTTAGATCAGTGCTACCAAATCTGTTGGTGTAGCATGTAAAGCTATCTCCAGATCCCCAATCATAACCATTTTGAATATAGGTATCACCAAAATCATATCCATAAATATTCCAGGCTTGACTAGAGGTAGTAATTAGTGTTGGTGCAACCATTACAGCAACGATAGTAGATAAAGTTTTTAGTTTGTTTTTCATAGTTTATCCTTTCGATACAATAGATATGAGGATGAAAATCTTTTATTTTATGGTGAATAAACATTGAAAATTCGACAATATATGATGAATTAAAAAAAATATTATGAATGTATTTTATTATTTTATTTTTGTACTTTTAATTAATCTTAATAGCGTTTCTGCATCCAATAATATCCAAATATTTGAAGATTATAAAAATAAATTTTTAGAATATTATAATTCTAATGATTATGACAAGGCACTTGAAGCTTCATATGATTATATAAAATATGCTGAAGAAATTTATCCAGGATTAGATAATCAAAAAGCAACAGCTTATTACAATGTTGCTGCTTTATTAATTGATCTAAGTTTATATGAAGATGCTAAAGAAAAACTTTTTAAAAGTTTAGATATTTCAAAAGCTATTAATGATTATTATTTATTAGATATAGAAAAAGCAAAAACTTTAACCAAGTATCAGCAAGAAGAATTGTTATTATTTTTTGCAAAAATTACTAACTCACTTGGGCTTGTTCATGAAAAAACTTCAGAATTTAAAACTTCATTATATTATTATGATTGGTCCTATGAAACTCTTTTGTTGTTAGATCAAAATATGGATGAAAAAGATAGAGATCAGTTAGATTATAATTTTTTTGCTTACTATAATAATACTGGAAATCTTTTATCTCTTATGGGTGATTATGAAACAGCCTCCTATCGTTTAAATGAAGCACTTTATATATTTGAAAAAATGTTTGATTATGAGCATTATTATTTAATTTCACCACTTAATTCTATTGCGTTAAATTTTTTACGTCAAAAAAAACCAATTGAAGCAGAAACAGTATTACTTCGCGCAAATAACATAATAAATAAAGGCATAAGTGATTATCCAGATTCATTAGATACATTTAATTATCACTTAGCTAAAAATTATAAAAATTTAAGTGGCGCTTATCATTTGATGGTAGAAGAGTTAATTTTTATTAATTGTAAAGAAGCTAAAGGAAGATCTGCACAATATAATAACTGTGCAAATACAAAAGAGATAAATGAAAAAATTGATGTTGCTATTCAATATGCATTAGAAGCTCTTGATATTGAAAGAGAACTATATGGTTGGGGTGTAAGTTTAACAAATACTTTTACCAACTTGGCTAATTTGTATACTTACGCAAAAGATCCAAACCAAGCACTTATGTATGCAGATTTAGCAATTGGCGAATATCAAACATTTTATAAAACAGAAAATCATATGGATGTTGCTTCTGCATATGCAAATAAAGCTAATATTTACTTTGCAGTTCCTTCAAAGTTTGATTTGGATCAGGCTGAATATTATTTTAAGAAGGCTCTAGATATATCAAAAAATGTGCTGCCCCCTGATCATAATAATCTTATAACTATGTATGCTAATGTTGCTTCGGTGAAAAAAGCACAAGGCGATATTAAATCTCATATTGATTACCTTGAATTAGCTAATAATATTTTTTATCAAAGATTAGCAAGAAATAATTATTTTGTTGAAGAACAAATATCTAATGAAATGGATTTTGCTTATCCTTACGTTACTGACTACATAAATGCAATAACTGGATATATTAGAATAAATGAGACTAAAATATCAAATGATGAGTTAGTTGGCTTTGTTGATAAAGCTTTTAGAGCACATCAAATGGCCAAAGAGTCTAAGGCTGCAAGAGCTCTTGCTCTAAGCTCATCTCGTTTTTCTGTTTCAAATCAAGATATTCAAAAAATAATTAAAAATTACCAAGATAGTGAAAATGAAAGATCTAAATTAGAGAAAGAATTATCTGACATATTAATTTTACCTAATGAACAAAGAAATTTAAATAGAATTGAGAATATTAGAGATAAATTGATATCAATTAAAACAAAAAATATTGAATACACTGATAAATTAGAAAAAGAATTTCCTGAATTTGCTATTAGTAATTCTATTAAATCAATTTCACTTGCATCGGCAGTATCACAAATTAAAAATAATCAAATTATGGTTAGCTATCATATTGGAGAAGATAAGCTTACAACTTTTGTAATTTCTAAAGGATCTTTTTATTTATTTGAGTCAGAAATTAGTAGAACAGATTTAATGTTACTTATAAAAGAATTAAGATCATATACTAAACCGTCTAATATTTATAAAGTGTATGATTTTGAATTATCTAATAAACTTTTTGAAATCTTATTTCCATTTCCTAAAAATTTATGGACAGATATTGAAGAATTAATTCTTGTTCCAACAGGTCCATTAATGAGTCTACCATTTGCAACTTTAATAACAGATCAATCAAATTTTACTTTTCGAAAAGCAAACTGGTTGATTAAACAAGTTTCAATATCCTATTTGCCTTCAATTAAATCTTTAGAATATTCAAAGGATAATGATGATAAATTATTTAATAAAAATTTTATTGGCATAGGAGATCCAATTTTAATAAATTATCAAAACCAAAATGAATTAAATTCTTTTGATCAATTAATGGAAATAAATCAATTTTCTCCTCTTCCAGAAACAAGAGAGGAACTCTCAATAATAGCTAAAAGCTTAAATCAACCTTTAGAAAATTTATATATGGGGGAGAAAGCAAGGGAGGAAGTTGTCAAAAAAATTGATTTTTCAAATACTAATATAATCATGTTTGCAACTCATGGTATTCTATCAGGAGAACTTGCTAATGTTTATGAGCCTGCTTTAATTTTAACTCCACCTAATGAGATTACCAATGAAGATGATGGGTTGTTAACTGCTAGTGATATTATGAAAATGGATTTAAATGCTGATTGGGTAATATTATCAGCTTGTAATACTGCTGCTGGAGATAATACAGATGCTGAAGCTCTATCAGGCTTAGCAAAAGCTTTTTTTTACGCAGGAGCTAAGTCCTTATTAGTTTCTCAATGGGTTGTTGAGTCAGAATCGACAGTATTACTAACTACTGGTATTTTTGAAAATTTAATGAACAAAACAAATATCTCAAATGCAAAAGCTTTTCAGTCTTCTATGTTAAAATTAATTGATAACCCAGAATATTCTCATCCTTTCTATTGGGCTCCTTTTATTTTAGTAGGTCAAAATTAAAATTTATCTTTGATAGGAGAAAAATATAGCAAAACTAATATTGCTCCACTGGTAGCACCACTTAAGTAATCTAAAGTTAATTGAAAACTTGTGAGTACTTCTGGACCGCTTAAAAGAGACAGAACAATAGATATAATAAAAAGGAATAAATATAAATTTTTTCCAATTCGAACAAAGCGATATAGTAAAAACAGATTAATAACGTAAGCTATTATAAATACTAAAAAAACTAGAATTACATTCGTTTCACTAAGAATAGATAAATAACCAAAACCAAGATTATCAGAAATATACTCTATATCTTCAGGTATAAAAAATACGCTAATAAAAACTAAAATTAATAAGAAAATATCTATTAAAATTATATTTTTGAAGATTTTTTCAATATTCATTCTTGTACTTAGATTTGTTTTTATTAATTAAAAATATATATTTATTTTCATAAAATGTCTTTGCAAATCTATTCCACGGATAACTTTGAATGGACAAATGTCTTTTTTCCATTTTTGTAAGCAAAAGCGATAAATTTAAAGGTTTTTTAAAATATTCAATTAAATCTGGAAAAGAAACTACATTGTAAAAAAGTGTACCAGATAAACTAACAGTATTATTATTTTCAATAAAATTATACCATCCAGTATGATTAGCGTGAGGATGATTAGACTCGAATGTAGCTACGCCAATGCATACATCTAAAGAAAATTCATTTTTATCATTAGGAAGAATTGTACTATAGTTATTTGATGTAATTTCATTAATTAATTTTGAACTTACAATTGACTTCCCATTTAAAAATATTCTTGAGTAATCATGTAATCGTAGATTTTTATAATTATTAATATTTTTAATATTGAACTTATCATTATTAAAATCATTATTAGTTGCTAAAATGCTATTGTCATATTTCGAAACGTCATTCTTATTTGAAAAGACAAATGATTTTTTTATATCATCAAAATGCACATTGATTTCATATTTTTTTGTATGCGCATTATCAATCAAATATACTTTTTGTGAATGTATGTTTTCATTTTTATATTTAAGTATAGTTTTAACGTTATTATTCATAATAAATTCCTTTCCGTTAAAGTTAGTTAAATGTGGTGGTCGATTGATTTATTGGGCCAAATATGCTGCTACTAAATTTTTGTTGATTATTTGTAGCGATAAGTGCCCTCACCCTTTTACAACCAATCTATATTGCCATGACACCACCACTTGCCACAGAGGTTTAGAAGGCACCTTGTTAGAAAATGAATAAAATGTGTCTTAAGTATCTTTACCCGTCGAATGCTCCGGTCAAGAAAGCCTCATGATGGCAGGCTCAAGCATGATATTTTGTAAGGGGCTTGAGAAAGTAGAAAGAAGAAAGCAAGTCCCTTAATAAAAAGATAAGAATTAAAAGAGACTTTAAAATGGTGAAAGAAAGGTTGGTATTCGACAGTTAAAAAAAAATTAATTTATTAATTCAAATTTAAAATCAAAATTTAAATTTTCTTGATGATCTATTAATTGAATTTGCCATTTACCAATATGCATTTTACGGTCCAAAGTTTTATAAGCAAAAGTTCGGTAAGTTGGAGAATTTTTTACCTGTAATTTAATATCAAACACACTGCCTTTCTTTATATTAGAGCGATTACTTTTTGGTAAAGGTTTTAATGATTTATTTTCATAAAGGGTGTCTTTAAGAGTAAAATTATTCTCTTTTGAGGGGTGAAAAATATACCGAATAGTTATAACTTGATCTTTTAATGACTCGTTTTTAATATTTGCCACAACATAAATTTTATTAATTTCATTAATATTTATTTTTTCATTTGCATTAATAGTATTATTACATTTTAGCGCTTGATATTGTTTATCATGACAAACAGCAACTGTATTTAGGGTGATAGCATTAATCCCTTGAGAAAAGATGAAAGTGCAAAAGATAATAAAAAAAAATATTGAAGTGCTATTTTTAATTTGCAAACGGATCTCGTGAACTTTTTTGCTTTAATTTTCGCTCTAGAGCAACATTGGCAATACCAGATTCTGCGACTGCCACTTGACAAGATAGAAATTCTCTAAGGGCCACATAACTGCCATCTAATGTTAAATACGCAATAGATTTGCCGTTATATACAAAGTCAATGGCATCTTTATTTGCAAAATCATCTAAAAACTCTTCATTATCAATATTAAATAATAAAAAATTGTGCCCTTCCACACTATTCACCATAGCATCTCCGTTGTATGCACTTTTAAAAGGGAAAAAATTTATTTCTATTGAATAAACATCACCGTTTCTTAGTGAAGTCCAATTTAAATTTCCTAAATATAAATAAAAATTAACTTCTGCATCTTGATGATTAATAAATCCTAATTTTATGATAGATCCATCTTCATAGTTTGGCGATAGAACGTAACAACCAAAATTTGTTTCCTCGTTCACACCCACATCCCAGCCATTAAATTGCCCCCATTCATAAGTTTTACTTTGTACTGGTACTGTTTTAAGTAATAGCAAACATATAAATGTGATTACGTATTTCATAATATTACGATATCATCCCAAATATAATTGAAAGAACAATAGAAAACACCAATCCTGTTGTGGATACTTTAATAAATAAATAATTCGTTAACGCTATTTTCTCTTTTTCCTTATATTTTTCCTTCAGGGCAGGCATACTTGAGAGAAAGAAAAGAATAACAATTATTCCTGTCCAAAAGAATAATAATGTTAATTGGGGAATAGTATTGGAGACACCTGAGTAATTATGCAATCCATGTATAAAAATGGGAATAAATAACGATAAATAAATACCAGCATTATTTTTTATTAATTGAAAAGCAGATTTAGCAAAAAGAATACCCATAATGATACCAAATAATGTGTGTGCTATCATGGGCACTAAACGAATGAATGCTAATTCAGTGTATGCATAATCTTGATTGAAATAAATATATCCTAAATTTTCTGCAACCGCATATCCAAGGCCTATTGCTGCCCCGTACACTACTCCATCAATTAACTCATCAAAATGATAATTTTTTGCTACATAAAAATATAAGACAGAGAACTTTAAAAATTCTTCTAAATAACCAGCTCTAAAAAAATGCAAAAAAGAATAATAAAATTGATTATCAAATAAGGATAATAATATTGGATCAACGATATGAATCATTAAATCTAAAGGCATGGTTATAATAAAAGCCATAGCAAATGTTGAGATCACCATAGAGAAAGGTTCTTTAATTTTATCTCTTAAAAAAAATAAAACTAATAATGTAAATCCCGGAATTATACTTATTACCAGTGCAGCAAAGTAATCTGCATAAAAATTCTGTAAAAACATGGTTTTTTATAACTTAAAAAATCAATAAAAAAATAATGGAATCTATATTTGTGATATTTTCAGGTTTTTTTAATAGTATACTATGGTATTTTATAATGATGAGATTTTATTTTTTATTATTTATCTTTATTTGCACTAACTTTACTAGTTTTGCAAATGCGATTTCTCTTGGATCTCAACAAGATTTAATGGTTAATGTAGGTGATTCAATTTTTTTTAATTCTAATCGTGCAGATTTAGATGGAGATGCATTAAGTTTATTAGATGATCAAATCAGATGGCTAAAAAAAAATTATTATAATAAAAATTGTAGTGATCCGAATATTCATCTTTTAGGATTTACTGATTTAAATGAAAAAGAAATAGTGGGTCAATTTAGAGCACTAAATATTAAATTTTACTTTTCTTCAAAAGGAATAAACAGTGATTGTATAAGTATATTGAATTTAGGAAAACAATTCCCTGCTGTAAAAGAATCTAATGAAAATGCATTCTCACAAAATCGTCGCGTTGTTACAATGATTGATGAAAAAAAAGTAATTTATGAGTATTTACCATATTCTAAAAATTTACTTTGTAAAGATGATAAATATTGTGCAAGACAGATTAAGAATTATATAGATATAGAATTTGCTCGACATATAAATTTAAAAAATAAAAAAGGTTTTTTAGATTCAATTTTAAATAAATCATTTCCTAATACAAAAGAAACAAAATTTATAAAAGAAACAAAATTTGAAAAAAAATGGAAAGAAAAAAAAACATTTTGTCAAATTTATCCTAAAGCTAGCTCATGTGAAAATAAAATAAATATTACTAAAGAAACATCATCTCATATATGTAATTTAGAACAGCCAATAGAATTTTTAAAAGAAAAAGCTCTAGAGTTTTATAATCAAGAAAATTTAGAAGATACGTTTACTTGTAGTAAAATTGGGGCACTTCTCAATGATCCTTATTCAACTGGTATTTTAGGATGGCATTATCAGTTTGGGATAGGTGTTGATATTGACTTAGTAGAAGCAAATAAATGGTATCAAAAAGGAGTTTCACTTGATGATAATTACTCGAAAGTAAATTTAGCTAAAAATTTAACAGAAGGTATTGGCATAACAATAAATGAAAAAAAGGCATTTCAACTAGTTAAAGAAGCTGCAAAAACTGGATATGATATAGCTGAAGCTGAATTAGCATTTTATTATCTTAAATCTATTGGAACACCTGCAAATTATGATGAAGCTTTTAAATATTTTAAATTAGCGGCTGAAAAGGGTAATGTTTTTGCACAAGGTTATTTAGGATGGATGTATGCAGGAGGGAGAGGTACTGAAATTGATTATGAAAAAGGTTTTTTGTGGACCAAAAAAGCAGCAGACCAAAATAATGTTTATGCTCAAGCCAATTTAGGATGGCATTATTTTAATGGATTTGGAGTAGAAAAAAATTTAGATCTTGCAAATGAATATTATAAAAAAGCTGAAGCTAAAGGCAATGAGTACGCAAAAGAACAACTGAAAATACTAAACCTAGAATTACTTAAAGAGAAAGAGAAAGAGAAAGAGAAAGTAAAAATTAAACAATCAGCTGAGTTAAAAGTTAATACTTCTAAATTAAATGAACTTGAAAAAAAGGCTAAGCTAGAAAAACTACAAAATGAAATATTACAAAAATCAAAACCCATAGAAGAAGAATTTCTTGTGTTAAAAAATACTAATGTTCGAGAAAAACCTACTATCAATTCTGATAAAATTGATCTTTTAAAAGAAGGA
This sequence comes from uncultured Alphaproteobacteria bacterium, assembly GCA_902592345.1. Classification (GTDB taxonomy): domain Bacteria; phylum Pseudomonadota; class Alphaproteobacteria; order HIMB59; genus CACPNW01. The sequence continues at coordinate 9,454 of CACJEE010000022.1, forward strand.
TCGACAATTTACGTCATTGGACAATTTGGAGAATGGTATATTGTAGAAAAAGATAATGCACTTCATGGTTTTGTTTTTTCAAAATTACTTGCCCCTAATTTTCTAAATAATACCGAACCTCCTCTTGCCGTAATTAATGATTTACAATTAATTGATCCACCTAAGATTATAATAGACAATCCAGGAAAATATCATGCTTTAGTTATTGGTAATAATAAATATGAATATTGGTCCAGACTTGATGCTGCTGTTAACGATGCTAAAGAAATAGGTCAAATTCTTGAAAGTAAATATAATTTTACCGTTACACCTCTTATTAATGCTGATCGAGATGAAATAATGAATGCTATTTATTATATGCGAGAAAACCTAACAGCAGATGATAATTTATTAATATATTTTGCAGGACACGGAGAGTTAGATAAAAAAGCAGAGAGAGGTTATTGGATACCAATAGATGGTGATTTAAATAAGCCAACAAAATGGATAAGCAATCAGTACATAATTGATCAAATGAAAGCATCTGAAGCTAAACATATTATGGTTATTACAGATAGTTGTTTTTCTGCATCTTTGATGAGAGGAAAGACAGAAAATAATACTTCAAATTCTTTTAATCAATTATCTAAAATGAAAACAAGAATAATATTGACTTCAGGAGGTCTAGGTCCCGTATTTGATGGTGGAGGTGAAAATAATCATTCAGTTTTTGCCTCTGTTTTAATTAAAGCCCTTCTCAATAAAAATGAACCTTTTGTGACCGGAGAAATTTTCCCTCAAATCCGCGAATATGTTCAAAATAATGTTGATCCGCTATATGTTTGTGATGATGATGGTAATAATTGTGAAAAAGAATATCAAACTCCTGAATTTTCCATATTAGGTAAAACTGGTCATGCTGGAGGAGATTTTATATTTGTTCCTAACTAATAATACCACAACGTATCACATCCAGCCACCCAAGCTTTAATTTCATCCCCTGGTTTTTTATAATCTGGAAATAATTGCAAAATTACATGATGATTAAATAATTTATCACTCTCTCGCATACAGGCAGTTTTAGATGCATAAATGTCAGGAAAATAAATTTTATACCAACTATTGGATCCGTTACAGTTATCTTTATACATTTCATAAGCTGGATACATAGCACACAAATAAGGTTTGAATGATTTACTTGCTGCTTGTGTATTAGTAACTGTTAGAATAATAAACGAACAGTATAGTATTAAAATAATTTTTTTCATTTTAACTCCAATTTCTTATAGTTTTTTAATTTTATTTCTTTGTTAAATTTTTTGCACCATGGATGCTCTTTACATTTATTGTTCTTATTACGTTCATAAATTTTATAACTATGAGCACTGATCCTACCAATATTTCCTGCATTGATGATGTTATCAAGTTGTTTGATAATTACTGAAAATACATTTGCATTAGCATCTCTATGTGCAATTATTAAACTTAGAAATACTAGTGCTGCAATAATTGTTTGATTGAATGAATATGAAATTGATTTTATCATTGAACAGTAACTTCCTTTTTTTGAGTTACTTCAGGATCATCAACTAGTTTATCTTTAAAAATTTTAATCTTATCTAATAATCTAGATTTACTATCCGCTTTAAGTTTATCGTATTCATTTTGCTCATTATTAAATGCATCAATAATTGACTCTAGAGCCCATATGGCATTTAAATCACTTGATTGATTTCTCGCAATAGCCCAGCCAATAAAGTAAGTTTTATCGTGAGGGTGTAATTGTGGTTCATCAGCATCTAATAATTCTAAAACAGTATTATATACCCTATCAATATATTTTTTTGTTTTTTCGCTATTTTGCTTTTCTAATTTCTCTTCTTTAGTCATAAATAACTCCTTTGTTTAATCAAAGATAAGTATTTATGATGAATTATTTAATGGAGAATAAGACGAAGTAATTCGATAGTTATTAATCTACTTCATCACCAATGCGTTTTTTTAATTGCACTATAGACTTCTCAGCTTTTTTTATAGCATTTTTGATATCTTTTTGTTCCGCTTGTGATAACGTACCATCCTCTAAACCACTTACAACAGTACTAGTTAATCTTCCAACATCTTCCATTAATTGACCTAAATATAGAGTCATTTCGGCTGACGTAGTATCAGGATTGCGATCGAAATATTTTTCAATCATTGCTTCGTGCGCTTTAAGCATTGACGGACCTTTTTCTTTTTTAATACAGGCAATATCAAGAGCCAATGAATATTTATGATGAATATCGTGTGCTTTACCCTCTGCACATTTATAGAAATAATCTTTATTGCGCTCCACACCAGCATATGTTCTGGTGGCTTCCATTACTTCTTCGTCAGTTAAAACTTTGAGAGCATCCCTGATACCATCTTGGATATTATTAAACTCTTTTTTCATTGAAACTTTTTTTCATATTTCTTAGTTTCTGTCTAATATTTTTTAAATTTAAAAAAAAAAGTAAGAATTTTAGGTCTTTTTAATAATTTTGAGGTATAAATAAATACTATGAGACTAATCACTTTTTTATATTGTGTGTTTCTTTTAATATCTTCTTCATTTTCGTATGCAGAAGAAATGTCGTGCAATGATCTGAAAAATTTACTCATAGAAAATAATAGTGAGTTTATGTTTCCACCAGAAAAAGATGAAGCATATGACTATGGTTTTACTTTATGGGGTGAATATAACGAAGATGGAAATTTCATTTATGATTTTGATAGCTCTTTATCTGAGGGTATTTATATCGAGAAGATTCTAAACGAAAACGTCAATGAAAATTTTGATAGAGATGATATTATTCTTACAATAGATAATATATCTATTGTTGATTTATTTGCAGACTTAAGTCCAGAAGAAGCATCTTTAGAAATAGATACTTTGTTTGAGAAAGATAATTTATTATTGGAAGTTAAAAAAGAAGAGAGTGAAGAAATTGTATCAATTGAAATATTTAAACAAATTTATGACAGCCCATTAACAGTTTGGATTGATTTATCTTTGGATGATATAACATTCATTAATGTTAAAAATAATACATACAATGCAAAATATAATTATTCAGCCGAATGGAAAGATGATAGATTTAGTACTTATTTAAAAAAAATTAAAGATCAACAATGCCATTTTAAAAGAGTTAACGAAAATGATATTTTTTACAAATCTTTATGGCAGCCAGAAATTATAGAAGAGAACAAAATAGACAATATTGATACTTTTGATAGCTTCCAATACGTTGATATATATATTTATATTTATGATGAAGATGAGACAGCTTATATTTTAATGAATAAATATAATAATGCAGTTTTTAATACAGTTTTTAATTTAAAAGAATTTCCTTTTGATAATCAAATTTTTGGATTTTATCTTTACACTCCTGAAATCAATTCAGAAATAATTTTTGAAAAATGGTATGATCAACAAAATGTTCAAGCTGGGTGGGATTATTTTCTACTAAATATTAAACATCCAGAATGGAATTTTAAAAATATTGACTCGGGAATATACCAACATTTTTATGTGGATGAGACTTTTTATGATAATTATTATTTAGAAGTAGTAGCTGAGAGAAATATTAGTTATTATTTTACGAAAGTTATTATTCCAATTTTTATTATTTTAATTATCTGTTGGTCTGTTTTTTGGGTAAGTGGTATTCAACTAGAATCAAGGTTAACAGTGACCAGTGTTAGTTTCTTGGCACTAATAGCATACAATTATGTTGTAGAAGATGATTTGCCTAAACTAGGTTACAACACCATTTTAGATTATATAATATTGTGCTCTTATGTCTTTGCTGGAATGGCTACAATTTTAACAATTTATTCATATTCTAATTGCAAAAAAAATGGATATGATTTTTGTAATGTTGATTATTTGGCAAGATATCTAGGCCCTATTGTCTATTTAATTACTAACCTCCTTTTAATTTCTTACGGTCTTCATTCGATGACTGCAGGTCAATTGTTGGGAAGATTTTTATAATTGTCAGTATTATGCTATAAGATTGTATGACTTTTACACAATCAGTAAAAACCTGTTTTAGTAAGTTTTTTACATATCAAGGAAGAGCAAAAAGATCTGAATATTGGTACTTCATTTTATTTACTTGGATCATAAGTTTTGTTGCTAGTTTTTTAGAGGCAATTTTTCTAGTAAACACCTATAGTTTTGGTTCTATATCTAATTTTGTATCTTTAATTCTCTTGATACCCACTATAAATGTTGCAACTAGACGGTTACACGATGTTAATCGATCTGGATGGTGGCAATTATTATATTTCACCATCATCGGTGGTTTTGTAATTTTATATTGGACTATTAAAAAAGGAATGGATGAAGATAATAGATTTAATTAATCTTCTTTTTTAATTATTTCTTCATCAATTCCGTCCCCGTTATAATCAATAAATAGATAATCATAATCATTATCTTCATTTACATCATAGTAAATGTATCTTTCAAGACCATTAAATACATATTTTATTTCATTAATTTCATTTTCATTTAAATCTAAATAAGCTGTTATTGGATTAGTAAAAAATATTAATGTGTCGATAATTCCATTATTGTTAATATCAAATGTCTCTGTTTCACCAAATAAATTGTCATCAAATTGTGTTAAACTATTTGGTTTAATATATTTGTTAATAAATTCCTCATTAAATTCATAATCAATTACGCTTCTTAATTTTCTAGGTTTTGGTAATTTCTTTGAAATTTTAGTAATCTTTTTTATTTTTTTGCTCAATTTATTTTTATCTTCTGAAAAAACATATAATTCAGAAATAACATGATTTTTTGCAGCATAGGTAAAGTTAAACTGAAATAGAATTAAAAAAAAAATTAACAACAATTTAGCATTTAAAAATCTCATACCATATTAATTAAAATGAAAATAATACAAGCTACTACAATAAAGCTAGCACCAATTGCCTTAAATACCTTAATTCCTTGAACATTATACTTTGTTTCTGTTTCCATGATTTTCTTAAACTGATAACTTCTAATTCTTCTGTAAAGGACTAATACAAAGCCTAATGCAATAATTAAAATTAAAACACCTAATATTAAGCTCTCTCCAATTAAAATATTATAACTACCGTGAAATAAGGCTGGTATTAATAAGGCTAGGATTAGTCTTGTCTGCACTGATTGATTGGTAAAAATCGCTTTGCTTAAGAATAATGCCATAATCATAGAACTAGTAGCATGCATTACAGTAGGTATAACTCTAATAGCTGCCATATATTCAAATGACACTTGATAATATTCATAGTTCAAAATGTAATCAATATTTTCTCTTGCAGAAAATCCAAGTGAAACAGCTAAACCATATACAATTGCATCCATGGGCTCATTAAATTTGGTATGACGTGAACAATAAAAAATTAGAATGATATATTTATACAATTCTTCATGAAAGCCAGCTCTAAAAAAATGTAAATATATTCGATAGCCTAAGTCTGATAGATTTAAAGAAGAGCCAAATTCATCAAATAAGGCATTTAAACTTGAAAGAGGAAAAATAAAAACAAACCCTAAGATAAAAGTTATTAGAACAACTCTAGGCGGTTCCCTAAATCTATCTCGAAAGAAAAAGAATAGAATGATTAATATGGAAGGTATTATTGCTGCTAAATAAAAATTTACCATGTTTGATAGAGACTATAAAATTTATGACGTTTATACAATTAAAACTGTCTAATTTTGATGTCTTTTTCTACATTTAACGCTCTGAATATAATGATTATATTAATTAAGAAGGAATTCACTATGTTTATTATATTTGGAACTAAAACTAGAATAATTAAAGAAAATAGTGGGCATTTTGTTTGTCCTGAATGTGAAATTTTGCGACCATATTGGTTAAAAATATTACAGTCTTGGTTTACGTTTTTTTTTATACCCTTATTCCCAGTGGGAGAGAAAAAAAAACAAACATATTGAATGTCAAGATTGCTCATCAACATTTTATACACGTATTTTAAAAGATAATACTTTTAACTTGAGTGGTGAAGAAATTAAAAAACATAAAGAAGAGGCAGTATGAAGAAATTAATTATTTTATTAATTTTTATTTGGCCAATTTCTTCAATTGGAGCAACAGAATTCAAAACTAAAATTGCGCATTATAAATTATTTGATAGTCTGTTAGATCATGTCTCATATAAAGAAATTAATAAACAAATAGATTTAAATAAAAATTTTTATGAAACTTATGAGATAGATAATACATTTGTCGAAATTTTTTTTAAAACTGATGTTTTGTGGTTTGATCACTTATCATTTAAAATTAAGCCAGAGGATCCCGAGTTTATTATTTATGGAATTGGAGCAATGATCAATTATCAAAATAAATTTGAAAAATGCGAATGGATGTTTGACTTTGAGACTAAACACTTATCAAAATATTCTGATTTGAGGTTGTTTGATACGTATGAAGGGAAACATCAAATAGATCCATCTGGTAATAGTTATATAAAACAAAATTTTTATGTGAATAAAGATGATATAAATGTAGAAATTTCATGCACTGATTTTGACGTTTCCGTTCAAACAGCTACTGACAATCATGATTATTTTGGATTTTATATATATACTGATGAAGTTCGTCATTGGTTTAATGATTAATAGAATCACATTTTTAATTGCGGCTGTTTTAAGAAATTTAAAATATTAATTTTTGACACACTTTGGCCTTAGTGTTAATGTTAATTCCTTCGAAGATTTTTTGGTTGATTAAGAGAAAGGAAAAATGGCAATTATATCAATAATAGACGACAATACATCCATACTAACATCACTATCACTTCAATTTCAATCTAAGGGGTACAAGACGATTACCTTTGCTGATCCAGAAAAAGCATTGCTTTATCACGAAGATAAACCGGCTGATGCCTATGTTATTGATATGAAAATGCCCAAATTAACAGGGTTTGAATTCTACAGAGACTTATGTGCTGTTCTTAATAAAGATAAGGTCCCTGCACTCTTTTTAACAGCCGTTGATAATCTTGAAGAAACAGCCTTAAAAGACACAACCATTGGTGATTATGTCTTAAAACCCTATAGCTTTAATATTCTCCTTGTCCGATTAGAAAAGATTATGAGCTACTTTGAGAAACATAAAAAGGATCAAGTCTACCGACTTGGTAATTTAGAGCTCTTAGAAGAACAAATACTTTGTCGTTGGTTTGGACAAGATATTGAACTTACCAAAACAGAATTTGCTTTACTAAGACAGTTAGTTAAACGTCCACGCGTTGTTTATACTCGAGATCAACTCCTTGATGTATGTTATTCACATGATATTGCAGTTACAGATCGTAATATTGACTCACATATCAAACGTCTTCGTAAAAAATTTCGTCATGCACGTCCAGATATAGATTTTAATCGTATTAAAACTTCTTATGGTTCTGGATATTCATGGCACCCACAATCAGCGTAAAAATTTCATAAAATAATCTTAGTCGTGACTTCTTTTCGACTAAGTTTTTTTATATTTCTTTTTTTGTGGCAGAGATAACTAAACGAATTTTATTATTTTTAATATCAATTGTATTAATCATATTATATCTTGTCTCTGCTACAACCTCCTACGCTGAAATAACATATGAATATGAAACAACGGAAAAGCATATTCGTTTTTATACGGTTAAATGGATTGTAGAAAAAGATAAGACGGATATGCCTTATGTATGTGGCACAAAAGTCTCAACTTTTGATATGAGCGGAAGAAAGATTGTTTTTGAATATTATTATCTTTTAAAAGAAAATAATGCGATCGTTACGCGGTTTGATGTTAGTGCTATACAAATGAGTGTCATGGACCCAGATTCTCATGAATTAGATGTATATGATATAAAGTTATATGGATCTATCATTACCAAAGATGATAAGGAAATTTTAGCGGGTATTCGTAATACACAGAGTAGTTATAAGGGTGTGGGTGCGGAATTTTATGAATTAGATAGAGAGGGAAATACAAACATTATCAAAACTCTCTACAAAGGAAGATACGAGATTGAGTTATACACTATTCCAGGTGTAAGTTTTAAAGTACCTATAAGAGTTAATTTACAATACCGAAAAGAACAGGAATATAAAATTGATGACTGTATTGCTCAATTAATTGTTAGGCATAAAAAAGAAAAAGAGTCAGGGGTTTATATTAGTGAAGATTTTGCCCATAGAGTTGGATAAAAAATAATATATATACAGGCTAATGTTTTTTTACCTTGTAACACCTTTAATATTAATCGCCTCCAGTTCGCTTGGTCTTCTTATCAATCCTTCTTGGTCAGTCTCCCCTTTTATATGGGTTTTTATTTTAGTACCTATTATTGATTTGGTGTTACCATATTTAAGTAAGCAAGATGTAGATCTAAAAGAAAATATATTGCATAATTTTTCTATTCTCATCATCTTGCCTTGTATCTTATTTTTAATTGTATTTGGGTTAATCGTAGTTTCTAATTCAAGCATAAGTATCTTGGTTGCAGCTGCTTTAGGCGCTGCTGTAGGAATGTCAGGTGGCTCAATTGGTATTACAACAGCGCATGAACTTATTCATCGACAGAATAAATATATGCGTGGTATCGGTGTTTTTTTATTAGTATTATGTTGTTATGGTCATTTTCGTATTGAGCATGTTTACGGTCACCATAAACATGTAGCCACAAAAGAAGATCCAGCTACAGCAAGAAGAGGTGAAAATTTTTATTTCTATTTCATGCGTTGTGTCATTAATAGTGTGATTTCTTCTTGGAATATTGAAAAAAATATTCTTGATAAAAAAAATATCAATACATTCAGTCTTCAAAATAGAATGTTACATTATTTTGTTTTAGAAATTATTTTTTTATTAATTTCATTTTTTGTTGCTGGTATTAACGGCATAGTATTTGTCATCTTTCATTCTTTTGTTTCTATTACTTTACTAGAACTTGTTAATTACATTCAGCATTATGGTCTAGAGAGAAAAATGGAGAATGGAAAATACGAACGATTTACCGATCATCACTCATGGAATAGCCGTCATATTTCCGCTAATTGGTCGACGTTCAATTTAGGGTTACATGCAGAACATCATCAAAGTGCTTCCAAACATTACCCACTGTTATCACAAGAAGAAAAAGTAATTGAGATGCCAGCAAATTACTCCATTATGCTAGTAATGGCTTTAATACCCCCATTATGGTTTTTTATAATGGACAGAAAATTAGCATCTTTAAATTAATATCAGTTATTTTTAATGCTGGGATATTTAATCCCAGCATATTTATGATTTTTTAAGCGTAGATTGTATCTGAAAGTCTAAATATTAGGATAGCTGCGATAGCAACAAAAACGTGCCCTACTACTTCATCACCAACATCTGTTTTTGAATCTGGATCAATTATTTTCAATCGTGTAGCCCAACTTAAAATTACCTGACATAAAGATACAAGAAAGTTAAAGACAAAGAAAATCCAGCAACCAAGTGGTCCATTTTCTCTGAAAATAATCCAAACACCTATGATAAGAGTTGGAAGAACAAAACTTCCAAC
>CACJEE010000023.1 GCA_902592345.1 uncultured Alphaproteobacteria bacterium
CTAGAAGACATTGTTGAAAATTTCATTATAGATTTCTTTGGTGGCTGATTATTCTTACTAGATTTATAGACATGAATATTAACTATAAATGATATTATTAATAAAAATGCTGCAGCTGTAATTTTAATTGTAAACGCTGTATTAATTGAAAATCCTCCATAAATTAAATTAGATAATAAAATACCAGTTATCCATAAAATAATTAAAGAAGCCAAACCAAGATATCCTAAAATTTTTAAAACTTTACCAAAAATTTTATCAGGTACTTGATTAGAACGGGCAAATACTGACTGTATTAAACCTCCACCAACAAGTACACCACCTGCAAATATTATAGCTAAATAATGGAAAAATTTTAAAACTATTAGAGACATTTATTTTATATATATAGAATAAATATTAATTTTATAAATAAAAAAAGCTGAGTAAAAATAAGCTCAGCTTTTTATATACAGTTAGTTAAATAAATAACCTATCTTGAAGACCGTTAAGCAAAATAAGATTAATAACAATGAATACAATCGATAGAACTGTATCTTGTGTTTTATTGACAACATTATATTCCTTATCTACTATTCCCATTCTAGTCAAAAGATCATAAGCTAATTGATAGATTGAGAGCATCAAACCAAATATAAAGTAAACCCATGAACCTTCAATTGATGTGAACATTAAATATATTCCTATTAAAACAAAAGGTATAATAAATGAACCAATCAACCTTACAACAGGTACTGCACTTTCACCAAAACCATAATCTGAAGTAACTGTTTTTGGTGTAAAGAGAATTAGGTATGAATAAAAAACCAAACCTAATAATTGAATTAAAAATAATATTAAATAAACTATACTTCCGCCAAAATTTTCAATCATATAAATTATCTCCTAACAATTGTTAGGATCTAAATGAGATTCTGTTTAATAAAACTATTAAAAATTAATTACAAAATTCAATATATAAAAGAACTTAAATATTTTTATGAAAAATTTTTCTTTTATTGATTAATATCATAGCAACACCAGAAATTATTATTGCTCCTCCAATATAAGCGTAAGTATTGGGTGTCTCATTAAGAATAAATATAGATGTCAATAATCCTGTAATGGGAAATAGCAATAAAACTGACATTACATTATTGACTGGATTCCTTGAAAGGACACTATACCAACAACTATACCCTATTACATTCATGCCGATACCTAAATAAATTAAAATCATCCAAGCTTTAGGTGTTGCATTATAAATAAATTCAAAAGTATTACCTTCAATAAGAAAGGAAGCTATAATTGCTTGTGGGCCAGCAAATATACCAAGCCATGCGGTTAAGGCTAATCCGCCTATTTTTTCAGAGACATCCTTTGCTAATACTTGTGCAAAAGACCAAAGAAAAGCGGCAAAAAGAATAAATATTACACCAATCATTTTTCCATCAAGATTTGGATTGCCTGAAAGTATAAAAATTCCAATAAATGCGATTATTAATCCAATAATGTTTTTTAATGGAGGTTTTTCACCTAATAAAAAAAAGGCAATTAAAATACCGAAAGGTATTTCAGCCTGTACAAAAAGAGTGGCAGAAGTTCCATCAATTATATTCAAACCAGAATAACTTAAACCATATTGAAGAGTACAACCTACAAAAGATATGATGATCATTTGTTTAATAAATTTTTTTGGAAAAGGAAAAAAATAAAACATAATTAAGCCTGATAAAGACCAGCGTAAGCCATTTAGAAGAAGTGGAGGAAATGAATCCATTGCAGGTTTCGCGATAACAAAACCAAATCCTAAAACGATAGGTACAAGTAAAGCAAGGAAAGTATCCCTTAGTGACATAATTAATTAAATGAAAGGAATATTACAAATAGTTCCTTTTGTAGATACACCTTCGATATTTATATTAAACTCTAAACCTACATTCCAATATGGCTTCTTTAACATAGCAATACCTATTACTTTTTTAAATGTAGGAGAAAATACAGCTGAGCGCATTTCACCAATAATATTATTTTCATTATCTTTTAATTGAATAGATTGTGTCATATTAATTTTATCTAGATTTATAATAACTCCCATTAATTTCTTATTAATTCCCTCTGATCTTATTTGTTTTAATTTTTCTTTACCTAAAAAAATAACATTAGAATCTAAATTAACATATTTATCAAACCCACACTCAAGAGGATTGTCATTTAAATCAAAATCATTTCCATAAGATAATAAAGCACTTTCTATTCTTTCTATCAAATGAGGGCAACCAGGTTTAACGTTAAATTCTTTACCAATTTCAAACAGATGATCATATAATTCTAATCCTGATTCCGTATGTTCAACATATATTTCATATCCCCCCTGCTTTGACCATCCTGATCTAGCAATTAAATGTTTAGTACCTCTAAAATCAAAATAATCAAATCCAAAAAACTTAAGATTCGTAATGGCTTTGCCAAAAATCTTTTCCATTAAAGGAAAAGATTTAGGACCTTGCACTGCCATTATATCAACATTGGGTTCTATAATTTTAACATTAAAGTTTTTTCCAATCGCAATTCCTTTAGCGAATAAGATTACGTCAGAATCTGCAATAGATAACCACCATTTATTTTGATTTATTCTTAGAACTACTGGATCATTAATTAATCCTGCTTGGTCATCAATGATTGGACAATAATAACATCTACCATCCTTCGATTTAGATAAATCTCTACAAGTCATCAGTTGAACTAGTTCTGCTGAATCTTCGCCTGAAATTTCCACTTGTCTTTCAGCAGCTACATCCCAAACCTGAACATTTTCTTTTAAATGATAATAAGAGTCTTCTAATGAATCTTCAAAACCTGCGGGTAATAACATATGGTTATAAGTTGTGTATGCTTTCAATCCTTGCTTTTCTATTCTTGAAGTATAAGGAGTTGATCTAAGTCTTTTTGCTTTAGCTATTTGTATTTTACTCATTTTATTCGAGTTCATTAGTTATTTAGATTAATTAAGTCTACAATAAAATTTAATTATTAATTTTTTAGATATTTAAATTAAACTATTTGTAACTATATTTTCCATCTTAATGATGATGTATGTACAGGACTATCCCAGTGATTAACAATATTTTCATCAAGTTTTGTAATGGTAAAAGACCCTCCAGCCATTTCAAGAGATGTTGTATAATTTCCAACAAGCGACCTAGTGACAACAATATTTTTTTTCTCTAAAAGTTTTTGGCCACATTCAAATAAAAGATAAAGCTCCATTAAGGGAGTTCCTCCAAAACCATTAACATGCAGTAAGACTTCTTGATTATTATTTGGTTTTAAATCCTCTAAAATATTATCTAAAATTTCTTTAGTTAGATCATTAGCAGATTTTATTTTTTCTCTTCTTCTACCTGGTTCTCCGTGAATACCTACTCCAAATTCCATTTCATCAGCTGATAACTCAAAAGTAGGTTTACCCGCTGCTGGCACTGTACAGCTTGAAAAAGCAACACCCATAGAAGCAGTCATATTATTTACATGATCTCCAAAATTTTTACATTCATCTAAAGAAGCTCCTGTTTCAGCTAAACTACCAATGGTCTTTTCAACAATCATAGTCCCAGCAACTCCCCTTCTTCCAGTTGTATATGTAGAATCTTCAACAGCTACATCATCATTAACTATAACTGTTTGGTTTGCATGGTCAATCATATCTGACGCCATTTCAAAATTCATAATGTCACCAGAATAATTTTTAACTATAAATAGTATTCCTTTATTATGATAAACTTCATTTGAGGCTGCTTCCATTTGATCAGGTGTAGGAGCACTAAATACTTGACCAGGGCAAGCAGCATCTAACATTCCATAACCTACGAAACCACCATGTAAAGGTTCATGACCAGATCCACCTCCAGAAATTAAAGAAACTTTGTCTTTATTGGGTTTATTTTTTCTAGATACAAAATCAGGTGATAAATTTACATTAATTATATCGGAATGAGCCTTACCAAAGCCTATTAAACTTTCTGATAAAATATTATCTACTTCATTAACAAATTTTTTCATACTAATTATTTATAAACTGATTACAGATTGCTTCAATAGCAAGTTGAGATGATCTAGCACCAGGATCTATATGTCCTTTAGCTCTTTCACCTAAAAATGATGCTCTACCTTTAGTTGCAATAATATCCTTAGTTGATAACATTCCATCTTTTGCTACAATAATTATTTTTTCAGCAACTTTGCTAATATTTGATTCATCTTTTAGATTGATTAAGGTTTTGGAGACAGGAATTAATACATCTAACATTGTTTTTTCACCTATATCTGACTTACCTCTTTTTTTCATTGATTCAACTCCTTCATAAAACATTTCAGATAAATTATTTAAATCATTTAGTTCAGGATTAAATTTTTTTGACATTCCTATTAATAAAGTAGCAAATAATGCACCTGACGATCCTCCTACTGTTGTCATTATTTTCATTCCTAATTGTTTGAATATTTGATCTGAAGTTTCGTCTACTAATTTATCTTTTAAATTTAATAATTCTTGTAAACCTCTTAAAATATTGAATATATGATCACCATCACCAATTTCTTGATCTAATTTTTCTATTTCCTCCTTATGATTATTAATTGTTATTTCAATATTTCTTATTGAATCAAATATTTTTATTCCATTCATTAAAGACTCATACCACCATCTATATTATAAATAGAGCCAGTTACGAATGATGATCTATCGCTTAATAAAAAAAGAATAAGATCAGATATTTCTTCGGGTTTAGCTACACGTCCAATGATTTGTCTAGAATTAAAGTCTTTTCTAGCTTGAGAGGGGTTATTAGAACTTAAAACTCTTTTTCTCCAAGTAGGTGTGTCTACAGTACCTGGGCATATAACATTACATCTAATACCTTTTTTAGCATAATCTACAGCAATAGATTTTGTTAAACCTATTATTCCAGCTTTTGATGTTGAGTAAGCAAATCTTCTCTTAACTCCCTTTATTGATGAAGCCACAGATGATATATTAACTATAGATCCTTTTTTTCTTTTTAAAAAAATTTTCATAAAATATTGCGATATATAAAATACTGAAGTTAAATTTGTATTTATAGTATGATTCCATTCTTTTTCAGAACAATTCATCATATCACCTTGATGAACAATTCCAGCACAATTAACTAACCCATCAATAATTTTAATATCTTTTAAATTAGTTTTAATTTCATTGAAATTTGTACAATTAATATTTTTTAAAATACATTTATTTTTTAATTTTAATTTTAATTTATCAAGAGATTTTTTTTCTTTGTCTATTGCAATAATTGTAGCTCCCTCTTTAGCGAGAAGGATTGCAGCAGCTCTTCCAATTCCATTTGCAGCTCCTGTTACTGCAATTATTTTTTTTTTAAATGAATATTTCATGTACTTTACATGAATTGAGTTAACGAGATGATTCTAAATAGATTCCGTATAAATGACCTGAACCTATAGCTATTATAGCAACAACTATTAATATGAAAAATATAATTAGACCTATTTTAATTAATTGTGAAGTTTTAACTCCCTCAACACATAAAGGAACTAAATTAAAAGATAATCCACCAATTACTACTGCAATACAACCTATACTATACAATGTCATTGAAAATGGTTGGAATAAAAAAACTAATGAAAGAATACTAAAACCAACTATAATTCTTTCAACTACTTTAGCTTGTTTTTTGGTAAGACCTTCTCTTGCTTTATTCATTTCTAATTACCTCACCATTTTTATTGAATATATGTACCTGACCTTTTTTAGGTTTTAAGTTGATAATATCTCCAACATTTAAATTTTTTGATCGACTTTGAACAGACCTAAAAGTAAATTCATTAATCTTTATATGAACTAAAATTTCAGATCCCATATTTTCAATTAGATCAACTTTGCCAGAAAAATTATCTGAAGCATTATTATTAACAAGTTCAAAACTCCTTGGTCTAATACCAATAAAATAACTATCGTTTTTATTTACATTCAAAGGAGTTATAAAATCAATTTGTACTTCTTGTTCTAAAATTTTTAATTTAATTATGGACGAATTAATTTCAATAATATTACAATCTAATATATTCATTTGAGGAGTTCCAATAAATCCAGCTACAAAAGTATTATTAGGTTTAGCAAAAATATCATGTGGTGATGACACTTGCTCAATTAAACCATCGCGCATAACTGCAATTTTTGTTGCCATTGTAAGAGCTTCTAATTGATCATGTGTTACGATGACAGTTGCTTTTTTTAAATCTGATAAAACTTCTTTTATTTGGCCTCTCATTTGTTCTCGCAATTGCACATCTAGTCTACTTAATGGTTCGTCAAATAAAAAGCATTCAGGATCTCTAATAATTGCTCTTCCTACAGCAACTCTTTGTTTTTCACCCTCAGCTAGTTGATGAGGCTTTCTATTTACAATGTCTCTTAATTGAAGAATATCAGCAACTTCTAATATTTTTTTTTTAACTTCTTCACTTGATAGGTTCTCTGCAAAAAGAGGATTAGCTAAATTTTCTGCTACTGTTAAACTAGGATAAAGAGCATAAAATTGAAAAGCCATTGCTAAATTTCTATCACGTGTGTCAAGATTATTAACATTTTTATTACCAATAAATATATCTCCAGAAGTTGCTACCTCAAGTCCAGCAACCATTCTTAAAGTAGTTGTTTTACCACATCCAGAAGGGCCTAATAAGCAAAGTACCTCATTTTCTTCAACTTTAAGTGAGACATTATCTACAGCAATTAAATCACCAAATGCTTTAGTTAAATGCTGTAATTCAATTGTAGACATTATTTTTTGATTGTTCCAAAGGTTACACCTCTTAAAAGTTGATTTTGAAGAAGATACGTAATTAAGAAAATTGGTATTATAAATAAACATATCATTGCAGCAAGCAGTCCATAGTCTACATTTATTTCTCCTCCTATTGTTCTAGCCATTGCTGGTGGCATTGTTCTAGTTAATTTATTTGTAAGTAAAAGTGAGAATAAAAACTCATTCCAAGTTAATATTAAGGCAAAAACAGATGTTGCTGCTAATCCTGCTTTTACTTGAGGAATACAAACACCAAAAAAAACTGAACTTTCTGAAGCACCGTCCATCCTTGATGCATCTTCAATTTCTGTATTTAATTCATCAAAGAAACTTTTCATCATCCAAATAGAAAATGGAAGATTAAAAGCTGTATACATAAGTATAATACCCGTATATGTGCCAGCCAGGCCTGTAATTCTAAAGATTAAAAAAATTGGTACTATGACTATTATTGGTGGAAGCATTCTTGTAGTCAAAATAATAAACAAATAGGTATCATTACCTCTAAGAGGATGTCGAGAAAATCCATAAGCAGCTATGGTGCCAATTAATAATGCAAGCAAGACACTCATTCCTGAAATATAAATACTATTAAAAAAATATACGTGAAAACCAGTTGCAACATACTCAGTACTATTAGCCATACTTCTAAAGAATATATGATAAAAATTTTCGAAAGTTGGAGTAAATATCCATTTCGGTGGTGTGGCTAAAGTATCACTTCTTGATCTAAATGCTGTTAGAATTATAAAGAGAACTGGAAAAAAATATATGAAAGCAACAACACTTGCTAATGATGTCCAAAGCCAGCCTGATTGACCTATTGCTCTTTTTTTCATATTTCTTCGCTTTCTCTTTGCTTAATGACGTACAAATATAAACTAGTTAATACTATGACTGCAAATAATAAAATATAACCCATTGCAGCAGAATTACTTGTTCTAAAAAATTGGAATGCTGTTCGATATACTAAAACACCAATTGTTTCAGTAGCGGTTCCAGGACCACCATTTGTTAAAATAAATACTAAATCAAAAATTTTAACTGTTTCAATTGTTCTAAATAAAACTGCTAGTAATAATAAACTTCTAACATATGGAAATGTAATTGTTGTAAATTTTCTCCACCAACTCATTCTATCAATTTCAGCAGCTTCGTATAAGTGTTTTGGTACACTTACCAAACCAGCTAAAACAAGTAGCATAACAAATGGAGTCCATTGCCAAGCATCTGCAAAAATAACACCTATAAGAGCTCCTGCAGGTGTTGATAGTAAAACATACATCTCACCAGTAATAAATGATTGAACAAATTGACTTAAAAGACCAAATTCAGGTTCATAAAATAGTTTAAAATAAATTGCTACAGCAACATTACTTAACATCATAGGGGCTAACACAAACATTAGAAGAATTTTTCTTAAAGGAAATTGTGAAGCAAATAAAAGAGCTAATAGAAATCCTAAAACCATTTGCATACCCACACTACCAGCTACTATGATAGCTGTAGTTTGAAGAGACTCCCAAATATTATCTTTAGTTAAAACTTTTTCATAACTATAAAACCAACTAAACTTTGGAAGCTTTAAAGTATTTGCTCTATATTTAAAAAAACTTAAACCAAAAGACCACATTAATGGTATAATGTTGACAAGTAACAATACTGTTATAGCTGGTGCTATTAGCATCGGACCTCTTCTCTTAGGATCCATAAACCAAGCAAGAAATCCGGTACTTCTTTTCATAATCTTTAATCTTTATAGGATAATTTAAACAAAAAGCCCAATAAGATTATTGGGCTTTTTAAAATTAAATTTATTGAATTCTATCAACTTCTTCCAACAGTTCTTGTTGGAATTCAGCAATATTATCCAAAGTGGTTCTCGCATCTTGTTGACCAGTAATTGCTTTGTCAAACTCTTCTTGTTGTTGAGTTAACAATTCAAAAAATTCTGGAATATGCCATACATCTTTTTGCCAGTCCATGCTTGCTACATAAGCTGCATTCCATGGAGCTAGTGCATTGTATCCATCAGAGTAAATAATACTCTTCATACAACTTTGTCCACCAGCTTTAACTGCTTCAATTTGTACGTCATATGACAACCACCATTTGATGATTTTAAATGATGCTTCAATTTCTTCATCAGTCATCCAAGTAGTCAAAACAAATGGTTGACCACCAAGATTAGCCCAACGAGATATCGTGCCATCATCCTGCATTGTACCTGGTTGACGAGCATATCCAGTTATATCATTAACTTTTGATAAATTTGGATCAACTACTGGAGCTCCCAAACCAACCCAGTTAATCATAGAAGCAATTTTACCTTCTAGATACAAAGCTTGCATTTCAAATATACCCATACCACCTGTCTTATGTGAAGGATGCATGGTTGCAAGAAGATCAAGATATTTAGTTAATGCTTCAACATTGATATCTGAATTAACAACTCCTATAGCTTGAGCGTCAGGTTGTTGATCTTCTCTCCAAATGTCTCCACCAAATTGCCAGAAGAAACCATTAATTTGCATTGAAGAGAAATCATAAGCTTTACCAGCTTGATATGTTACACCAAACATGTCATCTTCAAGTGGTTTACCAGCCATCATCTCACCTTTTTTACGAGTTAAGAATTCATTGATATCAAAAATATCATCCCATACTACTATCTCCCAGTCAGCATATGTACATGGAAGTTTTTTTCCGTACTTCGCTCTAAATGCAGCATTCTCGTCAGGGTTACAGAAAATATCAGTTCTATAGAAGTTTACATAGTTATCAGGAAATTGTGGGAAACCATAATAGTTTTCACTCTTATATGGATAAGTAGTATAACCTTCTTTGTAACCTTGATGCATGTCATCAAAAATTGCTTGAAGTTCAGGATCCGCATCAATGTATTTATTTAATTTTTGAAAGTAACCACCTTCAATAAATGCACCAAGCCATTGACTATCAGACACAATCATTGAATATTTTTGCTCACCTGATGTGAGGGATGCAGCTACGTTAGTATAGAAATTATCCCATGGAATAAAATCTAATGTTAACTTTATCTCAGTATCACCTTCCTGAGGAAAGCTTGAATTAAAATACTCTTGCATGAAACGTGTTGGAGGCCAATCAGGTGCCGCCATAATTATTTCTACTGTTTTTGCACTAACAGTTTTTGAAACACCTATTGAAAAAATAATAGATGCCAAGAATGCAAGAAGGATTTTTTTTGTTAAATTTAACATTTTACCTCCCAGTTATTAAATTCTTAAGAATACTAAATCAGAAAATTCTATGATAAATATAAAGAATCTTTATATATATTAAAAAAAAAACTATTTTTTTTTAATAATTTTATAAATTTTTTAGAGATGCTTGAAGACACTATAAAAAAGTATTTGAAAAGGAAAATAAAACATTTTGATGATTCTCAAGATGAAAAAAATGATACAATAAATTATTTTCGTAGATCAAGGATTCATTGGCTTTTTATGTTAAATATACTTAATGCTTATTATGAAGAAGAGATTATAACTAAAAGCGATTTAATTCATAAAATTCAAGTTTCACATATTACAATATTAAAATATATTAACGAGTCAATAAAACGTCAAATTATTTTTGAAAAAAAATCACAAAAAGACAAAAGGAAAGTTGGTTTAATTCCATCACCAGCATTAATTAAATCATTTGAAAATTTTTTTTATGATGAAACTAGATCACTTAAGAATCTTTTTGATGAAAGAATGGAAGATTAGTATAGGTATTAATTCAAAGCACTGACGCCTGTATCACTCGCAAATAAATATGAGTTGTCAATGTTAAAACTAATTTTAATATTTTGACCAGTATCATAATTTATAGCTTCTTCTTCAGGTAAGATCATTTTTAATTTAGTATCTTTAATAGATAGATCTAAAATAGTAATGTCTCCAAGAGGTTCTTTTAAAAAGATTTTAGCATCATAATTTTCTTGCTCATTAGAAATTGTAATATCATTAGGTCTTATTCCAAAAATCAAATCTGTTGATACAAAATCAGAATTAATTTTTTTATTTTTATTTGTTGAAACATTTCCAAATGGTAATTCAATTTGATTATTTACTATTTTTGCATTTATTAAATTCATTTCAGGAGAACCAATCATTTTACCTACGTAAAGATTTTTTGGATTTTGATATAGTTCATCCGGTGTTCCTTTTTGAATAAATTTACCATCTTTTATTATTGTGATATTGTCACCCATTGTTAATGCTTCTAATTGATCTGGAGTTGCATAAACCATTGTCATATTTAAATCTCTTTGCAGTCTTTTAAGTTCTGCCCTAGTATCGTGTCTTAATTTTGCATCAAGATTTGCAAGAGGTTCATCTAAAAGTAATAGTTTTGGTTGTTGAATTAAAGCCCTGCCTATTGCTAATCTTTGTTGTTCACCCCCAGATAATGTATCAGGTTTTCTTTTTAATGCGTGACCAATTCTTAACATTTCAGATATTTCTGAGATCCTTTTAAATATCTCACTTTTATCTATTTTTTTCTTCTTTAATGGATAGGCTAAATTTTCTTCAGTTGTTAAATGAGGATAAAGAGCAAAAGTTTGAAAAACCATTGCCATTTGTCTCCCTTGAATAGGTGCATTGGTAAAATCATTATCATTAAACCATACTTCTCCATTTTCAATTTTTTCTAAACCAGATATACAACGAAGAGTTGTAGTTTTACCTGCAGCAGAAGAACCAAATAAAACAGCAAATTCATTTTTTTCAACAGAAAAATTCAATTCATCTACTGCAACTAATTTATCATATTTCTTCGTAATATTTTTCAATTCTAAATAAGGCATAATTAATATGTAGCTCTTCCGCCACTTATATCAAACACGCCACCAGTAGTAAAAGAGTTTTCTTCAGAAACCATCCATGAAACTAATGAAGCTAATTCATCAACTTTGAGAAATCTTTTTCTTGGTATTTTTGATAGCATATAGTTAATATGTTCTTCACTAATTTGATCAAAAATTTTAGTTTTTGCAGCAGCAGGTGTTACACAATTAACTGAAATATTATAATCAGCTAATTCCTTACCAAGGGATTTTGTTAGAGCAATAACGCCAGCTTTAGCAGCACTATAGGCAGAAGCATTTGGGTTGCCTTCTTTACCTGCAATACTTGCAATATTTACAATTCTTCCATAATTATTTTTTATCATATAAGGTGTAACTGATTTACAACAATTAAATGTTCCATTTAAATCTATATCGATTACTTGACTCCAGTCTTCTGAAGGATATTCCCATGTTTTAAAAGAAGGTCCGGCAATACCTGCATTATTTACAAAAATATCTATATTTTTATATTTATCAATAATCTTTTTGATTGTCTTTTCTACTACTTCATAATCAGTAATATCAATTTCAAAAATATCTGAAAAAACAAATTCTCCTCTGGTTACCGCCTCAACCGTTGCTTCAGGATCTTTATCAATATTAATTACTTTTGCTCCAGATTCTATTAATCTTTTTGCTATTGCATAACCAAACCCTTGAGAAGCTCCTGTAACAACTGCTATTTTATTTTTTAATTCAATATTATTCATTTATTTGAAAATTAAATTTAACCATATTTTGAAACAAGACTATCAAGAGCGGTTTTACACTTTTCAGTCGCATCCCAAGCTTCAGGCCAAAAACAAAGATCAACTGTCCACCAATCATGTCCAACATTTTCTTTTGCAAGAACTGGAACAATTTGATCAAAATCCAAAATACCATCTCCAAATGGAGGATGCGCACTAGTTTCATCATTTCCATCGGCATCTTTGTGACAAGTATTATCTGAATCAATTAAATGTATGTGATTTATCCTTCCACTAAACTTATTAATTAATTCAATCTGATCTTTAACAAGTTCTTTTTCACCTTGTTGTCTAGCTCCAACCACACCAAGCATTTGTCCATGGCATGTATCATACATAAGTCCAAAATTATCATGCTTTAATTTATCAAGAACTTTTAGAACATAAGAAGGTTTATTGAATGCAAAACCTGGTTCAAATTCCCACGTTACATAAATACCTTTATCAGCTGCATAATTTATACAAGTATCCCAAGTATTTGTTAATCTTGAAAAAAGTGTGTCAAATTCAACTTCATTGTGAATTGTTGGAGGTTGAACACAGTCAACCCTTACCCCTTTTATTCCTAAATCTACTGCAAAATCAACATTTGCCTTAAATTCAGAAATATATTTTGTTTGATCATCAGTATTTAATAGCTCCTCACTCCATAAATCTTGAGCAAAACCTGAAAATGATAAACCCCAATTGTTCATTTTTTCTTTAAGAGCATCTCTTTGTTCTTTTTCAGGGTGATTATGGGGATTTGGATAACCGTTAAACCCTCCCAACTCCATACCGTTAAAGTTTAGTTTCGCTAAGGTTGCCCCTACAGTATCAAAAGGTATTGGATTTTCTCCATATGGACCAACATTATATGCCCAAGTTCCAATAGATGTTTTTTTCATTTATTCCCCCTATTCTATTCCTAAAATTTTTTTATTTGCTTCCTTATTATCTCCACTTTTATCAATGAAATCATCAAAAGCACCCTCAGTTACAGTAATAATATGATTTTGAATAAACGGGGCCCCTTCACGTGCTCCTTGAACTGAGTCTTTAATTGCACATTCCCATTCAAGAACAGCCCAACCTGAGAAGCCATGATATGTTAGTTTTGAAAAAATACTTGAAAAATCTACTTGCCCATCACCTAAAGAGCGAAAACGCCCTGCTCTATCTCTCCAATCAAGATAACCTCCGTAAACACCATTTCTTCCAGATGAGTTAAACTCTGCATCTTTAACATGAAACATTTTAATTCTGTCATGGTACAAATCAATGAAATGCAAATAATCTAACTGTTGAAGAACAAAGTGGCTTGGATCATATAAAAGGTTACATCTAGGATGTTCATTGACAGAACTTAAAAACATTTCCCATGAAGCACCATCATGAATATCTTCACTTGCATGAGCTTCGTAACATATATCAACGCCGTTATCTTCATAGACATTTAAAATAGGTGTCCATCTTTTAGATAATTCTTTAAATCCGTCTTCTACCAAACCTGGCAATCTTGGAGGCCAACTATAAATATATGGCCATAACAAAGCACCTGGAAAACTAACCGAAACATCAATTCCTAAGTTTCTAGAAGCTTTTGCTGCCATTTTAACTTGATCAACTGCCCAAGCCTGTCTTGACTTAGGATTATTATGAACTTCAGTTGGAGCAAACTGATCAAAGCCTATGTCATATGCTGGATGAACTGCTACTAGTTGACCTTGTAGATGAGTTGATAGCTCACTTATTTCAATGTTATTATTTTTACATACACCTTTTATTTCATCACAATAATCTTTGCTCTCAGATGCTTTTTTAAGATCTATCATTCTTGAGTCCCAAGTAGGGATTTGAACACCTTTATATCCTAAATTGGCCGCCCATTTAGTTATATTATCTAAGTTGTTAAAGGGTTCTTTATCCCCAGCAAATTGTGCTAAAAAAATAGCAGGACCTTTTATTGTCATTGATTCCTCCGAATAATTATTATTAAAATCATACTGAGTTAAATTTAAAAAGAAAGCAATTATATAAATAATGTTTATTCATTTTTATTTAACTTTAAATAGATTTTAACCATGCAACTAAATAGAGAAGAATTACTTAAAGCATACCAAGGTATGTGCTTAATTAGAGAGTTTGATGACGCAGTTCATTACGAATTTGCAGCTGACGCAATGCCAGGATTTGTTCATTTATATGTTGGTGAAGAAGCATCAGCTATGGGTATCTGTATGAATTTAAACGAAAAAGATACAATAGCAAGTACACACAGAGGTCATGGTCATTGTATTGCTAAAGGATGCGATGTTACTGACATGATGAAAGAATTATATGGAAAGAAAGATGGAATATGTGGTGGTAAAGGTGGATCAATGCATATTGCTGATTTATCAAAAGGTATGTTAGGTGCTAATGGTATTGTTGGAGGGGGACCACCAATTGTATTAGGAGCTGCGTTAACTTATAAAACAAAAAAAACAAATAATGTTTCAGTTGGTTTTTTTGGTGACGGTGCATCAAATCAAGGTTCAATTTCAGAATCTATGAATATGGCTGCTGTATTAAAACTCCCTGCTATTTTTGTATGTGAAGATAATGGATATGCAGAGTCAACAGCAAGTGAATATGCTGTTGGAGGAAAAATTCTAGATAGAGGAAAAGCTTTTGGATTAGACTCTCATGAAGTGGATGGAGATAATTTTTTTGAAGTTTATGAAATCTCAAAACATGTAATTGAAAATGCTAGAAACGGTAAAGGCCCTGCTCTACTTCATATTAAAACAAGTAAAGTTTATGGTCATTTTGAAGGTGATGCTATTTCATATAGAACTAAGGAAGAAAATGAGAGAATTAAAAATGATGAGGATCCATTAAAGATTTTTAAAATGAAAGTTACTGAGGCAGGATTATTAGAATTAGAACAATTAGAAAAAATTGAATCTGAAGCTAAATCCAGAATAAAAACTGCAATTGATGAATCAAAAAAAGCAGAATTTCCAACATCAAAAGATTTGCTAACCGATGTTTATATTAAATATTAAAAGATTGGAAAAAATATGTCATTAAAAACCTATAGAGAAGCAATTAACGAAGCACTACTTCAAGAAATGCAAAAAGATGAAAATGTAGTTGTTATTGGAGAGGATGTTGCAGGAGGTGCTGGTACAAATGGAGAGCAAGATGCATGGGGCGGAGTTTTAGGTGTAACTAAAGGTTTGCTAAAACATTTTGGTAGAGAGAGAATTATCGACACTCCCATTACTGAAACTGCTATAATGGGAATGGCATCTGGTGCAGCGTTAACAGGATTAAGACCTGTAGCAGAATTAATGTTTGTAGATTTCATGGGAGTATGTTTTGATCAAATACTAAATCAAACTGCAAAATTTAGATATATGTTTGGTGGAAAAGCTGTAACACCTTTAACAATTAGAACAATGTATGGAGGCGGTTTAAGAGCTGCCAGTCAACACAGCCAATGTTTGTATCCAATGTTTACTCATGTTCCTGGTATAAAAGTTGTTCTACCCTCTAATCCGTATGATGCAAAAGGATTATTAATTCAATCAATCAGAGATAATGATCCAGTAATATTTATGGAGCATAAAAATCTATATGATACTTCTGGAGAAGTACCTGATGAGTCGTATTCAATTCCTTTTGGTGAAGCTAATTTTACACGTGAAGGAAAAGATATAACTTTTATTGCTATGGGGCAAACTGTTGATATTTGTAATAAAGTTGCTGATACATTAAAAAAAGAAGGTAAAACAGCAACAGTACTGGATTTACGTACATTATCACCACTTGATGAAGACTCAATTTTAGAGGCAGCAGAAGAAACAGGTAAGATTGTTATTGTAGATGAATCATATCCAAGATGTAACATTGCTACAGATATATCTGCATTAATTTGTCAGAAATCATTTGATTGTCTTAAAGCTGGAATAAAGATGGTATCTCCTCCGCATACTCCTGTGCCTTTTTCACCACCCTTAGAAGATTTATACCTTCCTAGTGAAGAAAAAGTACTTAATGTCGCTAAAGAAATTCTCTAAATTATTGTGAGCACTAACTTAGTAGCTATAACTATGCCTAAATGGGGCCTTTCGATGAAAGAAGGTTCAATTTTAAAATGGATTAAATCAAATGGAGACGATATTTCAAAAGGAGATATGATTTTAGAAATTGAAACAGAAAAAGTTGTGAATGAAATGGAGTCACCTGAAGATGGTAAAATTATAAAAATATGTGCAAGTGAGGGTGATACAGTACCTGTAGGATCGATTATTGCAGTTTGTGGCAAACAAGATGCATCTAATGAAGAAGTTGATGCATTTATTGAGGAATTTAATTCAAATTTTAAAGCTG
>CACJEE010000024.1 GCA_902592345.1 uncultured Alphaproteobacteria bacterium
CAAAAAAGGTGTATAAAAATAAAGCTCTCGCAGATAAATTTAAATTAATGGAAATAGATCGGCAAATTGAAAAAGAAGAAGAGTCATCGCAAGATAATATTTTTCCTGAGAGTAAAGCTAATCTTTTTACCCAATTTGGACAAGCGACTGATCTAACACAATTTCATGAAAAAACTACGTGGGAAGAAAAATACAAAATTGCCCTTGGTATCAAAGATCCTCGTGCAAATTTTATGTTAAAACGACTTATTTTTGATGAAAGTCCCCAAACACTCTCTCCGGAAGATTTTAAAATGGTTCACCGAGAACTTCATGACAGATTGGTTATTAATCAAGATCGACCTTTCACCACAATACCGGAGGCTATGAATTATGTAGATACGGAGTTTAGTAAATTAGAAGAAAATGATAATGAAGATAAAGATAAAAAATTAGTCATACTTAAAGATTATAATAAATACCTACAGTTTTTTGAAAAATACTTTTCTGATAAAAATGCTGAACCTCTTCCTACTGGTGCCGACTTAGCAAAAATTATTTATGATTAATGTTTGAGTTACAATACTTTTTAATAGGTATTATTCAGGGAATTACAGAATTTTTGCCGATTAGTTCTTCTGGTCATTTAGTTCTATTTGCAAAATTAACTAACTGGGAAGATCAAGGTTTATTTACGGATATTTCTGTACATTTTGGAACGTTATTTGCCGTAATTGTATATTTAAGAAAAGATATTTATTATTTATTATCAAACATATTTCAATTTAGAATTTTTGAAGATCAAATTATTTTTAAAATTATTTTATCAACTCTTCCAGCAATAATATTAGGATACTTTATTTATGATTATGTAAGTCTTTATTTTAGAAGTATTCAACTGATCGCGATTTCAAGTATTGTTTTTGCCATTATCTTATTCTTTGCTGATAAAATTAGTATTCAAGCTAAAAGTTGGCAAAATATAACCTACACTGAAGCACTTCTAATAGGATTATTTCAAGTACTAGCCTTTATACCAGGGGCAAGCAGGGCAGGCGTGACTATAACCGCTGCTCGTTTTTTAGGATTTGATAGACTTAACGCCGCTAGATTCTCAATGTTATTATCAATACCTATCATACTTGCATCAATGACTTTATCTTTAATCAATGCATTCAACGAAGAGCAGGCAGTAGTTAATTTTTACAATTCATTTTCTGCTGCCTTAGTAGCTTTTATTTCAGCTTTATTATCAATTATATTTCTCATGAGATTCATTAAACAAGCTAACTTTAATATTTTTATAATATATAGAATTATACTCGGAATTATTCTATTGTTTGTTTATGTTTAAAATTTCAGGAGCCTATTGTGCTGTTTTAACACCGCTTAATAATAATTTATCTATTAACAACAATCTTCATCTTCGGCATTGCCAATCTTTAATGCAAAAAGACTTAGATGGTTTAACTATTTTTGGAACGAATGGAGAAGCTAGTAGTTTTTCTATTAAGCAAAAAATTAATAGCATTGAATTTTTATTAGAAAATCGTATTGATGCTAGTAATCTTATTATAGGTAGTGGATCAGCATCTTTAGAAGATGCAATTGAATTAACTAACTTTAGTGTAAAAATTGGAGCAAAGGCTTCCTTACTTATACCTCCATTTTATTTTAAGAAAGTATCAGATGATGGGGTAATTTCATATTATCGAAATGTTATAGAACAAACAGGTGATAATAATTTTAAATTTTTACTATATAATATCCCTCAACATTCTGGAGTTACTATAAACTTTAATATTATTGAAAATTTACTTAAAATATATCCAAATAACGTTGTAGGTCTAAAAGATTCAACAGGTAATATGGATAATATGCTTAAAACAATAAAATACTTTAATGAATTTGCAGTCTTATGTGGCAATGGGGCAATGGCACTTCATACCACAAAACGAGGAGGGGCTGGAGCTATCACTGGAGATGCAAATATTACAGCTAAATTGTTAAGTTTCATTATTCATAATTGTAAAAAAGAAAAAGAAATAGATAATTTTGATGCTATTCAGAGCTTAATTGAAAATATTCGTAATGTATTAAGTAGTCATGAACAAATCAGCTTATTAAAAGCCTATTACTCAATTGCTGATAACATAGAAGAATGGAATAATGTAATGCCACCTCTTAAAAGAATTGATAATCCATCGAATAATAAACAAGTAATCGCTCTTTTAGATTTAGTTGGGCAAATAGATACTTTAGTAACGTCTAGTTCTTGAGACAAAATAGTTTTTTGCTTTAAGTGTAATAATATCTTGAACAGGCTTTAAGAAGACTGCAAAACCAACACAATCAGTAAAAAAACCTGGTGTGATTAGTAATAATCCTGAAATGAGCAAAAAAATACCGCCCTTAATTTCATTAGTTGGTATCATGCCTTCAGACATATTTTGACGCGCATTAAAAAGTAAACTTAGTCCTCTTTTTCTTACTAAAAAAATACCTACTAAAGCGGTTAGCAAAATAATAGCTATTGTATTTAAAATACCAATATTCGATCCCACAGTAATAAATATAGTTATTTCAATTATAGGAATTAATATAAAAATTAGAAATATCATTCAGAAGGTGACTCCATCTTTTCCTCTTGCATATTGATTGCAATTTTACTTTCAAATTCTCTTAAACGTTTATAGACACTTGCCAATTCTATAATAGTTGGCCAGGCCCTAAAGAGATATTGTAAAGATCCTTCTACTCTTCCAAAAGCACGAATTATTTGCTGCATTACCCCTAAAGTCATAACTCCAGCAACAATTGCAGGAGCTAGGAAGATATAAGCTGCAAGCACATTGGCCTGAAGATATGCTAATCTTCCAATACTAAAATATAGATAATACAAATAACTTTTGAAATGTATTTGTCTTACTCCATGAAAAAGCTCATCTAAAGTTTTAGGTCTAATGCCTCCGTCATCTTCTGCAATAACTAATATTTTTCTATAAGCAGCTTCTTTTTTTTGAAGATCATATTCAATCCCAACTAACCTTAAAATCCAAGCCAACACAATCATCAAGATAGTTCCACCCACAGCCCATATGAAGGCTCCGGATACTAATCCATACTGCCATTCACCAAACCACAAAATTGGAATTCCAATGGAGAGCGTCATTAATAATGGAAAGAATTCAATCAGCACTAAAACAGATTCTATTAGACTTGTTCCTAAACCTTCCATGATTCTGCTGAATTTAATTGTGTCTTCCTGTACCCTTTGACTTGCACCTTCTATAGTTCGGGCTTTATCGTAAACACTATGATACCATTCAACCATTGCTGTTCTCCAACGAAATAGAAAATGTGAAGTGAGGAAAGATATTGCTAATCCTAAAACAATAGAAAGCACAGCTAGTTTTGCAAAGCTAGCAAGTGATCCCATATATTCTTGCATTGTAATAGCATTAGGTGTGCCTAGAGCTTTTTGAATCATGTCGTAAAATTCACCAAACCATTCATTAATTAAAACATCTATTTGTACTTGTACCCAAATTGAGGTTAAAATAACTACAGAGCCTACGTATGCCCAAACATACCATTTTGGATTAGTGAAAAATTTAAACATTAATATTTATATATGATCAATTTCAATAAATTAAATAATATTCATATTACTTGAGAAACTCATCAACTTCAACTTGATAGGATTCAACAAGTTTATTTGTTTCATTAGCCATCCCAACAATTGCAATTAGTTCCTTTAACATTTTATCTGACATTCCTTTTTTCTTGGCGGCTGCAGTATGTGACCGAATGCAGTATTCACAACTATTTGTCATTGATACTGCCATATAAATCATTTCTTTCGTAAGCGGGTCTAGAGCACCTTTTTTCATAATATCCTTTAGGGAGTTCCAAGTTCTCTCTAAAGTATCTGGATCATTCGCTATTGTTTTCCAGAAATTTGGAATAGCTTTTATCTTCCTCTCTTTCTTAATATTATCAAAAACTTTTTTTACTTTTCCTTTAGCTTTGCTCTCTTCAATAGGGATAAAAATTGTCATATATTCTCCTCAGTTGGAGACTATCATAGATTAGAAAAGAAAAAGATTAAAGATTGTTATTTCTTCTTTTGACGTCTTTTATTGCGTCTATATTTAGAGCCTCTTTTACGACGACCACGGTGTTTTTTTGGATATCCCATAATTAGCAAGGTTTATACAAATTCTTTTTATTAAGTCAAAGACTAATAATGCCAATCTTTAGCTTCATTAAATAAAAAATCTCTGAATACCTCTAATCTTCGATCATTTTTGAATGCTTCAGTGTAGACAAAATATGTTTGATAAGATGGACCTTCAACATTTGGAAGAACTCTAACTAAATGAGGTTTATCAGCAACCATGTAATCAGGAAGTGAGGCTAAACCTGCGCCTTTTTCAACTGCCAAAGACATTCCATAAATACTATTAACTCTAAATTTTGGTTTTCTTTTTATGCCATTCTTTCCTAATTTTAAAATCCAATCTATATTTGATATAGGAGAGGGTAAGCCTGAACCAAAACATATTAGACTGTGCTTATCAAGATCATTAATATTTCTTGGTATACCTGCTGATTGTAAATAATCGGATGACCCATAAATGTGATTATGGAAGTTAACGAATTTTTTAAAAATTAAATTTGCTTGAGTGGGCTTTTTAACTCTAACAGCAACATCAGCTATCCTACTTGATAAGTCTATTTCTTCATCAGACATGATTATACTAACTTCCATATCAGGAAATTGGTCAGTAAATTTTGTAATTCTTGGAGTAAGCCATGTCGATCCAAAACCTACTGTGGTGCTTATTGTAAATTTGCCTACAGGTTTAGTTTTTTTATCAATTAGTTTTTTTTCAAAACTTGATACTGAATTATTAATTTGACTGACAGTATTAAATAAATTTTCTCCTTGTTCTGTTAATCTTACTCCTTTTTGATGACGAATGAATAATGGAGTTTTTAAATCATACTCTAGGTCTTGAATTTGTCTACTAAGAGCTGATTGGCTAATATTTAATTTAGCACTTGCTTTCGAAATACTTTTTGAAATTGCAATTTCATAAAAAGATTTTAATTTATCCCAATCCATTATCTTAAAGAGTTAATCATTTTTTTATAATTTTCTTTTCCACTAGAAAAAATATATGAGCCGGCTACTAAAATATTAGCATTTTTATCTCTGCATATCTTACCAGTTTCGTGATTTATCCCTCCATCAACTTCAATTTCAAATTTAAGATTTTTTTGTTTTTTAATATTATCCAATTCAGTAATTTTTTTAACTTCAGAATGCATAAATTTTTGACCACCAAATCCAGGAACAACAGTCATTACAATAACACAATCAATAGCATCCAAAAATATTTCAATATCACTAATCTTTATTTTTGGATGAATAGCGATACCTACTTTGCAATTATTAGACCTAATTTGTTTAATTATATCTTGATTATTTTTATCTGCATCAGGATGAAAACTAATTATATCAGCGCCGGCCTTAATGAAAGCATCAATATATTTTGCAACCGGAGTAATCATTAAATGCACATCAAGTACTTTT
Organism: uncultured Alphaproteobacteria bacterium; assembly: GCA_902592345.1. Classification (GTDB taxonomy): domain Bacteria; phylum Pseudomonadota; class Alphaproteobacteria; order HIMB59; genus CACPNW01. The sequence continues at coordinate 5,582 of CACJEE010000024.1, forward strand.
TTAGTTAAAGGTCTTATTGATTTAACAATATTAGGTCCAAAAGCTATATTTTCAACATATTGACCATCCATGACATCAATATGAATATATTCTGCTCCATAATTATCAACTAACTCAATTTCTTCTTTCATATTCATTAAATCAGCAGCAAGAATTGAAGGAGCGACTTTTATCATTTTGATTTTATTTATATAATATATATTACAGTTTCATAATGAAAAGTATTGTTAATAAGCCTTGGGGTTCGTTTGAAATTATTGATGAAGGTGAAAAATATACATTAAAAAAAATTATAGTGCACCCAGGTGGTAAACTTTCATTACAAAGTCATGAGCATCGCTCTGAGCATTGGTTAATTGCCTCTGGTGTTGCTGAGATTATCATAGGTGAGAAAATCCATAATTTAAAAGAAAATGATAATATCTTTATTCCTAGAGGATCTAAACATAGACTTGCTAATCTAGGATCTGATAACTTAATAGTAATTGAGATGTGGTTTGGTGACAAATTAGATGAAAATGATATTAAGCGGTACGAAGATATATACAACAGAAATTAATGATTATTAACACACCCGTTTCACTAGGAGAGTTAGTTGATAAGATTTCAATCTTACATATTAAAAATCTTAATATTAAAGATAGTGAAAAACTTAAATTAGTTAAAGAGGAATTATTGCTACTCAATAAGACTTTAGATGATCACGTTAATAGGAATGATATTCAGCTACACTTAGATTCTTTAATCGCTATTAATTCTAAATTATGGGTAATTGAAGATGATATTCGAGATTGTGAGCGAAATAAAATTTTTGATCAGAAATTCATTGAACTTGCGAGATCAGTATATTTTACTAATGATAAAAGATCTGAAGTTAAACTAGAAATTAATAAAAAATTTGGTTCAAAAATTATAGAAGTCAAATCTTACGAGCAATATTAAGAGTTAGTTAAGCCTATTTATACTTGTTTTAATTAATTTGATTAAAGCTTTTTTATACTCATTATCAGGAAATATACTTAATGAATTTATCGCAACTTCTGCAAAATGATTAGCTCTAGTTAACGTATCTTCTATACAATTATATTTTATTAATAATTCTTGAACTAAAATAAAATTATTTTCATTCCCATCTGGTTCTTTAAACACCTTTTGTAAAACATTTTTTTCTTTTTTATTTGATCTTCCATATGCAAGTATAATTGGTAATGTAATTTTGCCTTCTTTAAAGTCATCACCTATATTTTTACCCATTGTTTTTAAGTTTGATGAATAATCTATTGCATCATCAATTAATTGAAAAGTCATACCAAAATTTGTCCCAAAAGATTTTAATGCTTGGTGTTGATTTTCTTTCGCACCTCCACTTAATCCACCAACTTGACATGCTGCACTGAATAAAGAAGCTGTTTTTCCATTAATCACTTGAAAATAGGTGTCTTCATTCATTTCTAAGTTATTATCATTAATTATTTCTAGAACTTCACCTTCTGAAATGATTACACTAGTATCTGATAAAATCTTTAAGGTCTTCATTGACCCGTATTTTGTCATTAATTGAAACGATCTACTAAAAAGAAAATCACCAACTAAAACACTTGTTTTATTACCCCAGACTTCATTTGCTGTGAGGTTACCTCTTCTATCTTTGCTTAAGTCAACAACATCATCATGAAGTAGTGTTGCGGCATGTATAAATTCAACTGCAGCTGCTAATCCTATATGGTTTAACTTATTAGCTGATTCATTATTTAGAATATGAAAGCAAGAAGTTGTTAAAAGCGGTCTTAGTCTTTTGCCTCCTGATAAAATAAGATATTTACCTATCTCTTGAATTAAAGGTACTGAACTATCTAATTTTTCTAATATCAAGGTATTAATTGAGGTTAAATCTTCTTTACATAATTCTGATAAATTTTTTATACAGTCATTAAAATCTTCTTTATGTTGGTGTATTGGAATGATTTTAGCCATAAACGAAATATAGTTAAATTTTATTTAATTAGTAGATAATATTTAGGTTGATAAACTTTTTTATCTAAAATTCAATTAATTGTACACTTTTAACCTTTAAGTAAAGATCAACTTTTGTTATTAAGCCCTGTGTTTAAGAGATTTTTTTCAAAGGATATCAATATTCCAACTTTAAGATTATCTGGTGTAATTGGTCAAGCGGGCATAGCTAGATCTGGGTTAACCATAACAGGAATTGAAAAATTAATTGATAAACTTTTTGCAGATAAAAAATCACCTGCAGTTGCTTTAATTATTAATTCACCCGGTGGATCTCCTACACAATCATCTTTAATTGCTGAGAAAATAATTAATTTATCAAAAGAAAAAAATAAAAAAGTATATGCTTTTGTGGAAGATGTTGCGGCATCAGGTGGATACTGGTTAGCATGTGCTGCAGATGAAATTTTTTTAGATTTAAATTCAATAGTCGGGTCAATTGGGGTAATTTCCCCAGGATTTGGATTTGTGGATTTAATTAAAAAAATTGGAATTGAAAGAAGAGTTTATACATCAGGAAAAAGCAAAAGCTTTCTTGATCCTTTTAAGGAAGAAAAAAAAGAAGATATTGATAGATTAAAAAATATTCAGGAGCAAATTCATGAAAATTTTATTGAATATGTAAAAAATAGAAGAGGCTCAAAACTATTAAGTTCTTCAGAAGATGAAATATTTTCAGGATTATTTTGGGTAGGAAAAAAAGGTGTTGAACTAGGTTTAGCTGATGGAATTGGCTCAATTAATGAAATTATTAAAGAAAAATTTGGAAAAAAAGCTAAAATTAAAATTATTGATCAAAAAAAATCTTTTTTACAAAAACGACTTTCATCTTCTATAAATAACAATGATATTTTTAATAGACTGGAAGAAATGATAATGTGGTCTAGATATGGTTTATAATGAAAATTATTGTCTTAATTATAGTAATATTATTTGTTCTTTTATTTTTTAAAATTCTTACAGGCAGAATAAGTAAATCGAATACTAAGAATCAAAACGAAACAACAATTGATTTAGAAAAAGACCCAAAAACAAAAGAATACAAACCAAAGGAATAAATGACCGCAAGCTCAATGGAGGAATTAGTCTCTTTATGTAAAAGAAGAGGTTTTATTTTTCAATCTAATGACATCTACGGTGGTATTAAAGGATTGTATGATTACGGTCCTATGGGCGTAGAATTAAAAAATAATTTAAAGCAGGCTTGGTGGAAGTCTATGGTTTATGAGAGAGATGACATTGAAGGATTAGATGCATCAATTTTAAGTGCTCCTGTCGTATTGCAACAATCAGGTCATGAAGATACATTTTCCGATCCATTGGTTGATTGTAGAAAGTGTAAAGCTAGGTTTAGAGCAGATCAAATAGAAAACAATGAATGTCCTGATTGTAAGTCAAAAGATTTAACTCAGGCTAGACCATTTAATCTAATGTTTAAAACAGCAATTGGACCTGTTGATGACGGTTCTTCTTTTGCCTATTTACGACCAGAGACATGTCAGCAAATTTTTACTAATTTTAAGAATATTACTGACTCAACGAGCAGAGTAGTTCCATTTGGTATTGCTCAAATTGGTAAAGCATTTAGAAACGAAATTACCCCAAGAAATTTTATATTTAGAGTTAGAGAGTTTGAGCAAATGGAGCTGGAGTTTTTTGTAAAACCAGGATCTGATGATGAATGGCATAAATATTGGGTAGATAAAAGAATAGATTGGTGGCAATCACAAGGAGTGAATAAAGACAATTTACATACAATCGAAGTTGATAAAAGTGAGCTATCACATTATTCAAAAGCAACAGTGGACATTATGTATCAATTTCCTCACGGAAAAGAAGAGCTTGAAGGCATAGCGAATAGAACAGATTTTGATTTAGGCTCACATACTAAAAATCAAAAAGATTATAACATTAGTTCAGATGTTAAAAAAAATGAACATTCTACAACAAAATTAGGGGTGCAAAATTTAGAAAAAAAAACTTCCTATATACCCTATGTAATTGAGCCTTCAGCTGGAGTTGACAGAGGTTTACTCGCTATTCTCAATGAAGCTTATACTATAGAAACTTTAGATGATGATAATACGCGAACAGTATTGAAATTAAAACCACATTTATCACCTATAAAAGCAGCTGTCATTCCTTTGAAAAAAAATAATGAACAAATTGTTTCAAAAGCAAAAGCAATAAAAAATGAATTACAAAATCTTGGAATGGGAAGAGTTATATTAGAGAATTCAGGAAATATTGGAAAAAATTATAGACGGCACGATGAAATTGGAACTCCTATTTGCATTACTGTTGATTTTGAAACACTAGATGATGACTCAGTGACTGTAAGAGATCGTGACTCAATGAGCCAGGAAAGAGTAGCTTCTAAAGATCTTAATCAATTTTATCAAAAATACTTTCATTAATTAAATCTCTGAGATTATGAAAATTATAAATGATATAATGGCTACGAGGTTATTATTTTTTATAATGGCCTTTTTTGTAGGTTTGTGGACTATTAGAATTCCTACAATTAAAGATCAAATTAATACAGATTATTTTGGCATTGGATTGGTAATGGCAACATTTGCAATTGGTTCAATTATTGCCATGGTATTTGCTAATAATATTATCAAAATGAGTTCTGCTAGAACAGTTCTTTTATATACTAGCATTTTACAAGCTCTTTTATGGTTACCAACCCCCTTTATTCCTTCTTTGCTAATTTTTATGATTTTTTCATTTATTTTTGGGCTCTGTTATGGAAGTTTTGAAATAAGTTGTAATCTATATGCATCTAATCTTGAAAAAAGAGAAAAAAAATCAATGATGTCTGGCTTTCATGCTTTTTGGAGCTTGGGAGTGTTAATAGGGTCAATTACAACAAGTTTGTTTTTGGAATGGAATATAAGTTTTTTAAATAATGTTATAGTTTACGTAATAATACTTTTACCTTTAAATATTTTTATTGTTTTAAGACTGCACATTGATCGTATTGAAAATTCTAAAAATAAAACAAATATTTTTTTTATATGGCCTTTATTAATTTTCTTACTAGCATTAATTTCTATGGTTAATGCTCTTACAGAAGGAAGTGTTGATGCCTGGGGTGCACTTTATATGAGAGATTTTATTAAGGTTGATGGTTTTTTAATTGGCTTAGCAACAGTTAGTTTTAATATTTTTATGGTAATTGGAAGACTAAGTGGTGATTGGATACGAGATAGAATAGGTGTTTACAATTTTTTAATCATTCTTTCTTTAACTTCAATAATTAGTCTATTCATATTATATTCCTTTGACAATATTCTTGCTGCTGTATGTGGCTTTGCGTTACTTGGAATTGGCACCTCTGCAATTATTCCTATTGCTTATAGTTTAGCTGGTAAAGCAAAAGGAATAGATAGTGGGGCTGCTATAGCAATTGTGTCTATTGCAGTTTATGGTACTTTTATGGGAGCTCCAGCAACATTAGGAATAGTAGCGAATAATTATGGTGTAAATTCCATATTTTTTCCTATTCTCATTATACTTTTATTTATATTGCCAATTATTTTTGCATCAAAGAAACTTTTTAAACAATAAATTCTAAAACTAAACCATCATTAGTTTTTATTTTTTGATGTTCATTTATTTTGCTTTCAGCTAATTTTATATTTAGCATTGCTAGTATAGAGTTATTTTCTACATTTATAATTTTTCCATAATCATTTTCATCATCTTTTATTGCTTGTTCAATTTGAGGAGTGCCATCCTTAACAGCTAAACTATAAATTCTTTTTTTTAATAAGGCTCTATATTTCATTCTTGCTGTAAGTTCTTGACCAACGTAACAACCTTTATCCCATGATATTGCATTTAGGTTTTCAAAATTATTTTCTAATAGCAAGGATTTATTTTCTTTTAAATCAAAATGTGAAAGAGGAACTGTATTTCGAATTAAGATTTCATGATATTTATTTTCATCAATTTCTTTAACATTTTTTAATATTTCAGAGTCTTCTGATGTACAAATTAATTTATTTCCAATTTTGTTACTTCTTGGGTCAGCACAGAAAATAATAAAATTCATATTATTATTTAACTCACTAAAAACTGAATATGAACATAAATTTGTAATTTCATTTATAAGTATTTTCGATCTAAGTTTATACAGTTTTAGTTTTTTTAATAATGTTTCATAAAACAAAGAATGGGTTTCTATTATATAATTATCATCTTTCTTAAAAATAAAAAAATCAGCAATAAATTTTCCTTGAGGTGTAAGCAAGCAAGAATATATAATATTCTCTTTTGTGCACTTATTAATATCATTTGTAATTAAGTTTTGAAGAAAATCAGAACTATCCTTACCTTCAATAGATAAAAATCTAGAATTATCGTTTCTATAAAAGTATGGCACAGTCATATTATAAGATATATATACTAAATATTAAATTGTAATGAAATTCCTGTGAAAATTTTATTTATTTGTTCAAACTTAATTGGTGATACGATTTTATCTTCAGGTGTCATTAATTACTTTGTGGATCAAAATAAGGACGCAAAACTTACTTTTGTTGTTGGTCAAACAGCAGCACCCCTTTTAAAAAATTATAAGAATATAGAAAATATTATTGTTTTTCAAAAAAGAAAATTTAACCTTCATTGGTTTGAAATATTTCAAAAAACATTCAAAACAAAGTGGGATATCGTGATTGATTTTAGATCTTCAGCTATCTCTTATTTATTAAGAAATAACAAAAAATATATCTTTAAAAAACATCAGAATATTCATCATATTGAACAGTTAAATTCATCTTTTGGTTTTAATTGTTCAAACTTATTTATACCAATTAGTGATGATGAAAAAAATAAAGCAAACAATGATTTAGATAAATCATTTATACATATTGTTATTTTTCCAGGTGGAAATTGGTCTCCAAAAGTATGGTCTTCAGATAATTTTAATGTGATTATGAAACTCCTATTAAATAAATATAGTAACATTAAATTTATTTTAGTTGGATCTTTGGAAGAAAAAAATAAATTTTATAATAAACTTATTAAAGGTATTAAAGAGGAGTTAATAATTGATTTATTTGGATATAATTTAACTTTAACTTCTGCCTATATGCAAAAAAGCAATATATTTATTGGTAATGATTCAGGTTTAATGCATTTAGCTGTTGCAAACAAACTGAGAGTAATATCTTTATTTGGACCAACTAATGACAAAATTTATGGTCCATATGGAAGTGATGATATTGTAATCAGGACTGAAGAAAGCCTTGATCACTTTCATTCTTTAAAAATTGATGAAAATAAATCATATATGAATTCAATCAAACCAGAAACAGTACTTCAAACATGTGAGAAAATTATAGATGACAACTTCAATTAAAATTATTCAACCTGATGATTGGCATGTTCATTTTAGAGAAGATGAAATGCTGAAAGTAGTTACAAAATATTCTTCTCGGGTTAATAGAAGATGTATAGCAATGCCTAATACATCAAATCCAATAACTTCATCAGATCAAGCCAGTGCTTATAAAAAATTAATTGAGAGTAATTCTTATAATGAAAATTTTGAAGCTTTAATACCTTGTTATTTAACTGATAGTTTGAATCTTAATGATTTTACGTTCGCGCTTCAAAACAATATTTTTGTTGGAGGTAAATTATATCCTAATAACGCTACTACAAATTCTCAACATGGTGTAAATGATATTAAAAAAATCTATAATATTTTTGAAATTTTAGAAAAAGAAAATCGTGTATTACTAATACATGGTGAATTAAATAGAGATGATATTGATATCTTTGATAGAGAAAAATATTTTATTGATGAAGAGCTATTCCAAATAAGAAATACTTTTAAAGATTTAAAAATTGTCTTAGAACATGTTTCAAGCTCATATGGTGTTGATTTTGTTAACGTAAATAAGAACATAGGTGGCACTATTACACCTCATCATATGTTACTCACAAAAGATGACGTATTTAAAAATGAAAAAATTAACCCCCATCATTATTGTATGCCTGTAGTTAAGAATGAAGAAGATCTATTATCGTTAAGAAAAGCTGCTTGTTTTGATAATGATAAATTTTTTTTAGGAACAGACTCAGCTCCTCATCTCACAAAAGATAAAATACAGCATGAATCTCTTAAAGCAGGAATATTTTCATCCCCATGTTCTTTAGAGTTATATGCTAATATTTTTGAGGAAGAGCATGCTTTGCATAACTTAGAAAAATTTTCCTCAATAAACGGACCTCAGTTTTATGGTTTAGATATTAATTCACAGGTATTAACGTTAAATAAAATAGAGACTGAAGTTCCAGAATATACTGAAGAAGGAAATATAAAGATTAAAAATTTTTTTGCAGGTAAAAAAATTAATTGGAAAGTTTAATAAATAAACGTATAGACGTAGTATGAGTATTGGAACAACAATATATACTTGGCTATATGGTAAAATAGTTGGTACTGATGAAATCGGTAATAAATACTATACTAATAGTGAAAATCACAATAATTTAAAAGCTAAGAGATGGGTAATATTTAAAGGTGAAATTGAGGCTTCTAAAATACCGCCTCATTGGCATGCATGGCTTCATAAATCTATTGATGAACCTCCTATTAATTATTCGCATAAATATAAATGGCAGAAAGATCATAAACCAAACATGACTGGCACTAAAGATGCTCATTTTCCACCCTCAAATCCACTATCAAAAGATTATAAACCTGATCAGATCAAGGCCGATTATGAATCTTGGTCTCCTTAAAATTTTTTTATTAGTATTATTTTTTTCTAATCAATTATTTTCAGAACCTTTGCAGATGAATTATGCTAAATTTAAATTACTAGACAAAATTTCAAACCAGCTTTTTGAAAAAACTATTTCAGTTAATAGTTCTGATGAAATAGAAACACTTAATATTGAAGTTTACGCATGTTTTACTGAGCCTCCAGATGAGATTTCTGAAGATTATGTCTTAATAAATGTAAAAGATAATTTTAAGAATATAGACAAATCTATTTATAAAGGTTGGATGATTTCTTCCTCACCAGAAGTGACTCCTTTAGAACACCCTATTTATGATTTGTGGCTGTTAGGATGTAGTAATGATAAAACTTCCTGAAAATCTTCAATAAAAATAAAACTTCTATCATGAGAAACTCCATTTTTCAGTTTCTCAAGATAATTTTTATTATTAATTTCATAAGCTCCAAATTGAATTAAGTGCTTATTGTAAAATTGAGAGTCAAGAATTGAAAATAAGTTCTTTTTAAGAATAGCAATTAAATAAAGTAAACAGAATTTACTTGCATTAGATACATTACTAAACATACTTTCTCCAAAGAAACAGCTACCAATATGGACTCCATATAACCCTCCAACTAATTTATTTTCATCATAACATTCAACACTATGACAGAAATTATAGCGATATAAATTAATGTAAGTATTCAGAATAATATCATTTATCCAAGTTCCATTATCTTTTCTATTCACAATTTGGCATTGAGAAATAACTTTTTCAAAATTATTATTTACCCTATATATATAATTATTTTTTTTAAATAATTTAAATAATTTTTTTGGCACATGAAAATTATTTATTGGAATTAAAAAACGTTTTTTTGGCTGATAAAGATTAACAACTTCACTTGATAGTTTGTCTGCCATAGGGAAGAGGCCTTTTTTATAAAATTTGATTAAGTTTTGATGTGGAATTATTTTATTCAATTGAAAGTTGACATAAAGTTTATGTCATATTTTCCAGATTGAAACTCTTTACTCATTATTATTTTTTGATGAAGTTGAATATTTGTATTTATGCCCATAATTATGTACTCTTCTAAAGCTCTGTTCATTCTTGCAATGCATTCTTTACGATTGTCTGCATAAGTAATAAGCTTACTAATCATACTGTCATAATGAGGTGGTACAGAGTATCCTTGATAAACAGCTGATTCAACTC
>CACJEE010000025.1 GCA_902592345.1 uncultured Alphaproteobacteria bacterium
TATAGGTTTTGCTTTTGATGGCGATGGAGATAGATTGATCATAGTAAATGAAAAAGGCGAAGAAATTGATGGTGATAAAATAATTGCATTATTTGCTAAACATCTTATAAATTTAGATAACACAAAAACTCAGTTTCCCATTATTACTACAGTAATGTCAAACTTTGGATTAGAAAATTATCTTTTAAGTAATTTAAAAATTAAATTAAAACGTTCATCGGTAGGAGATATAAATGTCATAAATGAAATGCAAAAACACAACTCGATTTTAGGAGGTGAACAATCTGGCCATATAATTTTATCTGAGTATTCAAAAACAGGAGATGGAATTTTGGCAGCATTAAAAGTAATGGAAATAATATCAAAATTAAAAAAACCAGTTAGCTCAATTTTTAATTTATATAATAATTTTCCTCAAATTAAAATTAATATACCTTACACAAAAATATCAAAAAATTGTCTTCTATATATTAAAAACCTCAACAACAAAAAAATTAAAGATAAAAATATTAGAATATTGATAAGGTTATCTGGCACAGAACCTTTAATTAGAATATTAGTTGAGGGAAAAGACTTAGAATTAGTTCAAGCAAAAGCAAAAAGGATAGAAAAAGATATAAGGATTAATCTTGGCAAATAAATCATTAATTCCAGAAGGCTTTAAGGATCATGTTGATTTTAATACAAATGTTGAACATGAATATAAAAATGAAATTATTGATATTTTTGTATCTAATGGTTTTGATTTAGTGAAAACTCCTTTGTTAGAATTTTATAAGAACAATAGCAACAATTGTTTTTTACTTGATTCAAAAAAAAAAGAACCTAAGCTATTTATAAGAGATGATATTACTCCTCAAATAATTAGAATAGCTTCATCAAGATTTAATAATAAAATTAGACCTATTAAGCTTTGTTATTATGGAGAAGTTATACGCAAGCAAGGCAGTATGCTGAGACCTGAAAGACAGTTTTTACAAGTTGGTTCTGAAATAATTGGCTCTGATTCAATTTTGGCTGATATTGAAATTATAAGTTTAGCTTACAAGTCTTTAAAAAAAATTGGTATTAAAAATATTACTTTAGAACTTACATCAAATGTTTTTCTAGATAATATATTTTCTAAAATTAAAGATTTAAAAACTCTCAAGAAACTTAAAATATTCATAAAGCAAAAAGATAAAAAAAATTCATTAAATTTAATCAAGAATAAGCAACAAAAGTTATTTTTAGAAAACTTATTTGGATTGACTGGGAACTTTAATGATTTAATTACAAAAATTAACGAACTCTCAATTTCAGATGAAATAAAAAAAGAAATACAGAATATAAAGAAAATAGCTAAAATGATAAATTTTCAGAGAAACGATCAAATTTTTTTAGATTTTACTGAATTTAATAAAAAAAATTATCATGATGGAATAAAATTTACATTTTTTGCTAAAAATGTTCGTGGAGAAATTGCTAGTGGAGGTCGATATAAAATAAAAAATAAATTGAAAGAAGAATCAGCTGTAGGTTTCACCTGCTTTATGGATACCGTATTAAGAGCCTCATCATTCGCAAATAGTTCTAAAAAAATACTAGTACCTTATGAAATAAAAGATAGTATAAAAAATAATTTAATTAAAAAAAATTTTATAATTTTTTCTTTTTTTGGAGATATTACTGATATAACTAAATCGGCAAAAAAATATTTCTGTTCACATATATATAAAAATAAAAAGGTAATAAAAATATAGTGTTTTATACGATTGTAGGAACTCAATGGGGTGACGAGGGTAAAGGAAAAATAGTAGATTGGTTATCTTCAAAAGCAGATTTAGTAGTCAGATTTCAGGGTGGAAATAATGCTGGGCATACAATTAAAGTTAATGATGATGTATATAAACTTAATTTATTACCTTCGGGGATTATTAGAAACAAAAAATGTTTAATAGGCAATGGAGTAGTACTTGATCCATGGGCCTTAATTAATGAAATTGCTAGTTTAAAAGAACAAAAAATTCTTATTGATAAAAATAATTTATTAATTGCTGAAAATGTTTGTTTAATATTGCCTATTCATAAATTAATTGATGAAATAAATGAACTTTCTAGGGGTGACAATATAATTGGAACAACAAAAAAAGGAATTGGTCCAGCCTATGAAGATAAGGTTGGAAGAAGAGCGATAAGACTTTGTGATTTGAGTGACCATAATAATTTAAAAAACAAAATTAAAAATATGTATGATTTTCATGAGCCAAGATTAAAAAAATTTAATAAACAAGCGGATTTTGAAAAAACATTTGAAGATTTAATTAAAATTTCAGGTGAAATTCTCTATTTTGGTGCACCTGTTTGGAAAATAATTAATGATGAAGGAAAAAAAAATAAATTTATTTTATTTGAAGGAGCTCAAGGCTCATTGTTAGATATTGATTTTGGAACATATCCATATGTAACTTCTTCAAATACATCTTCTGGTCAAATTTTTTCAGGTACAGGCTTTGGTATAAAAGAAAATCATAATGTATTAGGTATTACAAAAGCTTATACAACTAGAGTTGGGTCTGGGCCATTTGTAACTGAACTTAATGATGAAATTGGAGACCATTTTGTTGAAAAGGGTCAAGAATTTGGGACAGTAACAAAAAGACAACGACGTTGTGGATGGTTTGATAGCGTTTTAGTAAAACAATCAATAGCAATAAATGGTATTACTGATGTTGTCTTAACAAAACTTGATGTTTTGGATGAAATAGAAGAAATAAAAGTCTGTGTTGGTTACGAGGTAGAGAAAAAAAAATATAATTATCTACCCTTTGATGAAAATTTGCATGATAAATTAAAGCCAATTTATGAAACAATACCTGGTTGGCGTACATCGACTTATGGATTAACTGGCTGGAATCAACTTCCAAAAAAAGCTCAAGATTATATAGATTTTTTAGAATCAAAAATTGAAAACAATATCTCTATTATCTCTACAGGCCCAGATAGAGTTCATACTATTGATAGAAATAACTTATTGAATAATAGTTGAAACTTGTTTTTTAAGTTTTTCAAAAGCTTTTTCTTCAATTTGCCTTACTCTTTCACGACTAATATTAAATTTTTTGCTTAACTCTTCAAGTTTTACAGGTTTGTCCTTTAATTTTCTTAATTTAATAATTTCTTTTTCTCTATCATTTAGAACTTTTATTGCTTTTTCAAATATTTTCTTTCTATATAAAAGTTCATCTGTATTTGCTATTATATTATCTTGAGTATCCTTAGAGTCGACAAGCATATCTTGCCATTCTGCATCACCTTCATTTCCAACTTGAATATTCAATGATTGATCACCAGAGAATAATCTGTTGTTCATGTCTAATACTTCTGCTTCTTTTACATTCAATCGGTTTGCAATTTCACGTGCATTTTCTGGCGATAAATCTCCAGAGTCAATTGAACTAAGTTGGTTTTTAAGTTTTTTTAAATTGAAAAATAATTTTTTTTGCGCAGCCGTTGTGCCAATTTTTACTAATGACCAACTATGTAAAACATATTCTTGAATCTGAGCTCTGATCCACCACATTGCGTATGTAGCAAGTCTAAATCCTCTTTCAGGGTCAAATTTTTTTACTGCTTGCATTATTCCTACATTACCTTCTGAAATTAGATCTGTAACTGGCAAACCATAACCACGATATCCCATCGCAATCTTAGCCACCAAACGTAAATGACTTGTTACTAATTTATGTGCAGCTTCTGTGTCCCCATATTCTTTATATCTCTTTGCCAGCATATACTCTTCATCAGCAGTAAGAATAGGAAATTTTTTAATTTCTTGTAAATAAATTGATAAATTCCCCTCAGATGAAAGTACAGGTAATTGCATCCCTGCCCTATATCATATTTAAAATCGAAATTAATATTTTATTAACAAATCTAGTAAATTCTTCATATCTTCAGGCAAATTTGAGTTGAATTGCATATTTTTTTTTAATTTTGGATGAAAAAAACCTAAATGAACTGCATGTAATGCTTGTCGTTGAAAGTTTTTTAAAATTAAAAATTTATTAAAATTTTTTTTATCTAACCCATATTTACTAATTTTGTTTTTACCGTAAATTGCATCACCTACTACAGGTGAATTAATTGATGTTAAATGCAACCTTATTTGATGTGTCCTTCCTGTATGAAGTGCACATTCAATTAAAGAAGAGTTTTGAAAAGATTTAATCAACTTTATTTCTGTTTTTGAAAACTTTCCATATTCTTTATTATTTAAGCTCATTTTTTTTCTATTTATTTTATGTCTTTCAATGTATCCTTCTATAATTTGATTAGAAGGTACTCCCCAAATAATTGCTTGATATTTTCTAGATATTGAATGTATTTTAAACTGATTAGCTAAATGTATATGTGTAAAATTATTTTTTGCAATTACCATTAATCCACTAGTATTTTTATCTAATCTATGAACAATACCAGGCCTATTATTTCCATTAACATCACTTAGTGTATTTTTTGAATGATGAATTAATGCTTGAACTAATGTTCCTGTTTGATTTCCAGGCGCTGGATGAGTTACAATTCCCGCTTGCTTATTAATTACAATTAAATCATCATCCTCATATATAATGTTTAGAGCTATATCTTCAGCTGTATATTTAGTTTCTTCAGGTTTGAATATAGATATTTCAAAACTATCGTTTTCTCTTACTAAATATGATGGGTCAAGTATTGGAATATTGTTTAATTTAACATTCCCACTTTTGATCAACGTTTTAATTTGCATACGAGATAATTTATCAACTTTTTTGGTTAAGATCTTATCCAATCTAATTGAACTTAGCTCTTTATTTATATTTACTTTGTGAGTATAGGTTCCATTCATGAGTAATAGTTTTCTTAAATTTATTGTTATATTATTAGCAATATTAATATTTATATGTTTTGCATTTCTTTTATATGGTTTGTATTCTAAAATTTCAAACACTAAAGATTTATCAAATAATGAAATAACAAATTATTCATTAAATCTTAAAAATTCTGAGAATATCAAAGATTTAAAAATAATTGATGAAAATAATGTATTGATAGTTATTTCTGATAATGACCATTCATACTTAATTATGTATAATTTAAAAGAGAATAAAATCTTATCAAAAATAGGTAGATGATATGAGTAAAGATAAAGAAAATAGCTTTGAAAAAAATTTGCAAAAACTTGAGCTAATTGTTGAAAAGCTTGAGTCTGGTGAAATTGGTTTAGAAGAGTCAGTTAAGTTATATGAAGAAGGCATGAAAATTAAGAAAATTTGTGACAACAAACTAAAAGATATTGAAATGCAGATTAAAAAAATAATGATTGAGGACAACAAAGTTATAAAAGAAGATTTTTAGTTTTATGAGTTATAAACTTTTAGATAAAATTAATTTTCCTTCTGATTTACGAAAATTATCATTAATCGAATTAGAAAATTTATCAAATGAGCTTAGAAATAAAACTATTGAAACTGTTTCAAAAACTGGAGGACATTTAGGTGCAGGCTTAGGTGTTGTGGAGCTAACAATAGCTTTACACTTTGTTTTTAATACTCCAAGAGATAGATTGATTTGGGATGTCGGTCATCAATCATATCCTCACAAAATTCTAACTGGCAGAAAGAATAAAATTGAAACCTTAAGACAAAAAAATGGATTGTATGGATTTGTAAAAAGAAGTGAAAGTGAGTATGATCCTTTTGGTACAGCGCATAGTTCTACATCTATTTCTGCAGGCATGGGTATGAAAGTTGCCAAGGACCTAAATAATGATGATGCTAAAATTATATCTGTTATTGGCGATGGTGCACTAAGTGCAGGAATGGCATATGAAGCATTGAACAATATAGGGGCTAGTAACAAACAAATGATAGTAATTTTAAATGATAATGAAATGTCAATTGACAGACCTGTTGGTGCAATGAGTAATTATTTAACAAAATTACTTTCTTCAAAACAATATACAAATGTTAGAAGTTTATTAAAAAAAATATCATCAAAGTTATCAAATTCAGTATCTAAAACTTTGTATAAAGCTGAGGAGTTTTCAAAAGGTTTAGTTACTGGTGGCACTTTATTTGAAGAGTTAGGTTTTTATTACTTAGGACCAATCGATGGCCATGATATTAAAACATTAGTTCCAGTTTTAGAAAATATAAAAGACTCATCAGTTGATAAACCAATTTTTCTTCATTGTGTGACCAAAAAGGGCTATGGTTATGAGCCAGCAGAAAAATCTGATGATAAATTTCACGGTGTTAATAAATTTGATGTTAAAACAGGTCAATCTTTAAATACATCAAATAAAAAAACATACTCCTCAATTTTTGGGGAAACATTATCAAATGTTGCTAAAAATGATGAAAAAATAGTTGCACTTACTGCAGCAATGATGAGTGGAACTGGTTTAGATATATTTAATTCTCAGCATCCTGATAGGTTATTTGATGTTGGTATAGCTGAACAACATGCTGTAACCATGGCCGCAGGACTTGCTACAGAAGGTTTTAAACCATATGTGGCAATTTATTCAACTTTTTTACAGCGGGCTTATGATCAAATTGTTCATGACGTAGCATTACAAAAACTTCCTGTAAGATTTGCAATTGATCGTGCTGGACTAGTTGGAGCAGACGGACCAACCCATGCTGGATCATATGATATTACTTTTCTATCTACACTTCCAAATTTTATTATTATGGCACCTAGTAATCAAAATGAATTAATTAGAATGATTAATACAACTGTTTTTATTAATGATAGGCCTTCGGCATTTAGATATCCAAGAGGAACAGGTGAAATGAATAATAATGATAATAATATTGACCCCATAGAAATAGGAAAGGGAATTATTCTTGAAGAAGGCAATGAAGTAGCGATTTTAAATTTAGGATCAAGGTTACAAAACTGCCAAGAAGCAATAAAAATTCTTAATGCCAATGGAATTCAACCAACTTTGGCAGATGCTAGATTTGCAAAACCAATTGATACAAATTTACTAGAACAATTATTAGATAATCATAAATACTTGCTTACTATTGAAGAAGGTTCAAGTGGTGGATTTAGTTCTAGTGTTTTAAATTATATTCATAATGAAAGAATTAAGATTACATCAACCAAAGTAAATAATATTTTTTTTCCAGATAAATTTATAGACCATCAATCTCCTGAAGAACAATATTCTGAAATAGGAATGGATGCTGATTCTATTGCCAAAAAGATCATACAGATTTATGAAGATAACGTAGTTAATTTTCAATCTTTCAATAAAAATATAAGAAATTGATTTTAAAAAAAATACGACTTGATCAAATACTCTTTGATAGAAAATTAGCTGAGTCTAAAACAAAAGCTCAATCTATGATTATGGCAGGTCAAGTCTCTGTTGAAGGAAAAATTATCAATAAAAGTGGATTTAATATAAGTCCTTACTCTTTAATTGAAATCAAAAATCTTGGCCCCAAGTGGGTTTCTAGAGGAGCCTATAAATTAATTAAAGCACTTGATGAAAATAATATTAATGTAGAAAATCAAGTATGTTTGGATCTTGGCGCATCTACTGGAGGTTTTACGGACGTATTAATTCAAAGAGGTGCAAAGAAAGTATTTTCTGTTGATGTTGGCACAAATCAATTACATGAAAAATTAAAAGAAAATAAAATAGTTATAAATTTGGAAAAGATAAACGCTCGTTATCTTACTAAAGATATAATTAGTGAATTAATCGAATTATTAGTTTGTGATGTTAGCTTTATCAGTCTTAAAAAAGTTATCTTACCTTGTTTAGAGTTATTAAAAAATAAAAGTATTATTATTGTACTCATTAAACCACAATTTGAGTCAAAAAAAAATGAAACAAAAAAAGGTGTAGTTAAAAACTCTGACATTCACGTTCGTATTTGTGATGAAATCAAAACATGGTTTGAATGCGAGTGTAATTGTGAAGTACTGAATATTATTGAAAGCCCTATCAAAGGTCCAAAAGGAAATACAGAATTTTTAATTACTGCAAAGTATCAGAAATAGCGAAGACAATGATCTGCAATAGTAGTTGCAAGCATTGCTTCACCAACAGGAACTGCTCTAATACCTACACAAGGATCATGACGTCCTTTTGTAGAAATCGTTGTTTCTTGAAAATTAATATCAATTGTTTTTTTCTCAGATGTTATCGAGCTTGTTGGTTTTACTACAAATCGACAAACTATATTTTGTCCAGAGCTAATGCCTCCAAGAATACCCCCACTATTGTTGCTTAAGAAACTTGGTTTACCGTCTTTTAATATCATTTCATCTACGTTTGTTTTTCCATCTTCATTAACACTATCAAAGCCATTACCTATTTCTACACCTTTAACAGCATTAATTGTCATCAATGCTTTTGCAATATCAGAATCTAACTTTTCATATATAGGTTCACCAAGACCTGCGGGCATACCTGATGCTCTAACTTCTATTATTGCACCTAATGATGATCCATCTTTACGAGCATTATCAATTAGATTTTTCCATTCAGTTATTATTTTTTCATCTGGGCAAAAAAATTCATTTTCAGAGATGAAATTTTCATTCCAATTATCATAGTTGATTTTGGAATTACCTATTTGAATTAGAGCACCAGTAATTTTGGCTTGATTGCCAATTTTTTCCCATATAACTTTTCTTGCAACAGCTCCTGCTGCTACTCGCATAGCAGTTTCTCTAGCACTTGATCTACCACCACCTCTGTAATCCCTTATTCCATATTTTTTCCAATAGGTATAATCAGCGTGACCAGGTCGAAATTTTTCTCTAATTTCTGAATAGTCTTTAGATCTTTGGTCATTATTGTAAATTATTAGAGATATTGGATGGCCAGTTGTCTTACCCTCAAAAACACCAGATAAAATTTCTATCTTATCATCTTCTTTTCTTTGAGTCGTATATTTTGATTGACCAGGT
The DNA here is from genome assembly GCA_902592345.1 of uncultured Alphaproteobacteria bacterium. Classification (GTDB taxonomy): domain Bacteria; phylum Pseudomonadota; class Alphaproteobacteria; order HIMB59; genus CACPNW01. The sequence goes on from CACJEE010000025.1 coordinate 8,959, forward strand.
TTTCTTTTATTAAGGTAAGGTTGAATATCTTTTTCACTAAGCTCAATATTAGATGGAACTCCATCAATTACACATCCTATCGCTTTACCATGACTTTCTCCCCAAGTTGAGAATGAGAATAATTTTCCAATAGAGTTTGATGACATTATTTATTTATTGTTAAATTCATTTAATAGATCAGATACTTTTTCAGCTTCATCCACTGCTACCATTCCAACAGTATGATATCCACAGTCAACATGTTGGATCTCTCCAGTTACAGCGCTTCCTAAATCACTTAATAGATAAAGTGCTGAATTACCTACATCACCTTGACTAACATTTCTTTTTAGTGGAGCATTTAGTTCATTCCATTTTAAAATAAATCTAAAATCACCTATTCCAGAAGCTGCAAGGGTTTTGATTGGACCAGCACTTATTGCGTTCACTCTTACATTCTTTTCACCAAGATCAACCGCTAAGTATCTAACACTAGCTTCTAAAGCAGCTTTGGCAACACCCATTACATTGTAATGTGGCATAACTTGTTCTGCTCCATAATAAGTTAAAGTTAAAATAGAGCCACCATCATTCATTAATGGCTCAGCTAATCTGCAAGCCTCTGTAAATGAATAACATGAAATGTGCATTGTTTGATTAAAGTTTGCTGAAGATGTGTTGTAATATTTACCTCTCAATTCATCTTTATTTGAAAAACCAATTCCATGAACTAAGAAATCAATTTTGCCCCACTTTTGTTCTAGTGTTTTGAAAAGATTTTCCATACTACTAGAGTCAGCAACATCGCAAGGTATTAAAATATTTGAATTTATTGATTGAGCTAACGGCTCTACTCTCTTTTTAAGAGCCTCTCCTTGATAAGTTAGAGCAATTGATGCACCATTTTCAGCTAAACATTTTGCTATTCCCCATGCTATTGACCTATCATTAGCAACACCCATTATTAGCCCTTTTTTTCCTTGCATTAACATTAAATTCCTATTTTTTATTATTTTTAAGATTATATATAAGTTTTATTACTTAATATATCGAAAATGTTAAAGCACAAAGATCTGATTGAGCACATTAAAGATCCATTCGTTTTATTTAAAAAATGGTATGATTTAGCATGTAAAACAGAGATAAACGATCCAAATGCAATGACACTATCTACACTTTCTAACAATCAACCTTCATCACGAGTAGTTTTATTAAAATCATATGATGAATTAGGTTTAGTTTTCTATACTAATTCTAATAGTAAAAAAGGTAAATCAATTAAAGAAAATAAAAATGTTGCTCTTAACTTTCATTGGAAAACTCAAAATAGACAGATAAGAATAGAGGGTATTGCAAATATTGTAAGCAAAGAAGTTGCTGACTCTTATTTTAAAACACGCCCAAGAAATAGTCAGATTGGAGCATGGTCATCTAACCAAAGTGATGATCTTCCATCTAGAGATGAATTAGTAAAAAACATTAAAGATTTTGAAATGAAATATAAAGATAAAGATATTCCTCGTCCCTCACATTGGAATGGCTATTTAGTTATGCCTAATTTAATTGAGTTTTGGCAAGAAATGCCATTTAGATTTCATGACCGAGTACTTTATTTGAAAAGTGATAACTCCTGGAAAATTAAAAAACTTTATCCTTAATTACTATTCTTTCCATTTTTTTAAAATCCAAGAACTTGAATTAGATTTATCATTACCACCTATTCCAAAAAGAGTTTCTATATCATTTTTATCACAAAATTCTTTCTCAGGTGTAGTTTCATTATTTCTATCTCCACCGTTTGCAAATTTAATTATATTATTTTTATAAAGTGATTTTGCTTTTTTAATTCCATCAATGCAAGTCTTGTCACTATCATCAAATTCAATAACATCAATGACACCTTTTATGTTTTTCATTATAATTTTTCTTTCATCAAAAGATAAAAATTCTTTACCTTTTTTATTTCTTAACCATTGATCTGAATTAAGAAGAACTATTACATCCCCATATTTACTAGCATCATTAATTAATTTTATATGACCGCTATGAATCGGATCAAAACCCCCACTGATTAAAATAATATTAGGCATTATTTTTTCTCCAACTATCAGGATTAGATAAAAAATTTTTTAAATTATTTATTTCATTTCGATTATATAAGTTTCTTTTTTCTATAACAGAAATAATATCTTTCCATGTGCAAAGATAGTGAATATTAACATCTAAATTAGATAAAACTGAGTCTTCAAAATCAAATATGTTGTAATAAAAAATAACAAAAATTTCCTTTACTATTAATCCAGCTTTTCTCATTGCTTCAATAAATATAACTTTACTTCCACCATCCGTTGCCAGATCTTCAATTAAAATAGCATTGTCTTTTGTTTTAAATTCTCCTTCAATTTGCTGGTTTTTACCGAACCCTTTTGGTTTCTTACGGATATATAACATCGGTTTTTTCATTCTTTCAGAAATAATTGCAGCATAGGGAATGCCCGCTGTTTCACCACCTGCTATTAAATCAAATTTCAAATTATTTGATTTAAAATAATTAACAGCCTCGTTAATAATCAAATCTCTTTCATCAATAAAAGATATAATTCTTCGACAATCTACGTAAACTGGAGATTTTAAACCTGATGTTAATGTAAAATGATCATTAAAAGAAAACTGAACTGATCCAATATCAATTAATTTTTCAGCTATTAATTCAGACATATCTAAGTAATTAAAGCAATGTGATCTTTTGAAAAATTACCAGGTACAATCATAACTGGCACTCTTAGATTTGCAATTTCTTGACTTACTAGAGAATTAATAATCATATTTGATTCTTTATTTTTAGGATCAGAATTTGCAGCTAAAACTAATACATTAATTTTTTCTTCTTCTTCAAGAAGTTTTTTTAATTCAGTAATTGTTTCTCCCTCTCTAAGTGCCAAAGAAGGAATTTCACCAGTTTTATTTTTTACATGACTTGCTGCTTTTTGAAGAAGGTTTTCAGCTTCTTCTCTTGCTTCATTTTTCATAATTTCTGTTACACCTTGAGTTGTTAAAACATCCAAAGGCTCTATAAATGTTGCTATAATTATTTTCCGGCTTGTTTTTTTTGATCTAGCGCACGCGTACTCAAGAGCAATTTCCATCTCTGGTGAATCATCAGCAATAACTAATATGTACCTACTATCACTCATTAATACCTCCTAAACAATGTTGCGGCAAGAAATCCTGATAATATAGCAAATACGATAGTAAAAAAACCATAAGCTGCTGCATTTTTGTGTGCAAAATCATATATTTGACTTCCCATGCCAGATTTTTGTAAAGTTAAAATTTTTTCTTTCTTATTTAAAATTATATTATTTTTTATTTGATACACTTGAACTTTATATTTGCCAGGAATTGACTCAGCTGGAAAAAAAACCCGTGTTTGAAAAAGTTTATTTTCTATTTTTGCAACTTTATATTGTTTGAATAAATTTTTATTTTTTTTAATTCTAACAAAATTATCCTGCCAATTCTTTAATGATACATCAGATATAAAATTTCTTTGTGATAATTTATTTTCTAATAATAAATCAAAGCTAAGCTCTTCTTTAATTATGGTAGACATTGGTAAAATATCTTCAAGCTTTGCTGATGACGCAATAAAAAAAATACTGGGAATTTTATCGTAAGTAATTTGTTTTGTATTAAACCAAAAACCTAAAATTCTCTCTTTTTTTTGAATTAATGCTTTTTTAGGAGGACCTTTAATAGTAATAATAGTTTCTTGACCATCATTTAAAATTCCAAAAATAATTATTTCTTTACCATTAAAATCTGTTTCAATTTTAATATTATTTTGGGATAAATCAAAATATGCCTCAGCCAAAATTGCTTTTGTAAAAAAAAACACAATGATAAAGACAAGAGATTGTAATTTATTATTCATTTTACTTTATTTTATTCATATTATAAATTTTCTTTAATTTTTTCTTTCATAGTAAACAGATATCTTTCTATAAGTATTCCAATAAAGGCAAAAGTAAAAATAATTACATAAGATATTTTTAAAATTGTTAAATCAATAATTAAAGTAGGTTCTTGAATTATCATATATATTGGAAGAAAATATGTTAAAACGATAAAAGAAAATCTCAATAAATTTTCCCTTTCAGAACTTTTGCCAATTTTGTACCAATAAAATAATTTCAATAATAAGCATCCTGATAAAATAAAGATAGTTATCTGAAATAAATAATCGAAATCAATTTCAAAAAATCGACTTACATAGTATAAAGCTAATAATCCCATCCCTATATAAGTAATAAAATATTGTTTAAAATTTTTCATTTGGATCAATATAATGAAGTAGTAAATAAATCTGAGGGCATAAGAATCAAGTCAGTTAAAATCTTAGCACAAACAAGTAATACTAAAATTGCTAAAATACCTCTCAAATATTCAGCTTTTAATTTTGATCCAATTCTAACCCCAATTTGTGCACCAATAACTCCACCAATGATCATAAGAGCAGATAAAACTATATCAACAGTTTGGTTTAAGTAAGATTGAAAAAAGGTTGAGTTTGCTGTTACAAAAATAATTTGAAATAATGAAGTTCCCACAACAACATTTGTAGACATACCCAATATGTAAACCATTGCAGGTATCATAATAAAGCCGCCACCAACACCCATCATTGCTGATAACACTCCAACGAAAAAACCAATTAAAATAGGTGGAATTGCAGAAATATATAATTTTGAGCGGTGAAAACGAAGCTTAAAAGGAAGTCCATGTATCCAAGAATGTTGATGTAGTTTAGTTCTAATTGCTGAAGTAGTTTGATAATTTTTTATAGTTGTTTTTGCACTTTCGAAAGCCATTGATATTCCAATAAAACCAAGAAAAATTAGAAATAAAAATTGAATAACAATATCAATTTGACCATAAGTCTTAAGTAATTTAAATAAATGAACTCCTAGAGTTGATCCAATTATACCACCAGATAATAAAAAAAAACCCATCTTAAAATCAACATTTTTTTTACGCCAGTGTGCTATCACCCCAGATACACTGGAAGCTAAAACATGTGGAGCCTCAGAACCAACTGCAACTACAGGTGGAATACCTAGAAAAATCAAAAGAGGAGTCATTAAAAAACCTCCTCCAACTCCGAACAGGCCAGATAATGCACCTACTATCATTCCAATAAAAACAATTAAGAAGATATTGATATTCATTTCGGCTATAGGAAGGTAAATTGACATGATTTATGCTATTAATTTATAATCTTATTATTAAGATTATCCAGTAAATTATAGTTTTTTTATAGACTTCTCAATTTTAATTGCCTCTACTAAATCAGCTTGAGTATTAATGTTAAAAAAATAATTTTTGTCTTTAAAATTTAGAAGTTCGTAATTTTGTTGCTCTACCCAATGCATAATTTTTCTATTATCTTTAGCCAAAAATTCTTCTAAACTTTTAATTAATGAAATATGCCAAAAACCAATTACAGGATGTGTTTTGTTGAAGGATTTTGCTATAACTATATTAGTTTTATTATTATAGTTAGTGCTTAAAAATTTATCCACCAAACTTTTACTTAAAAATGGAGTATCGGATGGTGATGTAAAGATCCATTCAATATTTTTTTTATTTTTTAATATCCATTTCATTGATGAAAATATTCCAGCAAGAGGACCTTGAAAATTTTTTAGCTCATCCTTTATTAAATGTAAGCCTGTTTTTAAAAACTGTTCTTCATTTGAGTTTACATTTAAAACTATTTCCATCTCTAGCTTTTTAAAATTTTGAATAATTCTATCAAGTATGGATATATGATTGAGCCTATTTAGAGTTTTATAACCACCACCAAATCGACGTGATTGGCCACCGGCAAGAATAACTATTATCGTTTTTGATTTATTTATGATCAATTCTTTTTTCACCTGATAGTACTAGATATTTTTTGCCTTTTGCTCTTCCAATTAAAGTAAGATTAGTTTTCCTAGCAAGCTCAACACCCCAAGATGTAAAACCTGAACGTGATATTAAAATAGGTATCTTCATTTTTACAGTTTTGATGACCATCTCACTAGTCAATCTTCCTGTAGTATAAAAAATTTTATTATTTCCATTTATTTTTTCT
>CACJEE010000026.1 GCA_902592345.1 uncultured Alphaproteobacteria bacterium
TTAATGTTTGATTTAATCCTAATAAAACCTCATCTTCATGATTTTGTGTATCTATCTTTAAAATATCAATATTATTAACATTATTATTTTGTATAAAATAATCAAGTGTTGTTACCTCAACAATTCTTTCATCTATAATATTATGTCTAGTTAAATGGTCTTTTTTATTTTTCCACCAATTTGAATTTGTATTTAGTTTATGAAAACTAGAGTTTGCTTTTTTATTATTAACATAAAATATCTTACTTTCTATACTTTTTCCAATGGCTAAATTATAATGATGATAATGCGCTTCATTATAATTTTTGACTATATAATCATAACATTCTTTCAACGGTTCAAAGCTGTAATAATTTTTAATATTGAGATAACTTTTGAACCTTTTTAAAGATTGACCAAAATTAGCACCTACATCAAAAATTACTATTTTTTCTTTTTTGAATAATGTTTTATATACTAAATCAAAATCGTTTAAATTTTCTTTCTTAATAAAATTATATATTTTTTTTATCATCCTAATTTATCTAATCATAAAATTATTTTTTAGGTATTTAGGCTGATATTTAAATTCAATATTTTTATCACTCTCATCAACTTCCAAACCCCAAAAAGCATGATTAATTTTAAAAATTCTCTTTTCTCTATTTTCAGAATACGCTTTCCAAGAATTATGAAATGAGTTTGTGATAATTAATATTCCATTCCCTTTTACATTTAAATTTAAGCTTATTTGGTCTGGGGTGTATTTTGTTATCTCTAACATACTATTTGCAATATCAATATTATAGTTTTTATTTATATGATTTTCACAATCTATAACATAACCTGTTTTTTTCAGATCTTTATAACTTGCACTTGCAATTTGGTTTAACAAGTCGTACTTATTTGAGAAACATTCAATATTGTCAGCAAAATAAATTCGTGGAAATGCCAATTTATTTTCATATATATTAAAGTTTTTATAACTTTTTCCAAATATTGTTTTAATTTTTTCTTTTAATTTTTGTTTTGAAAATCCAGGACTTACTAAATATTCAGGCATTAAGTGAATTGGTTCTAGATATTTAGACTTTAAATAACTTGTAGAATAAATATATTTTACATTCATCATGCTAAGTAAATTTATATTGTGATACTCATCTATATCAATTATTTCATTATTTTTTCTCTTATTATAAAAATCATTCGCACTCATTGTTGAAAAACTCATAAATTCACTTACAGGAAATGTATATTCATCTCTATATTTAATAAAATTATCATAATTTTTATGAACCATGGTATTCCATAAATCAAGATATTCAGACAATACCATAAAATTTTGCCCACCTGCTTCCTCAATACCATAACCAGCTAACCATGAAATACTGATAATTTCACCTGGGTAATTTTGCGCTCTATAAGGATCATTATGATGTATTTTTTTCTCAATGTCTTTAATTAAATTATTTTCAAATACTCCGGTAAATGAATGTGATTTTGATAAATATATTTCTATATTTGATTTTCTTTTTTCAATCTGGTCAAATACAAAAAAAACGATAACTGGTATTAAGAATATACTAACTGCAAATTTATTTGTTAATAATTTTATTTTTTTTATTGTTAACATCAATCCTAAAACATAAATAAAAGAAAATGGCTCTCCCCATCTATAAATATTCAAACCTTTTAAAAATAGAAATAGATCAAATTGAAGAATAAATTTTTTAAAAAATAAAGTTATAAAAATTGTTCCAAACGAAAAAATAATTAAAAAATTTGAAATTATTAAGGCCTTAATATCTAATTTATATCTATAAAAACCAGTGATAATTATAATTACTAAATAAATACCCCATGGAAATATCTTTTCCTGGAATACTGATGAAAACATTATGTATTTTAATTCTAAGCAAAGAAAAAAATTAGTGCAGACTGCACCATCTTCAAGATTTAATGTTCTATGAGAAGTAATACTATTTTCTTTAAGTGAAATTAATTGAGGTAAAAAATATAATCCCAGTATAATTAAAAATATAATAAAATATGTAATTTTTTTTAAATTTAGTTTGGGATTATAATTTATAAATAAGGACCACATTATTATTAATAATAAACATGAAAATTGATTAACTATTCCAATAGTTGAAGAATAAAATAAAGAAAGAATAATAAAAAGAGTAATATTTTTTAAATTAAAATTATCTATTGCAAATTTTTGAAAATAATAAATGAAAAAAGGTAAAAAACTTATAGCAATATCAAAATAATATGGCGTACAAGCCTGATATAAAAAACCAGCGAAAAAAGAAATTGGGATTGATAAATTTAAATGATTTAATGAAATTTTATAAGTAAAGTAACCAGCAAAAAATATTGAAAAGAATAAAGTAATTTGAAATGCAAGCCATGCTGGAAAAATTAGCATTAAGATTCCAGCTTCCCTTAATGCAGTATAAGATAAATTATTAGCTGAGTACATATCAGCACCAGCTGAAACATTTGGAAACCAAAAACTTAATCCATATTCATAGAAATTTTTTACAACTGCTATCCTTTTAGGAAAAGCATGCATTGCAGTGTCATTTGCTGTTATAAAACTAAATGGACCTAAAATTATCTGTTCAAACGTATAAAATAACGTAGTAAGAATAAAAATAATTAGAACATTATTTTTTATTTTCGTTTCAATATAATTCATTAATTATCCTGAATTTTTGATTTTGTATAAATCAAGAAAAAATATATTCAATTTAACTAATAAAGTGCCTTTACTTGAACAAACAAGATGATTCTTATTATTAATAAGCCAATTATTTTCTATCATTAAATCTACCCTCTTATAAAAAAAATCATCTTCAGAATATAATTTATTTAATTCAAAGAGAGAAAGCTGTTTTAATGAAGAATAGTTAATTTCATCAATTATTCTTAATGAAACTGATTTAGATAATCCTATAAATAAATGTAAATACAAAACAGCATATAATAAAAAATACAATAAAGAGATTAAATATCTTTCAATTGGATTATAAAATACAAATATATTAAAAGTAATGCTTATTATAAAATAAAACAATAATGCAAATATCAATATATTAATAGGACTTAATGTTTTTCTTAAATTTATTTGTCTTAAAATAATTTCAAATAATAAAAAAATAAAAAAAGATAATAAGGAAAACAATAAACTAAAAAACATTATTCTCCTCCTTTTCCTAATTTTAAAATTTTCTTAAAAATAATACTAATAGTTGAGATGTTTTTGCCAAAATTAGTAAGTAGATAATTTTCTCCATCATAATAAATTAATTTTGATTTTATTATTGAGTCAATTCTTTTTTTCAAAAGCCAAGAATGTCCTTTACCCATTGCATATATTTTATTTATTGAATTTATTTCTACAGTTTTGTTTAAGTATACATCTGTTAAAATTCGTAAAGAGAACCCTCTACAAATCATTGAAAAAAACTCGATATATGCAAAAAAAATAAATAAATTAATACTAAACATAACTATTATTTTTTCAAAATCAAAAAAAGAGACTAAAGAAAATATAAATAAAATAGTGAAAGAGAATATAATAGAGGCTAGTAAACAAAAAATTAGATAAATAAATTTTATTTTATTGGTAATTCTTACAATACTTAAATGGAATATAAAAATTAATGAAGAAAAACAAAAACAATAAAATATATATTTAATCATTTAATATTCTTTTAAATAAATCAGAAGAAAAAACACCTTTGTTATCATATTGTTTTTTTAAATTTAAAAATAAATCAATATTAGGGTACATCCTCTTCAAATGTTGATTAGTCATATACTCATCTTTTGCCAAGTATATTTTTCCACCACAATCGGATACTAAATCAAACAAGTCGTTAGAAAATGATCTTATATCTTCTCTTTTTTTTCCTTTTATTTGTATATCAATTCCAAGACTAAAACCATCAAGTTGATAAGATAAAAAAAATTCGTCTGCCTTATGCAATTTTACACCACATAAAAGTGATTCAGTTTTGAATTTTTTACATAATAATAAAATTTCTTTAATGTTTCTATCTATGTTTTTGATTGGAAGTAGTGGTTGAAATTCTAAAAAACCATAGGGTTTATGTATGTTTTTTATATCAGGCATTTTATTATGAAGAAAATTAAAATTATTAAATAATTCTAATTTATTTTCTAAATTAAGACCTAATGATTTTTTAAAGACATTATAATTGTAAAAAAATTTATTGAAATATTTAAATGTCTGTCTATTCGCGAAATATTTAAGAATAAACCAAGTTGGTTTAGATGGTAAAACATTAAATATTAAATTTGATTTTCTATTACTTTTAATAAGAGATTTTTCCAAAAGTTTTTTTTCAATTTTTTTTTCACCACTCCATTTTGCAAGTGAAACAAATCCTCTTCCTAAAGATTGTTCAGATGAAAAGCAATCTGCCCAAGCTACAGAAAAATCATATTCATCTTTGTACTTGTCAAATACTTCGATAGTTTCATAAATATTTTTCGATAAAACATTGCTAGTTTCGACAAATGGCGAACTAATTTTTTTTAGCTTTAATTTAGCCTCAATTATTATACCTAATAAACCCATTCCTCCAATGATGGCTTTAAAAATTTCTGCATTTTCTTTACGACTCACATAAATAATTTTACCAGAAGATAGCAATACCTTCATAGATATTACGTTGTTACCAAAATTACCCATCTTATATGAGTCTTTCCCATGGACGTTATTTGAAATTGCACCTCCTATAGTAATATCCATGCTTCCTGGACAGCAAGGTAATATCCACCCATCAAGCATTGTTAAATTAAATACATCTCCAAAACTTACTCCTGGCTCTAAATCAATTATTCCTGTATCTTTACTCCAGCTTTTGATGTTTTTAAATAAAGTAAGGTCTATTAAAATATTATCTTTATTAGTTACTAAATCAGCATAGCTCAAACCATTACCTCTACAACAAATTGAAATTTTATTTTCTATAGCTATGTTGATAATATTATTTAGGTCCTCTAAGGACTTTGGGTACACTAAATAACTTGGAACATATTTTGTTTCAGCATAACCACTAACTTGTTTTAAATTTTTATCATTAAAATATTCTTTATTTAACATTTAAAAACTAATTATTGGTCTTTGTACTTTTCCTTTTTTATAATCATCAATCGCAAGATTAATATCCTTAAAATTATAAATATCTGAAGTAAAAAAATTAAATTGCAAATTTATTTTTTTAAAAATTGAATATATTTTTTTTATATCATAATCTGGGTTAACATTTCCACCCCAAGTTCCAAAAATTTTCTTACCTTTAATTAAATCAAAAGGATCAATTTTTAATTTTTGGTTATATTTAGGATGAGATGAAAACAATACAGTTCCGGAATTATTAATAATTTTCAGACTTTGCTCTATTGTCTCTACTTTGCCAGCACAATCAATTGAAAAATCTACTAATTGATTATTGGTTATTTTTTTTATTCTATTGTATAAATTATTTTTATTTAAATTAATGGTATAAGTTGCACCAAATTTTTTTGCTAATTTTAATTTTTCAGAGTTAATGTCAATAGCAATGATTTTTTTAGCTTTTGCAATTTTTGATGCAATCAAACTAAATAAACCAACACCCCCAACTCCAAAAATGGCAACAATGGATTGCTTTGTAATATTTAATTCATTAAAGACCATTCCTGCTCCCGTTGGTATAGCACAACCAAATAAAACTGCCTCTAATGGAGTAATTTTTTTTGGAGCTAGCACTAGTCTATCTTCAGAAATTATAGAATAGTCACTAAAAGTTGTAATAGGGCCTGCATTAATTGTTTTATTTTTAAATTTAAATAATGGTCCACTTGAGCTAATTCCAGAACCTTTAATCCAGGTAAGTATAACTCTATCATTCGGTTTTACTTTTTTAACTCCAGAACCGTTTTTAATTACTACGCCATACCCTTCATGGCCTAACAAATGAGGGATATACGGATCTTTTCCTCTATGACCATTTATTTCCATAATTTGACTACCACATATCCCTGAATAAAATATTTTTACTAAAACTTGCCCTCTTTGGAGTTTAGGTATTTTCAAATTCATAAATTTCAGTGGCTTTTTTTTAGCTACCAAAACCGCAGCATTTAAATATTTTGGAATTTTATCGTTTATTATCATAATTTTAAATTTAATTTGTTTAATCAAAAAATGATTTTACAGTTTTTACTACATAATGAATCTGCTGATCAGTTAATTCACTATAAATTGGTAATGATAAAATTCTTTTAGATAATTTTTCAGTATTTAATAAGCTATTTTTTTTATAATTTATATTTTTTGATGCTTTTTGTAAATGCAAGGGTATAGGATAATTTATTTTAGTTTCTATTCCTTTTGAATATAAATATTTTTTTAATTGATCTCTTTTATTAGATTTAATAACATACCTATGATAGACACTTTTCCTGTTTTTGTCATCTAATGGAATCTCTAATATTTTAGAAAATTCATAATTATAAATTTTAGCTATATTTTTAAATTTATTATTTATTTTTTCTATATCTTTTAACTTTATTCTTGCAATTGCAGCTTGAATGTTATCTAATCTTGAATTGTAACCCCAAAATTCACACTCATCCCTATTCCTTAAACCATGATTTCTTAGCTTAAGAATTTTTTGATAAATTTTTTTATTATTTGTTGTCAAAACACCTCCATCTCCATGAACATGGAGATTTTTTAATGGATGCAAGCTAAAACAACCTGTAATGCCAAAAGAACCTGCTTTTTTAGATTTGTACATTGCGCCAACTGCTTGTGCAGCATCTTCAATTACATGAAGATTATGTTTTTTTGCTATTTTTTCTATCTCGTTTATTTTACATATTTTTCCAGTAAGATGAACCGGTATAATTGCTTTAGTTTTTTTTGTAATTAATTTTATTATTGAGTCAGGATTAATATTAAAGTCATCATTGACATCTGCATAAATAATTTTTGCACCAGTATTTGCAACTGTCCAAGCTGTTGCAACAAAAGAATTAGCAGGTATAATAATTTCATCACCAGGACCTATTCCTAGTGAAATTAAACTAAATGAAATGGCATCTGAGCCATTACCTAAACCAATAGCATATTTTGTACCACAGTAATTAGCAAATTCTTTTTCAAACTTATTTAATTCTTTACCTAAAACATATTCACCATTAGAGGATAATAAATCGAATTTATTTAAAATAGGTTTTTTATAATTTTTATATTGTAATCCTAAATTTACAAAAGGAACTTTTATCATGTATAGAAAATTTTTATTTGATTAATCATAAATTTGATTTGATTAAGAGAAATAAACTCATGGACAGGTAGGGATATAACAGTTTTACATATTTTTTCTGATATCGGAAAATCACCTTTTTTATAATTTAAATATTTAGCTGCTGGCTGCAAATGCATAGGTACAGGATAGTGAATTTTAGCATCTATTCCTCTTGATATCAAAAAACTTTTTAGTTTGTCTCTGTTTTTAACTTCTATTACATAAATATGGAATACATGTTTAGAGTTCTTAAACCTTCTAGGAATTGTAACTTGGTCTAGCTTAGAAAGTTCTCTATCTAAAACTTTAGCATTTCTAATTCTTTTTTCTGTAATATTATCTAATTTTTTTAATAAATGACTTGCAACAATTGCTTGGATTGTGTCCAACCTAGAATTTCCTGCAAAAATCTTACATGTATCTCTATTAATTAATCCATGATTTCTTTGCATTAGTAAATTCTCATACATTTTTTTTGAATTGGTAACAATAAATCCTCCGTCACCCCACACATTTAAATTTTTAAGAGGATGCATACTAAAACAAGCACTATTACTATAATGTCCTGCTCTGTATCCATCTCTTGTAGCTTTTATTGCATGACAAGCATCTTCAACTATTGTTAATTTATATTTTCTAGCAATTTTTTTTAATTCAGACATATTGCAAATTTGCCCTGACCAATGAACGGGCACTATTGCTTTGGTTTTTGATGTAATTTTATTTTTAATTTTTTGAATATCGATGTTTAAATCATTAGAAATATCAACAAATACAGGTTTTGCACCTGATTGAACTATGGCTCCAACAGTTGCGTAAAATGTATAAGTTGGAGTTATGACCTCATCTCCATTTTTAATACCTAATGCCTTTAAACTTAGAGTTATTGCATCAGTTCCACTGCCTACACCTACGGCATATTTACAATTTGTTATTTTTGCAAATTTTTTTTCAACTTCATCAACTTTCTTACCTAAAGTATAGTCAGTATTAAAATTTAATTTTTTTATATCATTAAATATTGCTTTTGAATTACTGAATTGCTTTCTTAAATAATTGTGGTTAATCGGTAGTTGCTCTGTTTTCTTATATTGTTTTGGGAGATAGTTTTTTAATTTTTCACTCATTTAATTCTTATATATTATTTCAAGCTTTATGTATGTACTCATGTGGCATTTTATCTATATATTTCCAATATTTTTTAATCCACATTATTGTTTGCTTAATACCTGATTCAATAGTAACTTTTTCTTTCCATCCTATTTTTCTAATTTTGGTTGTATTGAGTTTATAAATATGATCCTGACCAAAATTTTCATCAACAAGTTTAATATATCTCTGCCAGTTTTTTACCTCCATTATCAATGAAATTTTTTTAACTAAATCATAAATAGAAATTAAATTTGAATTATTTGCGATATTATAAGACTCTCCATTTTCTCCTTTATTTATAATTAAATGGATCGCCCTATTTACGTCTTCGATATTTATAAAATCCCTTCTACCTCTTCCTTTTCCATGCAAATCAATTACTTCTTGGCGCATAATTTTAATAATGGTTTTTGGAATTATTCTATAAAGCTGTTGATGTGGGCCATAAACATTCGAGGATCTAGTAAACACAACAGGAAAATCATATTTTTTAAATAATGTCATTAAATGCAAATCTCCAGCAAGTTTAGAAGCTGCATATGGTGTGCTAGGATTAAAATTATTTGTCTCAATAATTGAGTTGGGTGAAGATCCAAAAACTTCTGGAGTTGAAATTGCAACATATTTTCTTAAATAACTTTTATTAATAAGCTCTGAACTAAAATTAACAGTTCCGATACAATTAGTCTGATACCATTGCGAGGGGTTATTCCAGCTATGTCTCACATCTCCTTGAGCAGTATAATTTATAATGATATCTGGTTTAAAAGAATTTGTTATACTCAATATTTTTTTTAAATCTTTATTAATATCAAGTTGATAGAATTTATAATTTTTAACATTTTTATTTTTACTAAATGAGGACATTATTTTATTTATTTTTGTAGATCTGCTAATTCCTACAACTGATTTATTTTTATTTAAATAATAATTTACTAAACTGTTACCAGAAAATGAATTTGCACCCAAAATTAAAATTTTTTTGAAATACATTTTTTAAAAAGGACCAGTAAACCAATTACCTGGTACATCGTGCAAATTTTTTAAAACTGGAATTTTATTTTTTAAAGTTTTTTTCTTAAGCATCTTTAGAACCTCAAAAATTATATCTCTGTAAGTTGGATAAAAATCTTTAGTTAAACCAAAGCTTGTAGGAGTTGGAATATGCGGTAAAGTAATTTTATTGGGTGGATTTTTTAAGTATTTATAAAGTTTAATTGTAATAGTAGAAATTATTTCTGAGGCTACACCATATTTTTCATTTCCAATATCTAAAACTAAAAACCTGCCAGTTTTTTTAATAGAGTTATTAATTATACTATAATTAATTGGAGAAATTGTTCTAAGATCAATTATTTCAACTGAAACATTCTCTTTCTCTAGAAAATCTACTGCTCTAATTGCTTCTATAGTCATATATGAAATACATATAAGAGTAATATCTGATCCCTTTTTTATAATTTTTGGTTTGGATATGGGTGTTAAATATTTTTTAACAGGTACTTCGCTAGTAGTGTTGTGCAGCCATCTATGCTCAATAAATATTACTGGATTTTTATCAAAGATACTTGATAGTAAAAGTCCTTTAGCATCTCTAGCCGAAGAAGGCATTACAACCTTTAGCCCTGGAATATGGGCAAACCATGAATGCAGGCTTTGTGAATGAGTAGGTCCTTGGCCCCAGCCTCTTCCAACAATTAATCGAATTGTTATAGGTATATTTTGCTGACCCCCAAACATATAATGCCATTTTGCTGCACTATTTACTAATTGATCCATTGCTAATAAAAAAAAATCAAGCCTTTGATGTACCATTACTGGATAATATCCTTTAAGACTCATTCCAATACCAACTCCAGTCATAGCATTTTCAGATGTAGGAGTGTCAAAAACTCTATCAGATCCAAATTTTTCCTTGAGATTTTTTGTCGTATTAAATATTCTTTTTGGATCATCTACACCGAGACCAAAACATAACACTTTTTTATTCAAATTCATTGCAGTAACCATAGCTTCATTGATTGCTTCATTAAATTTAATAATTCTTTTTTTAGGCATAGACATTTTTAGTTGCGTCATTCTTAGAAGGAAATTTTGATTTTTCTGCAAAATTAAAAGCTTTTATCGACTTTGATATGATAGATTTATCAATTCTTTTTAAATATTCTAATTTGAAAATATTTTTGTTCGTTAGAAACTTTATATAATTTTTTATCGGATCTTTCTTTTTCCAGTCAAGGTATTCTTTTTCTGTTCTATAACCAATATCGTTATCATAATTTGGACCACAATGCTCTCTCCATCTATAAGTTTTAAACTCAAGAAAAGCAGGTTTATTGTTTTGTTTAATATATTTTACGGCTTTGTTTGTTAACTTATATACATCGATAACATTGTTACCATCACCATTAAATGATTTAATACCCATGCCTTCAACCATTTTGTGAATTTTCCTATTTTTAGGCTGCCTTACATTCAAACCTGAATAAACTGAATACAAATTATTCTCGCATACAAATAAAACTGGAAGTTTTTTTGTAATTGCAAAATTAACAGACTCATGAAAAATTCCTTCCTCAGTACAACCTTCACCAAAGTAAACACAACTAATATTATTATAATTTTCTAGTTTGGAAGATAGTCCCAAACCTATCCCAATTGGCATTGAGTTTCCAACAATTGCAGTGCTACCCATAAAATTAACATTAAGATCTATTAAATGCATAGATCCTCCATAACCCTTACTGCATCCAGATGATTTTCCATAAATTTCTGCAATCATCTTGTCAACATTACCACCTTTGCCCAAATAGTGACCATGAGATCTATGTGTACTTACAACAGTATCTTGTATTTTCAAATTTGCACTTACAGCAGACGATATTGCTTCTTGACCAGTACATAGATGCGTAGGACATCTCATTTTATTTTCACGATATTTATTAGCTATCATTTCCTCAACGACTCTAATAAGAACCATTTTTTCATACAAAATTTTATAAATTTTTTTGTTCAACAGTTATATTACTATGGAATAAACCAATAATAATCTCCTTTATAACCACAACTATAGAATAGATTCTTCCAATCATCGACATGTAAAATTGTTTTGGCTGTGAGGTTCCAAGCATTCATTATTTTTTCTTCGTCTTCATTATGAAAAGCATCTACAGTTATAAAACTATATTTTTTTGATACCCTTTGAATTTCTCTTAGAGCCTTTTTGCAATCCTCAATTTCAAAATTATGAACTGTAGTAATTGATATAACAAGATCAAAACTATTGTCTTCAAAAGGCAACTCTCTTGCGTCTGCAACTAAAAGATTATTGCTAACTTCATCAAGACTATTTTCTATTGCATATTTACTAATATCAATTCCAGATATTTTAATTCCTGGTATAATTTGTGTAAAATCATAAAGCATAAAACCTTTGGCACATCCAACATCTAAAACAGAACTATTGTCATCTAACTTATAAAATTCCTTGAAAGTTGGTATTACTGGTTGCCAAAATCTAGGATTATAATAAAAACCACCATAACCTGTTTTTCTTTCTCCATCAAAAAATTCTCTACCAAATTTTTGCGCTATCTTTCTATCCTCATCAGTTTTTTCACTCAGTCTTTTTGAAAGATCTCGTTTAGTTTTAGGATAGTTTTTTAATAAATTAATTTCTTTACCCATAAATTTATATATTATTCATCTTCATCCATTTTACAGTATAATTACTGTCATCTTCAATAATTTCACCTGAGTTAAACTTACTTATAAGTTCATTTATTCCCATTTCAACATTAAATTTTTTTTTAAAACCTGTGTTAATTAACTTTGAAGAGTCTAATCTGTACGATCTAGGATCATTTGACTCGCTAATTTCTATTGTTGATTCAATTTTACTTTTAATAATCTCCGCAATTTCCAGAATCGATAAATTCTCAAAACCAGCATTATAAGTTCCTGGCTTTACATTATTTTTTAATAAATGAATGTATACATTTACTAAATCATTTACGTGTATGTTTGGTCTAATTTGACTTCCTCCAAAAACCGTAATTTTCTTATTTTTCAACGCTTGCATAGTCAACATATTTACACTTAAATCTAACCTCATTCTTTTGCTATACCCACAGACTGTTGCAGGTCTTATTATATACAAATCAAAATCATTTTCTGACCGTCTAAATAATTCCTCAGCAACCATTTTTGTTTTATTGTATGTTGATATTGGAACTAAACTAAGTTCTTCTGTAACTTTATCTTCCTCTTTATATCCATATACACTGCCTGAACTGGCATAAATAAATTTTTTAATTTTATTTTTTTTTGAAAACTCAGAAATTTGCAATGCAGTTAAAACATTTACCTCCCAACTAAGTTCTTGTCTTAATTCAACTGCTGGATCATTTGCTATATTTGCAAGATGAATAACAACATCAATATCATAAAAGTCATTACTATTTAATTCTCTAATATCTTTTTTTTCAACAAATAAGTTAGGATGAGTATAAAGGTAATTACCAAACCATTGAGTATCTATTACTTTTACGTAATAATTAAGTTTCAATAGTTTGTCGACTAAAGTTGTTCCTACGTAACCACAACCTCCTAATACAAGAACATTCATATTTATCTTATTATATATTTATTTAGTCAGGTAAATAATCGATTTTTTTATTTCGTCTAGATTTATCTTATTTCCTGTGCCCATTTTTGCAATAAAATCTGCTGCAGCTAAATTTCCAGCAAGTAAAGTTAATTCTTCGGGAATTTTTGATTGATAACATAATGAGGTTATCGCTAGTAGAGTATCCCCAGCGCCTACTCTATCTATAACTTTTGTTGCAAATGCAGGGCAATGTGTCTCTGAATATTTGGAGAAGGTTTCTGATCCATTACCACCTTTTGTAATTGTAATTTTTTCACACTTTATTTTTCCTTTTAGTTTTTTTATTAGATTGCTAATTTTTTCAACATTATTTCTAAAACCATGTCTT
>CACJEE010000027.1 GCA_902592345.1 uncultured Alphaproteobacteria bacterium
TTTAAGGAATATTCTCCACAATTTGTAGACAAGCCTTTTTATTCAGACAAATTAGGACCCAATGGAGAATATCCAAAAAATTGGAACGAAATCTCGAGAAGAGAAAAAAAACTCTTAAATTGGAAATGTTCTCGAGGAGACTGCAAAGTTGATTTGAATAAATTACATTTAAAAAAATGTCTTCATACTCATCATAAAGATGGAGATGCTTCAAATATTTCAAGAAGCAATTTAGAAGTTTTATGCATTGATTGTCATGCTAAGGAAGGAATGCATCTTCTTAATATGCCCTCAAATAGACTAAGTTGGCAGTTATGTGCAGAAGAGAAAAGAAGACAAGGCATAAAGGTTAAAGTCAAAATTCAGTAAAGCTCTTAACTCACGACTTAATAATGTTATAGATATTTAAATGGTCGACAATAAAAAATTTACAGAATGTTTACTTGGACTTGCCGTTGGTGATGCACTTGGTTGCACATTAGAATTTAAAAAACCCGGAACATTTGAACCGATTACAACTATAATTGGTGGTGGTGTTCACAAATTAGAGGCAGGACAATGGACTGATGATACATCGATGGCATTATGTCTTGCCCAAAGTTTAATTGATTGCAAAGATTTTGATGCCAAAGACCAAATGATTAAATATTCTAAATGGTATGATGAAGGTTACATGTCCTCAACAGGCACATGTTTTGATATTGGTAATACGACAAGAAAAGCATTAGATGATTTTGCTATTACTAATAATCCATACTCTGGAGAAAAGGATATCAGGTCTTGTGGTAATGGTTCTATCATGCGTCTTGCTCCTATTCCTATATATTATTATCAAGAACCAGAAGAGGCACTTAAATACGCTGCACTAAATTCTAAAACAACACATGCTCATTCTTTATGTATTGATGCATGCAGATACATGGCAGGAATTATAGTTGGTTTGTTAAATGGTGAGAGTAAGGAAACCGTTCTCTCATCCATGTATTCACCTGTAGAAAATTATTTTACGAATGAACCTTTGTGTGATGCAATCAAAGAGGTAGCGAGTGGTTCTTTCAAAATAAAGCAACCACCAGAGATTAAAGGGACAGGATTTGTAGTTGAATCATTAGAAGCAGCTCTATGGGCATTCTATCATGCAGATAATTTTAGAGACGGTGCATTAAAAGCTGTTAATCTTGGAGATGATGCAGATACAACGGGAGCTGTTTATGGTCAGATAGCAGGGGCTATATATGATATTCCCCATGAGTGGCTTAAAGTAATATCAATGAGAGAAAAAATTACAGAGATTTCAAACCAATTATTCTCCTCTTTCTAAAAATCGACTAGTGCTTCTGATAAAGGTATTCCAAATGCAAAAAACAAATATACAAACCATAAAACTACCAAAATAACTACACCAATTAATATTTTCTTAATCATCCTTTAACCTCCTGAATATATCCTCTGCCTTCAAATCAGTATACCTAAAAGTATACCCCCAATAAAACCATGTGTTAACCTAAAAATAAGCCTCTTAACCTTTGGGGGAATTGGTGCTATAAAACTCTTGTCCTGATTTAGACACTCTAATTGCTGGGACATAAAACAAGTAGCTAAAGGAGATAATAATGGCTAAAATTATTTGGTCTAAGCTAGAAAAGACCCACCCAATATTTACCGAAGAATACGAAACATTTTCATTACGTGGTCAATTACGTGAAGAATTAAAGCGAAGATGCGAAAACCTTCCTAAACCACCAAAAGATTGGAATATGTTTCAAGAATATTCAGATGAAGTCTTTGCTAGTATTGTGAAAAAATTTTCGCAATAAAGAAACTTGCAAACGTGATATATTTCCGCTTTATTTATCTTAAATTTCCAGTAATTTTAAAACTTACTTGTAAGAATTTTTTGTTTCATTAGTGTCAAAAATTAAATGAAAAATAAAGAATATATCATTAATCCAAGTGCGTTGAGTTACTTCTGTTCTCATTGTGAGTTTTTAAAACAAAATTATAATCTTTTTAATTCTAGTATTTCAGCTGGCATAACTCAGACTCTTGATAGTTTGGAAAAGGATTATTTTTTAGGGGATTGTAGAAAAATAGATCCTAATTTACCTGAAGGTGAGGTTATAGATCCATATAATGATACTTTTTTTTCAAAAACACTAAAAGATAAAAAAGATAGACCTTTTCGAATTAAAGGCAAGGGTGATGCCATTATTAAATTTAAAGATAACACATGTGGTATTATTGACTATAAAACATCAAAATTTCAAAAACATATTACTAAACCAGACTCATTCAAACCTGATGATTTAGAAAAAAAAATACGAGAGTATGATCCACAATTACATGCATATTATTTACTCTATTCAAATCTTGAAAAAGACAAATTTTTTTTAAGAGATAAATACATTAAAAGATATAGAGCGAAAAAAGAAGAGACAATTCAAAAAGGCGTAAAGCGTGTTTTAGAAAAGATTTCTGATGTAGAAGTAAAAAAAGCTAAAATTTTTGGCTTAGTTTTTATATATCCAGAAGGAGGCATTTCTACTGAAGGTATAAATATTAAAATGACACATAAATTTTGTGAGGTTAAAATAGATTTAGATAATTTTATGGAAAAAATTACATGGTATTTAGATATCATGCACCAAAAAGATCCTCCCCCTCCACCAGAGTCTTGTAATAATTGCATCATGCATAAACATTTTTTTGATTTAGAAAAATTGAACTAATAAAGTGTCTAACTTTACTGAAAAAGAAATAGCATACTGTGCGTCAAAAATAATTCAAAAATTCCCTGATGGAATATCAACTCAAAATTTAATGTTTTATTTACGAACCAAGATGATACCTAATGGTAATGATACTTTACTTTTAAAAAATAGACCTGATGATTTATTTAGTCAAAAGGTAAGAAATTTAAAATCTCATAACACTCTCGAGAATCTTAATTTATCTGAATATAAAAATAGAAAGTATTATCCAGTTGAATCAAATAAATTTAAAAAAGAATTATATAACTTTAAGAAAATATATCCAGATATTGTAAAGAAATTTAGAAATTTTTAATGTGAATATCAACCCATTCTGTATTTTCTTTATTTTCAAGTACCAATTCCTTAAGTTTATTAAAATCTAAAATTATAGGTTTTGTATTAGTTGCATTCCAATAATGTACAAAGTAAAATTCTTTTTTTCCTAGAGCTCTATTGTATTCACGTCTACTAAGATAAAAATTATTAATTTTATTTTCTGAATATTTACACTCTATAAATATTTCTTTTTTTAATTCATTATATGAAGTTATATCGTACCCTAAGGTATCATCATCTAAAGAATCCCAACTAGGCATTATATTAATGTTTAAATTCATTAATTTATTTTTTTCATATTCAAACGATTTTTTCTCACCGATACGACCTTTAATTGTATTTTCATTATTTTTAATGCTTCTTTGAAAAGATATTAAATCATCCCACCAAATGATAATATTGTCTTCATTTCCATTTAATAATCCTGCATTTTCAAAGCACTGCAATTCATTAAGTGATAAGGTATTTAAAAAATGTTTTTTACCTTTAATTATATGACTCAAATTTATAGGTTTAATAGAAGTTATTAATTTTTTTATTATAAATTGTAATTGTAATTGATAATTTTTATTTTGAATATCTTCTTTAGATATAAAACTTGATAATATATCATGATCTTGAAATTTTAAATTATAGTAGTGATTATCTTGATGAAGAATATTCCTATTTATGTTTTCTTCGAAATCAGGATTATTTACTGATTCTATATATGAATACAAGTTAGTATAATTTAAAACATCTCTTAATTTAATTTTGTTTTGTGATTTCATCTATTATTGATCTAACATCTTTTTCATCGATAGTTTCATCAAACGCATCATCTGCATTTATTTCATCATCTGCTAAACCTATTAAATCTTCATCTAAAAGAAAATTACCCATATCTCTCTCTTTTCTTTCTAAATTTACACTTATATTTTGATCTATAGATGTAACAAAACTTGGTGAAGTACTTTTCAAAATATAAATATATTTCTGATCGTTATTTCCAATTCTATGAATACGATCAATAGATTGTAAAAATTGCTCTAATTGATAACTTCTGTCAATATAAACAGCTGTATTACAAGCATGTTGAAGACTAATACCTTCGGCGCATGCAGCATAATTTGCTACAAGAACTTTACAATTATCATCGTTTTTGAATTTTTTTATTTTACCTTCTCGGGTATCTAAATCGTTATCATCACCTGTTTCAACTGATCCATGAATATATTCTGCATCCAAATCACTTAATTCATTGGCTATTAATTCAACATTATATTTAAAAAAACTCCATATAATTGTTTTTTCATTTTTTTCTGCATTAGATCTAGCAATTTCAATCGCTCTTTTAATTTTATTCGAATAACCCTCTGAAATTATTTGTTCTACAATTTTACTTTCTACATTGTCTGTTAATTCAGCATCAATATCTTCATGAAGCCATCTTTGAAATGTTATTTGAGGATTGCTAGATATAGCTATTAATCTCATCAAAGATCTCCTAAGTCTTGCAATATTTTGTAAATTTCCTCCTTGTGTATTTAATCTTAAAAGTGGATCAAGAGCTGAAGTATATAAGGCCATTTGACCATCACTCATTTTGATATTTTCTGGAATAAAAATAGGCTTTTTAAGTTTTAAATCCTTTTTTTTAGTTCTAACAAAAAAATTTCTTAACCTTGAAAAATTATCCTGCGCATTACTATAGGTACTTATTATTTCATTGCTCAAACCTGCTCCATGAAGAAAATCAAATTGGGAGACTA
Source organism: uncultured Alphaproteobacteria bacterium (assembly GCA_902592345.1). Lineage (GTDB taxonomy): Bacteria > Pseudomonadota > Alphaproteobacteria > HIMB59 > CACPNW01. Next base: position 4,841 of record CACJEE010000027.1, read on the forward strand.
TATCAGTAATACTTTTAGGCATTGGTGTCCCAGATAAGATTTGTTTGTTTATTGGATATGAAGAAAGTCTTAAAACTGATCTAGTTACTGAAGCTTGATAGTTTTTAACTTTATGACTCTCATCTAAAACCAAATGCGTTTTATTATTTTGTAGGAAAATTCTTAAATCATCAACTATCGACTCAATTCTTTGATAGTTGACTATAAAATTTTTTTTACCTGAAATTAGTAAGTTTTTAATATCATCCTGTGAACCTACTAATCTTGTAAGTTTTTGAGTTTTAAGAGGGTGATCATCATCCAAAAAATCTTGAATATTTTCATCCCATGCTAAAAACGCGTTTTTAGGACATATTACGATTAATGAATCAAATCTATCTTGAAAGTATAGGTGTGCTGCAAGAGTCACAGCTGTTTTTCCAGATCCAGGAACTGAAAAATTAGCGCCATTGCCTAATGCAATTATTTTATTCAAAGCTCTTAATTGATGATCTTTTAATTCATATTTATTGAAACCATTTTTTTTTATTTTTTCAACTATGATATTTTCATCAACATCTTCAACTTTGTTTAAATTTTTTATTGTTTGAACTTTTTTTTGGTTTTCTAAATAAGTTCTAATTAAATTGGTAGTTTCCTCATCAAAATTAATTTCAAATGAATATCTATCTCTTAAGCTCCTTAATCCATTTCCTCTTAGGCATTGTTCTAAGGAATTAACTTCACAAATTATAGTTTTACCATCATTTAGTTCGTCCAGAACTTCATTTTGACTATTTTCTAATATTGTCCTTAATGTCGACCAAGCTTGATTAGGGAAGATATCACTTTTAGTAAAATTTATTTTATGATTTTTACTATCATATGTAATTGATAGTTCCATTAATGACTTATTGTTTTAGTATTAATAATTTTTTTGCATACCTTTTCTATTTTTAGTAAAATTTTGTGAATTTTTTCTCTATGATTAGGATCAATATTTTTGTAATTTGCGTCAGTTATTTTAATTTTTTCTAGAGCATCTTCTACGTTTCTTAAGTGGGATACTTTCCCTTTTTCTACCCTTAGTGCATCTCTTATATTTTTAAAAGTACCAGTGAAAGATTGATCATTTAAATCCATACTTTCTTTGATAATGTCATCCATGATTTCAGTTTTTTCTTCATCAGATTGGAATTCACTCACAAATTCATCTAAAATATCAGAACCACCCTTAACAGTATTTTTTCTTCTTTCTTTAAATATAGTATTTAAATCTTTATTACCGCCAGTTATTTTTTTTACTAAAAGTTGCTGGACTTGTTGAAAGTTATCAGGAGATAGTAATTCATGAAAAGAAAAAGCTCTATCACCAAAATCTTTACTTCTATACATCATTTGATAAGCTAAAGTTTTCTTAGCCTCTTTTTCTTGAGTGCTATTTGCTTTATCGATGTGTTGTTGAAAGGTTTTAACAATTTGTTCAGAATCTTTAGCTAACAAATAATTATTCTGCTCATTTATAAGTTCTAAATAACCGTCAACTAATTCTAACATTCTTAATTTAAATGTTACTTCTGAGTTATGTTTTAAACCTGTTGAAACTCTAATTTGCTCAATAATCATTTGAGTATTTATGTTCCCATTTTGCTCACGAAGTTTTTTTTCTCTTTTCATTTTTAATAATTCATTTGTCCATGAATAATCTAATTTATTTTCTTTTTGAATTTGTAATTCATTTTCTATTTCATCAATTTCTAAAGGTGTAAGATCAAGTTCTAAAATAGCACACGGTATATACTGGAAATTTGTATAAGTGCCTGGACTATCCCAGAACAATTCTCTAAAAGCAGCTAATCTTCTATTACCATTAATTACAGTACCATCCTTAGTTAAAATTAAAGGACCTCTAGTTTCATCTATTTTTTTATTCTTTTGGAATTCTTCAAAAACATTGGCCTTAGGATCTTTTGATAATTCTAAAAGAAAATTATGCTGAACTATATGTGCTTCTACATTTTCAATATTTTTTAAAAAATAATTAGAGTCTTTATTTCTAGTATTTATATAATTAAGCTGCTCACCAATAGTCCTGCCATTTTCTAATCTATAAATAGGTATATTAATATCCAGCAGTATAATTGGGCATTTGTGGACTTGGCCTCTGGCCCTTACTGACCATGTATTTTCATTTTTATTATTTTCAACTAATTCTTTAATTTTGTTAATTCTTGTTTTTCTTTCTGATAGAATGAGGTTTTTTGCGTTCATATAATTATAAATTTTCTCCTTTGTAATTTACATATGACCATTAATTTTGTTTTTTTAATGGTAAATAATCAATAAAAATTCGACAATTTGTTAATAATTATTCAATTCCCCCTAAAATCATTGGAATTCCAGGATAGTTTCCTTTACATCTTTGAATTTCATGAAGATTTTTTTCATAAAATGTTGGGCCAGTTGACATTTTAGAACTCATTTTTTTGGTTGGAACAATAATAATACCCAACTTAATCTCATTATTAAAATAATTCGAAATATGATTATAAATATCAAAGTGAACGAATGCATATTTGCCTAGTTGTAAATTTACTGAAACGTTTTCTTTTATAAAATTTGTTGTATTGCTTGATGGATAAGCATCAATTTTTTTCTTCTTAACTATACTTGCTTGAGTAGGCAGATTTTCTTCTTTCAATATATCATTCGTAGCTGGATCGGATGTAACTAAAAAGTGATTCTCTTTGCAAATCCAATCATTTTTTCTCATATTTTTTTCAAAGAGTTTATTTATTTCTATTGGAGGTAATAATAATTTACCTTTTCTATTTTTTTCTTTAGAAATTTTTGGTGTTAACTTGCTTAAGTCAATTAATTCAATTGAATCTTTAATCTCATTCCACAGAGTAGGGGCATGAGCATCTATATATTCACGACCATTCATATAAGAGTAATAATATTTTAATTTCATTTTAACCATTCAAAGGGTAATTGAGCAACTTTGTCTGTTTTCTTAGGAACATGAATTGGTTTTCCTAATTTTCTAATTTTAATTATACCTTTATTAAGTTCTTTTATTCTTTTTTTTGTAATGGAGATAAAATTTTGGTCCATTTCATATCCAATCGCAGTCCTGTTATGCATACTTGCACCTATTAAAGTTGATCCAACACCCATGAAAGGATCAAAAACAGAATTTTTTTTATTTGTTAAAGCAAGCACACATCTTTGGACAAGTTCTATTGGAAATTGACAAGGGTGATCTGTTTTTTCTGGGTGGTTAGCTTTGACATTTGGAAAATCCCATATTTGTTTATCCCAATCTTGTTTTGTAATTCGCATAAAATCAGATGGATTTTTACCGAGAGGATTTCCTGATGGTTTTCCCTTTTTTTTACCTGAGTAATGTCGCTTACCTGGATACTTAGATGGAATACGAACACCTGGTTGATCAAGATTAAATGTGTATTTGTCAGATTTGGTGAACCACAAAATTGTTTCGTATCGTCCTGAAAAACGATTTGAGGCATGTAGTCCGTGTTCAAAGTGCCATATTATCCTATTTCGCAACTTAAATCCTGCATTGGAAAAGATAGAATAAAATGGAATATCGAGAGGAATAATTTCCCCCTTATGAACATAATTACCTACTTGCCAACATACACTACCTGTTTTTTTAATTTTTTTAAAAACATCCTTTGCAAATTCCTCATAAGGTTTCAGGTAGTTATCAAAACTTTTTTTTGTCTCATATTCTTTACCAATATTGTAGGGCGGGGAGGTTATTAGCAGATCTATAGAATTGTCTTTTTCTTTTTTAATTGCCTTAAAGGCGTCAGCTTTTTTAATTTTAATTGTCATTTAAATTAATATTTTCATAAGATTATACTAGCACAATTTGTATAATAAAATGATAGATTTTAGTTAAATCAGATTGGAAATATTATATTTTAAATTTTAATTATTTTATTTTTAAATTCCTCAATGGCAATTGAAGCAGGTTTATGAATTGCAAAATCAAATTGATCTTGATTACGAGATGGCTCTAAATTTAATTCAACTGTTGGTTTACGCATGTCTTTGAACATTGTAACGAAGCCCGCTGCAGGATATACTTCTCCAGACGTACCAATTGAAACGAAGAGGGCAGATTGCTCTGCTAAATCATGAATTTCATCCATTTGAAGTGGCATTTCACCAAACCAGACAATGTGAGGGCGCATTTGAGAGTCACATTCAGGGCATTTATGGGTCTCATTTAGGTCTTCAAACCAGTCAAAGACGTGGCTATCATTCATAATGCATCTAGCCTTATTTAGCTCACCATGCATATGAATAATGTATGAACTCCCTGCTTTCTCATGTAAATCATCAATATTTTGTGTTATTATATTGATTTTAAAGGTTTTTTCCAATTCAGTTAGATCAAAATGACCCTTATTTGCCTCAGTACCTGAATTAAGCTCTTTTCTTCTATTATTATAGAAATTATAGACAAGAGTAGGGTTTCTATAGAATCCCTCTGGAGAAGCTACATCTTCAATTCGATGATTATTCCATAAACCATCGCTATCTCTGAATGTTTTGATTCCAGACTCCTTACTTATTCCCGCACCTGTTAACACAAAGATCTGCGAATTGGCAGGAATCTGCAATAAAGGTTCATTTTGCATACACAACATACAGTATATAGTTTCACATGAAAATCAATATCTTGATACTGTGTTAATTATTTACATTATAATACTTTATTAAATTATTGATTTATAATAATAATTATTATGACTTGACTATATGTTACGATAACTGTAATTATCGTATCATATAAATATGGTTAAAATCACTATAAATGATAATGTTGCTAAACTTAAACAAAAATCAAAGGCAAAAAACACTCAAGATAAGTATGAAGGTGACTGGTTAAAGTTCATTAGTTATTGTCAAAACAAGTATTTATGCAATCCTATTGATGTTGATGATTTAGAGTCAGCTTACGCTTTGACTGCTAATTATATGGATTGGTTACATGAAGATCCAGAAGCAAAAGTATTTAAAGGTTCAAGCAATATTCCTGGCAGAGAGAAATTAAATAATAACCCCTACTCTGCATCTCCTTATAAAGCTTCAACTATTCAAAGAATACTTGCATCAATCACATACAAATACAGATTAAATGGATTTCAATTTGATAGAAAAAATCCAAATATAGCTGAAACTATTAGCGCTATTGTAAGAGATGAAAAAAATAACAAATCAGGTCAAGCTAAAGAACTTCTTAAATCAGATATAGTTAAGATTATTGACTCAATTCCAAATGATGAGAATGATTATAGAAATATTAGAGATAAAGCATTGATTTTAATTGGTTTTTATTCTTTTTGTAGAAGATCTGAGCTTCTAGGAATGCAATTTGAGCATTTGAATTTTTCTGAAGACGGTGTTCAGGTACTTATTCCATTTTCTAAAACTGATCAAACGGGGCAAGGTAGAATGATCTTCTTGCCATCAACTAATGATAAATACTGTCCAGTTAAAGCTCTAAATCATTGGCTTGAAATAGCTATGATAGAGAAAGGCCCCCTCTTCTATAAAATAAATAAATCTAATACGATTGAAAAATATACAATGAATTATAAAAATCAAAAAGTTAGTTTAAATGACAGCAGTTTTGTTCTAATCTTAAAAAAAAGAGCAACTACAGCAGGTATAGATGACTGCAATAAAATATCGGGACATAGTCTTCGTATTGGATCAATTACACAAGCAAGAATGAATGGTGTGCCTACACATGAAATAATGGTACAGAGTGGTCATAAAACTACTCAAATGATTGATCGATATACCAAACTCTCAAACATAAGAGAAACTAGCGCTGCTAAAAAAATATAGCTATTAGAATTTAATAATTTTTTAATAACTTTTTTATATTAAAAAATAATAATGAAAATAAAAAAAGGTGATACATTAGATATTGAACTGCCAACTTCTGAAGGAAAAATATTTAATCTCAGCGAAACTAAAGGAAAAAAAGTTTTACTTACATTTTATAGAATCGCATCTTGTAGTCTTTGTAATTTAAGAGTTTCACAAATTACTAAGAGGTGGAGTGAATTTGGTTCAAATTTTCAACACGTTTCTATATGGCATGCTCCAGAAGATTTTTTAAAAAAAAATATGGACAGACATAATATACCGTTCATAGCTTTAGCGGATAAAGATTATAAATATTTTAATAAATATGATGTAGAAAGATCAATTGGGAAAACTTTGTTAGCTTTTATATATAGACTTCCAAGTTTTTTATTAGCTTCTCTAAAAGGTTTTATTCCATTCCAATTAAAAGGATACATGGATATAGTAATTACTGACGTTCTTATTAATGAGTCTGGTAAAGTTATTGAAGTACAATATGGTAGAGATATAGGTCATCATTTTAGTTTTGAAAAAATTAAAGAATTTTCACAATAACTTTTTAATATTAATTTTAAATATTTTTTTTATTTTATGCTATAGTCACTTTTAATGAAAAGAAGAATTAAATGGGGCATCATTAGCACTGCTAAAATAGCAGAAACAGATTTAATCCCTGCAATAAAAAAATCTAAAAACTCAGAATTAATTGCTGTTGCGTCTAGAAATAAAGATAAGGCTGCTAAATTTGCAAAAAAAAATAAAATTAAAAAATTTTATGATTCATATAAAAAAATATGTGAAGATAAAGACATAGACATTATTTATAATCCCCTTCCAAACCATTTACATGTAAATTCAACTATAAATGCAATTAAAAATGACAAACACGTTTTATTAGAAAAACCAATAACTCTAAAGTCTAAAGAAGTTAACATTATTGCTCAAGCTGCGAAGAAAAACAAAAAGATAGTAAAAGAGGCTTTTATGGTTAGGCACCATCCTCAATGGCAGTGGGTAAAAAAATATATTAATTCTAATAAAATTGGTAAAGTAAACGGTATAACAACTTTATTTTCTTATAAAAACTTAGATCCAAAAAACATAAGAAATATTAAGCAATATGGCGGTGGTGCTCTCTATGATATTGGATGTTATGCAATAGTAATATCACGTTATTTATTAAATAAAGAGCCGAAGAAAGTTATTTGTGAAGCAAATTTTGATAAAAAATTTAAAACTGATAACTTAACTTCTGCCATCTTAGATTTTAATGGAGTCTATTCAAACTTTATTATTTCTACATGCTCTACCGTTAGTCAACAGGTATTAATATTAGGCTCAAAAAAAACAATATGTGTTGAAAATCCCTTTAATGCAAAAGCAGACAAAGACACAACTGTTGTCATATATAATGGTAACTCAATATACAGAAAAGATAATACAATAAAGATTTTCCCTAAAGTTGATCAATACGAAAAACAAGTTACAAATTTTTCAAATCATATTCTTAAGAATACCCCTCTTGATTATAATTTAATTGATGCTCAAAATAATATTAAAATTATAGAGTCTTTATTTAAATCAATTAAAACAAAAAAATGGATAAAAATTTAATTTTTCTTTCTTGTTAGAATAATTTCTGAAAACCCAGCAATTAACATAAACAAACTGCCTATAGTTTCTCTCCAACCAAAAGGCTCATTAGCTAAAAAAGCAGCACTTATGGTTCCAAATATAATTTCTGAGAGAACTAAAATAGAAAATAAACCTGCTCCAATTTTACTCGGAGACCATAGTATTATTATGTTAGATGGAATAAAAAAAACCAGAGAAAGAATTAAAAGAAAAGGTAACATTGATACCAAAGATGCAAATTCAGGAAATGCACCAAAAGCATCAGAAAATATTAAGGATGTAAATAAAGTAACTAATAAACCATAAAAGAAAAATGAATACATAAGTGAAGTTATATTTTCAGATTTTGCTTCTTCTAACTTAATAGCTCCTATTGCGCATAAAAAACCACCAAGTAAAGCCAACCAATCGCCTACATTTACTGGAAATGGTAAATTGCCATCTTTGCCAAAAACTATCCATAGTCCTAATAATGCTAAAAAAAGACTTACACCTCGTTGCCATTTTGGTTGTTGTTTGAAAAAAATCATTTCAAAAATAGTTGTCCAAACAGGCATTAAATAAAATAATATAAATACGCGCATTACATCTGTTAATAGAAAACTATTTGCATAACATGCTATTCCTCCACCAAAAAACAATCCGATCATAGGTAAATGCAATCCAGTTGATTTACCTTTAAAAATTTTCCAAATCATCAAAGGTGTTAAAACTATTAGTGGAATAGCGTATTGAGAAACTGTCCCCCACCCTCCAGTCAAGCCACCTTTTTC
>CACJEE010000028.1 GCA_902592345.1 uncultured Alphaproteobacteria bacterium
AGCAGATCCGAATTCTCCTTTTGCAGTTTTGGAAAAACTACTTTAAATAAATTAAAAATAGAAATTTATAAGGTGTTCAATTGTTACAATCTCTAAGAAATATATTTTCTAATAATATTAATAAAAATAAAGAAGATTATAATAAAGATATTGATATTCTTGCAGGGTTGATGATAGAGGCAGCCAATACTGATGGTAATATATCGCAAGATGAGGTGAATAAAATTTCTTTAAGTCTTATAAATATTTTTAAAGAAGAACCAAAAGAAGTTGAGATGGCCCTTTCTAGAGCACTTGATGATAAAGATAATTCCCGCTCACTACATTATTATACTTCAAAATTAAATAAATCTTTTTCTCATGAAAAAAAATTATTATTAATTGAAGTGTTGTGGGAAGTTATCCTTGCTGACAATGAAATTCATGATTTTGAATCTAATCTTTTAAGAAGACTAGCCGGATTATTATATATATCAGATATTGAATGTGGAAATGCAAAAAAAAGAGCTAATAGTAAAGTAAATAAATTATGACATATGTAGTTGATGAAAATTGTATAAAATGTAAACATATGGATTGTGTTGAAGTTTGTCCTGTAGATTGTTTTTATGAAGGTGAAAATATGTTAGTTATACATCCAGATGAATGTATTGATTGTGGAGTCTGTGAACCAGAGTGCCCTATTGATGCAATTCATTCTGACACAGAAGATGGAATGGAAAAATGGGCAGAAATTAATCGTAAGTATTCGGAGATATGGCCTGTCATTACTGAAAAAAAAGAACCACCTATTGATGCAAAGAAATGGCAAGGTATTCAAAATAAATTTCAAGACTATTTTAGTGAAAAGTCAGGTAAATAAATATGGTAAAAAAATCCCCACAATTTAAAGAAGGTGAAACTGTCGTATACCCAAAGCATGGTGTAGGTGAAATTACAAAAATCGAAACAATGGAAATAGAAAGCATTAAAACAAATTTTTATGTTGTTAAAATGGAACAATCAAAATTAACCATTAGAGTTCCAACAGATAAGCTTGAACAGGTGGGTTTAAGAAAAATTTCTTCAAAAAAAATTATTGAAGAAGTACTGAGTATTTTAAAATTAAAACCCAAAATAAGACGGATTATGTGGAGTAGAAGAGCACAAGAATATGATGCAAAAATTTTTTCTGGGGACCCAATTAAAATAGCAGAAGTAGTTAGGGATTTATTTAGAAAAACCAGTCAAGCTGAACAATCTTACAGTGAAAGACAAATGTTTCAGGTTGCAATTGAAAGATTGGCTAGAGAAGTAGCTGCTGTTGAAAAAACAGATTACTTCCAATCTACTGAAAAAATTGAATCAATATTAAGAAATAAGTAGTTGGACAACACTAGTAAGTTTTTAGAATTACAAAAAACAAACAAAGTTTGGGCAATTGGTTCTTTGCATTCAAGTTTAGAATCATTTTATTCAATTAAAAAATATATTTTATCGAATTTTGAAATAGGAGATAAATTAATTTTTTTAGGCAATGTAATAGGGTTTGAAAATAAATCTAAAGAAATTATTACTGAAGTTTTAAAATTAAGATTTAAACTTATGGCAAAATATAAATTAAAAAATAAAGACATAGTTTTTCTTAGAGGGGCACAAGAAGAAATGCTTAGTAAGCTTCTTCAATTACATATTGCTCCCAATCCAACAGAAATTTTAAATTGGGTTTTTAGCCATGGCGTAGATCAAACAATAATTTCATATGGGTTTAATCCTGATGAATTTAGAAAAATTGCACTACAAGGAACTATTAAAATAAATAAACTAACTACTAAGTTGAATTATGAGATAGCATCAAATCCTGGACATAAGGAATTTTTTTCAAACTTAAAGCATGCTGCATATACAGAAACAAAAGATGTATTATTTGTAAACAGGGGCGTGGATCTCTCAAGACCATTATCTGCGCAAAATGATTGTTTTTGGTGGGGTTATCAAAATTTTTCTCAGATTAACAAACCTTATTTATCATTTAAAAGAATAGTAAGGGGCTATCAATCAAATCATCATAATGACATTGAGAATTCTAAAACTAGTGTTTTATGTACGCTTTTTAAACAACCACTTGATAATAAAAAGATTTTAGCAGGTATTTTCAGTAAAAATGGAGACATTATAGAATTATTTGAATCAAAATGATCTAAATTAAAATTATTGCGTATAACTAAATATATGACAATTAAAACATTAGTCTCAAATAATTTGGTTGAGTTTTCTAAGAAATCTAAAATACTTGATAAAAATGAAGAATATTATCACATAGAAAACTGGAGAAATAAAAGAAATTCAGAATCCTTGAAAGTTATATTAAATTCATATTTGAGATTAGCTGTTTCTTTCGCAAAAAAATACAAAAGCTATGGATTGCCGCTTGATGATCTTATCCATGAGGGTGTTTTAGGAATAATGCATGCTCTAGAAAAATTTGATACCTCTAAAGGTTTTAGGTTATCCACTTACGCTTCGTGGTGGATTAGAGCATCAATCCAAGATTACATTTTAAAAAATTGGTCTGTAGTCAAAACTGGCTCAACAGCATCTCAAAAAGCTCTTTTCTTTAACTTAAAAAAAATCAAAAAACAAATAAGTAATGTATCTTCTGATTATATGGGTCAAAAAGAAATTGATAAAGTTTCAGAAATGCTAAATGTAAAAAACTTTGAGGTCCAAAATATGGAGTCTAGACTAAGTGGTGGAGATGTATTTCTTAATCAAAAAATTGATAATGACTCAGAAAATGATCTTATGAGTTTATTAGAAGATGATAGAGCTAATCCTGAAGAATCATTTCAAGATTTCAATGATGGTAAAATTAAAAAAAATTACATAGAGAAGGCTATTTTAACACTTAACGAAAGAGAAAGAACAATTATTAAGTTAAGAAAACTTAGAGAAAAAAGCATTACTTTAGATGAATTAGGGCAAATGCTTAAAATAAGTAAAGAGCGAGTAAGACAAATTGAGACAAAGGCACTAGAAAAATTAAAAATAATCATTCTTGAAATTTCTCAACAAAATAAAGAATTTTTTATTTGATACTTTTGTTTCTATAAAATAAAGTTAAATTATGTTTCGTTCTTTTTTGTTTATTCTTTTTTTATTATTTAAAACTTCCACTTTATTTGCTCAGGGTTACGATGTCTTTGGCTTAGGAATATATGATATTAAGTTTGATGGATCATCATCTAACTATGCTACAGACATTAGATATGAAAGACGTTTTGATAACACATTATTTGATATAGGCCCGGAAGAAGATAATTTTTTTTATCTTAAACCATTTTTTGGAATTGAAGCAACATCAGATTCTGCAATTTATTTTTTAGGAGGTATATACCTAGAAGATAATTTAGGAAAACTTTTTATTGGAAAAGAAAATAAATGGAATTTCACTCCTAGTTTTGGGTTAGGTTATTATGATGATGGAAATGGTAAAAAATTGGGAAATAAATTAGAGTTTAGAACAACTTTAGAATTAAGTTATCAGTTAAATAATGATGATAGAATTGGTTTTTCACTTGGTCACATATCTAATGCGAATATTGGTAATAAAAATCCTGGTGTAGAAATTATTAGTCTTTCTTATCAAAAACCTTTTTAGTTAATTAATATTTTCTTTTCTTTTATAAAATTAAGAAATATTTTTTCAAGTATTTCAAAATTGTTTTCCTGCATTCTTGAGTGAATTTCAATTTTAAATTCTTTAGAATTAGGCACTCCAAAAAAAATATTTAATAATGGGCTTAACAATCTATAGACAGAGTCTTTACCAAATTTCGGTCTTATAAAATTAAAGTAATCTTTTATCGTTTTTTCAGAAATAATATAATTATTTTTTTCGTTATAGAATTGTGTATCAACATTTTTAAGGCAAAAAGGATTACTTTGAATTAACCTTCCTACCATAACTCCATCATGAAGCTTAGATAACTCAAATGCTTTATTCATACTATCAATCCCGCCGTTTAAGATAAAAGTAGTGTTTTGGTATTTAGATTTAATTTTTGACACAAAGTCATAATTTAGAGGGGGTATATTCCTATTTCCCTTTGGGCTTATTCCATTTAAAATTGCATTTCTAGCGTGGACATAAACTAACCTAATTCCACTTTTCAAAATTTCATCAATAAACTCTTCAAAAAATTCATAATTAAAATCTTTTCCAAGACCTATTCTGCATTTAATTGAAACTTCAATGTTCCTATTAATTTGCATTGCATCAAGGCAATTTTTTACAAGCAATTTGTCTTTCATTAGACATGCGCCAAAACTTCCCTTTTGTACAGCTTTACTAGGACAACCAACATTTAAATTTATTTCATCATAATTTAGTTCATAGGCTAATCTAGAACTTAATCGTAAGTCCTTATATTCAGAACCCCCTACCTGAAGTGCAATCGGGTTTTGAAATTCATTTGCAATTTTTGAACCAATGTCTTTAGAGTGAATAAGCGTTTTTGTAGCAATCATCTCAGAGAACAAAAACGTTCTTTTTGATAAGATTCTATAGAGTGTTCTTGCGTATGAGGTTGTATAACCCATCATTGGAGCTACACAAAATTTTCTATCAATAACTTTTTGCATCATTAAACTTCATTTTAAAAAATATAATATCTAAATAAACTTGTAATTCCTTGCCTACAATAACTACTTAATATAAATTAAAAATCTAAGAATATTATGATCAACCGACTTGCCCCACTTCCAGATTTTTTAGTCAGTCGATACAAAATTTGGAAATCTAGCTCTTTTATAAATAAAGAAGATCATTTTAAAAGTTTAGCATCTTTAGGTCAGAATCCTTCATCAATGGTAATTTCATGCTGTGATTCTAGGGTTCATGCAACTTCTATTTTTGGAGCAGATGAAGGAGAATTTTTTATTCATAGAAACATTGCAAATCTTGTACCAAAATACTCTACGGATGGTGAGAGTAATGGAACGTCGGCAGCAATTGAGTACGCTTTAAAAGAACTTAAAATTCAACATTTAATTTTATTAGGCCACACAGATTGTGGAGGTATTAAAAGTGGATACAACCTACATTCAAAAAATTTAAATCCAGATTACGAATTTATAAACAAATGGCTAAGCATACTTTTGCCCGCATTCAATAATATTGCAAAAGATGTTTCTAAAGAAGAACAATTAGAAAAATTTGAAGAAGAAAGTATAAAAAATTCAGTAATTAATTTATTTAGTTTTCCATATGTAAAAAAAGCAGTTGAAGATAAAAGCTTATCAATTCATGGATTAATTCACAATATTGCAACTGGTGGAATTAAGTTTTTAAATCCAATTACTGAAGATTTCGAAAATCTTTAAATTTTAATAAGAATATTTTTTTGAGGGAAAATTCCTATTTATAACCTCTTTAGCAAATCTTTTAACAGCTTTATCTATATTTTTTTCTATATTAATATAATTTTTGATAAATTTTGGTTTTTTGTTATTTGAATTAAAATTTAAAATATCATCGATAACTAAGACTTGACCATCACAATATTTGGAAGAACCTATTCCAATAGTTGGTATTGATAAATTACTAGTAATTTTTTTTGATGTATCTATTCCTATACATTCTAACACAATCATTTTGGATCCTGCACTTTCTAGTTTTTTTGCCAGATTTAATAAATTATTTTTGTCATTTATATTTTTTCCTACACTTTTAATTCTACTAAAATTTGAAAATTTTTGAGGAGTTACTCCTATATGAGAAACAACTTTAATTTTATTTTTTGTTAAATGCTCCACTATATCAATATTTTTTTTATCTGTTTCAATTTTGATAAAATCTGCTTTAGTAAATGCTAAAATATCTAGCGCATTCTTCAATGCTTCTTTTTTGTTACGATAGGTATTGTATGGCATATCAATAATTGTCATTGAAAATTTAGTATTTAACACAACAGCTTTTCCATGATTTTTCATCATTTCAATTGTAACACCTCTAGTGTTTTGCATCCCATATAAAGTAGTACCAAGGGAATCACCTATTAGTATTAGGTCAATTTTTCCATCTAATATATTTGCTAAAGGTTTTGAATAAGCTGTTAAGCAGGTAATAGGAATTTTATTTTTTTTTATTAATAATTTTTTGTAATTTAATTTTAGCATTTTTTAATTTTAAACAGAACGTGTTATGCCGCCATCAACGCGGATGTTCTGACCAGTTATGTAAGCACCGCCATCTGATGCTAACATTTCAACAACTGCAGAAATCTCTTTAACTTTCCCATAACGCTTTAAAGGTATTCGATTTAAAAATTCTTCTTTAGTTGGCAAACTATCAATAAAACCAGGCAATATATTGTTCATCCTTATATTATCTTTGGCATATTTATCAGAGTATATTTTTGTAAATGCTGCCAAGCCTGACCTGAAAACTCCAGATGTTGGAAAGCTAGGATCGGGTTCAAAAATAGCAAAAGTAGAAATATTTATTATAGATCCATTTTTTTGCTTTTGCATGATTGGAGTAATTATTCTTGATGCCCTTACTACATTTAAAAAATAAACTTCCATTCCTTTAATCCATTCATCATCACTTATTTGCAGGATATCACCTTTGGGACCATGCCCCGCACTATTAATAAGAACATCAACTTTTTCAAATTTGGTCAAAACCTTTTCAATAAAATTTTCAATATCATATGTCACTAAGTTTGAGCCTGTGTAGCCTAATCCACCTAATTCGTTTGCAAGTTTTTCTCCCTTTCCAGAGGAAGACATTATTGCAATATCATAACCTTTTGTTGATAGATGTTTAGCTGCATCTGCACCCATTCCAGTACCACAAGCAATAAATACAGCTGTTTTTTTCATTAGACACTAATAACATATTAAACCTTAAAATATCTACTAACAAAAATATAAATTAAATCTTAAGCTGGAGTTAATTTTCTTTCAGATAGAGGTGTTTCTTTTATAGGTAAATGTATTATTGCAGAAAAAGCTCCAACACCAATACCAACCCACCAAACTATGTCATAGCTTCCATAAATATCATAAAACAATCCACCAAGCCACACGCCTACAAAAGAACCAATCTGATGAGATAAAAATACAATTCCATATAAAGTTCCCATAAATTTAAGACCGTAAATATACCCGATTATACCAGAGGTAAGAGGTACAGTTGCTAACCACAATGAACCCATAACAATCGAAAAGATAACAACTGAAGTTGGTGTAATAGGTAACATTATAAATATAATTGCTGCGATTGTCCTTCCAGTGTATATTGTAGATAATAAGTATTTTTTTGTATAATATTTTCCCATTGCACCTGCTGTTATTGATCCAATAATATTAAAAAGTCCAATCAAGGCAATTGATAATGCTCCTAAAGAAGCAACAGAATTACAAACTATGCTAATTAAACTTCCTTGAATAATTGGACTACTAGATTCAGCTATAAAAGCAGGAAAATGAGCAGTAATAAATGCAAGTTGAAAACCACAAGAAAAGAAACCAAGAAAAAGCATAGTATAAGTCGGATCCTTAAATGCCTCTTTAAGAGCATCACTTAAATTTTCCTCAATTTCTTTTTTTGAAATTTTTGGTTTAGATTTTAGCAGAGGAACTAATACAATTGTTAAAATACTAATTATTGCAAAAATAATAAAAACAGATGACCATGGCATAATATCAAGAAGTCCAGCGGCGAATGGAGGACCTACAACTTGTCCGGCTGATCCAGCTGCAGTTGTTATACCCAAGGCCAAAGATCTTTTTTCAGGAGCAGCAGTTCTTCCTACTACTGCAAGTATTGGACCAAAACCACTCCCAGCAATTCCAAAACCTATTAAAATATTAAGAAATTGATGAGCCTCAGGAGATGATGCTGAGCTGCTAATAAAAACTCCGATGGCATACAAAATTAATCCTAAAGTTATTGCTTTTCTGTCTCCGAATTTTTCTGCAAAAGCGCTAAAGATTGGAGTTCCAATACCCCATGCTAAATTCTGAATAGCTATAGCCATTGAAAATTCTGATCTAGCCCACATAAATTCATCAGCTATTGGTATTTGAAAAAGACCAAATGTTGATCGTATAGCAAAACTAATTAATAAAATTAAACTTCCACCTATAAGCACAGGAGTAAAAATATTTGTATTATTTTTTTGATTCATAAAAATGATTAAATAAAAGTAACAGTTTATAAAAAACTAATCTATTAGAAATTAAGTTGTTTGAATAATTGGTTGTTTTTCTGATTCTTCTTTTTCAGGAATTACATATGCAACAGCACAGTGGTCAATGCAATATGGCTTATCTTCGAATCTTTCTTTACCACAAAATTTAAAATCACTTTCATCAGGATGACCTTCAGGCCACTCACACCCTCTTTTTAAATTTTTAGTAAAAAGATTTTTAACTACAGGCTGAAAATTTTGTTGAGATATTGGAATTGCTGTTTCTTCTTTTTTCGCAATTTCAAAATTTAATTTTGGAATAATTGGAGATCTTGCCTTTTTTCTATCAGGCTTTACAGCAGTACGTCTTATTGGAGATGGCCTTCTTTCAAGACCAATTCTATGAGCTTTACCAACAACAGCATTTTTTGTAAAACCAAGCAATTTCCCAATTTGAGCAGTAGGCAATCCTTGATCCCATAACTCTCTCAATTTTGAAACATTCTTATCATCCCAAGGCATAATCTATTCTTTTTAATTTATCTATATATAGTAGTAATTTATCACACTATTATACTAAATGTATAACCTCACAAAGAAAAAACTGGGTTTTTTAATAAAAAACCAATAAATAACATGTATTTCTTAATATAGTTTAATAAAACAATGAAAAATCTTAGGAATTACGAGATAGTTAATAAAAAAGTATTATTTAGAGCTGATCTAAATGTTCCGGTTTTAGATAAAGTTATAACTGATAGTTCTAGGATTTTAGCAATTAAATCTTCAATAAAAGATCTGATTTTAAATAAAAATAAGATTTTTATAATAGCTCATTTTGGAAGACCAAAAGGAGAAGTTTTGAAACAATATTCTTTAAAGTTTATTCTTTCACCTCTTAGAGAAATGCTTGGAATCGATAAAATTCACTTTTTAGAAAATTTACAAAAAGGTGAGGTTAACAAAAAATTTAATGATATGCAGTATGGTGAAGTATGTCTTGTTGAAAATATTAGATTTCAAAAAAACGAAGAAAAAATTGATTTAAATTTTGCTAAAAACATAAGTAGTTTGTTTGATGTCTATGTAAATGATGCATTTTCTGCCTCTCATAGAAATCATACATCAATTACAGGTTTTTCAAAATATATCCCGGCTGTTGCTGGAAATCACCTCATTCAAGAAATTAAAAAAATTGATTCATTTTTAGAAAATTCCAAAAAACCTAATATGGCAATAGTTGGAGGCTCTAAGATATCTACGAAAATTAAACTTTTAAATAATTTAGTTCAGCAATTTAATTGTATCGCGATTGGCGGGGCTATGGCTAATACATTTTTATTATCAAATAATATAGATGTAGGCAAATCTCTTGTAGAAAAAGATTTAGTTGATGAAGCAAAAAATATACAAAAAAAAGCTAATAAATACAATTGTACTTTCATTCTTCCAACCGACGTAGTTTGTGGGAAAAGTATAGAAGACAAAAATCCTTTTGAGATTGGCATTAATGAAATTAGATCAGATTTTATGATTTTAGACTTGGGAAAAAAAACAACTCAAATAATAAACCGAGAAATTAAAAATTCAAGAATGGTTTTATGGAACGGTCCTGTTGGTGCATTTGAATATAAACCATATGATAAGGCTACTTCAGCAATTGCAATATATATTAAAGAGAATGCAAAAAAATTTAATATTAGTACTCTTGCTGGTGGTGGTGACACTATTTCTTCAATTAAAAATGCAAATGCAGAAGATGGCTTTGATTATATATCCAATGCAGGAGGTGCGTTTTTAGAATGGTTAGAGGGAAATCAGTCTCCAGGAGTTATTGCAATAAAAGAAAATAATTTTATTTAATCCTCGACTTGATATTTTTTGATTAAAGGAAATTGGGTCATCGTAAAAATAAAAGTTATCGGTAGTATTCCAAAAACTTTAAAACTTACCCAAAAATCCTCACTCATAGTTCTCCAAACAATTTCATTTAGAACTGCAAGAGCAATAAAAAAAGCAATCCATCTTTGAGTTAATATAGCCCACCCTTCATCTTCAAGTCTAAGAGCACTTCCAAGTAAATATCTTAAAAGAGGTTTTTTTAAGATTATTCCGCCATATAGAATAGCAGCAAAGATAATATTAATAATTGTAGGTTTCATAAAAATAAAAATTTTATTATCAAATATTATTGTCAATCCACCAAAAATAATAACTATTCCAGCTCCAAGAGTAGGCATGATAGGAATTTTTTTCTCCAAAATATACGAAATAACAACGGAGATAACAGTTGCTAACATCAGAGGTAATATTGCATCAATTAAATCACCACTAATTTTATAATATATGAAGAATACTGCTAATGGCCCAATATCAATAAATAGTTTGATAAACGAATTCATTTTACTCTTCCAAATTTAGTATAGATCTTGCAAAATTCTTAGCACTAAAGACTGAAAGATCCTCAGGTTTTTCTCCAAGACCAACATAGCTTATAGGTATTTCATATTTATTTGCAATCGAAATTAAAGCCCCACCTTTAGCAGTACCATCTAATTTTGTAATTATAATACTTGAAACATCTAATTCTTTGCCAAAAATTTCAACTTGTTTAATCATGTTTGAGCCATTGGTTCCATCAAGTACTAAAATAGTTTCAATCATAGTATCATTATTTGTTTTGGAGACTACATTTTTTAATTTTACTAGTTGATTAACTAAATTTGTATTATTAGATAATCTTCCTGCTGTATCAATAATTAGATAATCATAATTTTCTTTATTAAATTTTTCTGTTGCTTGAAAAGCAACACTGGCAGGATCTTGGTTAGCTCTTCCTGAAAAAAAATCATTTTTATTATTTTCTACCCAATCTTTTAATTGATCTATAGCCGCAGCTCTAAATGTATCACAGCCTGCAATTAAGATTTTTTTTTCATTACCTATTTGATTTGCTATTTTACCTATAGTTGTTGTTTTTCCACTTCCATTAACACCAATAAAAATTAGTATTTTTTGCTTTTGATCTTTTTCTTCAAGTATTTTTCTTTCTCTTGGTTGAAGTATAATTTCAATTTCTTTAGCCAATGTTTCAAGTACCGCAGTTGTTACATCTTGATCTAATGTTTTAACTTTACGCACAGAACTTATTAATTTTTCTACTACATCTAAACTTATATCAGCAGAGATTAAAATAGACTCCAATTCTTCCAAGGTTTGATTATCAACTTTTTTATTTTGAAAAGAGTTAAGTATATTAGAAGATAAATAATTAGATGTTTTGTTAAGTTTGTTCTTAAATTTAGAAAATAGGCTCATATTCTTTTAGCCATTAACATATCATTATTAACTCCAATATAAACACAAGGCACAATATCTCCTTCTTTTATTTTTTCATCAAGAATTACGTTAAAAAAATTTTGGTCCTTACCAATAGATTTTTCATTTTGATTTTTTTCTATTAAGATTAAATCTTTTTCTCCAATTTTTTTGTTAAGATATCTTTTTAATTTTTCCATACCCTTTTGACGCAAAATCTTTGCTCTATCTTTAATTACAGATTTTTCAACTTGTGGCATGCGTGAAGCAGGAGTATTGTCACGAGCAGAATATGGAAATACATGTAGGTGAGTAAGATGGCATTCATCTACTAAATTTAATGTATCCTTAAACATTTTATGCGTTTCAGTTGGAAAACCTGTAATTAAATCAGCTCCAAAAGTTGCATCTTTTCTTATTGCTAAAACTTTATTGCAAAAACTTATTGCCATTTCTCTTGAATGTCGTCTTTTCATTCTTTTTAAAATCAAATTATTACCTGCTTGCAAACTTATATGGAAGTGAGGCATTAATTTTTTTTCAGATAATAAATCCCAAAATTCTTCATCAATTTCAGCACAATCTATTGAAGATAATCTTAATTGTTCTAAATCGGGAACAAGTTTTATAATCCTTTTAATTAAATTTGAAAATGTTGGCTTTCCAGGTAAATCTTTACCATAATCAGTTATATCAACTCCTGTCAAAACAACTTCTTTATAGCCATTATTAACAATTTTCTTTATTCTCTCTACGATTTCTCCAGCGGGTACACTTCTATTATTTCCTCTGCCATAGGGTATTATGCAAAAAGTACAACGGTGATCACAGCCTTGCTGAATTTCAATATATGCTCTTGACTTACCATCAAACTTTTCAATTGAAGCGGGAACTGTTTTTTTTTCTAATAAAATATCTTCAACCTGAATTGATTTTTCAAAATTTAAATTGTTCCATACATTTGAAATTAACTTCTCTTTATTGCC
>CACJEE010000029.1 GCA_902592345.1 uncultured Alphaproteobacteria bacterium
ATGATGCCTCTGATTCAGCGGCACTTGATTCTACTATTGAACTTTTAGTTAAATCAAACAAGTCTTTACCAATGGCGAAAATTTTGACCATACCAGAGGCTTGGTCTCATCGAAGAGACTTTTCACAAAAATTGAAAAAATTATATGCTTACGCAACCGCTGTTATGGAGGCATGGGATGGGCCTGCTGCTATATGTGGTGCTCATGATGATTGGGCAATTGCAGGCATGGATAGAAATGGACTTCGGCCTATAAGATATACACTAACATCAGAATATTTGATTGCAGGTTCAGAGACAGGTATGGTTATTTTGCCAGAGAGTGAAATTATTGAAAAAGGTCGTGTAGGACCTGGTCAAATGATTGCAATAAACTTTAAAGAAAAAAAATTTTATTCTGATATTGAAATTAAAAAATATTTATCAGAGGTTAAACCTTTTGGTAAATGGACAAAAAATATTACACATATCGATAAATTAGTAAAATCTGTTGATGAAGAATTAAGAGAGATTGATTCTAATGATCTAAGAAAAAGAATGTCATCATTTGATTGGTCAATGGAGGATATTGAACTCATACTTCATCCAATGATTATGGAGCAAAAGGAAGCAACAGGATCAATGGGAGATGATTCACCTTTAGCGGTGCTGTCAAAAAAATATAGAGGTTTACATCACTTCTTTAGGCAAAATTTCAGTCAAGTTACTAACCCCCCTGTTGACTCTCTTCGTGAAAGGGTGGTGATGTCTCTTCGTACAAGAATTGGAAACTTAAGCAATATTTTAGATGAAGATGAAAAACAATGTGATCATTTACAACTTAATTCACCAGTCTTGTCCATTAATCAATTTAAAACGATGAGACAGTACATGAAAGATACTGTTAAAATTTTAGATACAACAATGGATTTAACTGATGAAAATAATTCATTTGAAAAATCTTTAATGGAGCTCAACAATCAAGCTGAAGAAGCGGTAAGAGAAGGTTATGTACATATAATTTTAAGTGATAAAAATTTATCAAAAGATAGAGTTGCTTTGCCAATGATTTTGGCAACAAGTTCTGTTCACTCCCATCTTATTCGTCAAAATCTAAGAACATATATATCCTTAAATATTCAATCCGCAGAATGTTTAGATGTACATTATTTCGCTGTATTAATTGGTGTTGGTGCAACTAGTGTTAATGCATATCTTGCACAACAAGCAATTGCAGAACGTCATAAAAAAGGTTTATTTGGATCTTTATCCTATGAGCAATGTGTTGAGAGATACATTAATTCTATTAACAACGGTTTACTTAAAGTGATGAGTAAAATGGGTATATCAGTTATCAATTCTTATAGAGGCGGATGTAATTTTGAAGCCGTTGGTTTGAGTAGAAATTTAATGAGCAAGTTTTTCCCATCGATGAGTTCTAAAATATCAGGGATTGGCCTTATAGGCATTGAAAAGCGCTCTTTAGAAGCGCATGAAAAAGCTTTTGATGAACAAGTTACCACCCTCACAGTTGGTGGATTTTATAGATATAGATTTGGTGGTGAACAACATGCTTTTGAAGCAAAATCAATTCATATGTTGCAATCAGCAGTTGGAACTAAAAATTATTCGCTTTATAAAAAATATTCACAGATAATTGATGATATGCCGCCCATCAATATTCGAGATTTATTAGGTTATAAAACGGATACTAATAAAACTCATTTAACAGAGGTGCAGTCTGCCCAAGATATTAGGAAACGATTAGTAGCCCCTGGCATTTCTCTTGGCGCACTTAGTCCTGAGGCACATGAAACCTTATCAATAGCTATGAATAGGATAGGTGCAAAGTCAGACTCAGGTGAAGGTGGTGAAGATTCAAGTCGTTTTAAACTAAGACCAAATGGAGATAATCCATCATCACGCATAAAACAAATTGCCAGTGGAAGATTTGGAGTAACAGCTGAATATC
Source organism: uncultured Alphaproteobacteria bacterium (assembly GCA_902592345.1). GTDB lineage: Bacteria > Pseudomonadota > Alphaproteobacteria > HIMB59 > CACPNW01. The sequence goes on from CACJEE010000029.1 coordinate 1,951, forward strand.
TCAATAACTGTGATGAAATTGAAATTAAAGTTGCTCAGGGCGCAAAACCTGGTGAAGGTGGTCAATTACCTGGTGGTAAAGTGACTGGTTTAATTGCTAAGCTTAGACATTCAACTAAAGGAGTGACTCTAATTAGTCCGCCCCCACATCATGATATTTATTCTATCGAAGATTTAGCTCAACTAATTTATGATTTAAAACAAATTAATCCAAGAGCAAAAGTTTGTGTAAAACTCGTTGCACAATCAGGGATTGGAACAGTTGCAGCAGGAGTTGCAAAAGCGAAAGCTGATAGCATACTTATATCTGGACATAATGGTGGGACCGGTGCAAGTCCGCAAACAAGTATTAAATATGCAGGCCTTCCTTGGGAGTTAGGTTTAAGTGAGGTCCACCAAGTTCTATCCTTAAATAATTTACGTGATAAAGTTATTTTAAGAACGGACGGTGGTCTTAAAACAGGAAGGGATATTGTTATTGCAGCGATGCTTGGAGCCGAAGAGTACGGCATTGGAACAGCAAGCTTAGTGGCAATGGGATGTATTATGGTGAGACAATGTCATTCCAATACCTGTCCTGTAGGTGTTTGTTCACAAGATGAAAAACTAAGAGAGAAATTTACTGGCACTCCTGAGAAAGTTATTAATCTTTTTACTTACATTGCAGAAGAAGTTCGTGAAATATTATCAGAACTTGGTTTTAAAACACTTGATGAAATTATTGGACGTGCTGATTTATTATATCAAGTAAGTAGAGGAAGCTCTGACTTAGATGATTTAGATTTAAATCCCATCATACAAACAATTGACTCTTCAACTGGTGATTACAAAGATAAGAAAGATAATATTACAAAAGTAGCCGATAGTTTAGATCTAAAGATCATTGAAGACCTTGCAAATTTCTTTACTTCACATCAAAAAACGCAGTTAAGTTATAATATTAAAAATACTGATAGAGCTTTAGGAACAAGACTTGCCTCAGAAATTACAACTAAAATTGGGATGAATGTTTTAGAAGATGATCAGATCATAATTAATCTAAATGGTTCAGCAGGCCAATCTTTTGGTGCATTTAGTGTAAAAGGAACTACACTAAAAATATCAGGTGATGCTAACGATTACGTTGCAAAGGGTTTATCTGGTGGTAAATTAGTTATTACACCTCCTGAAATATCATCACTTAAAACAAACAAAAATGTAATTATTGGTAATACCTGTCTTTATGGAGCAACTAAAGGAACACTATATGCTGCAGGTATTGCAGGAGATAGATTTGCGGTGAGAAATTCTGGAGCTAACGCTGTAATTGAAGGATGTGGTGATAATGGTTGTGAGTACATGACAGGTGGAAGTGTTGTTATTTTAGGAGAAGTTGGAAATAACTTTGGCGCAGGAATGACAGGGGGAATGGCCTTTGCGTATGATAAAGACGGCACACTTCCTCTTAGAATTAATCTAGAAGATGTTTTTTATCAACAACAAATGACACCGTATTGGGAAGATGTTTTAAAAAATAAAATTACGACTTACCACAATGAAACTAATTCACAGCACGCAAAAAATATTTTGGATAACTGGGATAGAGATAAATACCTTTTCTGGCAAATTATTCCTAAAGAGATGATGAATAAGTTTGAAGAACCTGTATTAGTTGAGAGAACAAAAACTGCTTAGTAAAAAAACAAAATTGCTTTATTGTTAGGTATGAAAGATTTTCAAAAAAACGCTAATTTAGCACTTATTGTAATAGATATACAAAAATCTGATTTTGCAAACATAGATAATGAAGATAAAGCAATACCAGAGATGCCAGATTATTCTAAAAGAATGTTAAATACACGTTTATTAATAGATGAATGTAGGAAATTAAAAATTCCAGTTATTTTTATTCAAGAAATACATAGAAATAATTTAGTTGATATGGGTCGTGAACTTGATGGTGATGAAAAGGTCCATTTCCTTGACAATAATCCTCTAACTGAATTAGCGGTAGAGGAAATGGGAATACTTTCTAATGATTATAAAATTCAAAAAAGAAGATATTCTGCATTTTATGGTACTGATTTAGAAATATTATTAAAAGGATTGTCTGCGAATACACTTATACTTACAGGAGGATTAACTGATGTTTGTGTACATTATACATTTGTTGATGCTCATCAAGGTGATTATCATTGCTATGTAATTGAAGATTGTACTGCTGGATCTAGTGAGGATGCTCATACCTCAGCACTAAAAGCAATGGAATATCTTCAGAATGGAACAGTTGTAAAAAGAAGCGAGATGATAGAAAAAATTAATCAATTACAATAAAAATTAATTTCTTTTTTTCGTAATACTTGAAAAAGCAACTGCTAGAATTACAATAAATCCAACCAATACTTCTCTAATATAACTATCAACATTCATTTGTGTTAGGCCATTATCTAGAACACCTAATATTAATACTCCTAATAAAGTGTATAATACCCTAGGCTCACCTTCTTCACTCATAGTCATTCCTAAAAAAACAGCTGCAATTGCTTCCAACATTAAACCACTTCCTTGAGTTGGGTTTGAAGATGCAACACGGCTTGAATACATTAGCCCTGCTATTGCAGCACCAACTCCTGTTAGCGCAAATGCAGAAAGTCTCAGTTGTTTAACCTTTATTCCAGCTAGAAACGAAGCTTCTGTATTTCCTCCTATAGCGTATAACCTTCTCCCATATGTTGTTTGTTCCAAAATAAACCAGACAATAAAAAGAATCAGTAATGCCAAAATGCTTAAAAAAGGTATTTTTAGATCTAGAGAAGAAATTTCTATACCACTTCTCGCAAAACTTGAGAATTCACTGGGTATATCTCTTCCAAAAATGGTTCTACCTCCACTTATTAGAAAAGCAAACCCACTGAACATTGTGAGCGTGCCAAGTGTTGCAACGAATGGGAGAATACCAATTATAGAAACTAAAAAACCATTAAACAAACCTCCAATTACTCCTACAAATAAAGCTGCCAATATACCAATCCAAATTGGATAACCCATCGAGAATAGTACTGCAGCAACTATACCTGCCAGACTTGCCATTGATCCAACACTCAAATCAAAATCATTCATTACCATGACTACAGTCATCGTAAATGCCACAACTGCAAGCATACTTATTTGCTGACTAATATTTATAAAATTTTTAGCTGTAAGAAATGTAGAAGGTAAATTAAATGTAAAAAAAATAATAATTCCAATAAAACCAATCAATGTTCCATATTTTTTAATTAAATTTAATATTTTCATTGTTTTTTACTTTCATAGAAATTTGCTAATACATCTTGAGAGTTTATTTTAAAATTTTCTAATATTTTATATTGTTCATGATCTTTTAGTATAAGAATTTTATCACACATACCCATAATTTCAGATAAATCAGATGAGTTTAATACAATACCACAACCATTTTTTGTTAACTGAATAATTAAATTATAAATATCTAATTTGGCACCTACATCAACTCCTCTAGTTGGTTCATCTAAAAGTAAAAGTTTTGGGTTTGATGCTAGTGCTCTACTAAATACAACTTTTTGTTGGTTTCCACCGCTCAGTTGATAAATTGATTGATTTATATTGTTATATTTTAATTGAACTTTTTTAGAATAATTATTTGTAATTAAATTTTCCTGTTTTTTATTTGCTAAAAAAAAGAATTTAGATAGCTTTGAATAATGGGGCGTTGCGGTATTTGATTTAACTGACATTTTTAGCATCAGAGCCTCTGTTCTTCTCTCTCGCGGAACAAATGAAATTAATTTTTTCCAAGCATCACTGGGACTAGTAGGTTCATATTTTTGATCCATAAAGCTTATTTTACCTTTAGCTATATTATCAACACCCATTAACATCTTAAATATTTCTCTTTGCCCAGAATTAGATAGACCTGCAATTCCAAGCACTTCACCAGCTTTTATTTTAAAACTAATGTTCTTAATATTTTTTGTATGAACATTATTTACATCGATAACAATGTTTTCATTTATATTCCCTGTTCTCTCAGGAAAATTATCAGATAAATCTTTACCAACCATACTTCGTATGATTTTTTCTTTTGAAAGTTCTGATGTCTTATCAGTTAAAACTTTAATTCCGTCTCGCAAAACAGTAACCTTATCTGAAATTTCTAATATTTCATTCATACGATGAGATACATAGAGAATTATTGCTCCCTTTTTTTTTAAATTATTAATTACTTTGAATAATTTTTCAGACTCTTGTAGCGTTAATGCAGCTGTAGGTTCATCAAAAACATACAAAGTAGGAGTTGTGTCTGTCTTAATTAAACAGGATGCAATTTTAACCAACATTTGATCGCCAGTAGATAATTTTGTACATTTTTTTTTCACATCAATATGCATCACACCTAATTCTTCCAGCGCATTACTTGATAATTTATAAATTTTATTCCAATCAATTATAGTTTTGTATTTTTTTGGATAAGGGTGATTTAAAAACATATTTTCAGCCACAGAGAGATAAGAGACAATATTCAATTCTTGGTGAATAAAATTAAAACCTAAATTTTTTAATTGTATTGATGAATATATATTTTGAATATTATTATCAATTTTCATAATCATTTGATCAGGTTTTAAAATACCAGCTAGAACTTTTATTAATGTTGTCTTGCCAGCTCCATTTTCGCCCATCAATGCGTGTGTTTCACCGGATAACAATTCAATACTTACATTTGAGAGTGCTTTAAAACTCGAAAAACTTTTAGTTAGATTTAAAAGTTCTAATTTTTTCATTTAAGTTAAAAGAAAAATTATGCGCTAATAAATTAGCGCATAATTAAAAAAGATATTAGTCACCTACATTTGCACTAGTAATTAATACGGTTGGAACATAAATAACTTTGGATTTAATTTCCTCACCACTCATTGCTCTACCAATTGCATTTGCTGTTGCAGAACCAATACCAACAAAGTCTTGTGCAATAGAAGCTTCAAAGTTACCACCTTGACTAATAGCATCTCTTGCTTGAGGATTTGCATCAATTCCAACAATTACAATTCCTTCATTACTTCTGCCTGCTGCTTCAATAGCTTGCATAGCTCCAATCGCTGGTTGATCCCATGCTGCCCAAACAGCAGCAATTGATCCAGCTTCTGGATTTGCAGTAAGAAGCGCTTCCATTTTTGCTCGACTATCAGCTATACCACCATCTTGAACGTCTGGTGTGATGCGATCCATAACATTAATATCTGGAAAGTTACCAAATACTGCATCAGCTATTACGCCTCTAATTTGAACAGGAGGAAAGGCATCAAAAACAAACATTACTACATTTCCTTTTCCTTCTATTCTATTTGCTACATACACTGATGTTTCTGCAGCCATTGCATACCCGTTTGATGTCACATTAGTTACAAGAAGAGGGTCAGCACCTGAGTCCATACCCACAACAGGTATATTTGCAGCTGCAGCAACTTCTAGTCCTGCTGCAATTTGTGATGGATCAACATTGATAACAATTCCATCAACTTTTTGATTTACCGCATCTTCAATTCTACTAATAACTTCTGCTACATCTCCTTTTGTATCTATAATATTTAAGTCCCAACCTTTTTTAGATGCTTCATTTTTGAAGCCCTCAACATACATTTGAGTTCCTGGTTGAGCTAAGTAAGGAGTAATAACTGTCACCTTTTCTGCCCATGATTTAGAAATAAACATAGAAAGAAAAAGCAAAGTAAAACTTATAAATTTAATGCACGATTTCATAATTCCTCCATAGTTGATCATTTTGTATACAGTCACAATATCATTATCAAGTAATTTGAGTTGAATGTACTAATTATCTTAAAAATTTAGAGAATTTTTCACTTATTTTAATATTACTTTCAGTAATATTTTTAAAAATTCCAAATAAATCTGAATAATAATTTTTCATGGTTTGATCTGGTTCATAAAATTTATCAAAGTTGGTCATTTTATTGAAAGCTTCATCAATGTTTGAGAATGTTCCTGATCCATAACCTGCTATACCAACTGCACCAAGTATTCCTGGATCTTTAATTGATAACCGATTAATTTTTTTATTTAAAATATTTGCGCGAATTTGATTCCAAATATCGGCTTGAAAACCTCCACCACCACAATTTATTTCTTCATTGATGCAATTTGCGGATTTTTCTAAAGATTCAAGAATAAATTTTGCAGAAAAAGTCACGCCCTCATAAACTGATCTAGCAAGACTGCCTTTATTAGTTTTGGAGTTCATACCATAAAAAATACCTTTTAAATTTGGGTCCCACAATGGTGCTCGCTCTCCTTGTAAGTGTGGTAAAAAGATAGGAGCAACATCATTAAAGTTTTCATTAGTTACTAGCTGATTCATTTCAACAGGGGTTAAATTAAATAAGTTACAGAACCAAAGTTTTGAAGCTCCACCACTTTGTGTTGGACCTGCATGTAATTTAATACCTTCATCTTCAGGAAATATAATAATTCCTGGTGTAGGGATAACTTCTTTAGAATTAATACCTAAAATTTCACTTGTACCACTTAAATAAATATTTTTTTTATTTTTAAAACCACCGCTCCCTAAAATTCCTATCCAAGCATCCATTGTCCCATTAATTATTTTTGTTTCATTAAAAGGTAAGTCTTTTTTAATTACACCTACTTGGTCAGTCATTTTTTTTAGAGGTGGTAATTTTGTCGCTGCGCCTGAAACTAAACTTAAAAGCTCATCAATATATTTTAAATCATTATCTACTAAACCAATATTTGATAAAGGGTCACTTACAACCTCCCCTGATAATTTAAAAATACAGTAATCTTTTGGCAACATTACATATTTTGTTTTTGCCCATACATCAGGTTTGTTTTTCTTAACCCATAACATTCTTGAAATTACATGACTTGCATCAATAGGCATTGGTGTCCCCCACCAAGAGTTTTTTTGTTTGTTGCTAATTTTAGAATCTATTTCTTTAGCTTCAACTTTTGCCCGAGTATCTTGCCAAAAAATTGCTGGTAATAGAACCTCTCCGCGTTCATCTACAAATATATGCGTATTTACTTGGCTGCACATAGATAATGCACTCAATTGACATCTAGGGTTATTTTTTTTAAATTCGGATAAACCTTTTAATATTAATTTGATCCAATCGTTTGGATCTTGCTCTACATATTCGTCTGAAATTGTTTTAGTAGAGTAAGGTGAATTAAAGTATGAGATTAATTTTCCTTCTGTGTCTACTAAGCCTAATTTTATAGCTGTGCTTCCAACATCAATTCCTATGAACATAATGATTATACTAGCACTAAGAAGATGAGGTGTTAATTAATTTATTAAAGTTTTTTTATATCTCTGATATAATCAATTGATAGTGTAATCATTCTTAAATCTGTTTCACTGGATAATCGGTGATCACTTTCTTTAAGGTAAATAATATTTACATTTTTTCCAGTAATTTTTTTTAGTATTTTTTTAGGCACATCTTCTTTAACAACGTTATCTTTTAAACCATGGATAAGAATCATTGGTTTTGTAAATCTAAATGGTTTCTTAAGAACTCTATTTTTTTCTGTTTCAATAAAAAATTTTTTAGTTAAATAATAACTAAAACCATATGATGTATATTTGGTAATACCTTTTGTCGTAATTTCTTTTTTATTTTTTTTATTTAAAGCGTTGTATAAATCTTTTCCAAAATCTGGAGCAGCCGCTAAACCAATCATACCTCTTATTCTTTGTGGTCGTGCTTTTGCTGCTAACATCATCAACCATCCACCCATACTGCTTCCGATTAAAATTTGAGGACCTTTAGCAACATGATCAATAATATCTAGTAGGTCTTTTCTCCAATCAGAAATGGTAAATTCTTCAAATTTTCCCTCAGATTTACCATGTCCTCTACAATCAAAACGTATAAAATTTAATTTATTTTTCCTAGCATATCTCTCTACTGTGAGCGCCTTAGCGCCATTCATATCGGAATTTAAGCCATGAATGAAAATGATTCCTAGCCCTCTTCCTTTTAACGATTTATAGGCAATTTTATGGTTTTGTTTGTTCTTATAAAAAGACATATTATAGAATACAAATATTAACTCAAAATGTCATCCTTTAATCTTGTTCAAATTGTTCCTTCTTTAGACTCTGGTGGAGTAGAGAGAGGTACCATTGATGTGGCTAATTTTTTAGCTGAAAAAAAAATAAAGAACTTTATTATTACTTCAGGCGGTCAAATGATCAAGGAGCTAGATGAAAGCTTTACCCATGTTCATTTATTACCTGTATCTAGCAAAAATATTTTTTCTTATCCTTTAATAGCCAGAAAAATTAATCAATTTATTCAATCCAATAATATTGATTTAGTTCATGTACGTTCCAGAGGTCCTGCCTGGATAATTAATTTAATGCCTAAAAATAATATTAAAACAATTTCTACATTTCATAATGTGTATGGTGGGAACTCGTATTTAAAAAAAATTTATAATAAAGGTTTATCTAAAATGGACCATCTTGTTGCAATCTCTGAATATGTTAAAGAAACAATTGTAAAAAAATATAATCTTACAGCAAATAATATCTCAGTTATTAATAGAGGAATTGATACTAAATATTTTAATCAACCTGTTGATTCTACACGAAGAGATCAAGTTGTAAGCACATACCAGATTGATACTGCTAAAAAAATTATTTTATTTCCAGCAAGAATGACAAGTTGGAAAGGACAATTAGAATTTATTGATGTTATAAAAAAAATGGATACACAGAATATATTAGTGTTATTTGCTGGTGATACAAAAAACTCAAGTCATACAGATTTGGTTAAAGATAAGATTTATCAAAATAATCTTACAAGTATCTGTAAGATTTTAGGAAGTGTAAACCAGAATGAAATTCGAAGCTTATATCAGATAGCTGATCTATCAGTCTCATTTCCTTTGAGAGCTGAGGGATTTGGGAGAACAATAAGTGAGTCACTATATTCTAACACACCTGTTCTAGCTTTTGATTATGGCGGGGTTAAAAACCAGTTGGAAAACTTAAGTGATTTATTCAAAGTAAAACCTCATGATTACCAAGCTTTGCAATCAAAAATAGAGACAATATTAAGTTTAACTGAAAATCTTAAAAAAGAAGTTTTACAAGAAGCAAAATCGATAATTGATAAAAATTTTTCAAAAACAAATATGCTTAATAAGTATTTGAAATTATATGAGTCTGTCTAATCCTAAAAAAATATTAATCATTAAACACGGTTCTCTCGGAGATATTGTTTTTGCATTAGAGCCAATTTTAGCAATTCAAAATAAATTTGATAATTCTGTTATTGATCTTGTCACGGAAGAAAAATTTATTTCATTATTTAAAAAAATAAAAATGTTTGATCAATTTATCATTGATAATAGAATAGGATTTTTTTCTACACTCTCAATTATTACTAAAATTATTGCTGGTAAATATGATTTAATTATTGATCTACAAAATTCGAAGAGAACAAATTTCTATCATTTTTTTATTAAAATTTTTTCAAGATCTCACATTAATGGGTCAAGAAGTTTTGCACATGATCGTTATGTTATACCTCCACAGGGAACAGAAAGCCCAATGCAAGGCTTGTTTAATCAACTAAAACTTTTAGATATTGATAAGATTGACCCTGATTTTAGTTGGTTAGTATCTGATAAAGAAGATCAAAGTTTTGCTAATAAAGAAATTGTCTTGGTAATTCCTGGTGTATCAAAATCAGGTAAATCAAAACAATGGTCACCCACTAAATATAAACAACTATGTTCCTTCTTAGAGTCAATAGGATATTATATTTGTCTAGTTGGCACAAAGCATGACACAGAGGCTTGCCAACCAATTCTTGAACACTGTAAAAACATTATTAATTTAATTGATAAGTCACCACCAGAGATTATTTATAGGGTCGCATCCAAAAGTAAGTTAGTAATTTCAAATGATACAGGGCCAGGTCACATTGCGTCACTTAGTAAAGTTAATACTTTATGGCTTGCTTTGGATAATAGTATCACAAAATCAAACTTAAGTTTTAGAAAAAACAGTAAACTACTTCTTAAAAAGAAAATGGAAGATTTAAGCGTAGATGAAGTTC
>CACJEE010000030.1 GCA_902592345.1 uncultured Alphaproteobacteria bacterium
AGTTATTTCAATACCCAAGCCTCCAAATTTTCCTTGGGTATCCATTTGCATTTCTTCCCATACTTCTTCATTCATATAACCTGAATGAGGATCAAGACCTGTTAACATTCCATCAATTGCTTTTTCAATCAATTCTTGATCAGTTACTTCCTCCACATATTCAGATCTAACCTTATCAAAAATTTGTCCAAATAAATCAAGATACTCATATGTTTCTTTATTTTTAGAAGTGCTGTGAGCAGAAAAAGCGGTAAGCAAAATTATTATAGCAATAGAATTTTTTAAAATTAAGATCATTTTAATACCTTTTAATAAGCTAGTTTATTTTTTTCAGATTCAAAGTTTATTTCCCATAATTGTTCTAATTTATAAAGATCACGAGTTTCTTTTCTAAATAAATGAATAATTACTGAGCCTGCATCAACTATTACCCAGTCACATTTAGGCCTTCCTTCAGGAGCTGGACTTTTTAATCCTAATTTTTTTAATTGTTTTAATAATTCATCTGCTGTTGCATCAGCATGTCTAGTTGAGCGACATGTAGAAATTATAAAATAGTCAGCTACTGATGATTTACTTCTTAAATCAATTATCTTTATATCTTCAGTTTTTGCATCATCAAGTATGCTAAAAATTTTATTCGTTAATGCTGATGAAGTACTAATCTTTGAGCCTCAAATATTCTCTTTGTTTCCGTATTTCAGTCGAAGATATTCTAATTTCTTTATTTTTAATAATGGTCCAGGCAGGAAGTTCTTTAAAATTTTTGATATGCAAATTTTTATTATTTATTCTGAAGTTTTTGTAAAAATTTGATGTGTAGCTTTTCAATGCTTTATTATTATAACCATATCTTCTAAATACTACAATAGGGATTTCATTAAAGATTTTATCTGCATTTTGCCACTCGTGAAAATTAATTAAGTTATCAGCCCCCATTAACCAAAAGAAATTAATATTTTTATAGTGTTTGTTTAAATATTTAATTGTTTGATAAGAAAACTTAGAGTTTATTTTTTTTTCAATTTCTTTTATTTTTATTGGTTGATTTTTAATTATTAATTTACAATTCTTAATTCGATCTGCATAACTAGCTGGTTTATTTACCTTAAGTGGATTTTGTGGAGTAACTAGCCACCATATATCATCAAGCTTTAAAATTTTTTTTGCCTCGAGAGATATATATAGATGTCCTTTATGAGGTGGGTCGAAAGAGCCTCCAAGTAGACCAATATTTTTCACTTAAGGTCTTGATTGCCCGCTACCATGAACAATATATTTAAAAGTTGTAAGATGTTTAGCTCCAACTGGACCACGAACGTGAAGCTTGTCTGTTGAAATACCTATTTCAGCACCAAAACCAAATTCACCTCCATCAGCAAATTGAGTTGAGGCATTTTTAAGAATTATAGCACTATCAATGTTATTGTAAAAATTCATAAATGTTTGTTCGTTTTCAGTAATTATAGATTCTGTATGATTAGAAGAGTAACGATTGATATGATCAGTCGCTCCAACAACACCATTAACAATTTTTACAGATATAATTTTATCTAGGTATTCAGTCGACCAATCTTGATCATTTGCTCTCTCAAAATTATTATTTAATGACACAATAATATCATCACCTTTTATTACACATCCTGATTTGTATAAAGGTTCTATTAATTCAAGAGCTTTATCTTTTAGTGATGAGTCTATTAATAATGTTTCAGCTGCACCACAAATTTCTGGTCTTCTTAATTTACTATTAAAAATAATATTCTTGGCAATTTCAATATCTGCATCTTTATCAACATACACATGACACAAACCTTCTAAGTGTTTAATTACAGGTATTTTACTCTTTTCATTAATTTTTTTAATTAAACTTTTTCCTCCCCTAGGAATTATAACATTAACATAATCATTCATCGCTAAGAGATGATCAACAGCCTCTCTATCAGTTGTCGGTATCATTTGAATTATATTTTCTGGAAGATTGGCCTCTATAAAAGACTCTGTTATGATATGCACTAATTGTTTTGAAGTATGGTAGCTATCACTTCCACCCCTTAGGATTAGTGCGTTATTAGATTTTAATGCGAGGCAAGATGCATCTACTGTCACATTTGGTCTTGATTCATAGATTACTCCTAATACACCTAAAGGTACTGATATTTTTGAAAATTTAAGCCCATTTGGCTGTTCCCATTTTTCTAAAACTTTTCCAATTGGATCAGGTTGATTTTTAATTTCAGTTATACTTTTAATTATACCTGATATAGATTCTTCCGTAACTTTTAATCGATTGATTAGTGGTTTTGATAAATTATTTGTTATAGCATTTTCAATATCCAATTTATTTGCACTTAAGATTAGGTCTGTATTCTTTTCAATATTTTTTTCTAAAAATTGATAAGCCACCATTTTTTTTTCTTTTTCCAATACTCTAATTTTAATAGACGCATCTTTGGCTTTTTTACCTAAGTCGTTTATTGTTTCTAAAATATTCATAAAATAATTTTCACCAAATCATCTTTATGGATGATTTCATCTCTTCCTTCATACCCTAAGATATTAGGAATTTCTTTACTTTTTTTGCCTATAATTTTTTTGGCTTCATTAATATCATAAGCAGATATGCCAATGGCAATTTTCTCCTTCTTAGTAAAGTAGACACTAATCACATCCCCTCTATTAAAATTTCCACCAACTTCTATAATCCCTGCTGGTAAAAGACTCTTATTATTTTTTACAGCTTTTAAAGCGCCTTCATCAATTCTAATAAAACCTGAAGAATGCAAGTGATTTAATAACCATTGTTTTCTAGAGGAAGAAGGGTTTTTGTTTGCAAAAAATATTGAAGAATTATTTTGTGAAATAGAAGATAAAGGATAAGTTTTTTCACTATGCGTTATGATGGTATCACATCCATTATTCATACATATCTTTGCTGCTGCAATCTTCGTTACCATTCCTCCACTACCCAAACTAGATGTTTGGGCATTGGCCATTTGTTCTATTGTTTTATTTATTTTAAAAACCTCATTAATTTTTTTTGCATCTTTATTTTTGTTAGGATTTTTATCGTATAATCCATCAACATCACTTAGTAGGATAAGTAAATCAGCATCAATCATTTGGGCAACTCTTGCTGCCAATCTATCATTATCTCCATATTTTATTTCTTCAGTTGCAACAGTATCATTTTCATTAATTACGGGAATAACTTTGTTTTGCAAAAGCGTATTTATTGTTTTTCTAGCATTAAGGTATCTTCTTCTAACTTCACTATCCTCAATTGTAATAAGAACTTGAGCAATATCTATTTTATGAGTTTTTAAATGTTGTTTCCATTGATGAGCTAATTCTATTTGACCTACAGAAGCAGCGGCTTGTTTATCTTCTAACTTTCTTAAATTTTTATTTTTAATCAAGGGTGAACCAAGTGCAATAGCTCCTGAACATACAATAATAATATTTTTTTCTTTATGATATTTTTTTATATCCTTACATAGTTTTATCATCCATTTTGTATTAATTTTTTTTGACTTTGGATTTACAATCGAAGATGATCCAATTTTAATAACAATTTTTTTATATTTATTGATCATCATCTATTTCACATTTTGTAAATAAATAACTAGTAAGATGCTCAACCCCATTATTGTTAAAACTTGATATAGAGAATTTTTTATTTTTATTAAGTTTTGTCATTTCTTTGATAACTTTATTTGTCATTTCTGGATTAAGGTCTTCTTTGCTTAATGCAACCACTTCTTCTTTTTGGGAGAGATTTTGACCATATTTTTCTAGTTCTTTTCTAATAACATAATAATTTTCTTTCCAATTAGGATCAGAGCTATCAATAAGATGCAGAAGAATTTTGCATCGTTCTATGTGTGCTAAAAATTTATCACCAAGACCTTTTCCTTCATGAGCGCCCTCAATTAAGCCGGGTATGTCTGCTAATACAATTTCTTTATCGAATTTTTTAATTACTCCAAGAACAGGATGCAATGTTGTAAAAGGATAATCAGCAACTTTAGGTTGGGCATTAGAAATTTTTGATAAAAAAGTTGATTTACCCGCATTAGGTAATCCAATTATTCCTACGTCGGCAAAAAGTTTTAGAGATAGCCATATCCACTGCTCTTCTGAAGCTTCTCCATTTGTAAATTGTCTTGGGGCTTGATTAGTTGAAGACTTAAAATGAGAATTACCAAGCCCTCCTTTTCCTCCCTTAAGGAATATATATTTTTGATCTTTTTCTAATAATTCTGCAAGTAATACAGATTTATCTTCATTGTGAATTTCTGTACCAGGCGGCACTTTAATTATAATATCATCACCACTAGCGCCTGTTTTATTTTTGCTCATGCCATCTTGACCTTTCATAGCTTTGAAATGTTGTTGATAGCGAAAGTCTATAAGAGTGTTTAAATTTTGATCTGTAATAAAAATAATGTCACCACCTGTACCTCCATCACCACCATTAGGTCCTCCATATTCTATATATTTTTCTCTTCTAAAACTAACACATCCCTTCCCACCTTTACCGGATGCAACATATATTTTAGCTTGATCAAGAAATTTCATAAGAAAGAATAGAAATTAATATTCTATTTATTATGCGGGTACTACTGATACGTATGTTCTAACACGCGTTTTTTTAAATGCCACTTTACCATTACTAGTAGCGAAAATAGTATGATCTTTGCCAATACCAACATTATCTCCTGGATGAAACTTAGTGCCTCTTTGACGTACAATTATATTTCCAGAAATAACTTTTTCACCACCAAACTTTTTTACACCTAAACGACGACCTATCGAGTCGCGACCGTTACGTGAACTACCACCTGCTTTTTTTGTAGCCATTATTTATTTTCCTTTGGTGCTGTAGTTTTTTTCTTAACTGTTTTTTTCTTAACTGTTTTTTTTGCAGCTGTTTTTTTTGCAGCTGTTTTTTTTACTGGTTTGCTAGTTACGGTTTCTTTTTTTTCTTTTTTTGTTGATGCAGATTTTTTTCCACCCATAGATATAGACTCTATTTTAAGAACAGTTAAATATTGCCTATGACCTTGAGTTGATCGATAATTTTGCCTTTTTCTTTTTTTAAAGACAATTATTTTTTTATCTCTAATTTGATCTAATATTTTAGCTTCTACAATCGCTCCATCAACAAGAGGAGCCCCGATGGTATTTTGACTATTTTCTGAGACAGCAAGGACATCTTTAAAGGAAATATTATCACCTTTTTTACCTTCAAGTTTCTCAACCTTCAGTATTTGTCCTGCCTTTACAGAATATTGTTTACCGCCTGTTTTAAATACTGCTAACATAAGATCTTTCAATGGGACGGCGTTTATATCTAAGGTATTTAATAGTCAAATGAAAATACTCAGATTCTTTTATCTTTTGCCTAAAAATCGCTAAAAATTATCCTTTTTCTCTCTTAAGTATCTAAAAAACTCTAAATTTGAATAGTTGTTACTTTTTTTAAATTCAGATGCCATTTCACATTCTGGATTTAAAAATGGATTTGATTTTTTTTCATCACCAAGAATAAACGGAATAGATTTATTTTTTAATTTTAGATCTCTCAGTATTTGTTTTTTTGTATTTGCTAAAATATCATTTTGTACAAAAAGATGTTCTAGAAATTTTAAATTATTTAAAGTGTACTCATGTCCACAATAAACTGTCATATCATCAGACAAATTTAAAATTTTATTTAGAGAATTATGCATTTGTTCAATTGTGCCTTCAAAAACACGTCCACAACCTAAGCGAAAAAGAACGTCACCTACAAATAACAAATTATTTTTAGTATCGCATAGCGCAACATGATCAAGGGTATGTCCTGGCGTTGAAAAGACTTGGAACTCATTTAATGATGTTTTAATTTTATACCCATCAGCTATTTTATTAATTGTAAGAGAAAATAATTCAGAAGGAGAGTATATATTTGCATCCGGATATTCTTTTAATAAACCCAAAACTCCAGAAGTATGATCATGATGATGATGGGTAATTAATATATATTCAAGCTTAAGTTTGTTTTTTTTTAAAACTTGAATTATCTTTTTATCTTCAGCAGGGTCTACAATAATACTTGAAGAGTTACTATTATTAAAAATTAAGTAAGAATAATTATCACTAAGCTGATTAATAATTTCTACTTTTATATCTTTCATTAATTAACAATAGCTGAGTTTTTATTAAAAATTTTATTTGTTGATTTTAGTTTAATTGGCTCAAAGTCTTTATAACTAAGGAGAAAGATTGCTTCATTTGTTATAATATTTGCTGGAAGTAATGAGCCATTAATTGAAAATTGTTTACCTTTATTGGTAAGCCCAATGCTATTCTCAATAACAATATTCATTTCGCTACAGAGGTTTTGAAAATCTTTTAAAGTAAAAAAATGTATGTTTGGTGTATCATACCAAGAATAAGGAAGGCCTTCAGTTATTGGCATTTTCCCATTAAATAGTAATTGTAGTCTGATTTTCCAATGTCCAAAATTTGGAAATGAAACAATAGCTTTAGATCCTATTCTTAATAATTCTTTTAGAATCTTTTTAGGCTTAATCATTGCTTGTAGAGTTTGACTAAGAATCACATAATCAAAGCTGTGATTTGAATACTGTAAAAGATCCTTTTCAGCATCACCATGAGTTACATTTAAACCTTTGGCAATTCCTTTTAGAGCTAATTCTCTACTTTTTTCAATTCCATGAACTTTAGCTGTAAGGTTTTTTTCAAGTTGTTGTATCAAATCTCCCTCTCCACAACCAATATCTAAAATACGTGAGTTATCTTTGATCAATGATTCAATGAGATCCCAATCTTTTCTAATACTTCTAAGATTATTCATTTATTTTTCCATAGTTGCTATTAAAAAAACCTTTTATAACATAATCAAGTTCTGGCTCATCTAGCAAGAAACTATCATGACCTTTATCTGTATCAATTTCTAAAAAGCTTACATTTCTTGATAAGCTGTTTAAAATTTCAACTATTTCTTTATTCTCTTTAGTAGGAAACAACCAATCGGATGTAAACGATATTACAA
This sequence comes from uncultured Alphaproteobacteria bacterium, assembly GCA_902592345.1. Lineage (GTDB taxonomy): Bacteria > Pseudomonadota > Alphaproteobacteria > HIMB59 > CACPNW01. The sequence goes on from CACJEE010000030.1 coordinate 7,064, forward strand.
GATATTTTATATTATTTTTTTGATTATTAACAAACTCAAGTGTTTTTCTATAGCTTTCAGAATGATCAAAATAATCCATTGCTCTTGTTAGATACAAATATGAATTTGCATCAAACCTTTCTACAAATGATCTTCCTTGATAACGTAAATAACTTTCAATTTGAAAATCTGCATCAAAACCGAATGATATAATATCTCTTGATTGAAGCTTCCTGCCAAATTTTCTGTGCATTGCATCTTCTGATAAGTAAGTTATGTGAGCTATCATTCGAGCTACAGATAATCCTCTTTCAGGGATTGCATTATTTTCTGTATAATTTCCTTTATGCCAATTGGGATCATTCATTATCGCTTGCCTACCTACTTCATGAAAAGCAATATTTTGTGCAGAATGTTTAAGAGCTCCAGCAATATGAATAATAGACTGAACTCTGTTTGGAAAATCAATTGACCATTGTAAAGCTTGCATTGCCCCCATAGATCCCCCCACTACACTAAACAATTGATCAATCTCTAATGCGTCCAATAATTTTACCTGGGCGTTTACAATATCTTTAATAGTTACGGATGGAAAATCTCTTCCATAAATATTTTGTTCATTTTCTTTTGTTTCTTTTGGGCCTGTTGAACCTGCACAGCCACCAAGCACATTAGAACAAATAACGAAAAACTTATTTGTATCAATTGGTTTATTTGGGCCAACCATTCTTGACCACCAACCATCCTTTCCTGTAATTGGATTATGTCCTGAAACATATTGATCACCAGTTAAAGCATGACAAACTAATATTGCATTTGATTTATTCTTATTAATTGATCCAAAAGTTTTATATGCTAATTTAAAATTTTTTAATATTGATCCTGACTCAAGTGTTAAGTTTGCGTCTTTAAAAATAGCAAAACTACAATCTAAATTTTTATCATTTATTAATTCAATATTACTCATAATCTCTATGCCGAATTAAAATTTTGTTTTTGGGTGTGGAGTATCACGCTTTAGCTGTTTCGATACACACCCGCAAGCTGTTTCAAATCGGTGTAGAGAGCTATTTAATTTATATGCTTTTTTTGTCAATATTTGTTCATTTTGATCAATAAATTACTGTTTATTTTGATTTATTCTAATATAGTTTGTAAAGACTCCCTCATATTATGGATAATAAAAAATTAGATGTGCTGAGGAACAATATTAATTTACTAGATGATAAAATATTGGACCTACTTAAAGAAAGGGCTGAAATAGTAACTGAGATTGGTGCGCAAAAAAAATCTTATACTGATGTTGTCGACTATGAAAGAGAGCAAAAGGTTTTGGGGAGAATTCTTCAAAAAACTAAAGCTAAATATTCAAAAGACTCAATTGTTAGAATCTGGAGAGAAATTTTTCAGGCATCTACAAAATTGCAAGAAAAAGATAAGTCAATAATAGATGTAAAAAGATCAATTAATTTGATTAATATCTATAAAGGAGGAAAGTCCTCAATAAGTGGCAAAAATAATATTATTAAGTTATCTTCTAATGAAAGCTCATATGGTCCATCACCGAAAGTATTAGAAAAAATAAATTTACAAGAAACACTTTCAAACTCTCATCGTTACCCAAATATTGATGGGGCTAAATTAAGAGATAAATTAGCCAGTATAAATAATTTAAATGCAAATCAGATTGTTCTTGGTTGTGGGTCTGATGAGACACTTCTATTTACTGCTTTAGCTTTTTGTCAGGACGGAGATGAAATAATACATGCACAACATGGTTTTGAAATGTATTCAATAATTACTAAAATAGTAGGAGCTACTTCTAAATTAGTTAAAGAAGATGAAAATTTTAAAGTTACAGTTACTTCAATTTTAGATGAAGTAACACCCTCAACAAAAATAATTTATTTAGCTAATCCAAATAACCCTACAGGAACATATTTAACCCGTAATCAAATTATAGATATTTTAGATAAATTACCCAAAAGCATTATATTGGTATTAGATGGCGCATATGCAGAATATGTTACTAAAGAAGATTATGACAGTAGTTTTTCTTTGGTAGATCAATTTGAAAATGTAATAATCACAAGAACCTTCTCCAAAGCTTATGGTCTTGCTGGCATAAGATTAGGTTGGTGTTACTCAAGTGAAAAGGTGGCCTCAATTCTTAATAAAGTGAAAGGGCCATTTAATACTCAAAGTTTATCACAGGAAATGGCCATTATTGCACTGGATGATAAAGAATATCTGAGTAAAGTAATTAAATCTAATCGTGACACAAAAAGTTGGTTTGAATCAGAGCTTGAAAAAATAAAAATTAAAACTCGACCATCTGAGGGGAATTTTTCCTTTGTTGAAATGTCTGATGAAGAGGCTAAAAAAATATTTGCCCATCTTGTTAATAGTGGAATAATTGTTCGACAATTAGACAGTTATGGACTTCCAAATTGCCTTCGTATTACTATAGGCACAAGAGAAGAAATGGAAGCAACTATCAATTCTTTAAAAGGTTTATAATAATGAAAACAAAATTTAATTCAGTTTTAATAATTGGTATGGGCTTAATTGGCTCTTCAATATCAAGAGCTTTGACTGAAAATCATGTCGCTAATAATGTTTATGGCTTAGACTCTAATAATAAGGTAATTAAAAAATGTCTAGAATTAAATTTACTAATACAAGGTGAAACAAATTTAGAAAATTTTAATACACAATTTGATTTGATTATTATTTGTACCCCTCTCAGCAAGTATGAAAAAATATTTATTGATATAGCAAGTTATATCTCTAAGCCTACTCTAGTAACTGACGTAGGTTCAACAAAAATGAGTACCATCAATGATTACAATAAAATAAAGAAAAATAGCAATATTAACTTTATTCCTTCACATCCAATAGCTGGGCTTGAAAAGAGTGGGCCAGAATTTGGCTTTAGTAAATTATTTCAAAACAGATATTGTATACTCACTCCATTCAAACAAGATGATAAAGCGATAGATTCAATTAGCCAGATGTGGAAATCAATTGGTATGACTATAGAGATAATGGATGCTGAAAGACATGACAGAGTACTTGCAATGACTTCTCATATACCTCAACTTATTGCCTTTTCAGTTGTTGGCACAGCAACAGAGCTTGAATCTCACATGCGTGATGAGGTTATAAAGTATTCAGCTGCAGGGTTTAGAGATTTTACTCGGTTAGCTGGAAGTGATCCTATAATGTGGAGAGATGTATACCAAAAAAATAAAAATGCTGTTCTAGAAATGTTAGGTAGATTTAGTGAGGATCTTTCAACATATCAAAAAGCAATTAGAAACGGTGATTTAGAATTTTTAGAAAACAAATTTAATCAATCTAAAAAAATTCGTAAAGAAATTGAAGATATTGGGCAAGCAGGAAGTTTTGATCCAACAGAAAAGAAAAACTAATCCAGTAATTTATTTGTTGCTGACTCAATAGAATTTTCAACTTTTTCTAAAACTTCTTTTTTATCAAGTCCAATTTGTATTTGGGGCAAAAACTCTATTACGATGTGCCCCTTTTTTATTATTTTTAATCCTTTTTGCCAACAAAGCCCTGAGTTTAATGCAACAGGTTGAAGCTTTCGTTTCGTTGTATTATATATTCCAACAAAACCAGTTTTATAATCAGCTTTTTCTCCTGGTTTTTTTCTTGTTCCTTCTGGGAATATTATAATCGTTGATCCATCATCTAATTTTTTTTTGACATCTAATATCATTTTTCGCATTGTTTTAGCTTTTCCCGTTCTATCAATTGATACCATATTGCTCTTCAACAAATATTGTCCAAAAATGGGTATAAAGAAAAGCTGTTTTTTATGAATGAAAAAACTACTCTCTAAGTAATAATACAGCGCAAAAGTTTCAAAAGCAGACTGATGTTTTGAAACAATAATAAGCGGCTCATTAGTTAAATTTTTATGCCCTTTAACTTGATGCGTAACACCACATATATTTTTCAATAAAAGAAATATACCCTTTATCCATAATTTAGCTGGAAAACGGATATATTTACTTGGTAAAAAAATGAATGGGAAGCTTAAAATACCCATTAAGATTGTCCATAATGCTAAAGCACTATAAAAAAGAATAGTAAGTAATAACATACAATAAATTTTGTTTTATATACTAACCTCTCTACTCTATATATAGCTTATGTTCATTCAATGTTCAGATTGTGATTATAAATATATAGTAAATTCTGCAGATTTAAAACCTGATGGAAGAATGGTTGAGTGTGCTAATTGTAATCACCGATGGTATCAAGAACCTCTTAAGTCTGAGGAATTTTTATCATCTTCTGTGCCCAAGTTATCTTCAGAAGAGAGTGGTATTAATGAATTAAATAAAAAAAATCATGAAAAAGATATTTTAAATAAAGAAATTAAAAATTTACCAAGCACAGTAGTAAGAGAAAAAAAAGTTAGTTTACTAAATACTTTTTTGGTAATCTTTATGTTAGTTTTTTTATTTTTTACATTTTGGGCTTTTAGATCTTATGGAACAAATATTTTTGTTTTAGTAAAGTTTTATATTAATGAATTTTTTTTCAACCTAAGACTGATTATTGATGATTTAGCTAAAATTATTTATCAAATATTAAATTAATCAATCCACTCAGGAATGTGATCCTGATTAATAAATTCTGTTGTGCTCAAAGGTTTGTGAATAACAAAAAAATTATTATCCTTCACAAGTATTTCTTTTGGCAAGCCTCTTGAATTATAATTAGACGCCATGACTTTTCCATACGCACCAGTATCTTTTATAATAATTAAATTGCCAATTTGTTGCTGTGGTAAACTAATATTTTTTCCAAATATATCAGAACTCTCACATATTGGTCCTGCGATAGTATAATCAATTGGTTTC
>CACJEE010000031.1 GCA_902592345.1 uncultured Alphaproteobacteria bacterium
ATAAAAATGCAGTAATAATTACTTTTTTAGAGGGAGAAAATTTAAACAATGTTATGCCTGCTCATTGTCATGAGCTTGGTTTAAAAATTGCGCAATTTACTAATATTACAAAAAATTTAAATTTATCCAGACCAAATAGCGTAGGTTATAAAACATGGGTTAGTATTTATGAAAATTTTAAAAATATAGATAACGAATCATATCAAGAATATTTTCAAATATTAAGCAATGAATTAATTTTCTTGAAAAATAATTGGCCAATTAATTTACCGACAGCAATAATTCACGCCGATTTATTTATAGATAACATTTTATTTATAAAAAATAAAATTTCTGGAATAATTGACTTCTATTTTTCGTGTAATGATTTTATAGCTTATGAATTAGCCCTGACTATTAATGCTTGGTGTTTTAATGATGATTTAACATTTAATTATAAAAATTATAATTCATTAATGATGGGTTTTGAGAATATATCATCACTAAATATTGAAGAAAAAGCTTCGATGAATGTTTTGTTAAGAGGTGCAGCTGTTCGTATTTTGGTTACAAGACTTCATGACAAAATTTTTCATCCTGATGATGCATTAGTTAAACTTAAAGATCCAAAAGAATATTTGAATATCTTAAAATGGCATCAACAAAACACTCAGATTGATTCATGATCACAATTTATACAGATGGAGCATGCTCTGGCAACCCTGGTGTTGGGGGGTGGGGTGTTGTAATTATTGAGAATAATAAAAATGAAACTTTTTTAAATGGTGGAGAAAATCATACAACAAATAATAAAATGGAATTAACAGCAGCAATTCAAGCATTAAAAACATTTGAAAAGGAAAGTACAATAACACTTATAACTGATAGCAAATATGTAAAAGATGGCATCCAATCCTGGATAGAAAACTGGAAAAAAAATGGATGGAAAACTGCTGCAAAAAAACCAGTTAAAAATAAAGAATTATGGATAGAACTTAATGAATTAATAGCGAGACATAATATAACTTGGGAATGGGTTAAAGGTCACGCTGGAAACACACACAATGAAAAAGCAGATTACTTGGCTAGACGATATATTGAAGAAATGTAAATTTTTTTTTATATTATTCATATTTTTTAATTTACCAAATATAACATACGCATCAGAGCGATGGGTATTAGACAAAGAACTCTCAACAATTGAATTTGAATTACCAGTGCTTTTTGCCAAAAATGTTAAAGGTTCATTTAATACTATGGAAGGTTTTATTGAAATAGATGTAAGCCAAAAAGAAAACAATAAAGCTATTTTTTATGTGGAAGTAAAGGATCTTGATATGAACTATAGCAGATATAAAGATTTGCTTTTAAGTAATATTTTTTTTGATTCTAAGCAATTTCCCAAAGCAGTTGTAGATACAAAGAAATTTTCTTATGAAAATGAAACAGAATTAAAGCTACAAGTAGAGCTTACTATAAAAGGCAAAAGTGCAATGGTGCCATTAATAATTAATATAAAAAGATTAGCTGAAGAATTATTACAAATTCAGAGTGAATTAACATTTTCAAGAACTGACTTTAAAATAGGTATTGGAAAATGGAAAAATACATCAATTTTAAAAGATAAAGTTATATTAAAAACAAATTTATTTTTATTTAGAGAAAGTTAAATTAAAATGTTCATCAAAGTAATATATTGCAAAGATATATATTCAATTAAAGATATAATTATACTATAAAAAATTAAAGTTTAAAAAAGGAATAGCATGGAGCCACAAAAATTAGATTTATGTAATGAAATAATTAAGACATGTCTTAAAATGGAGTCTTCTGGAATTAATCAAGGCACCTCAGGAAATTTGTCAGCAAGATACAAAAATGGCTTTTTAATTACACCTAGTTCTTTGCCATATAATGAAATGAGCCCTGAAGATATAGTTGAAATGAATTGGAATGGAGAATATTTAGGAAAACAACCTTCATCAGAATGGCGATTTCACAGAGATATACTTAAAAGTAGAAATGATATTAATGTTGTTTTGCATTGTCATTCCATAAATGCAACTGCAATTGCATGTCATGAAAAAGATATTCCTGCGTTTCATTATATAGTTGGCGTCGCAGGAGGAAAAAATATAAGATGTGCTAATTATGCTACTTTTGGCACACAAGAATTAGCTGACAACGTAATACTAGCTTTAAAGGATAGATTAGCATGTCTTATTAGTCAACATGGTATGATATGTTTAGGAAAGACATTGAAGGATGCTTTTTTTCTTGGATGTGAAGTTGAGGCTATTTCTAAAATGTATGTGAAAACACTGTCTATCGGCAATTCACCAATTTTATCAGATGAAGAAATGCATAAAGTAATACAACAGATGAAAAGAATGAGCTATGGTAAAGGACCTGAGCCGGAGGGTTCAAATGATATTGCAAAACCAAAGAGTGAATAAAGATATAATTATAGGAATCGATGCTGGTACATCATTAATTAAAGCTGTTGCATTTACACATAATGGTAAGGAAATTGGAAATTCTTCAGTTCCTAATGAGTACAAGATTAGCTCTAATGGCAATGCAACTCAATCCTTAGAATTAACATGGAAAAATTGTTGTAGAGTAATCAAACTTTTAAAGGATCAATTTAGTAATTTAGAAAACAGAGTTTCTGCAATTTCTGTAACTGGGCAAGGTGATGGGACTTGGTTGATTAATGAAAAAGGTGAACCAGTATGTGATGCATGGCTATGGTTAGACTCTAGATCATCAGATATTGCTAAAAAATTGTCAAATTTAGCATCTGAAGAAATGAGGTTTATTTCTACTGGAACTGGAATGTTTGCTGGCCAACAAAGTAGCCAACTACTATTTATGGAAACACATCATCCTGAGATCCTCAATAAATCTAAAACTGCTTTTCACTGTAAAGATTGGATTTACTATAAACTTACTGGAGTTAAAGGAACTGACCCATCAGAATCCTGTTTTACTTTTGGTAATTTTCGCACACAGAACTATGATGAAGATGTAATAAGTAATCTAGGGTTAAATAAAAGAAAAAATATATTACCTAAAATTATAAATGGAAGTAAAACAAACCATTCTTTAACTTCTGAAGCCTCAAGTTTAATAGGGCTGAGCTCAGGTACACCTGTTGTTTTATCATATATTGATGCAGTCTGTGCATTTCTTGGAAGTGGAGGGTATGAAACTAATAAAAATGTTGGTAGCTCAAGCTTAGGAACTACATCTGTGCACATGAAAGCAGCTCAAATATCAAAAATTAAACTAAACACACATTTGAAATCTGGATATGTTATGCTGTTACCTATAGAAAACACAGCACTACAATTACAAACTAATATGTCAGGGATGATGAATGTAAATTGGTTAATATCTCTGGTAAATGATATTTTTAAAGATTTTAATATCCAGTTTAGTAATAAAAATTTTTTAAACAAAATAGATAAATGGATTGAAAATACTGAACCACAAAAATTAATTTATCATCCATATATTTCAGAAGCAGGAGAGAGAGGTCCTTTCATAAATTCAGACGCACAAGCAAGTTTGTTAGGATTAAGCTCCAAGCATAGATTTCCTGAGATTGTTAGAAGTTTTATAGAAGGATTATGTTTTGCTGCCAGAGAATGCTATTTGGCTATGGGAGAAATTCCTGAAGAAATTAGAATTACAGGTGGAGGTTCACAATCCGTTTCGATAAGAAATATATTTTCAAATATACTTAAAACAAATGTTAGAACCTCTACTCGAAAAGAGGCTGGGGCAGCTGGAGCGGCAATGACTGCAGCTATGTCATTAGGAATATATAATGAATGGAATAAATGTATCGAGGAATGGGTCACACCTCTTCTTGGAGATATTGAAAAATTCGATAAAAACTATGCAAATACATATGACGAATTGTTTGAGACATACCTAAACAGTAGATCAAAAATTATGCCTATATGGAAACAATTAAACTAAAATAATAAAACAAGAAATGTGAAAATAAATTTTAGATAAATTTAATGTAAAAGTTTGTAAGCAATTTTTTTATTTGAGGAATACAAATCTTTCCAAATTTCATATCTTTTTAAGAGAATATTAATATTATTTGATTTTGGTTTATATTCATTACTAATTTTAATTTCTTTAATAATTGCACTTTTATCATCTGTGTTTTTATCTGCATACATTGCTAACCTAGCTACACCCAATGATGCCCCATATTCACTTTGCTCACAAACACTTAGTTTCCGATCCAATAAAGAGGCAAGTAATTGAATCCAAAAAGAACTTCTAGATCCTCCTCCTACCATAAATATTTTTTCAAAATTATTATTTACTTTTAATATCGATTTGACACCATCTAGAATGCCAAAACTCACACCTTCAATAACAGAATATTGCATATTTGTTGCATCAGTAGTTGTTTTAATTGAATGAAAAGATCCTCTAATATGCGGATCATTATGTGGCGTTCTTTCTCCAGATAAGTAGGGTAAAAATAAAGGAGCATTTGCAATTGAATCTTTCTCAGAATAAAAATTTTCAACATTAGTAAGACTTTTTTGGATAGAAGTATTAGTTACTGAACAAATCCAATCTAGACAATTACTTGCACTTAACATGACTGACATTAAGTGCCATTTATTTGGCAAACAATGACAAAAAGAATGGACAGCATCACCTGTATTACTTAAAAAATCTTGCGTAGGAGTAAAGAAAACACCCGAAGTGCCAAGTGATATAAAGGACTGATTTTGCTCAGTAATTCCCATACCAACAGCAGCAGCAGCATTGTCACCCGCACCTCCAACAATCTTTACATTATGATTAAATTGAAATTTATCTTTAAATTCTTTTTTTAATATTCCTGTTTCCTGATTTCCTTCAACAAGATCTGGCATATGTTTGTTTTCTAAAAATGAACATGATAAAAGTTCATCAGACCATTTTCTTTTCCTTACATCTAACCAAAGAGTTCCAGATGCATCTGACATTTCAGAATAATACTCACCTGTTAAATAAAAGCGCAAATAATCTTTTGGTAATAGAATTTTACAAATTTTATTAAAATTATCTTTCTCATTTTTTTTTAACCAATTAATTTTAGGTGCTGTAAAACCAGGCATAGTAATATTCCCTGATATTGCGCGAACATCATGACTTTGATTTTCAAATTCTATACATTCTTTATGAGAACGGGTATCATTCCATAAAATGCAGGGCCTTATAACACTGCCCGAGTTATCAGTAATTGTAGCCCCATGCATATGGCCAGATATTCCAATAGAAATTGTTTCTGAAAATTCCTTGCGTTTTTTTTGATTTTAAATCTTCAAGACATTCAATTGTTGCATCAATCCATTCTTTTGGATTTTGTTCACTATATCCATCCTTTGGGTTTTGGACAGTAAGAGGTGAACTAGATGTTGCTATAATATTTTGTTCATTATCAACAAGAATCATTTTAACTGAAGATGTACCTAAATCAATTCCAATAAACATTATTACACTCTATAAAAAATTTTTTATTTTTTAACCAAAAATATTAGCAATATGATTAATAGTTACTTATAAGTATACTTATGGATCTAAATTTTGGAGTTTTTGGTTCGGGTGCGGTTTTTAACCTCTGCCATGGTCCAGCATTGAGCAATATTAAAAATGTAAAAATTAAATCAATTTTCGATGTTGATAAATCTAGAGCAAAAGAAGCTGCTGATAAGTGGAAAATTGATAATGTAGTATCTGAACATGATGATATTATTAATGATGATGAAATAGATGCAGTAATAATTGCAACTCCTAATAACTTGCATCATGAACTTACAATTAAGTCTGCAAATAAAAAGAAACATATTTTTTGTGAAAAACCTATTTCTATAAACCTGCAGGAAGCTAATGAAATGATTGATGCTTGTAATGAAAATAAGGTTCAACTGCAAATAGGTTTCAATCAACGATTTTGGAGTCAAGTTCAAATAGTTAAAAGATTACTAGATATGAATTTTATAGGTAAAATTCATTCTTTTAGAACAATATATTCTGAGAAATATTCTGTTTTTCCAGCAGCAACTCCATATAGATATATTTTAGATCAATCTGGAGGAGCTACAATAATCGATTTAGCAATACACCGAATAGATATGATTAGGTATTTATTAGGTGAATATAAAAGTTTAGTTGCAGAACTTAAACATAGTGAAATTCCAGCTAAAGTTGATGACAATGTCCATATATTACTTAACATGGAAAGCGGAGCAGTTGGAACTATTGCCTCAGATAGATACTCACCCGCTATAGGTGATGGGACTGATCTTTACGGTTCTGAAGGAGCGATTCATTTTAATACTGAAACTATAAATCCATTTCATGCAGTTCCCCTAGCTGTATACACAGAAAAACCTTTAAGTGAAATTCCAGATTTTTTAAAAAACAATTACTATCCAGATGCTTGGTGGAAAGAGTTTAAGGGTGGTTGGATAACTGTTAAACCTGAGAGAACAAACCCATATCAAAAAGAATTACAAGGATTTTGTGATAACATTTCATCTAATAAAAAAGTATTTGTAAATGGTACAGACGGTTTAAAAGCATTAGAAGTTGTATTTGCTTCTTATATATCAAAAAATGAAAGAAGATGGGTTGATTTTCCAATTCCTAAGAACACCCCTTTAAATATTCCAAAATACTCATGAAAATTGGAATAAGTACAGTATTATTAGATAAAGAAAATTTAGATATTGTTTTTAACAAAGTTTCAAACAGTAATTATGATTGTATTGAAATTAATGCTGAAACTTTGCCTTGGGCAAAACCACATATTGACGATAAAACAACAACTAAACAACTTGATAGGATTAATAAATTAGTAAAAGAATACAATTTAAATATATCGTCAATTGGAGCACATATAGATTTAAGTTGTTTAGATGTTGATTTAAGAAATCATAATGTAAATTATGTAAATAAGTGCATTGATCATGCAAACTACTTAAATTCACCAATTGTACATATATTATCTGGTGAATTGATTAGTGAAGATATGAAAAATAAACAAACAGATATATTTTATAATTCAGTTGAAAAAATTTTAAATTACGCCGAAAAAAAGAATATTAAAATAGCGATAGAAGCAATCGTTGGACATGTTTTTCATTCGCATTTAGACTTTATTAATATTTGGAAAAAAATTGATAGTGAAAAAATATTTGTAAACTATGATCCAAGTCATTTTGAGGCTCAAAAAATTAATTTAGATGATACTTTAGATCTTTTAGCAAAAAAAATAATTCATGTTCATATAAAAGATGCAATGGGATTATACCCATATTTTCAATTTCCCCCAATTGGTAAGGGAAATATTGATTTTACAAAATTAATTACAAAATTAGATAAATTTGGTTACTCTGGCGCCTTATCTGTGGAGTATGAAGCGCAGGTATACGGTTGGGAAAAAGAAAAGGATGAAATTTTAAAGGAAAGTTATTCTGTAATTAATAATATTGTTAAAAATTTATGAAAAAAAAACACTTAGGAATTGATAAAGGTCTGACAAACTATGGAGATAAAGAATTTTCAAAATTTCTTAGAAGATCTTTTGCTAAATCCATGGGTTATACAAACAAATCATTAAATAAACCTATAGTTGGAATTTGCTACACTGAAAGTGGTTTTAATAATTGTCATAGAAATTTTCCAAAAATTTTAGAAAGTTTAAAAATTGGTATTTTGTCTAATGGCGCATTACCAATTGTATTTCCGATGATTTCTCTTGGTGAAACTTTTTTAAATCCAACTTCCATGATGTACAGAAATTTAATGTCAATGTGTGTTGAAGAAATGATAAATGCACAGCCCATGGACGCAGTCATTTTGCTTGGAGGTTGTGATAAAAATATCCCCGCACTAATGATGGGTAGTTTTTCTACGGATGTTCCATCTGTTTTAATGGTTCCAGGTCCAATGATGACCGGCATGTATAATAATGAGAGAGTTGGTGCATGCACAGATTGTAGAAGATATTGGTCACAATTTAGATCCAATGAACTCTCCAAAAAAGAAATTGAGAAAGTAGAAAATAATTTAGCTACTACCTCAGGAACATGCCCTGTAATGGGAACTGCAAGCACCATGGCAATTTTATCTGAGGTATTAGGTGTTATGCCAATAAATTCTGCTACTGCACCTGCTGTGCATGCTGATAGATTAAGAATAGCAGAAAATACAGGTGAAATTGCTGCAACAAAAATATTACAAAAAAAAATTACTCCTAAAAATTATATAAACAAAAAATCTTTTGAAAATGCTCTTAGGGTACTGTTTGCAATATCAGGATCAACAAATGCATTAATACACTTAACAGCAATGGCTAGGAGATTAAATATTAAGATTGATTTAAAAAAAATTAATAAAATCTCAAATGAAACTCCAGTTCTTGTTAATTTGAAACCTGTTGGAACAGGTTATATGGAAGATTTTCATAATGCAGGTGGATTAGATAGTGTACTTTATGAATTAAAAAATAGTTTGAATTTAGAATGTAAAAATTTAGAGGGTATTTCATTAAAAGAAAGATTAAAAAATTTTGATAATAAACACACAAACAGATCTTATATTTTTTCCAAAGCAAAGCCTATTAATAAGCAAGGTGGAATTGTCGTCTTATTTGGAAGTTTAGCACCTGAAGGCGCTATTTTAAAAAGAGCAGCTGCAACATCAAAATTATTAGAACATGAAGGAAAAGCCTTGGTTTTTACTTCCTTAAAAGATTTATCAAATCGAATAGATGATCCAAATCTAAAAGTTTCTGAAAAAGATATACTAATTTTAAGAAATGCAGGCCCTTCTACTGACTCTGGTATGCCAGAAGCAGGTTATTTACCAATTCCAAAAAAATTAGCAAAAAAAGGAGTTAAGGATATGGTAAGAATTTCTGATGCAAGAATGAGTGGTACAGCATTTGGAACTATCATTTTACATGTTACTCCCGAAGGAAGTAAGAAAGGACCATTATCAATTGTTAAAACAGGAGATAAAATTAAGTTATCTGAAAAAAATAAAACGATTGATTTAATGGTAAGTAAAAAAGAAATACAAAAAAGATTCCAAAAATTAAAATTGAAAAAAAATCAATTTTCTCGTGGTTATAAAAAGCTATATTTAGAATCGATTTTACCTGCTTCTGAAGGGTGTGATTTTAATTTTCTATAATTAATAACTATTTTTGCTCTTTAATATATAAAGTGTAAATTCCAGAAACTGTAATTATTAGTCCTCCAATTAATGTGGGGACATCGGGTAGATCATCATAAAATATATAACCTAAAATTATTGCCCAAAAAATTAAAGTGTAATGAAATGGTTGAATAATACCCGCTCTAGCCAAACTTAAAGCAATGATTTGAAAATAGAGACCTAAAGAAAAGAAAAAAACCCATAGCTATAAAAAATATTAATGATAAATTCATTAAAGGCTGCCAATAATTATACCCTATTATTCCCATTAATATAATTCCTACTATTGATGTGTAAAATAAACATGTTTCGTTGGAGTCTTTTTCAGAAGCTTTTCTAGTTACTACTTGATAAATGCTTAGAAAAAAAAAGCACCCGCAAGTGGGATTAATGACTTAGGATCAAATATTGATAATCCTGGTCTCATAATAATCAAGACACCAATAAAGCCGATGAAAATTGCAATCCATGTTCTAAGAGAAACATGCTCTCTCAAAATTAAGGCAGATAAAGCTACAACTATTACTGGTGTAAGAGAAGCTATGCTATGAACATCTGCTAGCGATAAATAACGAAATGCCAATATAAAACAGCCTGACTCAACAATAGACAAAACACTTCGTAATAATTGAATTTTAATATTACCTGATTTATAAAAAGTATAATTTTTTTTTCTTTTTGCCTCAACTAAAGATAAAACTAATACAAAACAATATTTTATAAACAATAATTGAAAAAACTGAATGATAGATAACAGCTGTTTTTTGAACAACATCTAATAGAGAAAAAGAAAAATAAGCCATTACTGCAAACAGCATACCTAGACTCTCTAATGATTTAAATTTTATCAAAATAATTAAAAATTAGAATAAATATATTTATAAAACTCTCTTGTGAGTTCGGGATTTCCAAATAATACTTGAGTCATAATAGTTGCTGATAAATTTTTCTTATTATCAACTAAGAAATATGTTGAGGCTGCACCTGCCCAACCAAACTCGCCAATAGACCCTAAGTTATTTTGTTTTGATGGATCCAGTAAAGTTCTACAGCCAAGACCCCATCCATAGGATTCTAATCCATTAATATAGTTTTTATCTTTTACTATGCCGATAGTAGCAATTTCAATTGGAAAGAATTTAGGTTCTAAAAAATTAGTGGACATTAGTTTTAATGTTTGGTCGTTTAGAATTTGCTCTCCTTTTTCTGATTTACCAGTACGCAACATTTCTGCAAAAATTACATAATCATTTAAACTTGAGAAAAGTCCATGCCCTCCTCTTGCATAAGACTTTACATCAAGTGGGTATCCATAATTTCCAATTTTCTGTGGGTCAGAAATTAATTCAGTTAACTTCATTTTTAATGGATCAAATTCATATGATGTCATTACTCGATTTTGATTTTCTTCAGAAACGGTGAATCCTGTATCTTTCATTTCTAAAGGATTAAAAATTTTTTGTTGTAAAATATTTTGTAAAGAGTCGCCACATACAACCTCAATAATTCTAGCCAATACATCCATTGAAACAGAGTAACGCCAACTTGTATTAGGTTGAAATAGAAGTGGAGCCTTAGCAAGAATTTTGATTTCTTCAGCTAAAGTGGTTGTATCTGAATTGAATAATTTCAGATGATCGTATTCTTTGCCTACAGGATCTGCTAAAAAATTGTATGAAAATCCAGCTGTGTGTAGAAAAAGATCTTTTATTGTTGGGTATTTTGTTATCTTTTCTATATCCTCAATATTGCCGTCTTCTTTTTTCATTACTTTTAAATTATTAAATTCGGGAAGATATTCTGTAATAGAATCATCCAATTTAATTTTATTTTCTTCAATTAACTGTAAAGCTGCAACAGCTATTATAGGTTTTGTCATTGACCATATTCTATAAAGAGAGTTTTCTAGAACATCTTCTTTTGTTTCAATATTATTAAAACCATATTTTCCAGAATATTGTTTATTATTAATATTTATCTGCCATTG
The DNA here is from genome assembly GCA_902592345.1 of uncultured Alphaproteobacteria bacterium. GTDB lineage: Bacteria > Pseudomonadota > Alphaproteobacteria > HIMB59 > CACPNW01. Next base: position 11,216 of record CACJEE010000031.1, read on the forward strand.
A
>CACJEE010000032.1 GCA_902592345.1 uncultured Alphaproteobacteria bacterium
TTGAGCAAAATTTTTCATATTTAAATCTTTATAATTTAATTTTTCTAATATCCTTATTACAGCAGCAGCATTTGATGATGCAGATCCAAGACCTGACATAATGGGAATATTTTTTTTAATTGTGAAACAATAATTAGGCTTAGGTAAATTAAATTTTAAAAAAATTTTCTCAATTATACAGTCTTGAAATTTGTTATTCCTAGGAGAAAATTCACCTACATACCTCACACTAAATTTAGAATCCTGTTTTGCGATTACCTCATCAAATATATTTATTAAAGTTACACCACTTCTTAAATTATGATATCCATCATTTCTTTTATTTATAATTTTTAAAAACAAATTAAGTTTTGCGGGTGATAATTCTGTAAACTCAGCTGGCATTATATTCTTTTAATTTTTTTTCAATGTTTTCAATAATCTTATCTTCAGGCTTAGCTAAATCTCTAGCTTGTTTCCAAAAATAAGCAGCCTCTCTTTTCCTATTCATAGCAAAATAAATATCTCCAAGATGATCTAAAGAAATTGCCTCCCCTGGCACCATATCAATAACTTCTTCCATTAATTCTGCTGCTTTTACAAAATCCTTTTTCTTAAAGTATGCCCAAGCTAAACTATCTAAAATATAGTGACTATCAGGATTTGCATTATGAGCATCTATTAACATTACAAAAGACTCTTCGATTTTAATATCTCTTTCAATCCAGCCATATGCTAAATAATTTAATACATTTGGAGAGTCTCTTTTTAATGTAAGAGATTTTATAAAATCTTTTTCAGCTTTTTGCCAATTATCAGATTGCTCATAACAAATGCCACGTAAATAAAACATATACCAAACATCATAAGAATTATTTTCTATTAATTCAGAATATAATTTAATAGCTAAATTATGTTTTTTTTTAACTCGGTAAAAATCAGCTAATATTTTTTTTAATTCATAGTCTTCATTATTTTTTTCAACAATTTGAATAATTTTATTTTCTGCATCATCAAAAATATTTTCTTGAGAATAATTAAATGCAATATTTCTTTGTGCATCCAAAAACAAATTATGATTTTCAGGAATTTTTAAATATGTTGCCTCAGCAAAAAAATAATTTTCAATTAACTGTAATAACTGTCCCTTAATGTAAATTGCTTCATAGTTTTCATTATTTATTAGAATAGAAAGTGTAGTATAAAATAGTAAAAAATTATAGTTCTGCGGATAGTTTGTGTCTTTACTAGAATAAGATGACTTTACGATTTCAAGAAAAGAATTACTAATACTATTTTTAGATTTGATTTTATCATTTAGAAAAAAAATAAATTCAAATAAATCATTTTTATTACCAGAACTATCTAAGCGTAAGGCATGTAATTTGTTTTCATTTTTACTATTAAAAGCCTCTATCATACTTACTAATTTTGCTTCTTGGTTATCAGGCTTTATCAATAAGAAATTTTCTGCAATCTTTTGAGCAATAACAATATTGTCTGTCACAACTGCAGAAATAAGTTCATCAAGATAATCATTCTTGGAGTCTTCATTACGATTTGCGCTATATTCATATAACACTTGAGTAAAATCATAATTGTTAAAAGCAGTTTGTGAAATTAGGAATGATGCACTGCTTGATGCTAAAATTGTTTTAGAAAACAATAAAATATAAAGATAAATGAAAGTTTTATAGTTTTTTATCATTTGCAAATAATTTAATATATCTTATCAAAAATAATTAATTTAATTTTTTAATGTTTCAATCAAATAAAGAATATATCGATTTTTTGATACAATCAGGTGTGCATACTTTTTTAAAAGAAACACCAAACAATCTATTAGAAACACAGGAATTAAAAGAAAAATCTTTAATAAAAAAAGATATTAAAGAATTAGGAGAAATAAATGAAATTAAAGAATTAATCTCTTTAATATCTAATCATCAAAGTACATTGCAAAAGACGGCAAAAAAACTAGTTCTTTATGATGGCGATTTACAATCTAATTTAATGATTATTGGTGAAGCCCCTGGACAAGAAGAGGATGAACAGGGTATTCCTTTTGTAGGTAGGGCTGGACAACTTCTAAACAAAATGCTGTCCGCCATAAAATTAGAAAGAAAAAATGTTTACATAACAAATGTTTTACCATGGAGACCTCCACAAAATAGAACGCCTACTGATCAAGAAATATTAGATTTCTTACCCTTCCTTCAAAAACAAATAGAAATTATTAAACCAAAAATTATTTATTTATTAGGAACAACTGCTACAAAAGCTATTTTATCAACTCCTCTAAGTTTAGGAAAATTACGAGGGAAGTGGTACGAATATAAATCTGTTAATCTAGATGCTCCAATTAATGTTTTAGTTTCTTATCATCCAGCATTTTTACTAAGATCACCTAATTATAAAAAAGATGCATGGAGCGATTTACAAATGCTGGAAAAAAAAATTAATGAAAATTAATCTTTTCTTAAAATTTTTGTTTTTAATTTACATTTTATTATTTTGGAAAGTAAGCAATGCATTTGAATATTCAGTTGCTGAAAAATATAAAGAAATTTTTTCCAAAGATATTTTATCACAAGATGATATTGAAAATTATCGTCTAGCTTACAAATTTCAAGATGAGTGTAAATGGAAAAGTGCTAATAAACATATTTTAAAAATATCAGATAAGATATTAATGGGACATATATTAGCCCAGCGTTATTTACATCCTAAATGTTACCGTTCAAAATATTTAGAACTATATTACTGGTTAAAAAAATATAATGATCATCCTCAGGCAAAAAGAATTTATCGATTGGCTATAAAAAGAATGCCAGGAGGATATAAAAGTCCAAATAAACCTATTAAACCAAGCGGTATTATTGCAGATAAGACTTTCTCAAAAAAATCTTCAAAATACAAGAGTTCAAAAAAATTATCGAAAAACCAACGACTTGAAAAACAAAAAATAATTAATGCTGTTAAATCAAGAGTAAATAGAGGGTGGCCTACTGGTGCAGTAAAAATTTTAAATCAAAGAGATGTAGAAATACTACTTGATCAAGTTGAATTAGATCAACAAAAAGAATTAATAGCAAAAGGATATTTTTTAGCAAATAAGAATGAGTTAGCAATCAAGTATGCTAGTGAAGCATTAGTTAACTCAACTATGCAAGTGCCTTATGCCGCATGGACAGCAGGACTAGCTTCCTGGAGATTAAAAGAATATCAGCAAGCTGCTGATTTTTTTTCTTTATTTTCTATTAGTTTAAAAGATGATGCATGGCATCAGACCTCAGGAAGCTTTTGGGCAGCGCGGTCATATGCTAAACTTGCAAAATATGATAGTATCAATTTTTGGCTTCAACGCGCATCCCAGAACCCTAATAGTTTTTATGGTATGCTTGCTCTTGAAATATTAGGTGTAGAAGAAAAAATAGAATGGAAATCTAAAAAAACTCTTAATACTTCAAATAGTAAACTATTAAATCTTCCGTCTGGCAAAAGATTACAATCTTTAATTCAAGTTGGTTTTAATGATGAGTTAGAAAAAGAAATAGTTCATATAAATTCTGTTTTAAACAAAGAGATAGCTGCAGAATCTGTAAATATAGCTCAACATTTTAATCTAGCATACACACAATTAAAAATTGTTAATAAACTGGAGCGATACGGTTTAACTATGGACACAAACTTATATTATCCATCTCCAGTTTGGGAACCTAGAGGCGGATTTACCATTAATAAAGAATTAATTTATGCTTTTATGCACCAAGAGTCGATGTTTAATGCGTCAGCAAAAAGTAATCAAGGTGCAGTTGGTCTTATGCAAGTTCTTCCATCTACAGCCAAATTTATTACCTCCAGTAAGGATGTAAAAAGAAATAATTCTAACATTCTAAAAGTTCCTGAGATTAACCTAGAGGTTGGTCAAGAATATATAGAATATCTTTTAAATCTAGAAATAGTATCTAATAATTTAATTTATTTGGCAGCTGCATATAATGGAGGGCCAGGAAATTTAAAGAAATGGAAAGAAGAAACAAACTTTTTAGATGATCCTCTATTTTTTATGGAGAGCATCCCTTCAAGAGAAACTCGATGGTTTATTGAGAAGATACTAACAAAATATTGGATTTATCAAAATAAAAATCAACAAGATATGACATCTTTAAAAATGCTAGCCAATGGTGAAGATCCACTTTATTAAATACTTATGCCTATAGATACCTCGTTAAAATTTGTACCTATCAATATTGCTATATTAACAATCTCAGATACACGCACACCGGATACAGATACATCAGGAGCACTTCTTGAAGAACGTATAAATTCAGCAGGACATAACTGTATTGAAAAAAAAATTATTCCTGATGATGTGAAGCTTATTAGAGAAACACTACAAGCTCTTTCAAATAAAGAAGAGATTGACTGCATTATAACATCTGGTGGTACCGGCTTAACAGGAAGAGATACAACGCCTGAAGCAGTAATAGAAATTGCTGACAAAACAATAGAGGGGTTTGGTGAGCTATTTCGTCAAATCAGTTTTTCTAAAATTGGAACTTCAGCAATTCAATCACGTGCACTAGCTGCCCTTATTAATACAACATACGTTTTTTGTTTACCTGGTTCTAATGGAGCATGTAAAGATGGTTGGGATGAAATTCTTAAATACCAACTTGATATTCGTCACCGTCCCTGTAATTTTGTTGAAATTATGCCAAGACTAAGTGAAAAATAGTGCCCAACTTTTCAATTGAAGAAGAAATTAATTCTCCAGTTATTGGTTTAGATGAAGTTGGTCGAGGACCATTAGCTGGTCCAGTAATTAGTTGCGGTTGTCATTTTAAAAATTATACAATTCTAAATGAGTTGAAAGATTTTATTTTAGATTCAAAAAAACTTTCTGAAAAAAAAAGAGAGTTATCGTTTAAGTTTCTTCAAAATTTAAAAAAAGAAAAAATTATTGATTTTCATTTGGGTATCGCAAATGTTGAGGAAATTGATAATCTTAATATATTGGAGGCAACCAAATTATCGATGAAAAGAGTTGTAGATAAATTTAATCTAAAAAATGCACAATTAATTATAGATGGTAATTTTTCATTAAACTACAAATCTTATAAAGAAAAATCTATTATTAAAGGTGATAACAAATCTTTATCAATTGCAGCAGCATCTATTATTGCAAAAGTTCACCGTGATAGATTAATGAAAAAATTATCAATAAAATTTCAAGATTTCGGCTGGGAAAAAAATGCAGGATATGGAACAAAAAAGCATATAGAAAATATTCATCGATTTGGCCCAACAATACATCATAGAAAAACTTTTGAACCAATTAAGTCACTTATCCATAACTAAAGATTCTCTCTGTTGATAACTTCGTTGACGAGATTCCGTTTCTCCTTAAAGATTCTTTTTAGATGATTAAGAAAAATTCAATCACGAGAGGAGATAGCCTTGAGCTACTGAAAAAAATTCCTGATAAATCAATTGATCTTGTTTTTGCAGACCCACCTTATAATTTGCAATTAAGAGATACTTTATATCGACCAGACCAAACAACAGTTGAAGCAGTTACGAATGATTGGGATAAATTTGAGACGTACAAAGCTTATGATGAATTTTGTTTAATATGGTTAAAAGAATGCAAGAGAGTATTAAAAGACGGTGGTGCTCTTTGGGTAATTGGGAGTTATCATAATATACTGCGTCTAGGCACATCTATTCAAAATCTAGGTTTTTGGATTTTAAATGATATTATTTGGCATAAAACAAATCCTATGCCTAATTTTCGAGGTACGCGTTTTACTAATGCTCATGAAACATTACTCTGGTGTACAACTTCACGAAAAGCAAAATACACTTTTAATTATCAAAATTTAAAAGAACTTAACGATGGTAAACAAATGCGTAGTGATTGGCATATTCCTATTTGTTCAGGTAAAGAACGTTTAAGAGAAACTAATAATCAACGTTCACATCCAACTCAAAAGCCAGAAGCTCTTCTTTATCGAATTATGGTATCCTCAACAAATGTAGGTGATACAGTACTTGATCCTTTCTTAGGCTCAGGAACAACTGCGATTATAGCAAAAAAATTACAACGTAACTTTATTGGTTTTGAACAAGATAAAGATTACATCAAACTTGCAAAGAAAAGATTAAAAAATACAAATCCTTTTTCAGATGAGATAGTAACAATGACAAAAAGCAGAAAAGATTTACCTAAAGTACCTTTTGGGGAATTGGTTGAACAAGGAATTATTCCACCTGGAGCAGTACTTACAGATAAGAAAGAACGCTACAAAGCAACCGTGAGTATTGATGGAACTCTCAAAATAAGAGAATTATCAGGCTCTATTCATCAACTAGGAGCAAAAGTTCAGGGTCTGCCAAGTTGTAATGGATGGGACTTTTGGCATGTAAAAAGTAAATCAAAATCAACCTTACTTGATGAAGTTAGAGCTGAATATAGAGATAAAAAATTAAACTAATAAATATTTATTTAGTTAATATTTCATTAATTGAAACACTCCACCCAGAATCCTTATGTTTTTCCCAATATATCTCGTGTAATTTACGAGTATTTCCACCAACTTTTCCGTCTCCAATTAATTCACCATTAACTTTTGTAATAGGCATGATTCCCCCAGCTGTTGAAGTTGCAAATAACTCTTTAGCATTTTTTAATTGCTCAATTGAAATTGGTTTTTTAGAAATTGGAATATTCAATTCTTTTGCTAAATCAAATACTGTCTGCCTTGTGATGCCCTCCAGAACACCATAATCAGGTGTAAAAATACCGTTATCATCAACACAAAATAAATTAAATCCAGGCCCTTCAGTAATATTATTATTTTCATCAACTAATATTGCTGTATCATTTCCTTTTTCATAAGCATTTAACATTCCTGTTACTAAATCCATCCAGTGATAGTTTTTAATAGTTGGGTCAACAGAACTTGGAGGGATTCTTTTAATATCAGTTAAAAGAACATCCAGTCCTTTTTCAAAATCTTCTTGTTTTAATATCCAACCAAAGGGTACAGCAAATGCAATAATACGCGGAGTTGCCTTTCTTGGATCTCGAACAAAATTAGGTGACATGCCTCTTGTTTGTATCATTTCAACATAAGCATTTTCTAATTTAGCTTTTTCAACACAACCAGCTAAAATTTTTTTTAACTCATCACGATCCATTTTACATGGCATGCGCAATTTTTTAGTCGACTCAAAAAAACGATCAATATGTTTATCTAACCTGAAAAAACGGCCTTTCCAAACATGCACAACATCATATGTTGCATCTGAGCGAAGGAAACCCCAATCAAGTATTGGTATTTTTGCTTCAGCAAGTGCAACAAAATTACCATCTATCCAAGCATGTCCATTAGGAAAAATTTCATTCATAATGTTTGTTTAGTTAAAATAAAAAATTTAGTCTAGTAATATTCATAACTAATGGAATACCTTATAAATAACTTACCTGATAAATTTTTACTAATAATTATAGTTATTATTTTTTCAGGTTTTATTCGTGGTTTTTTAGGTTTTGGATCTGGACTTATTACAATACCAATACTTTCATTTATATACTCCCCTATCTTTGCTGTTGTTTTTAATATTATTATTGAAATACCTACAACTATTTATTTAACTTTTATTGGAATGAGACAATGTAGATTTAAAGAAATTTCCCCAATGTTTTTTTCAATGATGTTAATGATACCAATTGGTACAATATTCCTTATTGCAGTTGATGAACAAATAATTAAAATTCTTATGTCTATTTTAGTTATTTTTTTTGTAATACTTATTGCAAGTGGATGGCAATTAAAATCAACTATCACTAAATATGTATTAATTACAAGTGGAACAATTAGTGGTTTAATGCAAGGAAGTACTGGGATGGGTGGCCCTCCTTTTGCAACAATTCTTTTATCAAAAGGTGATAGTGATCAAGTAACTAGAGGAAATATATTAATAATGTCTTCTGGAATTGTGATTAGCACAGTAATTAGTATGTATTTTTTTGGTCTTTTTTCTTTTGAATTATTATTTACCGGAATACTTGCATCACCTATTTATATTTTAGCTTCCTACACTGGTTCACTTTTTTTTAATTCATCAGGAAAAAAATATTTTAGAAATATTTCTTTATTAGCTCTAGGCGTTATTGGAATTGCTACTCTTTTTAATAATTTATTTTAATTCATTAGGGATTTTTCAACAATTTTTTTCATAACTGTTGGTAGCTGAGAATTAGAAAATTTAGAAATGTTAAGCCATTTTTGTTTTGGAAAACTCTTTCTCCTTACTTTTAAATAAAATATATCAGTATTTAGATCAAAGTGACTAAATGAATACAATAACGTTTTTTTTCTTTGAAATTTCAGATTAATTTTTTTTATTAAAACATCTTTTTTTAATAAATTTTTTTTCTCTACCCATACATCATTTGGAACCTCAAGCATGGAAGCTAACATTCCTCTTCTAGATCTTGTTCTAACTAAAATTTCTTCTTTTTCATTCATTAGTACATAAGCTCTAGTATATTTTTTTGGTTTTAATTTTTGTTTTTTTACTTTAACTGGGATTATGTTCTGCATTTTCTTTTCATAGCTTAAGCAATATTTTTGAATCTTACAAATTGAACAATTAGGATTTCTTGGAGTACATATAAGGGAGCCGTAATCCATAAAAGATTGTATTAAATTTGAAGAATATTTTTTTGAAAAAAAAAGATCTGCTCGATTATAGAGTTGTTTTTTAATTTTAATTAAAGGTTTATTAAAAGCGTATAATCGAGCAAAGATTCTTTCAATGTTTGCATCAAGAGGCATAACAGGTTTATTATATGCTATTCCCAAAATTGCTTTAGCCGTATAATCTCCAATACCTGGTAATGAGATCAGGTCTTCATATTGATCTGGTATTTTGCATTTAAAATTTTTATCAATTATTTTTGCTGCCTTGAATAGATTACGCGCACGAGAATAATAACCAAGACCTGACCAAAATCTTAAGATTTTGGGTTCTGTTGTTTTAGTTAAATCTTTAAGTGTAGGCCACTTTTTTATGAATTCCTCAAAGCGAGTTTTTACAGTTGGGACAGTTGTTTGCTGAAGCATATATTCACTAACAAAAACATAATAAGGATTGGGTAAATTATTTTTTTGGATAAAACGCCATGGCAAATCCCTTTTATTTGTTGAATACCAATGAAGTAATTTAGAAATTATTTGTTTTTCCATGCGTATCTTATTGCTTTCATAGTTTGGTGGTATACATTTATATATAACAATGAAATATAAGAATGAAGAGTCAAAAAGAACATTTGTGCCAAAAAAAATTGGCGATACTTTAGGAAAAGTAAATAAAGTTTTCTCTAATAAATATGGAAAAACAGAGTTTTTAATACTCTCAAAATGGCCTCAAATTGTTGGATCTTTTTTTGCCGAGCATTCAGAACCAGATAAAATATCAAGATTAACTGAAGATTTTGATGAGTTTGACCAACCAATCTTTAAAAATTTTCTTCACGTCAGGGTCTCACCTGCTGCAGCTGTAGAGTTTCAACATTATAAGGACACAATAATAGAAAAAATTAATAGTTTTTTTGGATATAAGGCTATTGCAGATTTGCGATTACAACAAAACTTTATTCCTAAAAAAAATGAGCAATCTTTGAAATCAGAGAGATTTGAAACTACCGAAAACGAAAAGAAATTAATAAAAAAGGAAATTCAAAATATTAAAGATAAGGAATTGGAAAATTCTATTGTTAATTTAGGTCTATCAATTAATAGAGAGGAAACATAATGATAAAGCTATTTTTTATAACTTTTTGGAGTCTTTTGATAATATTGGCTCCTCAAAATCTTTTAGCTGATGCAAAATCAGCTTTAGAAATTGGTGAGGATGAATTTGTCATTGGTAATAAAGATGCTCCAATTACAATTATTGAATATGCTTCTATGTCCTGTAGTCATTGTGCTAGTTTTCACAACAATACTCTACCTGATATAAAAAAAGAATATATTGATGCAGGTAAAGTTCGTATGGTTTTCCGTGATTATCCATTTAATTATCCAGCATTATTAGGAAGTATGATGATGCGATGTATTGCAAGCGATTTACGATATGATTACATGAATGCTCTTTATAAACTGCAAAATACTTGGGTTAATAAGGATCCTAAAATCAGCAAAAGAGAGCTTTATAAAATAATGCAAAGTGGAGGTATGACAAAAGATGAGTTTAATGAGTGTTATTCTAACCTAGATAATGAAAACCTTATTTTAGAAGGGGTTATGGCGGCTCAAAAAGACTTTAATATTAAATCTACACCATCTTTTATTGTTAATGGTAATCTTATTGAGGGAAATAAAAATATAAAAGAATTTAGACAAATCATTGATAAAATATTATCAGAATAGTTAATGATTAAATTTAAAAAGCTTAAAGTTAAAGGCTTTAAGTCATTCGTTGAGCCAACTGAAATTATTATTGAGCAAGGCTTAACAGGTATTGTAGGACCAAATGGCTGTGGTAAATCCAATCTAGTTGAGGCTTTCCGTTTTGTTATGGGAGAACTTTCACCTAAACAAATGCGTGGAAGTGAATTAGATGATGTAATTTTTAACGGGACATCTGGCAGACCCGCATGGGATATAGCTGAAGTTACGATTGATTTAGATAATTCAAAACGACAAGCACCAAGCCTATTTAATCAAAGTGATGAAATAGAAGTGACTAGACGAATTTGGCGAGGAGAAGGCTCAGAATACCGAGTTAATGGTAAAGAGGTTCGCTTAAAGGATGTGCAATTACTTTTTGCTGATGCGGCTACAGGAGCAAGATCAACTTCAATGGTAAGTCAAGGAAGGGTCGGTGCAATCATAGCTGCAAAACCAGAACAACGAAGAAACCTTCTTGAAGAGGCTGCCGGTATTACTGGTTTGCACTCACGAAGGCATGAGGCTGAGTTGCGATTAAATGCAACAGAAACCAATTTGGAAAGAGTAAAAGATTTATTAAAGGCGCAAGAAGAACAATTAGAAGTTCTGAAAAAACAATCAAAACAAGCTGAGAGATATAAAAATATCCAAAAAGATATTACAAAAGCAAGAGCTGCAGTGTTT
>CACJEE010000033.1 GCA_902592345.1 uncultured Alphaproteobacteria bacterium
TTAACAACAACTCCCATAGCTTCAAGAGCTTTTATTTTTTTTGGATTATTTGTCATTAAATCAACTTCTTTTATTCCAAGAAAGTTGACCATGTCAGATACAATCTCATAACCTCTTTCATCCTCCTTAAAGCCTAATTGATGATTTGCCTCTACAGTATCGAGACCTTGGTCTTGAAGATTATACGCTCTAATTTTATTTGAAAGCCCAATCCCCCTCCCTTCTTGTTGAAGGTAAAAAACAACTCCGCGACCTCTCTCCGCAATTTGATTAAGCGACTCAGTTAATTGAAATCGACAATCACAACGCATACTAAAAAAGGACTCTCCTGTGATACACTGTGAGTGTATTCTGCTTAGGACAGGCTCATTAGTTAATAAATCTCCCATTCCTATAGCTAAATGATCTTTAGAATCTTTTTCATCAGTAAAAGCATGTACGGTAAACTCCCCTACATCAGTTGGTAATTTACTCGTTTCTATAAACTGTAGTTTTGATGTCATAAGTAGAACAATGCTTTAAGCCTTTATAATTAATTGTAAATAAAATTATAACTTTGTTGGATTAGGAGCGTCACCATAGACTTTTTTTGGATCAAAGACTTTCTCTTTTTCTTCAAACCTCAAAACAACTGATGAGCCACTTTGACCAAAAGGCACACTTCTATAAAAACACGACCTGTATCCCACATGACAACTTGCCCCACCATGAACATCTACACGCAACCATACAGAATCTTGATCATCATCAATTCTTATTTCTTTTATTTTTTGCACAAGTCCACTTGTTTTACCTTTATGCCATAAAGTTTTTCTACTCCGAGAATAATAAATTGCCTCACCAAATGAAATAGTTTTTTTAAAGGCTTCTTCGTTCATGTAGCCTTGCATTAAAACTTCTCCAGAATTAAAATCAGTTGTTACAACAGGTATAAGCCCATCCTGATCAAATTTAGGAGCTAATTCTGTAGACTCTTCAACTTGTTCAATAGATTTTCTTTGTTCAAATTTAATATCACTCATTACTTAATTCCTCAGCAATTTCTTTAGCAAAATAAGTTAAAATACCATCAGCACCAGCTCTTTTAAATGACAAAAGAGACTCCTTTATAACTTTTGAATCTAACCAATTATTATCTATTGCTCCTTTGATCATACTGTACTCACCTGATACTTGATAAGCAAAAGTAGGAATATTAAAATCTGATTTTATTCTTTGAATAATATCAAGGTAAGGCATCCCTGGCTTAACCATTACCATATCAGCGCCCTCCTTAATATCTAGAGCAACCTCTCTTAGAGCTTCATTGCTATTTGCTATATCCATTTGATATGAAGATTTACTTCCGCCTTTTAAATTTCCAGAAGAACTTATTGCATCTCTAAATGGCCCATAAAATTTTGAAGCATACTTAGCAGCATAAGAGAGTATTAAAGTGTTTTGAAAATTATTTTCATCAAGGGCTTTTCTTATTATTCCAACCCTGCCATCCATCATATCTGATGGGGCAATAATATCACATCCTGCATTAGCTTGAACCAGTGCTTGTTTTTCTAAAACTTTTAATGTTGCATCATTATCAATAATATCATTAACAATTAGTCCATCGTGTCCATGATCAGTAAAAGGATCTAGCGCAACATCACAAATAATACCAAGGTCAGGAAAATTTTTTTTAATAGATATTATTGTTCGGCAAATTAGATTATTTTCATCTATTGCTTGAGAGCCATCTTTATCTTTTAAGGCGCTATCTATTTGAGGGAATAAAGCTATAGCAGGTATTTTTAAATTAATAACAGTTTCTAATTCTTTTAAGATATTATCAATAGAATATCTAAAGACACCTGGCATAGAATTTACTTTGTCAGTAATATTATTTCCTTCACAAACAAATATGGGCCAAATTAAATCATTAACAGAAAGATTATTTTCACTAATCATTCTTCGTGAAAAGTCTTTCATGCGAAGTCTTCTTAGTCGCGTAGTTGGAAATTGCCCTATATTAAAATCTGACATGTTAATTAATAGGAGAAAGAGATTCTTTTTTTAAATCACTAATTAATTCATCAAGTTTTACAACTAATGTTTCTTGACTGCCTAAGCGTCTGAGAGAAACAGTTTTTTCTTCTGCTTCTTTTTTTCCAACAGCAAGAATTATTGGTATTTTAGCATTACTATGTTCGCGTATTTTATAACCTATTTTTTCGTTTCTAATGTCCGCCTCAGTGCGTAATCCATTTTTACTTAATTGATCTTTTACATCAAAAGCATACTTATTTGATTCAGAAGTTATTGTAGCAACTACTACCTGTGATGGAGATAACCATAAAGGTAAATGTCCAGCATAATGCTCTATTAATATTCCTGTAAATCTCTCTAAAGAGCCAAACAGAGCTCGGTGCAACATAACAGGAATTTTCTTTTGACCATCCTCAGCAACATATGTTGCCCCAAGTCTACCGGGCAAATTTAAATCAACCTGAAGTGTTCCACACTGCCAATCACGTCCAATTGCATCGCGCAAAACAAACTCTAGTTTTGGGCCATAAAACGCACCCTCTCCTGGATTGAATGTATACTCAAGACCTGTTGCTTCCATAGCTTGTTTCAATGCTTCTTCTGCTTTATCCCAAACACTATCATCACCCACACGCTTTTCTGGTCTATCTGAAAATTTAATTCTAACATCATTAAAGCCAAAATCTTTGTAAATGCTAAGTATAAGATCACAAACAATTTTACTTTCTTCCGTAATTTGATCTTCAGTGCAAAAAATATGCGCATCATCTTGTGTAAAAGCTCTAACCCGCATTAATCCATGTAATGCACCTGAAGGTTCATAGCGATGAACTTTTCCAAACTCTGCCATACGCAATGGTAAGTCTCTATAACTTTTTAAACCCTGTTTATATACTTCTACTGCTCCAGGACAATTCATTGGTTTGATAGCAAAAACTTTTTCTTCTTTTGGGTCGGTTGTAAACATGTTCTCACTAAACTTTTCCCAGTGCCCTGATGTTTCCCATAAAGATTTATCTAATAATTCTGGCGTGCTAGTTTCAACATAATCAGCCCTATCTTGTCTTAAGCGCATATAATTAATTAATGATTGAAACAATTGCCACCCTTTTGGATGCCAAAAAACACCACCTGGTGCCTCTTCCTGAAAATGGAACAAATCCATTTCTTTACCAAGTTTTCGGTGATCTCTTTTTTCAGCTTCTTCGATTTGTTGTAAATGATTTTCTAACTCTTTTTCATTCCTCCACGCAGTTCCATAGATACGTGTTAACATTGCATTATTAGAGTCACCTCTCCAATAAGCGCCAGCAACTTTCATTAATTTAAAACCTTTACCAATTTGTTTTGTGCTTATCATATGAGGGCCACGACAAAGATCTAACCACTCCCCTTGCTTATAGATGGTTATTTCTTCATTGGGATCTAAGTCTTCAATTAATTCTACTTTATAATCTTCACCTTTAGCTTTAAAAAATTTTATAGCCTCTTCTCGTGACCAAACTTCTCTTGTAAATTTTTCACCTATATTGATAATTTCATGCATTTTTTTTTCAATTTTAGGTAAGTCTGAAAGTGTAAAAGGTTCTTTCCGCGCAAAGTCATAATAAAAACCATTCTCAATAGAAGGACCTATAGTAACTTGTGTTTCAGGAAATAATGATTGAACAGCCTCAGCCATAACATGAGCACAATCATGTCTAATAATATCAAGAGCCTCTTCATCGCTTTTTTTAATTATTTGAATCTTAGCATCTTTTTCAATTCTTGTCTTAAGATCAAAAATTGAACTATTTATTTTTATAGCAATAGATTCTTTTGCTAGAGATTTTGAAATTTCTTCAGCAATTTCAAAACCATTAATTCCTTTTTTAACACTTCTGAAATTTCCATCAGGAAATGTAATAGTAATTTTATCACTCATATGACAACTTTAAACACTTTTCCAAATTGTTCCTTTTGCTGTATCTTCAATTTCAACACCTTTTTCTTTTAGTTCATCACTCATATCGTGAAATCTAGGTCCATACTCATCTTGGTTTTTTCCAATTAAGGGATTATAGCCGCTCCAATTAATGTGATCAGATATTGCCATTAAACTTCCAGCTGGCATATTTTCATCAAGGCTTCCTGCAGCATTAGTAACTATTAAAAGTTTACATCCTATGTCTTTTAATACACGAATTGGTTTAGCAAGACTATTTGGCTCATGTCCTTCATAAATGTGTGAACGACCATACATACACACTATTTTTTTATTAGCTATCTCACCCAAAACTAATTTGCCTGCATGTCCTTTTACAGTAGGCTGAGGGAATTCTGGAAGATCAGTATACGGTATTTCTTTAAGAATATTTTGTGTTTCAAAAAAATTAGTTAGACCAGATCCCAAGATAACAGCAACTTCTGGTTGTGTATTTGTTTGGTCTAAAAAAACTTTTGAGGATGAATGCATTATAAATTTTCTGGACCAAATGAATCAGGTAATAAATCTTCTAGTGTTGATGTTTTAATATGTCCGTTAACATTACACATATGAATATTAACGTCTAGTGCTGCAAACTCTCTTAATCTTTGCCTGCATCCTCCACAAGGCGAACATAGTAAATCACCTGAGCCGATAACAACTACTTCTTTAATTTTAGTAAAACCATTTGCTATAAGATTGCCTATAGCACTCGCTTCAGCGCACTGTGATTGAGGGTAAGCCGCATTTTCAACATTACAACCTGATATAATTGTATCACCTTCTGTCAAAAATGCCGCACCTACTTTAAATTTTGAGTAAGGAACATGGGCTTTGTCCCTAACATCTTTTGCTGCTTGAAAAAGTTTGTCAAAGTTTTCTGAAATCATATGATTGTTTAGCATGTAAAAAAAATTAGTGCTATATTTAGTAAAAAATAAAAATTATAATA
Source organism: uncultured Alphaproteobacteria bacterium (assembly GCA_902592345.1). Classification (GTDB taxonomy): domain Bacteria; phylum Pseudomonadota; class Alphaproteobacteria; order HIMB59; genus CACPNW01. The sequence goes on from CACJEE010000033.1 coordinate 4,941, forward strand.
TTAGTAAATGAATAAAGTATCTCTAAAAATTTGTGGTATCACAAACTCGCAGTCAATTAAAATGGCCTATAAAAATAAAATAAAATCTCTTGGTTTTGCTAGTAATAACCTCAATGGCCCAAATACAGCTACTGATAAAAAAATACAAATATTAATTAAAGAATGTAAAACTCATAAAATTGAGTCGGTTTTATTAACTCGCTATGTGTCCTTGGATAAATTAATTAAGCAAATAGATTTTACCAAACCTAAAACTATTTCCTGTTCATATCATTTTAGTAAAAATGAATTACAAGTTTTGCGCAACACATTTAAAAGATTAAAAATTGGCATAGCAATTAATCCTGAAAATTTTAATATGAAATATCTTAAAAATATAAAAAAAATTATCAATGTAATTTATTATGATATGAATGTGTATAAGGCAAAGAGGATTAAAACTTATGCTTTAGTAAAGTGTTTAAAACAAATTCAATACATAAAAAATCTTTCCATTCCTGTTTTTATTGGGGGCGGAATAAATGAGAAAAAAGCTAAGGAAATTATTAATTTACTAAAACCTGAGGGCATTGATGTATCTCGAAGTCTTAAAAATTCTAAAAATGTTATTTCTTCAAAGAAGCTAAAAAACTTTTTAAAACAAGTTGCGGTAGTTTAATTTTTCAATAACATAGTGATCTTTTAGGTTTTTAATTAACTCTTTTACAGACAACTTTGAAACTGGATGTTTAAAAAAGGGGGCTATGTCGTAAAGTGGGCATAAGACAAAATCTCTTTCTTGCGCTCTCGGATGAGGAATAACCACATTATTGTTTTTAAAAATTTTTTGGTCCCAAAAAATGATGTCTAAATCTATTTTTCTTGGGCCATTAATAATTCTTTTATTTTTATGTAGCTTTCTTTCTATCAAGTGTATTTTTTTTATTAACTCATTTGGATGAATTTCTGATTTTAGATAAACCATAGTATTGTAAAAATAATTTTGTTTTAAATAACCATAAGGCTTTGATTTATAGATATTAGCTATCTTGGAAATACTACCTATTTTACTTAGTTCAAAAACTGCCCTTGAAAAATTATTTCTATAATTGCCAACGTTAGTTCCGAGGGCGATATAATAACTAGTTGGATACACTTACTGTTTCTGATCCATAACGCTTAGCAACTGCAGTTTTATTAATTTTAACTTTAACTTTTTTAATCTTAAATTTTTTTTCTAACATTTGCGAAGAGGATATGATGAGTTTTTCTAGAGTCTTATACCTTGATTCATTTATAAATTTTTTTAGTGATTTCGTTACACTAGAATAATCTTTTAGATTAGACATTGCTTCTAAATTTTTGTTTTTGAGAACACTATAACTAAAATTCAGGGTAACTTTAAGCAATTGCTTTTTCTTTCTTTCATCTGAAGTTATACCAATGTTAGCGAATACTTTTAGATTTTTAATTTCTACATCAAACATAAATTTTTATAAACTTTTAAGGATTGGTATGTCTCCTTTACATCATGCACTCTAAACATATTCACTCCTTTTTTATAGCAATAAAGAGCAGAGGCTATTGACCCGCCAAGACGATTATTAACATCACTTTTATCTATTCCGTTTATCCAGCTTTTACGAGAAGTGCCCAATATTATTCCACATTTCTTTATTTTAAACTTCTGGATATTTTGCATAATTTCTAAATTTTGGGCAAGATTTTTACCAAAACCGATTCCAGGATCAAACCAAATTTTAGACTGTGGTATTTTATGATTATCTGTTTGTTTAAGTGTTCTTTGAAAAATTTTTTTAATATCTGTGACTACATTTTGATATGAATTTATCTTAGATTGCATAATTTTAGGGGGGGCTGGTGTGTGCATTAAAACTAAACCATTTTTAAATTTTTTAGTCAGATGGAAAAGATCATTGGAGCCACCAAAGATATCATTAATAATATGTGCGCCGTTTTCTAAAGCAAATTCCTGTGTTTCAATCTTTGAAGAATCAACAGATATTAAAAATTGATCCTTAGGTAATTTTTTTAAAATTGGTGATAGTTTTCTAATTTCTTGCTGATAGCTTATTGGGTCACTTCCTGGCCTTGTACTCTCTGCCCCTATGTCAATAATCTGAGCACCATCTTTAATCATCTGCTTTATCGACTTTAGAGCATTAGAAGTTTTATAATTTTTACCAGCATCACTAAATGAATCCTTAGTAACATTACAAATACCCATTATTGATGGAGACAAAATAGAAAAATTATTTTTATTAAATATCATAATTATAACTGAGCCTTATACATTGAAGATAATCTTTTAAACATTTTTGCAGAAGAGCTAAACCATTTAATTTGAGGAATTGATGTTACTTTTACAACTCCTTTACCAGAACCGACTAGAATTATTTCATCTGCAACTAATAAGTCTGAAAAGCGTATTAATTTAAAAAAATATTTGTTTTGAATTTGTTTTAACAAATAATTCATTGTTACACCTTTATAGTAATTTCCTTTAGGTAGAATAATCTGACTATTCTTTACCAAAAATAAGTTTGTTGTTGAGCCTTCAAGAATTATATTATTTTTATAAAATAATATTTCCATTTTTTGCATATTAATATCTTTTTGCATGGATAATATTTTTTTATATTGTAAATTTTTAATTTTTGCATTTGATCTTTGATAATTAACAAGCTTGCATTGAAAAATGTTACTTGGTTTTAATCGAGACCTTAAAGATAAGGAAATTTTATTATTCTTAATTGCAACTCTAAGAAGGTGATTATATTTTTTTATTTTTATATTACTGGGAATTAATTCTAATAATTTTTTTTCAGTTAACAAAAAATTTATGTTAAATTTTTTTAGACTTTTATTTAATTGTAGTAAGTGTTCTTTCAAAAAAATATATTTAGGACTTTCTCCGTATACTCGTATTGTTGTAAAAACACCTTTTGACCCCCACAAATGATCATATTTTACATTTTTAAATGTGCTAAGCTTGTATGATTTTTTGAATAAGAAGTTTGCCATCAACAGTTAAAAACGAATCAGGGTGAAATTGAAATCCATATACATTATTAATAGTATCTTCTATGGCCATGGCAACATTAGTTTCTACACATCTCATAGTTATTTTGAGAGAGGCGGACTTAAAAGGCTCTTTGAGTTTAAGAGAATGGTATCGCCCAGCAAGAAATATCTTATTAGGCTTAAAAAAAGAGCTGTCTTTCAATACTTTAACTTTTGACTGATATCCGTGATATATTTTTTTTTGAGGAATAATTTTGGCTTTTTGAGCAAACAATATTTGTTGAAAACCTAAGCAAATACCAATAACTTTTTTAATACCCTTGTATTGGTGATAAATTTTTTGTGTTTCTGGGTAGTGAGATGGATCTCCAGGCCCTGGTGAAAAAACAATAATTTTTGATTTTTCTAACTTCTTTCTATCTAGATCATAATAGTTTGAAACATAAGTTGGGGCAAAACCCTCAAGGAGATGAACTAAATTATAAGTAAAGGAATCTTCGTGATCGATAACGTAAATCATGTTTTGAATAAATCTAAAAGTGATTTAGCCTTGATATAGTTTTCTTTGTATTCTCTTTTTGGTTTACTATCAATAACAACGCCGCTTGCTGATGAAATTTTTACCTGTTTTTTGTAATTTAAAATTGAGCGGATAATAATATTAAAGCGCATATCACCATTACTATTAATATAACCAAAACTACCAGTATAAATATTTCTATTTAATTTTTCTCTACTATTAAGAAGTTTTAAAGTACTTATTTTTGGACAGCCAATCACTGATCCTCCAGGCATCATTGCAGAAACAATATCATGATTGCTAACATTCTTTTTTAACTTGCCTTTTATCTCAGTTACATAATGATAAAGATCCCTGTATTCTTCAACACTCTTCAATTTGTTGATTTTAACACTACCCGTTTTACATATACGTGATAAATCATTACGTTCCATATCAACAGCTAAAGCCGGTATTGAGGCTCTAACAGTTTCATTAGCAGCTGAACTTGCTCCAGACATAAGGGTGAACTGTATTGCGCCCAGTCTTACAGAGACAGGCATGACCAAATCATTAACTTCTAATGAAAATATACGTAAAGCGATTGAGTTATTGCACCCGATTCCTAGGATAGGTCAACCAAGTGATCATAGTAAATTAGCTGCCTTCTTATTAAGTGATTCAAGTAATTGGATAACTGGTCAAATATTCAATATTGATGGCGGAAGATCTAACATAAGAAGAAAAGGATAAAATTTAGTAATTTAATTCAATATATACTGGCTCTCCATGAACTAGATTAATTGAAGCTTTTGAAAATTTTGGTGGACCTTTTGGGCTGTAATTATTGCTAAAAGCAAACCCTTCTTTAGGTCGCCAAAAGAGACCAGTTTTTAATTCTCCATCACCATCCTCATCATGATAGACAACAATAGCTATTTGTCCCTCGTGAATTTTTGTTAGTGGCACAACCACCTCACCCTTATTGACTTTTTTTCTGACAGCCTCAACAGCCTCATCCTCTTTTAAAAAAGAGTCTTTTGAGTCATATATTTTTACATCTATATAACCTCTATCATGTTCAACATTTGGAATAATAACTGTTCCGTGTGACAAAACTACACTAGAGAAAAATAATACAAGCAAAAAAAGGATTTTTTGAATAAAAGTATTTTTCATATATTTTACCTAATTATAATAGAATTCAGTGCTGAACAACAAAGAATACCTCAATAAGATTTTTCAATCTAATAAACCAATAATTATCTACAAAACTGTTGGTGGATATGACGTTTATACTGATTTTAAGGAAAAGATTGCTCTGAACTCTAAAAATATAAAAAATTTTTTAAACAAGAAAACATCACAACCAAAATCATCCATCAAAGAATTAAATTGTTATGTAGGATTTTTGGGTTTTCAGCTTTTATGTGAAAACATAAAAATTAAGCTACCTAAGCAACAAAATGTAAATTTTTATCCAGGGTTATTTTATAAACCACAAACGATTATAAAAATTCGAAAAAATATAATAATA
>CACJEE010000034.1 GCA_902592345.1 uncultured Alphaproteobacteria bacterium
AATATTATTTTGGTATTGGTTATGTCAGGTTTTGTTTCAACTTCGTATGCCGCTACAATAAAGTGGTCAATGCCAGGTGACTCATTAACTCTTGATCCACATGCACAAAATGAAGGACCAACTCATATGGTTTCTCGACAAGTATACGAGGGTTTAGTAACTCCAGGTATCAACATGGAAATACTACCTCAACTTGCAGAATCATGGGATGCAACTAGTGCTGACACATGGGTATTTAATATTCGTAAAGGTGTTAAATTCCATGACGGATCATCTCTAACAGCTAGTGATATTGCTTTTAGTATCAACAGAGCAAAAACTGCTCCTTCTGATATGGTAGATTTAATTAAAAGTATTAAATCTGCAACAGCGATTGATGATCACACTCTTGAAATAAAAACTGAAGGACCAAATCCAATTCTTTTAAACCAGTTAACTCAGATATTTGTAATGTCTGAATCATGGGCAAAAGCTAATGGTTGTGAGGTATCATATAATTGGGATGCTGGAGAGACTTCTTACTGTGCATCAAATGCAAATGGTACTGGACCTTTTAAAATTACTTTGAGAGAGCAAGATGTAAGAACACATTTTAAAAGAAATAAAAGTTGGTGGGGTGACCATAGTACGCATAACATCGAAAAAATCGAATTACTTCCAATTAAAAATGATGCAACAAGAGTTGCAGCGTTATTATCTGGCGAGATCGATTATACAAACGTTGTACCAGTTCAAGACATTGAAAGAATTAAATCTTCATCTGGACATATTGTAAAAATGACACCTCAAAATAGAACGATATTTTTTGGTATGGATCAAGGTTCAGCTGAACTTAACTCATCTAACATAAAAGGAAAAAATCCTTTTGCAGATAAAAGGGTTCGTCTAGCAATGTATCATGCTTTAGATATGGATGCTATTAAGGATAAGGTTATGAGAGGGCAAAGTGTTCCTGCAGGTATTATTACTGCGCCTGGTGTTAATGGTCATACTGCAGAGCGTGATCAAAGATTACCTTATGATCCTGAACTTTCTAAAAAACTTTTAGCTGAAGCTGGTTATCCTGACGGATTTGAGCTAACACTAGATTGTCCAAATGATCGCTACATTAACGATGAAGCAATTTGTGTTGCGGCAATAAGTATGTTTGCTAAAATTGGTGTTACGGTAAATCTTGATGCTAAAACTAAAAGTCAACACTTCTCTGAAGTTAAAGAAGGTGATGCAAATGGTATGACTAGTGATATGTATATGTTAGGTTGGGGTGTTCCAACTTTTGACAGTCATTATGTTTACTCGTACTTGTTTGACAGTGCTGGCAGCTGGAATAAAGTAAATTTCAGTAATGCTAGAGTTGATGAATTAGTTGCAGCAATGGGTGTAGAAACAGACTTGGATAAAAGAAATGCTATGATTGCAGAAGCTTGGGATATTACTCAAGACGATGTAACATATCTACCTTTACATCACCAAGTTGTTAACCAAGCATCTAAAAGTAATGTTGATGTTCCAATTAGAATGAACAACGAACCATTATTTAGATTTGCAAACGTAAACTAAGATTAAACTTTAATTTCTGGCCAGTTATATATTCTGGCCAGAAAATCATACAATGATCAGCTATTTTTTCAAAAGACTCTTACAATCTATTCTTGTTATGTTTGTTGTAGCTTTTGTTTCATTTTCATTATTTAATTTTGTTGGAGACCCAGTAAATAGTATGACTGGTGAAGATGCTTCAGATGAAAGAAGAGCTGAGGTAAGAGAAGTATTAGGCTTAAATGATCCAGTCTATGTTCAATTTTCAAGATTTATTGGCAATATAGTTCAGGGGAATTTTGGTATTTCTTATCAATTGAAAAGAGAAGTTTCAGATTTGATAGGAGAAAGGCTACCAGCTACTCTTGAATTAGTTTTTGTTTCAGCAATGCTTGCTATTATTATAGGTACAATTTTAGGAGTATATACTGGAATTCATAGGGATAGTTTTCTCTCGAATGTAATCCTTGTTATCTCATTAGCGGGAGTTTCACTACCAACATTTATTATTGGAATCTTACTAATATATTTATTTTCTGTAATTTTAGGTATCCTTCCATCTTTTGGAAGAGGAGAAGTAATTGACCTAGGTTTTTGGACTACTGGTTTTCTATCTGCATCTGGATTAAAGGCTCTTATTCTGCCATCGATTACTCTAAGTTTATTCCAAATGACTTACGTAATTAGACTTGTAAGAGCTGAAATGATGGAAATATTACAAACCGATTATATTAAATTTGCAAGAGCAAGAGGAATTAAAAATAATACGATAAATTATAAACACGCTCTTAAAAATGGTTTAATTCCTGTGATAACAATTACTGGGATTAACATTGGAACTTTAATTGCATTTTCCATAATCACTGAAACTGTTTTTCAATGGCCTGGTATGGGGTCTTTGTTTATTAACGCTGTATACTTTGTCGATATACCTATCATGTCAGCATATATGATTATGGTAGCTTTTATTTTTGTTATGATTAATTTTATAGTCGACATAACTTATTATTTTATTGATCCAAGAATTAGACTTAAGGAAGAGAATAGTTAAGAATGATTAAAAAAACTTTTAATAGAATGTATGATACTGATATTGGATATAGTTTCTTTAATTCAAAAATTGCTATTATTTCATCAACAATTTTCTTTATAATTTTTTTATGTTCTTTTTTTGCTGGTTTTGTGGCACCTTATAACCCTTTTGATCCTGCAAGTGTTTCTTTAATGGATGCTTTTACACCCCCAATTTGGTCTGATGGAGGAAGTTCAAGTTTTTTTCTTGGCACTGATCAACAGGGTAGAGATATGTTTTCTACTATGATTTATGGCTCAAGAATTTCTCTTATAGTTGGTTTTGCTTCCATAATTTTTGCTATGATTTTAGGAGTTTTTTTGGGTGTAACAGCTGGTTACATAGGAGGAAGATATGAAATAATTGTCATGCGTATAACAGATGTGCAGTTAACTATTCCTACTATATTAATGGCATTATTAGTTGATGGGATAGCAAGGGCCGTTATCTCAAGATCAATGCATGATGAAATGGCAATTTATGTTTTAATTTTTGCAATTGGTATTTCTGAATGGCCTCAGTTTGCTAGAGTTACAAGAGCTTCTACTCTAGTTGAAAAAAATAAAGAATATGTATCAGCTTCACGAATTATCGGCTTATCGAATATAATAATTATGTTTAAACATATATTACCAAATATTTTAAGACCCATTTTAGTAATAGCAACAATTGGTTTAGCTTTGGCAATTATTACCGAGTCAACATTGAGTTTTCTGGGAGTAGGGGTTCCACCTACAACTCCATCTTTAGGCACACTTATTAGATTTGGTAATAACTTTTTATTTTCTGGAGAGTGGTGGATAACATTTTTTCCTGCAATTTTTCTTGTCATTTTAGCTTTGTCTATAAATCTTTTAGGAGATTGGATGAGAGATGCTTTAAATCCAAAATTGAAAAAAAGATGAGTTTACTAGAAATAAAAAATTTAAATATTAGTTATAAAACTAGAAAAGAGACAATTGTTGCAAGTAGTAATGTTAACTTTACGTTAGAGAGGGGAGAAATTCTAGGTATTGTAGGAGAGTCTGGTTCTGGAAAATCAACTATTGCAAATGCAATTATTAATTTAATTGATCCACCAGGAGAAATTACTAGCGGCGTAATAAAAATTGATAATAATGAATTACAAAATAACGAAGAAATTATTCAAAAAATTAGAGGTAGAAAAATAGGATTTGTTTTTCAAGATCCTCAAACTTCTTTAAATCCACTTTTTAAAATCAAAGATCAATTAATTGAAACAATTCAAACACATCTAAAATTATCATACGAAGATGCACTAAAAAAATCTATTAATCTTTTAGAAGAAGTTGGAATAGAGGATGCAAATAAAAGAATTGAAGATTATCCGCATCAATTTAGCGGTGGCATGCGTCAACGCGTTGTTATTGCTTTAGCTATAAGTTGTGAGCCTGATCTTATAATAGCTGATGAACCAACAACAGCTTTAGATGTTAGTATTCAATATCAAATTCTAGAATTATTAAAAAAACTTACAAAAAAAAGAAATTTGGGAGTAATTATTATTACTCATGATATGGGTGTTATTGCAGAAACGACAAATAAAGTTATTGTTATGCGACATGGTGTAATTGTTGAACAAGGTAATACCAAAGACTTATTAACCCAGCCAAAATCAACAGAGGCTCGTAGCCTTGTTATTTCAGTACCTCCGACAAATAAAAAAATTCATAGGTTTAAATTGATTAGTCCTGATGGAAAAGAGATAACCTCAAGTTCAGCAAATTTGACAAAAAATATAATTAAAACTTGGGGTATTCGAGAGAATACTAACCAAAAATTATTAAAACTATCAAATATTACAAAGATCTTTGATGATAGATCTATTTCTTACAGAAAAAAACTAATTGATGAAAAGGCAGTTAAAGCAGTTAATGATGTTTCATTCGAATTATTTGAGGGAGAGACACTTGGTTTAGTTGGGGAGTCAGGTTCAGGCAAATCAACAATCGCCAAAATAATTACAGGACTAGTAAGACCAACTGCAGGTGAATTAGAATACAATAATTTTTCACTTTATAATTCGAAAAAAAAATATCAAATCAGTAAGAGTAGAGGGCAAATTCAAATGATTTTTCAAGATCCTTACTCTTCTTTAAATCCAAGATTTAAAGTAAGAGATATTATAGCTGAACCACTAAAATTTTTTCAAAAAAATATTACTCAACATGATTTAGATCAAAATGTTTTTGATTTAATTGATATAGCGGGGATGACAAGAAAATCTTTAGATAGATACCCGCATGAGTTTTCTGGAGGTCAAAGACAAAGAATTTCTATTGCAAGAGCTCTTGCAACAAGACCTAGGTTGCTAATATGTGATGAGCCAACATCAGCACTAGATGTTAGTATTCAGGCGCAAATATTAAACTTATTAAAAGATATTCAAGACGAATTGCATCTAACAATGTTATTTATAAGTCATGATCTACCGGTCATCAGACAAATGTGTAATAGAATTATAGTTTTAAAAAATGGTATTATTTGTGAAATTAACGAAGCCGAAACACTTTTTAACAACCCTAAAGCTCAATATACAAAAGAATTAATAAATTTAATGCCAAAAATTGAATCAATTATTTAATATATTTAGCAAATAAATGATTTATCTTTCTTTGTTTACAGTTGCATTTATGGTTGCAACAATCATCCCTTTTGGATCTGAAGCATACTTTATAACTTTACTTTCTTTGGGAGAGTATAATCATTTTTTTTTATTAGTAGCAGCTTCAACAGGTAATGTGCTAGGCTCACTATTTAATTGGTTTTGTGGATTTTATGTAAATTATTTTATTAAAAAATCATGGTTTCCAATAAATAATAAAATGATAGATCGTGCTAACAAGTTATTTAATAGATATGGGAAATGGTCCCTTTTGTTGTCTTGGGTGCCTTTTATTGGAGATCCTATCACCTTTGTAGCGGGAACTCTTCGTTATCCAATAATTCCTTTCTTAGTTTTGGTAAGTATTGGGAAAGTAGGAAGATATTTGATAATATATTTATCAATAATTTGGGCAATTAGTATTTTTTAAAATGAATAATACATTTTTAATTTTAATTTTCCTTATTGGATTTTTTTCTGGAATAGGGGTTCTTCTTTCGATCAAATTTTTATTGCCAAAAAAAAAGAAACAAGACAATAATGATGAAAGTGAAATAATTTCACTTAAGCAACATATGGAATCAATTCAGTCGTCTTTGCAAAATTTTAATTTAGCTCAAAATAGATTGGAGAACACCTTAGTCCGAGGAGGTTCTCAGCAGCAAGGTTCTTGGGGTGAATTTGTTTTGAAGAATATTTTAGATGGCGGAGGATTAAGAGAAGGTCATGAATATGAAACTCAAAAAGCCTACAAAGATGACGATGGTAATTTACAAAAACCAGATGTTATTGTTCATATGCCAGGCAATAGAGATATTGTTATAGATTCTAAAGTTTCATTAAATTCTTGGCATGATTTTTCAAATTCAAATGATGATAATGAAAAAAAATTACACTTAAAAAAATTTTTAGATTCTGTTAAAAATTTTGTTAGAGATTTGGGAAAAGATGACTATGCTTCTTTGTACGAAATTAATTCTATTGACTCTGTTTTAATGTTTATTCCAATTGAACCTGCTTTATTAACTTTGTACAATGAAGCTGCTGACCTTATAGAAAAAGCTTGGCAAAAAAAAATTATAATAGTAGGTCCTTCAACATTACCTTTTTTACTAAAAGCAGTTGAGAACATGTGGCGAATTGATAAGCAATCAAAAACTATCAAAGATATTGCAGCTTCTGCTAGTGAAATTTATGATAAAGCTGTAAACGTATATGACTCTTTTAACACTGTTAACCAATCTTTAGATAAAGCTAGATTAAAAATGGATGAAGCAAAATCTCGCCTTCAAGATGGGCCAGGTAGTTTAACTAAAAAAATTGAAAAGATGAAAAAACTTGGCAGATTAAATACAAAAAAACAGTTGCCAGAAGATTCTGGGAATGCAATAGATTAAATTAAATATGCCTAGTTTTGATGTTGTAAGTAGAGTAGATTTTCAGGAGATTGATAATGCGATTGCTAATGCCTTAAGAGAGATAACAAATCGTTATGATTTTAAGGGTTCAAATACTACTCTTGAAAGAAGTGAAAAGGTTATTACTATTGTGACCGAAGATGATTTAAAGTTAACTCAGGTTAACGAAATTCTGATCTCTCATTTTGTAAGAAGAAAATTAGATCCACTAGCTTTAGGTAAAAAAGATAAAGAAAAAGCTGGTGGTGACAGAATTAGGCAAACTATCTCTTTAGTTGAAGGAATTGAACAAGATATTTCTAAAAAAATAACTTCAGAAATTAAAAGTTCAAAAATGAAAATTCAGGCTAAAATAAATGGAAATGAACTTCGTATTGATGGTAAGAAAAGAGACGACTTGCAATCAGCGATGCAATTAATAGAAGATTTAAAAATTGGTATTCCAGTTCAGTTTATTAATTTTAGAGATTAGTTACAATGATAACATGGGAGTTAATTTTAGCTTTAGCCATATATAATTTTATTATGTATGTTACTCCAGGCCCGAACAATAGTATTTTAACAGCTTCTGGTATAAAATTTGGCTTTACTAGATCAATTCCTAATGTTCTGGGAATACCTACTGGTCATGGACTGCAACTAGCTTTAGTTTGTCTTGGTTTAGGATCATTGTTCATTAGATACCCAATCGTTTTTGATATTCTTAGGTATGTTGGATCAGCTTATATTTTGTATCTTGCTTACAAAATGTTCGGTTCTCTGAATATTACTAAAACAGAAGATAGATCCCGCCCTTTAAAATATTATGAGGCAATTCTTTTTCAGTTTGTAAACCCAAAGGCTTGGGTTATTTGCTCTACTGCAGTGACTTTATATTATCCAATAAATGAAAATATAATTATTGGGACATTGTTTATGGTTATTATGTCGACTCTTGTTAATATTCCCTCAATCAGTATATGGGCATATGGTGGAAGTGTTATTAGACAATATTTGAATAATCAAAAATTAAAAAAATTTATAGAATCAGTTCTAGCTATACTTCTTATATTAACAGCAGTTTCAGTATTTTTTTATAACGCTTAAGGAATTGGTATTTCATAAAAATCACCAACAATATTATACCCACTAATAACTGCAGGTCTCTTAGATATTAGCAAATACCAACGAAGGACATTAGGATAATTTTTTAAATTTATTTGATGTCTTTCAAATCGAGCTGTCCAGGGCCAAATAGCGATATCAGCTATTGAATAATTTTCACATATATAATCACTTTTAGATAGCCTTTCATTTAATATTTCATAAACATGTTGAGTGTAATCTTTCGATTTTTTTTCAGCAAATTCACTTTTTCCTGGATGGTAAAAAAGATATTGATGGGCTTGCCCAAGCATTGGGCCCACATAAGCCATTTGAAAAAAAAGCCATTGGATAACATCCCAATAATTTTTATTAGTCAAAAATTTATTGTATTTTTTTGCAAGGTAAAGAAGGATAGCGCCTGACTCAAAAATAGTCTGCTTACTTTCTTTATCAATAATAACTGGAATTTTATTACTAGGCGAAATTCTTGAAAATTGTTCAGAAAATTGCTCTTTTTTATCTAAATTTATTGCTATAGTATTGTATTTTACACCCAATTCTTCAAGCATTATGGTTACCTTTCGACCATTTGGGGTAGCTGATGAATATAAATCTATCATTTTTTTAGCATTCAGTAGAATTAAAACTATATAATAAATATGGAAAGTTCAACAGACAATATAATTAAACTTGCATGGAGTGATAAAGTTTCATTTGAAAAAATTAAGAGACTACATGGAATAAATGAATCAGAAGTAATTAAAATTATGAGAAGAAACCTAAAAGCAAAATCTTTTAAAATTTGGCGAGAGAGAGTAAGTGGCAGAACAAGAAAACATGAAAAAAAAAGATTTCTTTCTTCTAAAAATTTTCAGATAGCAGATTATGTATAAACTTATAATTCCTTTTATCTTTTTTATTATAACTCCTATTCAATTGTTTGCAGACCAAAACGACAAAAGACTCAACTACTTATTTGATAAACTTGTGATTGCGAAAGAGGAACAAGAAATAAATAAGTTAACTAATCAAATATGGAAAATATGGCATGAAATCGATGATCCAACAATGACTAGAGAATTTGAAACTGGAGTTCAAATGATGAATTTAGGTTATTTTAAAAGATCAATTGACTATTTTGATAAAGTAATAATGAAAAATCCAAATTTTGCAGAAGCATGGAATAAAAGAGCCACTGCTCATTTTATGATGGGTAACTTTGATTTATCGATGCAAGACATTAGTCAAACCTTACAGTTAGAGCCCAGACATTTTGGAGCCTTAGATGGAATGAGTTTAATATTTATACACACAAATCAGTATGAAAAAGCAATTCAGATTTATGATAAAATGCTTGAAATATTTCCATACAGTATCGGTACTCAATTAAAAAAAGAAAAAATGTTATCTTTGTCAAATAAATCAACTTAAAAATTAAATAATATTATTAAAATTGATAAAGTAAAGAAGCTAAAAAAAGTACTTAAAACAATGTTTGATGATATTAAATCTTTTTGTGAATCATACCTAAAAGCAAAATAGTACGCTTGGGAACCGATTGGTAAAGCTGATGCTAGTGTTACAGTAATTATTAATAATTCTTCTAAATTAAAGATGTATTTTGCAACTATAAACGCTATTAAAGGATGAATAATATTCTTTAATAAAGTAAAAATTATTGATTTTTTGAATGACAATAGCAAATTAAACTTTGCTAAAGAAAATCCCAAAGAAAGAAGAACACAAGGTAGCGCAACATATGAAACAATGTTTAAAATATTCATTAATGATATCGGCTGCATGACTTTAGTATAATTAAGTAGTATTCCAATAAAGATACCTACCAGAACAACGTTTTTAAATAGCCCAATTATTGTTGTTAAAATTTTTTTATCTAAATTAAGACTTCTGTTTCTATAAATTTCAATAATTACTGTAGTGTATGTAAAATGAACCAATCCATGAAATAATACTAGGATCATATAAGGCATAACATTTAATTTTCCTAAAAGGGAATGCATAAGTGGTATCCCAAGAGCAACTG
>CACJEE010000035.1 GCA_902592345.1 uncultured Alphaproteobacteria bacterium
TAAACAAATATATTTTATCGTTTATGTTATTTATTGAATTTTGAACTTCCAAATTTACAAAATTATTATTTTTTTTAGAACCTAAAAATAAATCAATTGAACCTATTCTGCCATTAGGTAGTTGAAAGTAAATATCATTAAAGAAATTATATATATAGCCTCCTTTAGATTGAATAATTGGTTTATCAATATAACTTTCAGACCACAATTTAACTCCATCATCAAAATTTAAAGCAACTACTTCATCTCCATATAAAACTAAAACAACATTATTTAATTCATAAATAAGAGAGTTAAATATTTTTTTATTTGTGAATTCCCAAATTATATTACCATCCAAATCAGTTTTTATAATTTTACCAGATCTAAAACCTAAAATAAAATTATTATCTTTAAAATACATTGATGATAAATTATCGCTATTTTCATTTTCTATAATTTGATATTTTTTTATCAATTTTCCATCTATAGAATTATTTATAAAGACCTCAGAGTTAGCGTTAAATGTATAAAATTTTTCATCTATAATAATAGTTTTTAATTTAGAGTTTACATTTTTTGATTTTTGAATTTTTTCTAAATAAAATTTTTTTTTAAAATTAGATTTAAAATTTAAATTAGTGATTAAAATATCTTCAACGTTTTCTTGGTTATTTATTTCTGGAATATTGACGTTTTTTTTAAAATTTAAATCAACTATTCTTTCAACAGATTTGCACGATACAATAAATGAAATTGAAAATAAAATAAAAAATTTATATAAAAATATAAAATTCATGAATTTTTTTTACTCTTTCTTTAATCTCAAATGAAATTTTTTCATTATTGATCAAATTATCATACAAAATCAATAAATCTGAATTGTTTTTATAATTGGAATCATCTTTAAGAGATAAAATTGATACTAAATATAGTAATTCATTTTTACTTCCAATATAATTATCTAAACTATCATCTATTAATGAAATAAATTTATTTATATTACTTATATATTTGCCGTTTTGGCTTTTAATAGCTATGTCAATAAAATTATAGGCACCATGTATAGCTACCAAAGAAACATAGTTATTGTCAAATTCATTAGAATCTAAAATCTCGTTATATAATTTTATGGATAAATCAAATTCTTCATTTTCAATATTAATTTTTATTAATTCTAATTTAGATAAAATAGAGTAGAACCCTTTTTCATTACTTATTATTTGCATTTCAGAATATTTAGTTATTGCATCATCTAAGTTTTTATTTGTAAAATATGTAACACTTAAGTTGTTAATTTTGTTGATTTTATAAAATGAATAAACTTGAAAAGATAAAAATAATAGGAATATTATAACAAATATTATAATTAAATTTTTTATATTTTTTTTAATAAATTGAGACGCTGACTGAAAAAAAGTGTTCTTAACTTGATCTTTATTATTCATTATTTTTCCATTTAATTGAGCAACCAAAACTGTTCATTTGTTCTGTTGGACCTATTCCTTCATTTTTAATTTTCAACATTGCATTGTACAAATCTCTTTCAATTTGGGAATTATTTGAATTCATCACACCTGAATCAATTCTACCTCGATACATTAATTTTAGTGAACTATCAAAGCCAAATATATCTGGAGTACAAACTGCTCCGTAGCTTTTGGCTACTTTCTGAGTTTCGTCATAAAGATAGCAAAAATTAAAATTATATTTTTTTGAAAAAATTTTCATGTTTTCAAATGAATCTTGAGGATATTGAGTGACATCATTTGACATAATTGCAATAGTATTAATTGAAAACTTTTTTAACTCTATTGCTTCAAAACTCAATCTTTCTGCAATTGAAATTACGTAAGGACAATGATTGCATATAAACACTATAACTGTGCCATTATTACCTTTTAGCTGATCTAAAGTCATAATGTCATTACTAACATTCTTAAGCTTAAAAGTAGGAGCTAACCATCCTAAATTATCATTTGAAGCATTTACAGGCATATATTTTTTGCTATATTATAAATTATGCGTTCAGTACCATCTACTTCCATTCCAAACAATCATAAATTGTATTTTTCAAAAGTTGAATTAAGTAAAATACTCACTTGTTATTCAATTGGAGTATCTAACGGTAAGTGGAAAGATTATGCTCTAAATTTTAATAATAATGAAGCAATATTCTCTTTCTATAAGCATACATTAGCTTCTCCAGAATGTATTTTAAAAAAATTTAAAGAAAAAAAGAAAAAAAGAACTTTTTATCAATTGAGTTTTAATAATAAAAAGAATAGCAAATATGAAGACATTGATCAAATAATTGTATCAATTAAAAGATCTCAATTATCAATAGCTGAAATTTAAATTTATTCCCATTCAATAGTGCCTGGTGGTTTTGATGTAAAATCATATAAAACTCTATTTACTTCTTTAACATTACTTATTATTTTTTTAGAAATTTCAGTTATATTTTTTTTGCTAAACATATAAAAATCAGCTGTCATTCCATCAACTGAAGTTACTGCTCTTATCACAACACAGTAATTATAAGTTCTCTCATCGCCCATCACACCTACTGACTTAATAGGCAATAAAATTGCAAATGCTTGCCATATTTTTTTATAAATATTGTTCTCTTTCAAATATGTTATAAAAAGATTATCAACTCTTTGCAGAATATTTATTTTTTTTCTGTCGATTTCACCTGGTATGCGAATAGAAAGTCCAGGACCAGGAAACGGATGTCTACTTAATAAATCTGGACTAATATTTAGTTTTTTTCCCAAGAGCCTAACTTCATCTTTAAATAATTCTTTTAGAGGTTCAACAATTTTTAAATTTATTTTTTTAGGTAGACCTCCTACGTTATGATGACTTTTAATTTTTGCTGTGGGACCACCAAAGAAAGGAATGCTTTCTATAATGTCAGGATATAATGTTCCTTGTGCAAGATATTCAACTTTTTTAATTTTTTTTGCTTCTTTTTCAAATACTTTGATAAATGTCTTTCCTATAATTTTTCTTTTCTCTTCTGGATCTTTTATATTTTTTAAATTTGACAAAAAAATTTTAGATGCATCAATTCTAATAAAATTTTTTCCAAATTTTTTTTTGAAAATAGATACTACTTCATTGGATTCATTAAATCTTAATAATCCATGATCAACAAAAATACAGTATAAGTTATGTTTTATAGCTTTGTGAAGCAAAAATGAAGTGACAGTTGAGTCTACTCCGCCTGAAAGTCCACAAATTACTTTTTTATTTTTTAAATTATTTTTAAGCTCATTAATTTTATTGTTAAGAAAATCATCAAGTTTAAATTTTTTTGTAATTTTACAAATCTTAAGTAAAAAATTTGATAAAATTTTTAAACCATCCAAAGAATGATATACCTCAGGATGAAATTGCAAACCATAAATTTTACTTCTTTTATCTTCAATAGAAGAAATTACTCTATTATTTGAA
This sequence comes from uncultured Alphaproteobacteria bacterium, assembly GCA_902592345.1. Classification (GTDB taxonomy): domain Bacteria; phylum Pseudomonadota; class Alphaproteobacteria; order HIMB59; genus CACPNW01. The sequence goes on from CACJEE010000035.1 coordinate 3,442, forward strand.
AATGAAGTTATGGTGAAATCTTTTGGTGCTTTTTCAATATGATCACCATGAGACATCCAAACTTGACTCTTCTTTTTTACACCATCCAATAGTTTAGATTTATTTTTTCGAGTAATTAACGAATGACCGTACTCTCTTGAACTTGATTGGCCAATATTTCCACCAAACTCTTTGCATAGTAATTGAAGACCATAGCAAATACCTAGGATTGGGATTTTTAATTCTAATATTTTTTTGTTTAATTTAGGTGATTTTTTATCTTTTACAGAATTAGGACCGCCAGATAAAATTATACCTGATAAATCTTTGTTATTTAAAATTGATGAACTAATTTTATTATAAGGATAAACTTCACAATAAACATTCTGCTCTCTTATTTTTCTAGCAATTAATTGTGTGTATTGTGAACCATAATCAATAATTAAAATTGTTTCATTTATTATTTTCATTTATTTAATAAAATTTCTTGCAACAATAAAGATTTCAGCAGAGTCTTTTCTTGATGAGTCTGGCTTAAAATATGAAACAAATTCAAATTTTTTCTTAATTTTATTGACCAAATCTTTTTCTTCACTTCCCTTCCAAATTTTTGCTACAAAAGTTCCTTCATTAATTAAAATTTTATTAAGAAGTTCAATTATATCAAATAGCATATTTGTTATTCTTAAATGATCTGTTGATTGGTGACCAGTAGTATTTGGAGCTATATCTGATAAGATTAAATCATAGTAATTTTCTTTTTCACTATAATCAAATTTTAAATAATCATCTTTAAAGAATTTAATATTAGGGTGGTTGATTTTTAAATCTAAAAGATCTATGGCAGTGATATTAATTTTGGGATTTATATCTAAAGCTACCTGACTCCAACCACCAGGAGCAGCACCAAATTCTAATAATTTATTTGAATGTTCTATAATTTTAAATTTATTATTTATTTCTATAAGTTTATAAGCAGCTCTACTTAAATAACCTTGTTTCTTTGCTTTTTTTACATAAAAGTCTCTTTTTTGACGATTTAACCAATCTTTTGATTTCATTTTTTTGTTCCAATTAAAGACTATTGTTTTTTGTAGCTAAACTCTTATATAATCCATTGAAATATTAATATGAAAAAATCGATTTTTATAGCTTCTTTTATTCTTTTATTAGTTGTTGGTTGGATTGGATCTGGTCAATTCTCAAATAACGTTATTGCAAAAGATGATAATACAGAAGCTGCCTCAGAGACAGAAACTTCATACTCTAATAATAGTGGAAATGATAAAAGTGAAGAATTGACATTTTCAGTTGAAACAAAAGTCTTTAATTCAAAGCTAATTGATCAATCTATAGAATTACAAGGTCAAACAATTCATAATAAAAAAATAGATGTTAAGTCTGAAACATCTGGAAATATTGATAGTATAGAATTTTCACGAGGTGATAAGGTATCTCAAAATTCAGAAATGATAACAATTTCATTAGAAGATAGAAATGAAAAATTATTAAGTGCAGAAAAAGACTTAGAAAGACTTTCTAAAGAACTTATTTTAAACGAAAAAAATAGAGACAATTTGCTGAGACAAAATATAGAACGAATAGAATTATATGAAATAGAATATGCATCAGCAAAACAACTAATTGATAAAGGTTTAAGTTCAAAATCTAAATTAAGCTTAGCGTCTTTTAATCTTGCTAATGCTAAAGCTGACAAAGAAGATATTAAAATAAAATTTGAATCAACATTAGCAAATCTTGAAGCTCAAATTTCAAATGTAAAATCAGTATTAAAAAATATTAAACTGGATATAGATAAAACAAGTATCAAAGCTCCTTTTGATGGAATTATTTCTGAAAAAATGGTTGAGGAAACTGAATTTATTTCTGTCGGCACTCCTTTATTTACCATAATTGATTTAGACCCAATTAAGATCGAAGGTTATTTATCTGAGTTTGATGTAAACAAAGTTAGTGTTGGTACAAAGGCAATAATTGAAGATAGTAATGGTATCAAGAAAAATGGAATAATTTCTTTTATATCACCTTCTGCTGAAACTAGTACTAGGACATTTGAAATTACTATTGAGGCAAATAATAAGGATCTTTTATACAAAAGTGGAATAACTACAAAAATCATTATTAAGGGATCTGAATTAAAAGCACATAAAATACCGCCTTCTATTTTAACATTATTAGATGATGGTACAGTAGGTGTTAAAGCAATTGATAATGAAGATAAGGTTACTTTTTATCCAACTAAGACAATAAAAGATACTATTGATGGTATGTGGGTATCTGGACTGCCTGAAAAAGTAAAGTTAATTGTGAGCGGTCAAGAATATATAAGTATCGGTGACACAGTAAATTAATTTTAATGAAAATTAACATAATAGATTATGCAATAAGTCATTCCCGAGTGTTTATGGGAATATTATTGTTTATAATATTTTCAGGTGCATCCACATACATATCAATACCTAAAGAATCGACTCCCGATGTAAGTATTCCTATTGTTTATATTTCACTTCATCAGAATGGTATATCTGCGCAAGACTCAGAAAGACTCTTGGTTAAACCAATAGAAGATGAAGTAAAAACAGTCGAAGGTGTTAAGGAAGTCAGATCTACTGCATACTCAGGTGGTGGAAATGTTCTATTAGAATTTGATGCTGGATTTGATTCAGATCAAGCAATGATAGATATCAGAGATAAAGTAGATAGAGCTAAAGGAGATCTTCCAAGTGAAGCAGATGAACCAACAGTAAATGAAGTTAATATTAGTACATTTCCTATAATTCAAATCTCCTTAAGTGGTGATGTTCCAAACAGAACACTTCAGGATTTAGCTGATATATTGCAAAATGATATAGAAACAATTCCCAGTGTATTAGAAGCTAAAATTGGAGGAAAAAGAAATGAACAAGTTGATATATTAATTAATCCTACAGCTGTAGAGAGCTACGGGATCAATCTTGAAAGTTTAATTAATATAGTAAGAGAAAACAACAAGATGGTTTCTGCTGGAGGTCAAGATACAGGTGATGGTAGTTTTGATATTAAAGTACCAGGACTTTATGAAACAATTGAAGATATTTTAAATACACCTGTAAAAACTAATGGAGACTCAGTTATTACATTTAGAGATATAGCTGAGGTCAAAAGAACATTTGAAGATAGGCAATCTTATGCAAATGTTAATGGCTCTAAATCAATTACTATTGATGTGTCAAAAAGAATTGGTGAAAATATAATTAATACTATTGATGAAGTTAAAAGAGTAACCTCAATTACATCAAAAAGTTTTCCAGAAAACGTTGAAATTTCCTTTGGCAGTGATCAATCAAAGGGCATTAAAACTATGTTAAATAGTCTTCAGAACAATGTTATAGCAGCGATTATACTCGTTTTAATTATTATACTTGGCGCTCTTGGTGTTAGATCTGGCTTACTGGTTGGGATCTCTATACCAGGATCCTTTTTATCTGGTTTATTAGCCCTTTCCATTATGGGTTTTACTATTAACATTGTTGTGCTTTTTGCATTGATACTATCTGTTGGCCTCTTGGTTGATGGTGCAATCGTTGTAGTTGAATATGCTGATAGAAAAATGAAAGAAGGATTAAGTGTAAAAGATGCTTTTGCTAATGCTTCAAAAAAAATGTCTTTGCCAATTATTTCTTCAACTGCGACAACCCTCGCAGCCTTTATTCCGCTTATATTCTGGCCAGGTTTAGCAGGTGAATTTATGAAATATCTACCAATTACTCTAATTTGTGTACTTATATCCTCTCTATTTATGGCTTTATTATTTGTTCCTGTATTAGGTTCAATTCTAAATACTGTATCAAGAATTTTACTTCAATTTATTATACCTCTATTAGCGCTATTAATCTTTTTTAATATTTTAACATTTGGAATTGGAAAGTTAGACTTTGAAAATTTTGGTTTTTTTATAACAATTGGAAAGTACTTATTAAGCTTTGCCTTATTTATTTTTGTTTTTATTAAAATTATTCCAAGAGTTTATAAAATTTCTGAAAATGTGAATTCAACAGATAAATTAGTTTCTGGTAATGCAAAAATACTTTCTTCAGAATCAAACGAACCTGTTTTAAATGTAACTGGCTTTGTTGGTATTTACGCTAAAATATTAAATTTTTTGTTAAATCATCCTTTAAAAGTTATTATTAGTGCCATATCAATTTTGATTGCTGTTAACTTTACCTACACAAAAGTTGGAGAAGGTGTTGAATTTTTCCCTGATGTTGAACCAGATCTTGCTAAAATTGTTGTATTCGCAAGAGGAAATCTGTCTGTTGAAGAAAAAAAAGATTATGTGGCAAGGGTTGAAAATATTATTTTGAAAATTCAGTCAGAAAGAAAGGAATTTAAAAATATTTATTCATTAAGTGGAAATGTAAGTGAACAATCAGAAGCATCTGAAGATTTTATTGGTTCAATTAGCTTAGAGTATACAGATTGGGATAAAAGAAGAAAATCCAAAGTCATTCTTGCAGAAATTTTAGATGAAACAAAAAGTATTAATGGCATCAAAGTTGAATCAAGAGAGCAACAAGGTGGACCTGGTGAAGGAAAGCCAATTAATATTAAATTAACTAGTGATAATAAAAAACTTTTGATTGAAGAAGGAATTAAACTAAAAAAGTTTATGGATAACTACCCAAAATTGATGAATGTTGAAGATAACCTGCCTGCCCCAGGTATAGAGTGGGAAATAAATGTTGACAGAAAACAAGCATCTAAGTTTGGTGCAAATATTACATCAATAGGAAATGTTATAAAACTGGCCACGAATGGTCTTAAACTTGGTGAATACAGACCAGATGATAGTAACGAGAGTATTCCTCTATATTTGCGATATCCAAATGAAGGAAGAACACTGGATAGAATTGATAAGTTAAGAGTTTCTACTTCAAATGGATTAGTTCCAATTTCAAATTTTGTAGATATTGTACCTAACAACAGAACTGGGAATATAATTAGAGTAGACTCTAAAAATGCAATCAATATTCAGGCCGATGTTGAACCTGGGGTTTATCCAGATGGCAAAGTTAAAGAACTTGAATATGTTTTAGGGATAACTGATAATGCCCCATCTTGGAGAGGTAGAACATTAGATTTACCCCGTTATGAAATAAATAATGAAATTAGAGCAGAGTTAATTGGTGAAAACGAAGATCAGAAACAAGCTCAAGAATTTTTAACCAAAGCATTTGGAGTTGCTCTTTTTTTAATGTTAATGATTTTACTTTTACAATTTAACAGTTTCTATAGTGCATTTTTAATACTATTTGCGGTAGTTATGTCTACAGCAGGTGTATTTATTGGTTTAATGGTTACTGCTCAGCCTTTTGGAATAGTAATGTCTGGGGTTGGTGTAATTGCTCTAGCAGGAATAGTTGTTAATAATAACATCATACTTATTGATACTTTTAATTTTTTAAAAACAAAAACATCAAATATTAGAGAAGCAATAATTAAAACTGGTGCTCAAAGATTGAGACCAGTTTTGCTAACGACAACCACAACTGTTCTTGGATTGCTTCCAATGGTAACTATGACCAATATTGATTTTGTAACAAGAGAAGTGACTAGAGGATCTCCAGATACACAATGGTGGGTACAATTATCAACAGCAATTGTTTTTGGATTAATTTTTGCAACTGTCTTAACTTTAGTTGTAACTCCTTCAGCATTAATGTTGAAAGAAAATGTTGCAAATTGGTATAGAAAAAAAGTTAATTCTTAATATTTGTACTTTTGATAATCGTATAAAATACTGATATTAAATACGCACCAAAAACAGAAATTAGT
>CACJEE010000036.1 GCA_902592345.1 uncultured Alphaproteobacteria bacterium
TTAAAGATGTTTTATATAGCAAGGATGAGGTAAAAATTAAATGGTACTTTGATGGAACAACCAATGTATCTTATAACTGTGTAGATAGACATGCTAAAAACACACCGGATAAAACTGCAATAATTTGGGAAGGTGATGACCCAACAAAAGTAAAAAAAATAAGTTATAAAGAACTACAATCTGAGGTTTGTAAAATTGCAAATGTTCTAAAAAAAATTGGTGTAAAAAAAGGCGATAGAGTAACCATATATTTAACAATGATACCTGAGTTGGCATACGTAATGCTTGCATGTGCTAGAATTGGAGCAATACATTCCATAATATTTGGTGGATTTTCTTCTGACTCAATAGCTGGAAGGATTAAAGATTGTAATTCTGAATATATTGTAACAGCAGATGAAGGAATTAGGGGTGGAAAAAATATTCCACTTAAAGAAATAACGGATAAGGCTCTAAATAGCTGTCCAGATGTAAAAAAATGTTTAGTTGTTAGATATACAGAAAATAAAGTTAATATGATTGAACAAAGAGATATATATCTCGATGAACTAATTTCTGATTTAGATAATTATTGTGAACCAGAGGAAATGAATGCTGAAGATCCACTTTTTATCTTATATACATCTGGCTCAACAGGAAAACCAAAAGGTGTTCTGCACACAACAGGCGGTTATCTTGTTTATGCGTCTATGACTCATGAATATATTTTTAATTATAAGAAGGATGATATCTATTGGTGTACAGCAGATATTGGTTGGATAACTGGACATAGTTATATAATTTATGGCCCACTTTCAAATGGAGCAACTACATTAATGTTTGAGGGTGTGCCTAATTATCCAAATTTTTCAAGGTTTTGGAAAGTTATAGATAAACATAAAGTAAATATTTTTTACACTGCACCAACAGCAATTAGAGCGTTAATGAGAGAAGGTGATGATTATGTAAAAAAAACATCGAGGTCTTCTCTAAAATTACTTGGAACTGTTGGTGAGCCAATAAATCCAGAAGCTTGGAAATGGTATTATGAAATTCCAGGAAATTCAAAATGCCCTATTGTAGATACGTGGTGGCAAACTGAAACTGGGGGAATATTAATATCTCCTCAAAGTGGGGCTATTGATTTAAAACCAGGTTCAGCATCTAAACCTTTTTATGGGATTGAACCATGTATAGTAAATAAAAATGGTGAAGAGCAAAACGGTGAAGCAGAGGGAATGTTATGTCTTCAAAATTCTTGGCCAGGTCAAATGCGCAGTGTGTATGGTGATCATGACAGATTTATATCAACTTATTTTTCTCAATTTGATGGAAAGTATTTTACTGGAGATGGATGTAGGAGAGACAAAGATGGGTATTATTGGATTACCGGAAGAGTTGATGATGTAATAATTGTATCAGGCCATAACTTAGGAACTGCTGAGATTGAAAGCGCTTTTGTTTCTCACCCAAAAGTATCTGAGGCTGCTGTTGTTGGGTATCCTCATGATATAAAAGGAAATGGATTATATTGCTATGTTTCTCTTATAGTTGGAACTGAAAGTAATGAAGGCTTAAAGAAAGAATTAATTCAAACTATTAGGTCAAAAATTGGTCCTATTGCTACCCCTGATTTTATACATTTTACCGATGGTTTACCTAAAACCCGCTCAGGAAAAATAATGAGAAGAATATTAAGAAAAATTGCAGCGAATGAAGAGGATCAACTAGGGGATATAACAACGTTGGCAGACCCAAGTGTAGTTGAAAAATTAATAAAGAACAAATTAAATAATTAACTATCTTGCTTCCCAATGCTTTAAGCATCTAGGTTCATAAATATCTGCTGCACCTACTTGTGTTCTGCCTCCACCTTCGGTCTTTCTATATGTTTTTGTTGCTTCCATTCCGCATACATTGCAAAAACCATAAATTTTTATAATTTTATCAGATAAACCAAGTAACATTGAAGATGTTTCCCATGGCCTCCCCCTGGAATCTTGATCCAAGCCTGAAGAAACAACATCAATACCACTATTTAATATTTTCTCAACATTTTCTATTGTTTCATCTGTTTTCATAAACTGTATTTCATCTAAAAAAACTACCTCAACAAAATCTTTATTAAATTCAAAGTTATCATTTACATGCTTCCAATCCTTCATCGCAAAACACTCATGACTTAAATCATTGTGTGTAATTATCTTTTCTTGAGCATAACGATTATCAATAATGGGCTTAATTACTATAATTTTTTTACTTTGATGCTTTGCCCACAATATTCTTTTTAAAAGCTCGCTTGTTTTACCCGCAAACATAGCGCCAACAATTGTTTCTAATTTTCCTCTCATATAGATAGGTCTTTTTTTATAACATTATATATGCTTTGTACATTTAAAGAGGATAGACATCCTGCTGGTTTTTTTAAATTTTCCAAATAATGATTTTTAACACCTCTGTTAATCATATTGTTAAAGTTATTATTTTTTAATTTTTTACTTATGATTTTTAAACTATCATAGCATCCATAAGTATTGTTATAATTAAAAATATCAGTTAGGCCACATGGAGCTTTGCAAAAAGAAGATGAATAATTATTCTCTACCCCTTTAATTAAATCATAATTTTTTAATAAAATTTTACTTGAAACGCTTGATTCTAAGAGCAAGCCTCTTTTGTTAAGCATCTTAGCAACATGCAAAGGACCAGAGTCCATGAAAACTCCATATTGAATATTTTTTATTGAAGAAATGAGATCTAATGTATCTATGGGATCAACTATATGAACCATCTTAGTATTTATGTTTTCATTAAGAAAATTAGATATTTCTGAACTATGATCTAAAAATAATTCTATAGCGTAATCTTTACTCAGAACTGCAATAAGTTCATTTAAAATTTTTATTGGCATAGTCCTTATTGGAGAGTTAGAAAGTGGAAAGATAGAAATTTTATTAATTTTACACTTTCTTTTAGTTAGAATTTGTTTGGTTTGTAGATTTTTAATATTAAAAAAATTTATAATTTCTTCAAATATATTGGATCTTGAATATTTTTGATTAACTAAACTTTTAATTTCTAGTGTTAAATGAAATATAGTATCAAAACTATCAATTTCATTTTTTTTAATTGTGAATGGATATATGATAGGTAGTTTAAAAAAATCTCGAAAAATAAAAGAATATTTTCCTGGAAAAGAAACGCCAACTTTATCAAAAGTAATTCTTTCAGTTATTTTCTTTATTGCCATTGCGTATTCAATTGCATCTCCTAATCCTATGCTTGGGGGAAGACAAAATAGAATTTTTTTACTAATATTGTCTGTATACAATCTTTTTTCACGCTTCAAAAAATTGATAATTGAACTATTTTCTTTATTGAGATTTTTCCATAGTTCTGTGTTTTTACTGAAATATACATTATTTGATGTAATGTTAAATTTTGTTAAGTGGGGATGAATCTCATTAATAGAAAAACTAAAAAAAGGCATTAATATACTGTATATACTTTGATGAACAGAAGCACAAAAACTAGATATGTAATATTTCAAATTTTAGTTGAAATATTTAAAAAAAATAGAAATTTTGAAAGAGTTTTTGGCGAAAAGATTGCTGAGGATAATTTTAATCAGGATGAGATTTCTTTTATTAATAATGTTTGCTTGAATACAATGAGGCGAAACGTTCATTGTAAAAAAATTTTAAATAAATTTATCAAAAAAAAACTTAAAACTAATGAATTAATACTTTTATCTTCTGCAATAACACAAATTGTTTACTTAAACATTAAACCCTATGCTGTTGTTAACGAAACTGTAAATGTTTCAAAAAAAATAAATGTTTTCCCAGGGTTTATAAATGCTATTTTAAAAAATATAGTCAAAAACATAAATGATGTAAAAAAAACAAAGATAAATTTAAAAGATTTTCCAAATTGGTTTATTGATGAAATAAAAAAAACTAAAAACATTGATCACAGTTTATTTATTGAAACCTTTTACAAACAGCCAAGTTTACATTTGGTTTTTAAATCAGAAAAAAATTTAAATGATTTTAAAGAGATAAATATAAAAAGTTCATCAAAATCTGCTTTTGTAGAAACGCAAAAAAAAATAATTGATGTTGATAATTTTAATAAAGGAGAGTGGTGGGTTCAAGATTTTTCATCGATGGCCCCCCTTGCAATTAATAATAAAATAAAAAATTATAAAATTCTTGATATGTGTGCTGCCCCTGGCGGTAAAGCTTTTCAAGTATTAACAGATAATGATGTTACTTTAAACGATATAAATAAAAAAAAGATTTCTCAGCTTAAAGAAAATTTATCAAGACTGGGCTTTAATCCAAAAATTAAAAATTTGAATGCATTAGATATTGATGAGAAAAATATATATGACATAGTTCTTGTAGACTCGCCTTGCTCATCTATTGGAACGATTAGAAAACACCCTGAAATATTATTTAGATCAAAAAAACCAAATTTTAAAAACTTAAATAGCATTCAAAGGAACTTATTACAAAAGTCGTCTAAAATGGTTAAAAACAAAGGAAAAATAATTTATATGGTATGCTCATTCTTTCATTCAGAAAGTGTAAAAATAGTTGAAAATTTTTTAGAAAAAAACAGAAATTTTAGTATAAAAAAATACTCCATAGACAAAAACCTTCTAAACATTTCAAATCTAATTTCAAAAGAAGGATATTTTTTAACAATACCAACAAAATATAAAGATAATTATATTGATGGTTTTTTTTCAGTAGAGCTAATCAGAAATGATTAAAAATAGATTATATTTAATAATAAAAAAATTGACACTAATATATTTATATATCTTTCCTGGAAAAATTAAATTTAAACTTTTATCAAGCTTAAATTTTAAAATAATAGATTTTAATAATTATGAAAAAAATAAAAATTTAATTTTTAAAAAAGATTTTTTTAAAATAGACCACCCAATAATTTATAACTATGATTTTGTAAATTTATGCAATACCCTTGGGGGCAAAAAGGGTATTGAAATTGCAAAGTTTGGAATTTTTCGCTGGTATGAAGCAAATAAATTTAAAGCTAAATTAGTTTGGGACTCAAAACAAACTGCGAATAGAATTTTAAATTTAGTAAATAATTTTGATTTTATAAATTCAATATCAACAAAAACAGATGATTATAAACTTAAAAAAATATTAAAGATTAACATTAAAGCTTTTAAACGATTTACTTTTAGAAAAAAAATTAGTGAGTATTCTTTACTTGAGTTCAAGGTGTATATTCTAATTAAGTATATTTTAAATGAAGAAATTGTGGATGTAAAAAATAAATTTAAAATAATTTTAGACAACCAAACAGATAGCTTTTTAATGCATAAATCTTATAATATTTATAAACAATCTAAATTCATCAATAATATTAATGAAATAATATCTATGTTACTTAATTTTAATATTGAGGTTCCAGAAATACTTAATTTAACAAAAATGAAAATGGAGGCTGTATTAGCTCAGTATTTTCATAAAGATGGAACAGTTGCTTTATTTAATGGAACAAATAACTATAATCTTGAAAAAATAAAATTATTATTTGGAAAAAAACAAAATATAAGAAAAATACAATTTCCTAACGACGCTAATGGAATATTTTATTTTGAAGATAAATACAAAAAAATTTTCTTTGATGCCGTACAACCTACAAAATCTTTGCCATCTAAAGGTTTGAGCGCAGGTACATTATCAATAGAGTTTAGTGGAGATAAAGAAAAAATAATTACTAATTGTGGTGCTCTTGAAAAAACAAGTGGGAATGCGGCTTATCTTAGATATTCTGCAGCTCACTCAACTATTATACTAGAAAATACTAATATCAGCGAAATAAAAGAAAATCAGCCTAACATTAAATTTCCACAAATGGTTTCTTTTAAAAAACAAGAAGAAGGACCAAAACACACAGTAGAAGTATCTCACAATGGCTATATTAAAAATTTTAAAAAAATTGTTAAAAGAAAATTATATTTTGAAGAAGATGAAAATTCCTTAATTGGAGAAGATTCAATAATATCTGCAACTTCAAAAAACAAAGAGGTAATCTTTCATATTAGATTTCATGTTTTGCCTGATATAAATATTACTCAAACTAATAGCAAAAAAAATATTATATTTAAAACTAGAAACAATAAAATATGGGTTTTCAAATCAAATAAAGATTTAGCTTTGGAAGAAAGTGTGTTTATGGATAAAAATGATGTTAAAGAAACAAAGCAAATTGTAATAAAGGGTATAACAAAGCTTAATAGGGAAAAAATACAGTGGTCTCTTACAAAAAAATAAATAGTTTCGCTCTAGTTTCTCTTTACAATAAAAAAAATATAAACTTTTTGTGTAATGTTTTAAAAAAAAATAATATTGGAATAATTTCAACAGGCTCTACATCAAAAAAAATTAAATCTTTGGGATTCGCTTGTTATGAAATTTCAAGACTAACTGAGTTTAATGAAGCTCTTAATGGTAGAGTTAAAACTCTTCACCCTCAAATATATATTTCAATATTACATAATAGAAAAAATAAGAATCACAGAGAAACTTTTAAAAAATCAAACTTTCCTAAAATTGATTATGTTATAGTTAATCTTTATCCATTTACTAAATTCATAAATAAAAAACATGAAGATGTAATTGAAATGATTGATATTGGAGGCTCAACACTTCTTAGGGCTTCAGCTAAAAACTATGAGAGCGTAACAAGTATTAGCTCTCCTGAAGATTACAAATTTTTAAAAAATAATATTCAAAAAAACTATGGGGGTACCGATTTGGCTTTTAGGGAAAGAATGGCTAAAAAAACTTTTAAGTTAACGTTTGAATACGATCAAAATATTTATAACTGGATAGCTCAAAAAAATAATCAATCAGATGTAAAGTTAAGGTATGGTGAAAATCCAAATCAAAAAGGAGTGCTACGTAAACACAAAAGTAAAAGTATACTTGATTATCAAGTACAGGGCAAAGAAATTACTTTCAATAATATTTTAGACATTGATAGTGGCCTAGATTTTTTAAGTGAGTTTAGTGAGCCAACAACAGTGATTATTAAACATAACAATGCTTGTGGTGTTTGCTCATCCAAAAAAATTAAAAGTTCTTTTATAAAAGCATTTAATAGTGATAAAAAAAGTGCTTTTGGAGGGGTAGTTTTAACAAATAAAAAAATAGACAAAGATCTAGCTAGACTAATTGTAAAAAATTTTTTTGAAGTTTTAGTATCTCCTGGTTTTTCAAAGGATGCTCTTAAGATTTTGAGTGAAAGAAAAAATTTAATATTAATTAATTCCAATAAAATACCTAAAACAAAAAAAGAAACATCTAGATCAGTAAGAATGGGCTCTTTAATTCAGCAAAACAGTAATCTTAAGTTGTCAAAAAAGAATTTTAATATTGTGTCCATAAATAATAAACTTTCTAAAAGAGAGAATGAAGATGTTTTATTTGCATTTAAGGTTGTTAAACATATAAAATCTAATGCAATAGTTTTAGTCAAAAATAAACAAACTGTAGGAATAGGCGCTGGTCAGATGAATAGGTATGATTCAACGAAAATAGCTATAACAAAATATAAAGAAAATTTTTCATTAAAAAATTTAGTATGTGCCTCTGATGCTTTTTTCCCATTTATTGATAGCTTAAAGTTATTAATAAAAAATCAATGTACATGTATAGTTGAGCCAAGTGGCTCAATTAATGATCAGAAGATTATTGATTTTGTAAATAAAAATAAACTTAAACTTATTTTTTCTTCGCTTAGAGTTTTTAAACATTAATGAAATTCAAAATTCCTTTATATTTATCTAAGCTCATAAAAAAATATCCATCAATATTGAGTGGTAGAAAAAATGTAAAAGAAAATCATGAAAGAATAATGAAAACTAAAAATTTAATTAAGAGATTTAAATTAAAAAAAAATAAAATTAACTAATTGCTATTCATAAGAAAAACGATTTATCCAACGCGCCATATCAATTTTAATTTTTTTAATTTCATCAAAGTTTTTGTGTCTATTTATTGAAGTAGTATAAATAGGTTGTATAACCTGATCATAACTAGGGGTGTTAATTTTTTCTCTTTGCCTAGCAGTTTTTTGAAAATTATTTATATTATCCTCAAAATTTAAATTTAAATAATTTATAAGTTTATGAGTTTCATCTTTAAAGTTAGTAATAATGTTCTCGTACTTAACTTCATGATAGTTAATATCAAAGTAATCAAGGTATTTAAATAATAGCTCAAAACACTCGTTATAGAAAAAAGACGTTGTCTCTATATTTGCAAAATTAACCATACCGTCATTCATTTTGAAGGCTGTTAAAACACAACTTATAATACAATCTAATGGGTGTCTGATTGCAAGAATTATTTTTGCATTAGGAAATATTGTTTTAATAAAACCAAGCTCAATTAGGTTAAGCGGGTATTTATCGATTATTAACCTATCACTCTGATAATCAAATGAATTAAAATACTCTTTTTGCATTTTAATTTTTGTTGTTTCTTTAAAATTTAAAATATCAGAGATCTTATGATTATTATAAAATTTATGCCTAATATTTAATAAGTAGGGTTTTTCCTCTAAGACTAAAGTTTTGGAATGAGATCTTAATATTGTGTCTAGAAGAGTTGTGCCAGATCTAGGAAAGCCGATAAGAAAAACTAAGTTTGAGTGATTTACGCCAGAAGATATAATATTAGATTTTGGTTTATTTTTTTTTACAAAAAAATTTTTATAGGCTGAAATTGTATCAAGTATTATTTTTTTATTAAATTTTTTATTTTCTTTAAAAGAAAGAATTGTTTTATTTCTTTTTATCGCAAAACTGTAACATTTATTATAGAGTTCTAACCTTTCATAAACCCTGCTGAGCAAATGGAAATAATCTGCTAAAATAACGTCATTTTTTTGTGATATAAATTCTTTTTCAGTTTCTTTATTGGTAAGAATTTTTAGTGACTTCGCATAATTATTTACTCTAAAAAAATACAATGATTCATAATAAGAGAGTTTTACGTTTCTTTTGAAAATTAATTTTGCATTATCTATTAGTTTTTTAAAATCTTTAATTTTTGATTGTTTCTCATATTGCTTTAAAAGAAAATCGTAATTATTCCAAAAATTAATATTTAAGTTAATTGA
>CACJEE010000037.1 GCA_902592345.1 uncultured Alphaproteobacteria bacterium
TAACTTTTTTTGTACCATGTTATAATGAAGAAAAAAATATTCAAAATACCATTAATGCACTTATTTCTTCATTAAAAAAATTTAACTTAAAATTTGAAATTATTATAGTTGATGATTGTTCAACTGATAACACTAATAAAATTATTAAGGAGATCATAGAAAGTAATATTGATTTAAATATTGAATTAATCACTAATAATAAAAATAAAGGACTTGGCATGAATTATGTTGATACTGCATTTATTGCTAAAGGTGAAAACTATATGCTAATTAATGGTGATAATGCCGAACCTGAAGAAACAATTATTAAAATTTTAGAAATTATTAATGAAGCCGATATAATAATTCCTTATTTTAAAAATTTTGATAATAGAAAATTATACAGAAGCATAATTTCAAAGACTTTTACAATAATTGTGAATATTTTAAGTGGAAATAAAATTCCTTATTATAATGGTCCTGTAATACATAAAACTTATAATGTCATGAGGTATCATGCTGATACTTGTGGTTATGCTTATCAGGCAGAATTAATAACAAGAACATTATCTGAAAATACTACATTCAAAACTATACAAATAGAAAATTATGATAGAGTTGAAGGTGATTCAAAAGCATTTAAATTAAGAAATATTTTATCTGTAACACACAGCTTAATGCAAATATTTTTAAAAAGATTAAGACAAATATTTTTTAAATTGTAATAAATAAGTAGATAAATTAATTAACTTTTTATTTTTTTATATCAAAAAGAAAATCAGGCTCAAAATTATCTTCTATTAATTTTTGAAAGTTATGTTCTTTAATTTCCTCTAAATTAAATGTAGAAGGAACACAATAGACACTATCCTTTTCATTATTTAAATTTCTTAAATTAAGCATTTCTTCATCTTCTTTCCACATTACATTCATCTTTAAATTTATCAGAGGTACGATAATTTTTCTTAATAGAAATGTTACTTTATTAACAGGCAATGAAAAATCATTAATAATTTTTATATGAGTATCAGTTTTTTTTAAATAACATTTAAAATATGTTATACTTTTATTTTTTAGATTAATATAAGCTTGACTGAACATGTTTTTTTCATGAATTAATTTTTTAATAGATATAAATTTCATAACAGGGGAAAAAGGTAGCCAATTAAATATTTTAGTTTCATAATAAAATATCTGTGTATTTTTTTTATCAGATATCACTCTAAAATCATTAAATGACGATTTGTGTAAGTATAAAAAATGAGTGTAGTCAAAAATTATTTCTCTTGCAATATTAATATCATTTTGCGATGTTCGTGTAATTCTTCTTATATTTATTCTTTTCAAATCTTGTACCCTTTTTTATTTATTAATAATTTACAGCCATGCCAATGACATTGAATTATATTATTTGAAATATATGCATTTTCAAGAGGTGCATTTTGATGGGGACAAAATCTATATATTGAAAAAATTCCATTTGAAGTTGGTATTATTAAATCATCTTTTTTCACTAAACATTTATTAAAAGTTAAGTATTTTAGTGCAAATATTAATCTAAAGTATAGATATTTAATTGTTGTCATTATTTTTCAATATATATACATGTCTTTTAATATTTAACAGAAAAATTGAAAAAGTATTTTATAAATATTTTAATTGGCGGAGTAGCTCAGTTGGTCAGAGCGCACGGCTCATATTCGTGATGTCGGGGGTTCAAATCCCTCCTCCGCTACCATTTATAAAAATAAAACAATCAAAAAATATTAGGACATATAGAAAAGTTAAAAATTTCACATTTTTCTACAATAGGCCAAATATAATTTTCTCTCTCAATATATTTAAAAATTTTAATAATATTTTTATATGTAAAATAAAATATTGATACTGATAATAGAGTTAATGTATATTTTTTAAAAAAATTTTTATCAATTTTATAAAAATTAATCCATAAGGGCAAAATAAATATGATAATAAAATTTAAAATATAAGAAGATCCGAACCTAAAACTTGGAAAAATAAAAAACCATAAAGTTAATTGAAATAAAGATACTATTGAAAATAAATAATAATTATATATTTCAAATTTTTTTAACCCTGATAATTTAAAAATTTTTATCAATTTTAATTTATTATAAAATTTTATTTTTATAAAAATTAATGGAAATAACAGAAGTAATAAAAATAAAATAATTTTTTCTATAATTCTTTTAAAATGATCATTAATCCAATATTTAATCCACCCATAATTAGAAATTAAAATTTCAGATTGCTCTATAGGTATATATTCTTTTAAAACAGATTTAGCAAAAGCTGATACAACTAGATTATAATATGCTGCTTTATGAATGTTATGAAAGCAAGAAATTTCTAATGGAAAAAATAAGCAGCCACTAATTTTATAATTTGTGTATATCCATAAAAAAAAGGGGATAGATATGAAAAATGAGATTATGATAATGTATAATTTATTTACAGTTTTATAAAAAATAAAAAAAATTAAAGGCAGTATTAAAATATTTGTTATTTTAATCATACAAGCAAATATCATTAAAATTAGTATTAGAAAAAAATAATGATTATCAAAATTCTGAAAAAAATTAAATTTTTTAAAAAAAATAAAAATCAATAATATTATAATTAATTGTCCTGGAGTGTCTGAACCAAAATTTTTATATTGTCCTAAAATACTTAATATAAATATTAATGCAAAAAAAATATATAAAGTACTTATTTGATTATCATTTATATTTTTTTTTATTTCTCTATAGAAATCAAAAACTATAGATGCAAAGAATATGGAAGATATAAAAAAGAAGGAAGTATTAAATATCTTAATAGCAATTAAAGAATTAACTATAAACCAAACCGAATTGTATGCTACTCTTGGACCATCTTCAATCTTATTAATTAAATCATTAATTATTATTTGTTCTTTAAAATAGAGGGTAGATCGTAAATGATAAGAAAAATCATCAGACTCTAAACTATAAAAAGAAAAAAAGGATGCAATTATTATAATATAAAAAATATGTTTAATTAATTTTTTATTAATCTTATTAAAATTTAGTGAAAATAATAAAATTATACCTGATAAATGAAATAAGATACTTACATTATCACTTATTGGTATAAAAAAAATTAATATTAATACAAAGATTGAACTTATAAAAAATCCAATTAAAAAATATATTGAATAAAAATCTTTAAATGTCGATATTTTTAAGCCACTATAATTGAAAAAACTAAATGAGTAGCCTAAAATAGATAAAGAAAATATAAAATTTATAGTTAATAATTCTAGTAAATTAATTATCATATTTTTTAAACCTTATTATTTTTTTAAATTTTAATGTATAAATTAATTATAATCATATTAATATTATAAAAATGCTTAATGAAAATTTACTTGCGTGGATTTCAAATCTCATTAATTTGCAATATAATTATGGTGTTTTTGAAAGGTTAGAAATAGCTCTTAGTAATATAATTTTTTTATCTTTAATTTTCTTTATTTTTTTTTTACTTAAATTTTTTTATTCTACACAAAAATTAGTTAAGGTTTTTTTCATTTTATTTATAATTTTAAATTTAATTCAAAAAATAAATTCAACATACACTTATGATACAAGTTTAGCATTAATTTTTATTTTAATTGATTTGTTATTTATTTTAATGTCACTTTATTTTATAGGTTATATTATTAATAAAAGTAAAAGAATTAATTATTTGTATTTTTCAGATGGTTTATCATTTATTATATTTATATCTAGTATATTGGTAAGTTTTAATATAAATTATTATATAAGTTTACCCAGTTATTATTTTTATATTTTTTCTTCTTTTTTTATTATTTATTTTACAGTCTTCAAATTTAAAAAAGGAATTTTTAATTTTAATAGAATATATTTTATATACTTTTTAATTCTTTTAATACCTTTTTCACTTTATTCTTTTGTGCCAGCACCTCCAGATGCAGATATTACAACAGTATCTGAAATAATTGGATATCTTTTTCAGGGCGCTAATTTATTTCATGCCCAAACTGGCATAAGTGATTCTTGGATATTTATTCGTTATCCAAATGGACTACCTTCAGTTTCATGGTTATTTTCACACTTATTGAATGTAAGATCATCAGAGGTTTTATTATTGTTTTGGTTTTTATCTTATTTTTTGCTTATATTTAATTTAGCTAAATTAGGCAAACATATAGGTTTGCCAGTTTTTGTAATAATAATTTTCTCATTGAACACAACTATTAATGGCAGGTATGGTCTTACAGGAGGGCAATTACAGGAAATTTTAGCCTATGCACTAGGTATTGCTATGATTAATAATCTTATAATCAAAAAAAATGTTGCATCTACTTTTAATATTAATGCTGCTATTTTAACTCATCCAATTGTCAGTATACCTTTTATAATAATTTACTTTTTTTATATGTTATTTAACTTTACGAATGTCAGTATAATAAAAAAAAATATAAATGAAATATTTGCTATTTTTTTAATTTTTACTTATCCAATTTTATATTATTTATATCTTTCTCTAGGATATACAGAAAATATTTCAATTATTCATGAGGCTTTATCAAATGTTAATCTAAAGAAATTTTTTTATGAGATGTATAGAAATATTCAATCTGATACTTTTGGTTTTTCCTTTTTTATTCTAATAATTTTTTATGCTTTTAGTAAAAAAATAATTAATAAAGATTTTTTTATAATTTCTCTATTGTGGATTTTAGGCTCGATGTTGATAGATGGTTTTTTTAGAAGTCATCCTTCAGGCCCTTTTTCAGGATCTTTAAGCATAATTGGTTTATGGATTTTGTCTGTATCTATATTTTTTAAAATACTTTATGAGCAATTAAGAATTAAAACTACATATATTAAAATAACACTTTTGTTAATCACCTATTTATTTATTTGTTTTCCAAGTATAAATATAAATTATTTTTCTGTATTTACGACTCACGCAGAAATTAAAATATCAAGATACATAGAAAAAAATTTAACTGATAACGATCTAATTGTCAATGTGAGACCTCCTAATGAATGGGGCCCTTGGAACTATGTTAGAGGTAATACGGGTAAACATACAACCTATGCCAGAATATCAGAACATCAAATAAAAAAAGGTATTATTAAGCAGGGTCCTAATTTTTTAGAATGTTATAATAATAGCAATTTAAATTATAATTTAAAAAAATTTGAAAGCTCTTTATTTCATTGTCTTAAGTCTAAAGGCGCTACACATTTATTAATAATCTCTAGGCATAGTTCTGCAGAGTTTATAAAAAAACTAAATTCCAAACCAATAGTTAATTATGGAGAAAGTTATTTATACGAATTATAGAATTATTATTAATAAATTAGATTAACAAACTACTTAAATAAATTATATTTTATAATGCATCTAATAGCGCTAAAACCATCTTTCCATGTAATTTTTTTCCCCTCAACATAACTTCTGCCTTGATATGAAATTCCTACTTCATAAATATTAATATGTAGTTTTGCAATTTTAGCTGTAATTTCAGGTTCAATACCAAACCTTTTTTCAGTCAAAGTAATTTTTTTTAAAATATCAGTTTTAAATACTTTATATCCCGTTTCCATATCTGTCAAATTAAGGTTGGTGCATATATTGGAAAAAAAAGTTAAAAAGTTATTTCCGATTTTATGCCAAAAAAATAAAACTCTTGTTGTCTTTCCACCTGTAAATCTAGATCCGTAAACAACATCAGCTAGATTATCCTCAAATGGTTGTATTAAATTATGATAATCTTTTGGATTGTATTCTAAATCTGCATCTTGAATAATAGTTATATCACCTGATAATTCTTTTATTGCTGAATTAATTGCTGCGCCTTTTCCTTTATTTGTTGAATGAAGAATAATGTTTTTTATAAATGGATATTCTAACTTTAGATCATTTAAAATTTCATTTGTTTTGTCGTTTGAAGCATCATCAACAATAATTACTTCTTTTTCTTTATTATAATATTTTGAAATTCTCCTAATTACTTCAGTAATAGTGTTTTCTTCATTATAACAAGGTATTATGATTGATAATTTCATTATAAGTAATGATACTATGCATTTTATATTTGTTCAACATCTTCATTTTAAATAATATATTTAAATTAAACTTTTCAGTTCTTTTATATATTTAATCTTATTATCTAAGCAAAATTTTTTCCAATTAACTAAATTTGTCCAGTGATATACAAAAATAAAATCAATTTTATTTTTTTTTGAAAATAAATAATCCTCCTTACTATCTCCCAAATATAGAAATGGTTTTTTAATTTTTTTATTTCGTAATATTTTTTTTAAATTAACACTTTTATTCGATGGTGACCCATATATTTCATAAAAATATTTATCTAATTTTTTTTTTTTAAAAATTTCCCTTAATTCTTTCTGTTCTGCTGCAGAAATAACGAAAAATTTTTTTATATTATTATTTTCTATTAACTTAATTAATGATTTATCTATTTCACATTTCTCTAATTTTTTTCTTAGTATTTTTGAGAAACTATTTACACATTCTATATATTTTGTTTTATAATTTTTAATTTTTAAAATCTTATCAAAAAAAAATTTAAATTTATTAAATCTGCTTATACCACCATTATTATTATGGTATTCGATGAATTCTTTTATAGATTTTTTATCATATTTTAGATGAAGGGTCTCAATAAATGTGTTTTTTTTTATATTATTTGAGTTTAATATAACGCCATCACAATCAAAAATAATTGTATTATAATTGTTTAAATTTATTTTATTTATACTTTTCATTAATTTATTAGTATTAATATAAATTTATATAAAAAATAACAGTATTTATTAATTTTTTTTATGTTAAATAAATTTAACTATATTAAACAATATTAACTTAATTTTAAAAAATGAATATTTTTATTACTGGTGTTGCTGGCTTTCTTGGAAGTCATCTTGCAGATTATTGTTTGGAAAGAGGGCATAAAGTTTCAGGATGCGATAATCTAATGGGAGGTTATTTAGATAATGTAAATAGCAAAGTAACATTTTATAATTATGAGTGTAACGATTTAAACTCTATGATTAAAATTATGAAAAATATAGATATTATTTACCACTGTGCTGCTTCAGCACACGAGGGTTTATCTAGTTTTTCTCCTTACTCTATTTCTAAGAATACAGTTGACGCCTCTGTTTCTGTTTTCACAGCTGGTATTTCTAATAAAGTCAAAAAAATTATTTTTTGCTCATCAATGGCTCGCTATGGTGATCAAAATTTGCCATATACTGAAGATATGAATCCCAAACCTGTAGATTCATATGGTATTGGTAAAGTTGCAGCTGAGCAATATTTAATTAATCTTTGTAAAACACATGGAGTTGATTTTACTATTGCAGTTCCTCATAATATTATTGGGCCTAGACAAAAATATGATGATCCATATAGGAACGTAGTTTCAATAATGATTAACTTGATGTTACAAAAAAGACAACCCATTATTTATGGAGATGGAGAACAAAAAAGATGTTTCTCATATGTTTCTGATTGCGTTGATACTTTGTATCAAATGACAGTTAATCCAAAAACTAATTCAAAAATATACAATATTGGTCCAGATGAAGAATTTGTAACTATAAATAAACTATCTGAACTAATAGCAAATAAATTAAAATTTAATTTAAATCCTATTTATTATGCCGATAGACCTTTAGAAGTTAAAAATTCTTATTGCAGTTCTGCGAAAATAAAAAAAGAATTAAAATACACAACTTCTATTTCTTTAGAAAAAGGTATTGAAAAGACAATTGAATATATTAAAAATAGAGGTGTAAGAGACTTTAAATATCATATTGATTTAGAAATCATAAACGAAAAGACACCTATTACATGGAAAGAAAAAATTTTTTAATTTGATATAAGCTATTGATTTTTAAAAAATCAGTAATTATAGGGTTAATATTATCGCGGGATGGAGCAGCCCGGTAGCTCGTCAGGCTCATAACCTGAAGGTCGTAGGTTCAAATCCTACTCCCGCAACCAATCAGTTAACTAAATTTGTAACTTTGTTATATATTCTTTGGCAATTCTCATAGTTAATATGAATATGATCTTTATCATGATCGCAATGTTCTGAATTGCAAATTATTTCTGGGTCAAACAAAATTACGGAACTTTGTTTTTCTAATAAGAAAAAAATTTTTTTTATGTAATTATTAAAAGATTTTATTCTTTCAGAATATGATCCTTCATAAGGTATCTTCCCCTTTTGTTTTTGTAAATTTAATTGTATACAAGGTTTCGATGGTAAAATATAAATGATTTTTATATTACTAGTTTTGGTTATTTTCATAATATTTTTACAGAAATTTTCAGCAACACTTTCTATATCTAAAGTACCTTTTAAATTAGCATAGTATCTAATATCAATTTCTCCAGCACATATGATTAAATATTTTACATTGTAGTTTTTAATTTTTTTTAAAATCCAATTTTGAAAGTAATCTTGACTAAATTTATAAGATGTAAGATTAGTCCAAAATAATACCATATTCATTTTTTTAGATGGTTGAGCTTTATTTAATAATAATTTTTTATTACTTGAATTTTTAACAGAGAATAAATATCTTCCATGAGAATCACTAATAATAATAGCTGAATTTTTAAAAAAATATAATTGTAAATAAGAAAAGAAATTATACGTAAATATAAAAAATTTATTAAATAAAATTTTAATCATTCTAAAATCTTAAACGTTTGAAAATAAAATCTGGCATTAATCTAATTATAATAGATATTAAATACTAATATGGTCCATAAACAACATTAAATTTATTTGATGCAAATTTAAATGGCAAAGATTTCCCTAAATCTAATGAAGC
>CACJEE010000038.1 GCA_902592345.1 uncultured Alphaproteobacteria bacterium
TGAAATAATATGAGCTACCCTTCTCCAGTTTTTTTTACTTGTTTTATATTTTTTACCTACTATTTGCTTTTGGGCAAAAACATCAAACAATCTAAACTCTACAGAAATATTTTCATTGTTTGTTTCAATTTTACCAGCAACTAAGTGCTGAGCCTTAATTACTTTCCAATCTTCAAACCTTGGTTGGTTTGATAAAGACTCAGAAGATTGTATAAATGCTTTTTTATCAATGGGGATAAACAAACCTGATCTCTCCAAATTATCAGAAATTACAGAGGAAATATTTTTTCCTATTTTTTCCAGAGAGGAATTACTAGAAAATAAATCAGAAACAGCTATGGGAGTTGGTTTTACAGTTCCCTGACTAAGAGTTAATTCAAGAGCATAAGTCTTAATTGAAATAAAAGTTAAGAATAATATTAGTAAATATTTCATTTTATAAATAATTAATTTTTAATCCAACTATAATCAATTGTTATCTTTAAATCTTTCCATGATTCATATTTATCAAGAGGTAATTTAAGTTTTGAACAAAGTGGGTTATATAAAGTGGCCACTGCGCTTTCTGTAATTGCTTCATAATAAGGATTACTCTTACTTATATTTGTGGCAAGAATTTGTACAGTGTCTTTTCTGACATTAGCCTCTCTATCAATTTTTGCACTAATTTTTACCATTTCATCACCTATTATTTGAGTGCCTGCCCTGGGATTAAAGCAACTTCTTAATTGCTGCAAAACAAGATCCATTTCAGAAATTGATACTTCTATATTTGCTTTATTCTCATTTTCATTTTCTTGCTCTATTTTATCTTCTTCATTATTATTGTTATTAGAAGTATTTGATATATCTTCATTCCTTAAGTCTTTCAGCATTGTTGCAAGATTAAAATCTGGCTCTGGTTTTGAAACAGGTTTTGGTTTATCTATAATTTTGGCATCTTTCTTAATCTCAGGTTTTGTTTTATTTTCAATCACTACATCACTTATTGCTTTGCTCTCTTCTGGAGCTTTTGGTTTTAATTTAGGTTTTATTTTATTAACTTTTAGTGTTTCTACACTCTCTACATTTAACTTTTTTTCTTCAATTAAATTGTTAATTTCCTTTTCTTTTAAGGTAATGTTTTTTGACTCAGGTTTCTTTATCATTTCATTATCATTTATCGTTTTTTCGTTTGTATTTATTTTTTTCTTAGGTTTTTCAGTTAAATCTATTTTTTGAATTTCGGTATTTTCAGAAGAGGTAAATTTTTTTTGTTCTATTTTTTTTGATTCTTTATTAATTTCAATATTTTCTTTTTTAGATGTTAATGATGTAACATCAGAAACATTTAAAATTTCAATTGGTATTACTTGAGGCATTGGTATTTTTTTTGGTTTAAAAAAGTCTGGGAGTCCAATAGCAAATAATAAAATAATCAAATGTAGAAAAAGAGAAAAATAAATTCCTAAATGATTTGGTTTAGAGTTTTCTATATAATTAAAAGCCTTGTAATATAAGGACTGCATGAAATTTAATTTTCTTTTGGATTTTGGGTAACAAGAGCTACTTTAATATATCCTGCAGAGTTTACTAATGACATAATTTCCATTATTCTACCATAGGCAACCACCCTATCACCTCTTACATATATCCTAGCTTCCTTATTTAATTCAGTTATAGCATTTAATCTGGGTATTAAATTTTCAATTGCAACTTTAGATTCTCCTAAATAAATCTCACCACCTAATTTAACAGTAATTTCTAATGGATCCTTTTGATCAGTCAATGCAGATGCTTTTACTTTTGGCAGATCAACGGGGATACCAACAGTAAGTAGTGGTGCTGTAACCATGAAAACAATTAGTAAAACTAACATAACATCAACAAAAGGAGTGACATTAATTTCACTCATTTGAGAGTATTTCTTACGTCTTCTTAATGAATTATTATTTAAGTTTATCAATTTACTTTTTCTCTAATTGTCTAAAAAAAATTGTTGTAAACTCATCCATAAATGTCTCTAAAGAAACAAAATACTTGGACAAGTCACTTGAAATTTTATTATATGCAACAACTGCAGGAATAGCCACAAAAAGGCCAAGTGCTGTAGCGAACAATGCTTCTGCTATTCCTGGTGCCACTACAGATAAATTAGTATTTTGAGCAACAGCAATTGATTTAAAACTGTTCATAATACCCCAAACCGTTCCGAATAATCCTATAAATGGTGCAGTAGAACCAGATGTTGCTAAAAATGTAAGATTTTTCTCCACTATTTCACTTTCTTTATTAAAAGTTACTACCATGGATCTTTGCATTCTATCCTTTAATGATGAAAGGTTTGCGCTTATTTCACCTTCGTGACTGGATTTACTTTTTTTCCATTCTGAAATTGCAGCACAAAAAATTTTTGACTTAGGATCAAGTTTATTAAAGTTTAAAGTTTCGTATAAATCTTCAAAAGAATTGCCTGACCAAAAAATTTCTTCAAATTCTTTTTCCATCTGCTTAAGTTGTCTTAATCTGACAAGCTTAGAAACAATTATGCTCCATGAATATAGCGATGCTAAAATTAATATTATTATAACTGATTTTACAACAAGATCGGCACTCATAAAAAGTGCAAACATTGAGAAATCTATGTTTTCAGATGCAATATTATTAACTGTGCTAACTTCTTCCATTATTCTGTATCCTTTATTTTTGTTAAATCATCACTATGAACCATAATCCAAAAACCTGGTCTATTTTTTTCACACAATGCTATAACAGGAGTTTTTCCCTCATCTTTAGCAAGTTTTGCTGTATCATCCCATAAAGAAACAGCTGTATGTTTTGCTCTTAATTTGCACTCTATAAAAAGTTTATCATGAATGACATCCGCACGTGTAACTTTTCCATTACCTCCACTTAAAGGAGTTCTTTGGCCATTAAAATAATTTGCAACATCTCTTTCTCTTTTTTTCCAAGCTTTATCAGGCATAATCTTCCTTTCGCTATGCTGTTAACGTGTTTAATATATCATCACTAACATCAAAATTTGATGATACTACTTGTACATCTTCATTTTCTTCTAATATATTCAGTAACTTAAATAATGTTTCAGCTTTTTCTTTTGACACAGAAATTTCATTTTCACTTTTCCAAATTAATCCTGTAAAATTTGTTGGACCAAATCTTTCAATTATTTTTTGATTAAGTTGATGAAGAATTGTTTGATCACAATAAATATTGTATACACCTTCATTAAGCTCATAATCTTCAGATCCATTTTCTATAATAAAATCAAATAGTTCTTCTTCATTAATATTATTTTTATTTAATGTGATACTTCCTAATCTTTTAAAACCAAAACTAACACTTCCTGTCTCACCAAGATTTCCTCCATATTTACTAAAAGTAGATCTTACCTCTGCTGCTGTTCTGTTTTTATTATTAGTAAGAGCTTCGACAATAATTGCAACACCATCTGGACCATAACCTTCATATCTTACTTCTTCATAATTACTGTCAGAATCATTTCCTTCACCTTTTTTAATAGCTCTTTCGATATTATCTTTAGGCATATTTAAAGACTTTGCGGATCCTACTGCTGATCTTAATCTTATATTTTTTTCAGGATCAGGCCCCCCTTCTTTTACTGCAACAGAAATTTCTCTACCTAATCTAGAAAAGATTTTTGCTCGTTTTTTATCTTGAGCACCTTTTCGATGCATAATATTTTTAAATTTAGAATGGCCTGCCATAACTCTCTATAAATATTTTGTTCGTTGTCAGTAAAGTAATTTAAATAAATCAATATTGTGTCTAATATGTGTAATTTTTTACATCTGAAAAGGTACAATTTTCAATGATAATCCAGTGTTATCATCAATTTCAATGTATGTTCCACATATAGTTATTTTGTTATCAGCAGGAAAAAACCTGCTTTCTGATCTATAGCCTTTAACAAAACCATGAATAGGGTTATCTTTATCCATACCAATAACCGAGTTATAATCACCCGTCATTCCAACGTCCGTTTGATAAGCAGTACCACCATCAAGTATCTTTGCATCTGCTGTAGGTATGTGTGTATGAGTTCCAAGAATAGCTGAAACTTTCCCATCAAAATAATGACCAAAAGCATTTTTTTCTGATGTTGTCTCACCATGCATATCAATGAATATGGCACTACAAGTTGATCCCAGTTTTTCTTTTTGTAAAAAATTCTTGGTCACGCTAAACGGGTCATCTAAAGAAAGACCCATGAATAACCTTAACATAACCTGCACAATTATAATCTTTTTATCATTATTAAGTTTTAGTTCATAATAGCCTTTTCCAGGTACTCCACTTGGATAATTTAATGCCCTAACAATTTTAGGACATTCTTCAATGTATGATAACATTTCCCTTTGATCCCATGCGTGATTTCCCAACGTTATTACATCGACGCCCGCTTCAATAAGTTGAACTGCAATTTTTTTTGTGACCCCATAACCGGCAGCTGCATTTTCAGCATTAACTACCAATGCATCAGGTTTATATTGATTCTTTATATCTGAAATCTTTTTAATAAATGTTTCTCTAGCTTCTTTTCCGACAATATCTCCAATAAATACTAATTTCATAAAAACTTGTATAATTGTTTTTCAGTTAAAACGAAATCTAATTTATAATCAAAATCATCTATAGGTATTTTATTTTGCTTTTGCTCATCAAAAGCATAGCCTACAGTATAAAATTTTAAATTTAATTTTCTTAATTTTGCAAAAGTTTTATCATAAAAACCTCCTCCATATCCCAGCCTATATCCATTCAAATCGAAACCTAAGCAGGGAACAAAAAATAATTGTGGGAGCGTTTCCTCATTTTCATTTGTTGGTTCAGGAATATTATATTTACCTAATTTAAAATTAGTATTTGGATTACTTTTTATAAAAATAAGCTCTTTTGAATCTCTTTTAATTACAGGAAATGATAATGTTTTACCTAAATTCATAATCTTTTTATTTAATTGATGTGTTGATATTTCTGAGCGAATTGAAATGAAACTTGCAATATTTAGAATCTCTTTAAAATTAATATATTGATTTATTTTCTCAAAAACCTTAACATTAAATTCAATAGTACAATTTTTTTTTATTAAATCTCTTTTATGAGTTAAAATTTTTCTCAAATTTATTTTTTGAGAAAGTAATTCATTCATGATTTTTTTTTAAAATATTATTTTTAATTTGCATAAGTTCACTATGAAATTCTTCTAAAGCATATTCTAATTTTGATACTTCATCAGTCTTATTATTTAGTTCTGATTTTATTTTTTTTATTGTATTAATACTTTCTTCAGACTCTTTTTTTGTTAACTTAATCTCTTTTTTTAATAACTCATTATCAGTTTCTTTTATATTCAGCCTATCTTTTAATGCTTGAATACCGACAATTGAGTCCTGCAGTTCTAAACTAATAAGTGTAGCAATCTTAAGGTCGCTTACTTTTCCATGTAAGTGAGAAAATTTATTCCAATTGTTATTTAATGTTTCTACTGCCTTTAATAGTCTTTGTTTTTCATCTTCTTTATATGATAATTTTAACTTTTGATTAAATATGCTTACCTCAAGATCGGGCATTTTCTTCCTCAAGAAATTCTTCCAATTCTTCAACGCTTTCTCTAATTCCTTTTTTTAACCCTGACAACTCTTTATTCAATTCATCAATCTTTTTTTCAAAATTATTATCATTATCTAAATTCTCAGAAATATTTTTTATTTCTTGAATAATTTTTTTTAAAAGAGATATTTTTTCATCAATTTTCATATGTATTTTATAATTCGATTATTTTAAAATGTCACTTTATTGCATATTAATATTAGTGTAAAAGAATACAAATACCGAGGGAATTTGAAAACTAATAATATAAAATCAGAAAAACTATCTCAATTAGCTAATTGTATACGTTTTTTATCAATTGATGCTGTGCAAAAGGCAAATTCAGGACATCCAGGCATGCCTATGGGTATGGCTGACATAGCTACAGTTTTATTTAAAAATCATTTAAAATTTGATCCAAATGATCCAAAATGGATAGATAAAGACAGGTTTATTTTATCAAATGGACATGGCTCAATGCTTCTGTATGCATGTTTATATTTAACAGGCTACAAAGATATCAGTATCGATAATATTAAGAATTTTAGACAAATAGGCTCTCCTACAGCTGGGCATCCAGAGTATGGCGAGTTAGACGGTATTGAAACAACAACTGGTCCATTATCTCAAGGACTTTCAAATGCTGTTGGATTTGCAATGGCTGAAAGTAAACTTTCTTCTACATTGGGTAAAGACTTTATTAACCATTATACATATGTTTTCGCTGGAGACGGTTGCTTGATGGAAGGATTAAGTCATGAAGCCTGTAGTTTAGCAGGTCATTTAAAATTAAATAAGCTAATAGTTTTTTTTGATGATAACTCTATTTCAATAGATGGAGCAATATCATTAAGCAGTAGTGATAATATACAAGTGCGTTTCAAATCATATGATTGGAATGTATTAAATGTTAATGGTCACAATCATGAAGAAATTAATGAAGCTATAATTAATGCTAAGAATTCTGATAAGCCAACAATTATTTGCTGTAAAACTAAAATAGGATTTGGTTCACCTAATAAAGAAGCTAGCGCTTCTTCTCATGGGGCACCTTTGGGTAAAGAAGAGGTAGAACTTACTAGAAAAAATTTGAATTGGAATCATGAAGAATTTTATATTCCTGATGATCTTCTCTTAGAATGGAGAGGCTTTGCAAATAGAAATGCTGAAATTAAAAAAAATTGGGAAAACAAAAATGCAGATTTTTTAAATTCTAGTAAATTCAATAATTTTTTTAATGAAAATTTAGACTCCGATATTAAAGCTGAAATAATTAATTTTAAAAAATTATATGCTAAAGATGATACAAAGTATGCAACAAGAAAAGCTAGTGAAAGTTCACTAGAGCTCCTTAATAATCATATTGTAAACTTTCTGGGAGGGTCTGCTGATTTAACAGGATCTAATAATACTAAAACAAAAGGGATGGATATTTTTAATGCTGAAAATTACAAAGGAAGCTATGTTTATTACGGTATAAGAGAGCATGCTATGGCCGGTGTAATGAATGGTTTAGCATTGCATGGGGGGATTAAACCGTACGGAGGTACATTTCTAGTTTTTTCTGATTACTGTAGACCATCAATAAGATTATCTGCTTTAATGAAACTTCCTGTTATATATGTAATGACACATGACTCCATAGGTCTTGGAGAAGATGGTCCTACACATCAGCCTGTAGAACATTTAGCTGCTTTAAGAGCTATTCCAAATTTAAATGTGATAAGGCCTAGTGATATTTTGGAAACAATTGAAGCATGGGAAATAGCTCTAGAAACTAAGGGGCCAACTATTTTAGCATTAACTAGACAAGGTTTGCCAATTAATAAAAGAGATTCTTATGAAGATAATTTAGCTATGAAAGGGGCTTATATAATAAAAAATCATAGCAAATATGATGCCTCAATTTTTGCTTCAGGTTCTGAGGTTGAAATTGCACTTCAGGCATCAATTAAATTACAAGAAATAAATATTAATCTAAGAGTTATATCTTTTCCATCTATGGAACTTTTTGAAATGCAAAATGCAAAATATAAAAAAGAAATAATGGGTAATAAACCAAAATTTGCAGTTGAGGCTGGAGTAATTAATGGGTGGGAAAAATATGTAGACTATGAAAACTTCATTGGTATGAGATCTTTTGGTGCAAGTGGTTCATACAATGATGTTTATAAACATTTTAATATTACAGCTGATAATATATGTAAAAAAATTCAAGAAAAATTAATATAATAAAATAACAGAGGGGCAAAAGAATGAGGGTAGCAATTAATGGATTTGGAAGAATTGGAAAATTAGTTTTTAGAGCTTTTCTAGAAAAAAACCTAAAAGGTGTAGAAGTAGTTGCAATAAATGAACTTGGGAGCTTAGATTCAAGTTTGCATTTAATGCAATTTGATAGCATTCATGGAAAGCTTCCCTTTGAGATAAAAAAAAACAAAGATGGATTAAAGTTTAAAAATAAAACAATTAAATTTTTTAGCGAAAGAAATCCAATTAATCTTCCATGGAAAAAACTTAAGGTTGATATAGTTCTAGAATGTAGTGGAGTTTTTTCTAGTAAAGAAAAATCAAACGCGCACATTAGTGCAGGAGCAAAAAAAGTAATTATTTCTGCTCCAGCTTCAAATGTTGATGCTACAATTGTTCAAGGTGTTAATAATCAAATATTAACAAAAAAACATAACATTATATCAAATGGATCATGTACTACTAATTGTTTAGCTCCAGTTGCTATGGTCCTTGATAAGGGAGTTGGTATTGAAAGTGGTTTTATGACTACTATACATAGTTATACTGGTGATCAAAGGACTGTCGATCAAAGTCATAGTGATCTAAGAA
The DNA here is from genome assembly GCA_902592345.1 of uncultured Alphaproteobacteria bacterium. GTDB lineage: Bacteria > Pseudomonadota > Alphaproteobacteria > HIMB59 > CACPNW01. The sequence goes on from CACJEE010000038.1 coordinate 8,455, forward strand.
GGGCAAGAGGGGCGGCTATATCGATGATTCCTACTTCTACTGGTGCAGCTAAAGCTCTTAGTTTAGTTTTACCAACAATGAAAGGAAAG
>CACJEE010000039.1 GCA_902592345.1 uncultured Alphaproteobacteria bacterium
ATAACATTTATTCATTTCATTTTTAATGAGTTCTAAATTTAGTATCTCTTTATCTTGTGAATAGTTGACTCCAAGACCTCCCCCTAGATCAACATGTTTAATGGTATATCCTTTATCTAAAAATATTTGGGCATTAGCTTTCATTGTCTGAAAAATTTCAGCAAATACATTTGTATTAAATATCTGACTGCCAACATGACAACTGATGCCAATAAGATTAACATTTTTAGAGACTTCTAGAACTTTAAATAATTCGTTTAGTTTGTCCGTATCAATCCCAAACTTATCTGTTTTTTTTCCTGTAGATATCTTATCAAGCGTTTGACCATCTATGTTAGGATTTAATCGTATACCAATATTAATTTTTTTATTTTGATTAATAGCCACTTCATTAACTCTCTCTAATTCATCTATTGACTCAATGTTTATGAGACGAATATTTTTTTCTATGGCAAATGCTATATCTTGCTTAGTTTTGCCTATCCCTTCAAAAATTATTTTCTGAGGCTCTACACCAGCAAGTATTGCTCTTTCAAGCTCACCAACTGATACAACGTCAGCCCCAGCTCCTAAAGAAGCCATAAGTTTGATGATAGACTGATTAGAATTTGCTTTAACAGCATAAAATATTTCAGAGTCTAAACTATTTTTTAATTGCTCAAATGTATTGGTAATTTTAGTTTGAGAATAAACATAAAAAGGTGTGGCCTGAGCTTTAGCTATATCTTCTAAAGATACACCCTCTACAAAGGGTTTGTTATTATTGTAATTAATCATTTTATTCCGTTTGAATAATGACTGATTGCTGCCTTTCTTTCTCAGCTTCAAATCGCTCCATGCAAGCTTCATCACAAGGATAGCTAATAACCGATTTATCCAATTTATCTTCTGGAAGACTTAAAGGACCAACCTTTCCACAACTATAGAGAAAGAATGACATTAATAAAATATATAAAAAATTTTTCATTAAAGATATTTTTTTATAGCATATTTAATTGATTGTTTAACCCTTTGTGGTGATGTTCCACCAAAACTGTTTTTATTTTTTATGCTTTCATTAATAGAAAGAGTTTTTTGAGCATCTTCAGTAATTTTGTTATTAAATTTTTGAAGTTCTTCTAAACTAAGTTGATCCAGTTTTTTATTATTTTTATTAGCATGCGCAACAATTCTACCAGTTAATTGATAAGCTTCTCTAAAAGATAATTCTATATGTTGAACTAACCAATTCGCAAAATCTGTTGCTGTAGCATTAGAATTATTAACTGCATCATTCATAATGCCTTTATTAAAACTAACCTTAGACCATATTTCTGTCATTACCTCTAATGTGAGGCAAGTATCATCAAATGCTGAAAAAACTATTTTTTTGTCATCTTGAAGATCTTTACTGTAAGCTAATGGGAGGCCTTTTAGTATAACTAGCAACCCATTTAAATTACTAATAATACCACTTGCTTTTCCTCGCACTAATTCAGCCCCATCAGGATTTTTTTTCTGAGGCATGATGGAACTACCAGTTGCTAATTCATCTGGCAAGTTGATAAAATTAAATTGTTGATTAGACCAAAGAATAATTTCATCAGCCATTCTTGATAAATGTGTACTTATAAGTGATATCACAAATAAAAACTCAACCGCAAAATCTCTATCAGATACACTATCAAGTGCATTAGCTGTTGGTTTAGAAAATTTTAATAATTTTGATGTTAAATTTCTGTCAATAGGGAATGATGTTCCTGCTAAGGCTCCAGAGCCAAGAGGGCTTTCATTTAATCTTTCAATGCAATCTTTTAATCTTGATCTGTCTCGACCCATCATTTCAATATACGCAAGACAGTGATGCGCTAAAGATATTGGTTGTGCCACCTGAAGATGTGTATAGCCAGGCATTACAGTAGAAGTATTTTTTTTAGCAACATTAATAAGACTTTTTTGTAAGTTTTGAAGATGCTTATCAAGGTTGATACTATTATTTCTTATCCAAAGTTTAAAGTCGGTAACTACCTGATCATTACGTGATCGTGCAGTATGCAATTTTCCAGCGGTTTCCCCAATTTGTTTGAAAAGCAAAGATTCAATATTCATATGAATATCTTCAAGTTCACTTTTGAAATGAATTTTACCAGAATTAATTTTTTGTAAAATGATTTTCAGGCCATTAACAATTTTTGTTTGATCTTTTTTTGATATAATTTTTTGTTTTCCGAGCATTGTGGCATGTGCAATTGAGCCTTCAATGTCTTCTTTGTACATTCTTTGATCAATATCTATCGAGTTATTAATAGATTCTAATAACTTCGAGGGACTTTTCTTTAAATGCGTATTTCTTGACGGATTTTTTTTCATCGCGTGCGCCTATAAAACTATTTACAATATTTTTCACGCAAATACGTTATTTTTTTGCATTTCTTTTGGTGAGATTTGCAAAATTATCTATATAACCTCTTAAAAAATGAAAATATCAAAAGTTGTTGTTATAGGATCAGGAACCATGGGCAGTGGAATTGCAGCTCAGGTGGCAAATGCAGGTTTACAGGTTCATCTGCTTGATCTAACAAGAGAGATTGCCACAAAAGCATGTGAGCGAATAAAAAAATCAAGACCACCTCTATTAATGGAAGAAAATAGTCTCAATCATATTATTCCTGGAAGTATTGAAAATGATATGGAAACATTAAAAGATGCAGACTGGGTTGTGGAAGCTGTTGTTGAAAGAATTGATATTAAAAAAACACTCTATTCACAAATTGATGCACTTCGAAAACCTGGAGCTTTGGTTTCATCCAATACATCTTCTATTCCTTTGAAAGTATTGACTGAAGATATGTCGAAAGAAATGAAAGAGGTTTTTTGTATTACCCATTTTTTTAATCCAGTTCGTTATATGCGATTACTTGAATTAGTTATCGGGCCACAAAATGATAAAGAAAAAATAAATGATCTTGTGATTTTTGGTGATAAGATTTTAGGAAAGACTGTTGTTGTCTGTAATGACTCTCCAGGATTTTTAGGAAATCGTGTTGGTGTCTATGCGATGCAAGTGGCAATGACAGAAGCTTTTAGTCTTGGACTTTCAGTTGAAGAAGCTGACGCTGTTTTTGGAAGGCCTCTTGGTATACCTAAAACAGGAATATTTGGATTATATGATTTAATTGGTATTGACTTAATGGCTGATGTTTTAAAAAGTTTTATTACAGAACTACCAACTAGCGATCCTTTTCATAAGGTGGGTAAAGAGTTGCCAATTATTAATCAACTTATTGCAGATGGTTATACTGGCAGAAAAGGAAAGGGTGGTTTTTTCCGAATGAATAAGTCTGCTGATGTAAAAGTTTTAGAGTCACTTAATTACAAAAATAATACTTATAATGAATCTAAAAAAGTAGATTTAGGCCTTCCTGATGTAATGGATGTTAAGACCGTGATAGAGCGAGAAGACGTGTATGGAAAATACGCTTGGTCTATTATGAAAAAAACAATTTTATACGCATCAAGTTTAGTTCCAGATGTTACTGAAAATTTTAATGATATTGATGACGCAATGAAATGTGGATTTAATTGGTCAAAAGGCCCATTTGAAATACTCAATGAAATTGGAATTGAAAATTTTGTTTCAAAACTTAATCAAGATGAAGAAACTCCTTCTTTTATTAAACAACTCATCGATCAAAAAAAATCGTTATTTAAGACCACCGATAATTCTTTAGAATATTTTCATCCTCAACACTTTTATACACCGATGCAAAGACCGGATGGCGTCATTTCATTATCAGACATCAAAAAATCCTCGAAACCAATTTATGCCAATAACTCTGCTTCTATTTGGGAAGTGTCTAAAAAATCAAAATTTATTTGTGTTGAGTTTCATACCAAGGCAAATGCTCTCGATGGACTAACTAATGATTGTTTAATGAAAGCTTATGATTTGTGCAATGATAAGTATGATGGAATAGTTATCGCTAATGATGCAATGCAATTCTCTGCAGGTGTCAATTTAAATTATTTTTATGATAAAGCAGTGAATAAAGAATTTAAAGATATCGATATTTTTCTCAATAATTTTCAGCAATCACTTTACCAACTCCAACATGCAAAATTTCCTGTTGTATCTTGCCCTTCAGGGTTAGCTATTGGGGGCGGATATGAAGTCATTTCTCAAACAAGTTTTATTGCAGCGCATTCTAATTCTGTACTTGGTTTAGTAGAATCACTTGTGGGTCTCATACCTGCAGGAGGTGGATGTAAGGAAATGCTAAGACGATGGGCTAATCATTCTGATATAAAAAATGATCCAAAATTACTATCACTTAAAGTTTTTAATTTAATAGGATATGCTACAACTGCTGACTCACCCATAAAAGCAAAGGCTCAACAATTCTTAGGAGAGCAAGATATCATGGTAATGAGTAAAGATCGATTAATTGAAGAGGCTGATAAAATTATTTTTTCAAATAGAGAAAACTATCAATCACTTGATAGCGCCTCCTTCTCTTTGCCAGGATCAGCTGTAATGTCAGATATGATGGATATTTTAAATGAATTAAAGGATAAAAAAGTAATTGGGAAACATGGTATTGAGGTTGGAAAAAAATTAGGATACATGTTGAGTGGAGGCGCTACCACACCATCAAAAATTTTAACAGAGCAAAACCTATATGATCTTGAAAGGGAAATTTTTATTGATTTAATAAGTCAAAAACCAACACAAGAGCGTATCAGACATACGCTTGATACGGGAAAACCTCTTTTTAATTAATTAATCCTTTTTACTAGGGATTTTAATTATTTTTTTTAATGCTATAAGACAATGCATGAATCAATTTTCAACAGATCTTGATAAAAATAAAGCTAATTTCACACCTTTATCTCCATTAAGTTTTATCACTAGAGCTAAAGATATTTATCCAAATTATGAATCAGTAGTTTATGGAAATAGAAATTACACATGGCTTCAAACATATGATCGTTGTACTAAGTTTGCCAGTGCTTTGACAAAGCAAGGTATTAGTATTGGCAGTACTGTATCAATTATAGCTGCAAATACTCCAGAATTATTGGAGGCCCATTATTCTATTCCAATGACAGGTGGCGTCGTAAATACAATCAATACACGATTAGATGCACAGACAATTGCTTATATCTTAGAACATAGTGATGCAAAGATGTTAATTGCTGATACTCAATTTTCACCAACAATAAAAAAAGCATTAGATATTTATGGTAAAAAAATACCTATAATTGATATCCATGATGAGCAAGCAATCCTTAAAGAAGGTGAGGGTGAAAAATTAGGTGATTGGACATACGAAGAGTTTTTAGGAACAGGAGACGCTGACTTTGATTGGTCTTTGCCAGAAGATGAGTGGCAAGCAATCTCTCTAAGTTATACATCAGGGACAACAGGGAAACCAAAAGGTGTTGTCTATCATCATCGTGGATCTTATTTAATGTCAACAGGTAGTGTCACTGCTTGGAATATGACAAATAAACTTACTTTTCTTGCAACCGTACCAATGTTTCATTGTAATGGATGGGGGTATCCATGGACAGCTGCATTAATTCACGCCAAAGTAGTTTGTTGTAGATACATTGTTGCCAAGGATATTTATAATCTTATTGATAAACACAAAGTAACACATTTTGGTGGGGCGCCAATCGTATTAAATTTAATTGCTAACGCTGAAGAAAAAGACAAAAAAGCAATCAATCATAAAATTTATGTTCTTACAGCAGGAGCGCCCCCAACAAGTGCGATTCTAGAAAAAATGGATAACTTAGGATTTGAAGTTATGCATGTATATGGACTTACAGAAACATATGGGCATGTTTTGCAATGTGCATGGAATGAAGAATGGAATGATCTTTCCAATACTAAAAAAGCAGATTTAAATTCAAGACAGGGAGTGCGTTATCCTAATCTTGAAGAAGCAATGGTTGCTGATCCAGAAACTTATACTCCTGTTCCGAGAGATGGAAAAACAATGGGAGAAATCCTAATGCGTGGAAATGTGGTAATGAAAGGGTATTATAAAAATAAAGAAGCAACTGAAACATCAATGAGAAATGGCTGGTTTCACTCAGGTGATTTAGCTGTTGTTTATCCGGATGGGTATATTCAAATCAAAGATCGCTCTAAAGATATAATTATTTCTGGAGGAGAAAATATTTCTTCTGTAGAAGTAGAGAATGTAGTTGCAAAACACCCTTCTGTATCACTTGTCGCAGTTGTAGCAAAACCTGATGAAAAATGGGGAGAGACCCCATGTGCATTTGTTGAATTAGCGCCTGGCAAAAATGCTACTGAAGAAGAAATTATTCTATTCTGTAAAGAAAATATGGCTGGATTTAAAAGGCCAAAGAATGTAGTATTTGGTGAATTACCTAAAACGTCGACAGGCAAAATACAAAAATTTGAACTAAGAAATAAAGCAAAGGAGATTTAATATGGATCCAAAAACTTATAAATTTGATACACTAAGTTTGCATGCAGGATATATGCCAAGTAAAAATGCAGGCTCAAGACAAGTACCAATTTATCAAACAACCTCTTATATGTTTGATGATGTTGATCATGCAGCCGCATTATTTAATTTGGAGCGTGGTGGTCATATATATAGTCGAATTTCCAATCCAACAGTTCAAGTTTTAGAAGAAAGAGTTGCAGCATTAGAAGGTGGAACTGCAGCTTTAGCAACAGCCTCAGGTATGAGCGCAATATTTTTAACTATTATGACATTATGTAATGCTGGAGATCATGTAGTGGTATCTTCTCAATTATACGGAGGGACAGTCAACTTATTTCGTTTAACTCTTCCTAAATTTGGCATCAATGCAACTTTTGTTAAACCTAGAGATACGGAAGGTTTTAAAAACGCTATACAAGAAAACACAAAATGTATTTATGGAGAATTAGTTGGTAATCCAGGCAATGAACTAATGAATTTGCCACAAATATCAAAAATGGCTCACGATGCTGGCATACCTGTTGTAATTGATAGCACGTATCAAACACCATACTTATTTAAACCATTGGATAATGGTGCAGATTTTGTTGTTCATTCTTTAACTAAATGGATGGCTGGTCATGGATCATCAATGGCAGGCATTTTAGTAGAAGGAGGAAAATTTGATTTTCTAAAAACTGATAAATTTCCAACAATGACGGAGCCTTATGAAGGTTATCATGGTTTATCTTTTGCAGAAGAATTTGGTCCAGTTGCTTTTACAATGAAAGCTAGAGCTGAAGGTATGAGAGATATGGG
>CACJEE010000040.1 GCA_902592345.1 uncultured Alphaproteobacteria bacterium
AAATTTTTATATTATCATTTAAAGTTGATTTAGATACTTCAGGGCTAATTAATAAAATAGCTTCAAATTTATTCATTTTACTCCACGGTTAAATCTTAATATTATGTAAATAGTAAGAGAAGTTGTGGTTGCATATATTCATATTTTAAAATAAATCAATATTTTAATGACAAGCATCATATTTCCAGGTCAAGGAAGTCAATTTTTAGGGATGACAAAGGATTTTTTTGATAACTTTAAAATTGCTCAAGATACTATTACAGAAATTGAAGACGCAACGAGTATAAGCATAAAAAAAATTATATTTGGGAATGCCGATAATCTCTTAAATATCACAAATTTCACTCAAATATCTATTTTTGCTGCATCTATGTCTATTTATCAAACTTTAGAAAAAAATTTTGGTTTTTCTAATTTAAATATAAATAACATGCTGGGGCACTCATTGGGAGAGTACTCTGCTTTAGCTGCTGCTAAATCTCTTAAAATTTCACAAGCATCGTCTTTATTAAAAATAAGAGGAGAATTAATGAATTCAGCAATTGAACCTAATACTACTAATATGGCAGCTTTGATAGGCTTGAATTGTGAAGATATTTTTAGCATAATAAAAAATAATAATGTTAATGTTGAAATAGCAAATGATAATTCCCCACTTCAAATAGTGATCTCAGGATCAAATCATGATATTGAAAACTCAGAACAAATTTTTTTGTCAAATGGAGTTAAGAAATTTGTAAAATTAAATGTCTCAGCAGCTTTTCACAGTAAATTTATGATAGAAGCTCAAAAAAAGCTGAGTTTTGAAATAGATAAAATAAATTTTGTTGACCCATCCTCTGCAATTGTTTCTAATTTCGATGCTTCAATAAATAAATCAATTAATAAAATTATAGAAAATTTAAAATTGCAAATGTCGAATAGAGTTAGATGGACAGAAAGTATTAAAAATATTGAAGAAAAGGGTGAAAATCAAATAATAGAAATCGGTCCCGGTAAAGTACTATCAGGTTTAATAAAAAGAATAACAAATAAATTTGATATAATTTCAATTAATACTATACAAGATTTAGAACAATTAAAAAAATTATGACCGATGTTGAAAAAGTATTTATAACAGGATCATCTGGAGGAATAGGTAGTGCTATTACAAAAAAGTTTATTGATGTAGGTTGTAAATTAATTTTAATATCTTCATCTAAAGAAAAACTTTCAACTATGAAAAATGAATATGGCGATCTCCATAGTTATTATCAACTTGATTTATCTGATTTATCATCCATTACTTCCAAAATGAATGAAATCTCTAATGAGCATCCTGATATATCTGTTGTAATCAATAACGCCGGTATGACTTCAGATAGTCTTCTTCTTCGTATGAAATTAGAGCAATGGCAAGAAGTAATTAATACTAATCTTTCTTCAAATTTTGCAATTATCAAATCTATTCTTCCAAATATGATAAAAAATAAAAAGGGAAAAATTATTGGAATTTCATCTGTAGTGGCATTATCTGGAAATCCTGGTCAGTCTAATTATGTAAGTTCAAAATCAGGAATGATTGGTTTTTACAAATCAATTGCTCATGAAGTGGCAAGTCGAAATATTAATATAAATGTTGTTTCACCAGGTTTTATAGTTTCTCCAATGACTGAAAAACTTAATGAACTACAAAAAAATAAAATATTAGACAATATTCCTATGAAGAAATTTGGAGAGCCAGATGATGTGGCTAATTTAGTTTATTTCTTGACTACAAACCAAGCCTCATACATCACAGGGCAGAATTTTCATATAAATGGTGGTATGTTAATGGTTTAATTAGTTGACATAAACAGAAATAATAATTTATTAAAATCTAATAACATTTAGGAGATAGTTATGAGTGAAGTTCAAGACCAAGTTAAAAAAATTGTTGTTGATCATCTTGGTATAGATGAAGCAAAAGTTACACCAGAGGCTAAGTTTATTGATGATCTCGGTGCAGATAGTTTAGATACTGTAGAATTAGTAATGGCTTTTGAGGAAAAATTTGGAATAGAAATACCTGATGATGCTGCAGAAACAATCCAAACTGTTCAAAATGCGATAGATTATATAGTAAACAAAAAATAATTTTAATTATTTATAATGAGGCGAGTTGTTGTTACAGGTATTGGCTTATTATCTTCAATTGGTAATGGAAAAGAAGAAACTTGGAATAATCTTCTTAAAGGGAAATCAGGAATAAAAAAAATTGAAAACTTTAATACAGATGAATTTCCATGCAAAATTGCTGGTTACATTTCTAATGATCAAAATAATGATAACTATATTGATATTACTTCGCATCTAGACTCTAGAGAAATCAAAAGAAATGATAGATTTATTCAATATGGTATTGTTGCAGCTAAAATGGCCATTGAAGATGCAGGTGTCCAAAATTTAAGCGAGGAAGATAAACTTAATACTGGAGTTATAGCAGGCTCAGGTATAGGTGGATTGGAAACAATTTATAATGGCTCATTGACTATTAGTAATAGTGGTCCTAGGAAACTATCTCCTTTTTTTATTCCATCATCACTTATAAATCTTTTATCAGGTCAAATTTCTATTAAATATGGCTTTAAAGGACCAAATCATTCAGTTGTAACAGCATGTGCAACGGGCGCTCATTCTATTGGTGATGCTGGTGAAATTATAAAAAGAGGAGCCGCTGATATCATGATAGCAGGAGGTGCGGAAGCTGCTGTATGTGAGCTTGGACTAGCAGGTTTCTGTGCGGCTAGAAGCCTGAGCACATCTTACAATGAAACTCCAGAATTAGCATCAAGACCATGGGATAAAAATAGAGATGGTTTTGTGATGGGCGAGGGCGCTGGTATTGTAGTCTTAGAAGAACTTCAGCATGCAAAAAAAAGGGGAGCAAGAATTTATGCAGAGTTGATTGGTTATGGTATGTCCGGAGATGCACACCATATTACATCACCATCTGAGGATGGGGATGGCGGTTTTCGAGCAATGAAGCAATCTATAAATATGGCCAATATTTCTTCAGAGGATATAAATTATGTTAACGCACATGGAACATCTACTAAAAAAGGAGATGAAATTGAACTAAATGCTATTATGAAACTATTTAAAAAACATGAAAATTTATTTGTAAGTTCTACAAAATCATCAATTGGTCATTTATTAGGAGCTGCTGGCAGTGTTGAATCTATTTTTTCAATCCTAGCTATAAACAACTCAATTGTGCCTGGAACACTAAATCTTGAAGATCCTATAGACTCTAAAAATATAAATCTTGTAGCAAAAGAACCAAAAGAAACTAAAATTAATATTGCATTAAGTAATTCGTTTGGCTTTGGAGGAACTAATACTGCTTTATTATTTAAGAATTATTAGCTTAATATTTATATTAGTATCTCTATATTTATCTTATTTATTTTTTTTAAAAGATATTGAGTCCTTAAATTCAAATGTAATTATTGAAAAAAATCAAAGTTCAAAAAATATTATTGATACAAATATAGCTAATTTAAATTCTATTGAAAAATTTATAACTAAAACATATTTATCAATTCATTCAAAATATTTTAAAGAAATTCATTATGGAAAGTTTATTTTACCAGATGCAATAAATCTAAAGATTTTTATATCAACAATCACTAAACCATCCAATTTCATATTGAAAATCACAATTGTAGAAGGATGGAATAAATATCAATTGAATGAATTATTAAAAAATAATTTTGAAAATTTTAAAAATATTGGATATTTAGATACTTTAGCTGATACATATTTTTTACATTCTTATGAAGGTTTTGATGAATTTTATTCAAAATTAGAAAAATTGAAGGATAATACTAAACAAAAGTATAAAGATCATAAATTACTTAAAATATTTACATTTGATCAGCTTTTAATTATTGGCTCTTTACTTGAAAAAGAGGGAATAGATGATTTAGATAAAAAATTAATTTTTTCTGTTATTCGAAATAGATTACAAAAAAAAATGAAATTACAAATAGATGCAACTACAATATTTGCAATAACTGATGGAAAATATGACTTACAGAGACAGTTAAATCGAAAAGACTTAAAAATTCAACATCCTTACAATACTTATTATATTAAAGGACTTCCTCCTGGGCCAATTTCATATGTAGGAAAAAAAACAATGGAATTAATTTTTGAAAATTATAAAAGTAAATATTTATATTATTTCTATAATAGTATTGAAAAAAAACATATTTATTCAGAAACATATATAGATCATAAAGGGAAATTAAGTGAATATAGAAATAAAAAATAAAATAATAATTATTTCATCCCCCTCTGGAGCAGGTAAAACAACTTTATGTAAGATGCTTGTAAAAAAAATTAAAAATGTAATCTTATCAATCTCCTACACATCAAGAAATATGAGACTGAATGAAATTAACGGTAAAGATTATTATTTCGTATCTAAAGAAAAATTTGTTAAATTAGAAAATAATAACTATTTCATTGAAACCTCATCAAATTTTAACAATCTATATGGATCACCAATTAAAAATATAAGAAAATCTAATTTATTAAATAAGAACATACTTTTTGATATAGATTGGAGAGGTGCCAGAAAGATAAGAAAAAAATTTAATAAGAAAGATATTATTGATATTTTTATTTTACCACCATCAGTAAAAGAGTTAAGGAAAAGATTAATTAAAAGAGGAAGAGATAGTAAAAATGAAATTAAACTTCGTTTATCTTATGCTCTTGATGAAATTAAACATTATAATGAATATAGTTATGTTTTAATTAATCAAAATATTCATAATACAGCTAATGATATAATACATATAATTAAGTATCACGATTTTATTAAAAATAATGATAAATTATTATATAAAAATTTAAAAAAGATTGTAGATTTTTAATAATTCATTAAAACTAAGCTCTTCAACCCTTTTACTTAAAAATTTTTTATCAATTAGCTTAGAATTTTCAATTTTATTTTTTAAACTTTTTCTCTTATTTTTAAATATCTCATTGGTAAATTTTAATAATTTGCTTTGATCAACTTGAATATTTTTTAATTTAAATTCTACTACTTTAGAGTTAACTTTTGGCTTAGGGTAAAAAACTTTGTTGCTTACATTAAATAACATTTTATAATTAGCACAAACTTGAATAATAAATTTATATTTATTCATTTTACTTTTATTATAGTCAAATTTTTCTGCTAACTCTTTTTGGATCATGCAGATAATATTTTTAATATTTTTATTATAGAATAATAATTTTATTATTATTTTAGTACTAAGATTATAAGGAAGATTTGATATAATTGTTATATTTTTTAATTTTGCAAAATTAAATTTTAATGCATCATTGTTAATTATTTGTGTGTTTTTTTGATTTTTATATTTATTTTTAAGATGTTTAAACAGTGTGAAATCTTTTTCAATCAATATTAATTTTTTTGGTTTTTTAGCTATTATAAAATCTGTTAAATTTCCTAATCCAGGACCAATCTCAATGATATTTTCATTTTTTATATTTGTTATATTTGTAATTTTTTTTATTATATTTTTATCAACGAGAAAATTTTGACCCAGAGATTTTTTTGGTATTATCATACTTATTTCTATTTGTTGCTATTTTTTCTATTAGTTTAAAACAATTAATTATACCTAATGGTGATTGATTTTTTTTCCCCACTAAATCGTATGCTGTACCGTGATCAGGCGAAACTCTTATAATATCTAAGCCAGATGTATAGTTTACTCCTGAGTAATTAGAAATTATTTTAAAGGGGATTAGTGCTTGATCATGATATGTAAAAAGAAAACAATTATGACTTTTTAAATTTTTTTTATTTACAATTGCATCAGGTGCAACAGGTCCATTTATATTTATATAAAATTTTTTTAATCTATTAATAATTGGTGTGATATATTCTTTGTCCTCATTGCTTATTATGCCATTTTCACCACTATGAGGGTTTATACCTGCCATTATATATTTTGGATTATTTATTTGAAAATCCCTTACTAACCCATTGTTTAGATTTATGATTTTATTAATTATTGCTTCAGAATTTTTAAATTTTTTTGAAACATTTTTTATCATAATATGCATAGTTAGCGGTACAAAAAAAAGATTTTTATAAATAAAAATCATATTTGAGATTTTTTTACCATCTTTTTTTGTCAAGAATGATGTTTGATCTATAAAAGTAGAATTAATTTTATTTATTTTTTTTTTATTAATTGGCAATGTTACAATACCAATAAAGTATTTTTTTTTAACTAATTGATAACTTATTTTAAGTGATTCTAAGGTATTTTGATTATAATTTGATGTTTTAATGTCATAAATATTAAAACAATCTTTAGAAAAAAATAATTTATTATTTTTAATTGAGGATTGATAAGTTTTAATATTAATT
>CACJEE010000041.1 GCA_902592345.1 uncultured Alphaproteobacteria bacterium
GGCTATGTAGGTATTAAATATTTAAAGAATAAGAGGTAAAATTTATGAAATTTTTGATTATTATATTTGGTTTATTATTTTCACACTCAGTATTAGCAGAAGATACAACTATTGATATGTTAAATAAGGGCGAAAATAGAACTATGGTCTTTAGTAAAGAAATTGTTAGGATCGATGTTGGCGATACTGTCTTTTGGAAATCAATTGATAAAGGGCATAATGTAGAGTTTATTAAAAAAAACGGTGTTCCAGAAGGTGTAGACAAATTCAAATCTAAAGTTTCAAAAGATGCAGAATATACTTTTACTATACCTGGTATATATGCTTACTGGTGCACTCCACATAAATCAATGGGGATGATTGGTTTTGTAATAGTGGGAGATGATTTATCTAATTTAGAATCAATTAAAAAAGTTAAATTTATAGGTAAATCAAAAAAAATAGCAGGACACTATTCAATGTTGGGTTACGTGATTGTAGATGAAGAAGAAGATTATAATGAGTGGTTAAGTGAACAAATGACTTTTGAAGAAGTATTAGCTAGTAATGGCAAAAGTGATTTGATAAAAATAGCTTTAAATAAAAAAAATGATTTATAAGGGAGGTATATAATGGCTGCTGATAGTTATGATGATGTTGCAAAAAATAAAGATTCAATTCCTGAATTAGAAGTAGCGCCTCAAGACCTTTATCATGCAAAAAGTTTTTGGACGAAATATATTTTTTGTCAAGATGCTAAAGTAATAGGGATTCAATATGCTTTAGTGGCAGCATCTATTGGTATGGTTGGTTTAGTTTCTTCATGGTTAATGAGAATGCAAATTGCATTTCCAGGAGTAATTCCTATGGATCCAGCTGCTTATTATCAACTTGTCACAATGCATGGAATGATAATGGTTGTATATCTTTTAACAGCTTTATTTTTAGGAGGCTTTGGTAATTATCTTATACCCTTAATGGTAGGAGCACGCGATATGGTGTTCCCATATGTTAACATGATTAGTTTTTGGGTATTTTTCTTAGCAGTAGTGATTCTAGCTGCAAGTTATTTTGTTCCTGGAGGACCTACGGGAGCAGGTTGGACATTGTATCCACCGCAGGCCATAACCTCAGGTACGCCTGGTGGTGACGGCTTAGGTATTGTACTTATGTTAGTCTCACTGGCTGTGTTTGTTATTGGTTTTACAATGGGTGGGTTAAATTATGTAATTACAATTTTACAAGCACGAACACGAGGTATGACGTTAATGAGACTTCCTCTTACTGTATGGGGTATTTTTACAGCAACTGTATTGGCTCTATTTGCTTTCCCAGCTCTTTTCGTTGCTGGCATTATGATGACCTTAGACAACATGCTTGGTACTAGTTTTTTTATGCCAGCTATTGTAGAATTTGGTGAACGTTTATCATATGATGGTGGAAGTCCAATATTATTCCAGCATCTATTTTGGTTTTTTGGTCATCCTGAAGTATATATTGTTGCCTTGCCTGCTTTTGGTATCGTATCAGATTTAATTTCAGTTCATGCGCGAAAAAATATTTTTGGATACCGCATGATGGTTTGGGCAATCGTTATTATTGGTGGTCTAAGTTTTGTAGTCTGGGCACATCACATGTATGTAGCGGGCATGAATCCATGGTTTGGATTTTTCTTTGCTACAACCACTTTAATTATTGCCATTCCAACAGCAATTAAAGTCTATAACTGGGTTCTTACTCTTTGGAGAGGAAATATTAAATTGACTATTCCAATGCTATTTTCGATAGCTTTTATTATTACTTTTGTTAATGGCGGATTAACGGGATTGTTTCTAGGAAATGTTGCTGTTGATGTTCCATTATCAGATACTTATTTTGTTGTAGCGCATTTTCATATGGTAATGGGTATAGCTCCCGTTCTAGTTATTCTTGGATCAATTTATCATTGGTTCCCTCTGATTACTGGCCGTTTTTTGAATGAAAAACTTGGAAGAATTCATTTCTGGGTAACGTTTATTGGTTCTTACTCCATATACTTCCCTATGCATTACTTAGGTTTTATGGGCGTAACTAGAAGATATTTTGAGGTTTTTGAAGGTGATAATTTTACTTATTCTATAACTGGTATCAATCAATTTATAACTGTTGCAGCTTTAATAACTGGTGCAGTACAATTTGTGTTTTTTTATAATATAATTGTAAGTTCTAAATTTGGTAAAAAAGCAGGAAAAAATCCATGGAAAGCATGTTCTTTAGAATGGCAAACAGCAGATGTTCCACCTACTCATGGAAATTTTGGTAAAGAACTTCCTGTTGTTTATAGATGGGCTTATGATTACAGTGTTCCAGGAGCAGATCAAGATTATATTACACAAGATACGCCTCCAAGCGCTGTTGCTAATGCGAGAGCAGAGCAAACATGAGTAAAAATAAAGAAAGTTTAATTAAGCAATTAACTCAGAAACCCTGGGAGCCTGCACAAGCAAAAGTTGATAATTTACATGAGGGCAAAACCTTTAATTTACATGTAGGAAAAATTGGACTTCGTTATATAATGGTTGTTAGTACCATTATGTTCTGTTTATTCATCGTAACTTATGGAGACAGAATGGTATACGATGATTGGGTTAGAATGCCTGAGCCATTTTTACTTTGGATAAATACTTTACTACTTGTTATTAGTAGTTTTGTTTTTATTAGAATTCAACTAGCATCAAAGAAAAATAATTTTGAAAAAGCAAGAAGAGAGTTATTTTTTATTGGATTTTTAGCTGTATTATTCCTTATTGGTCAATTATTAGTATGGCAAGATTTGGTTCAAGCAGGCTATTATGTTTCTGGCAGTCCAGCAAATGGGTATTTTTACGTATTTACTACTCTTCATGGTTTCCATCTTTTAGGGGGTTTAGTATATTGGATGATGACAATAAATAAAGTTTGGAAACTTGAAAATATTATTATTAGAAAAGCAAAACATACAATTGAATTATGTGCAATTTATTGGCATTTTTTATTAGCTGTATGGATAGTATTATTTGGATTAATGTTATTTTCATGATGAAAGGTTAATAAATGGAATCAAATCAAAACGTTGAGATAGTAGTTCCCGCAAAGCAATCATTTGCTACAGAATGGGCTTCTGATCAAAAAGCCTTTAAAGGTGTTCCATGGGGTAAAGCCATGATGTGGATCTTTCTTGTTAGTGATACATTTATTTTTAGTATTTTTTTAATTTCTTATATGACAGTAAGATTTTCTACAAAAGCAGAGTGGCCAAATCCTAGTGAAGTTTTTGGATTACATGTTGGTGATTATAATGTTCCTTTACTTTTAATTGCTATCATGACTTTTATTTTAATTACTAGTAGTGGAACTATGGCTCTTGCAGTTAAATATGGATATGAAAAAAATCGTAAAATGTGTGGCTATCTTATGTTAGCTACCGCTATATTTGGTGCATCATTTGTAGGAATGCAAGCTTTTGAGTGGACTAAACTAATAATGGAAGGTGTTCGCCCTTGGGAGAATCCATTTGGTGCCCCACAGTTTGGAGCAATATTTTTTATGATTACTGGTTTTCACGGTACTCACGTTACAATAGGAGTTATTTTTCTTTTTATAATGACAAGAAAAGTATTTCGAGGCGATTTTGATACTGGAAGAAGAGGTTTTTTTACATCGCAAAAATCACACTATGAAGCTATTGAAATAATGGGTCTATATTGGCACTTTGTAGATTTGGTTTGGGTTTTTATTTTTGCATTTTTTTATTTATGGTAAGGTAATAAATATGGCTGAAGGTACACAACAACATCCCCTAAAAATATATTTTTATGTTTGGACACTTCTTTTTGTAGTAAGTGCATTATCATACTGGGTTGATTGGTATGGGTTTCAAAGTTATACTCGTTGGGGTTTAATATTATTTTTTATGCTTCTTAAAGCTGGTTTTATTTGTGCAATATTTATGCATATGTGGTGGGAACGACTTCCCATTATTGCAGCAATACTAGCCCCTTGTTTTGCTATTTTAGTTTTTGTTTTTATTATGTGGCATGAGTCTTATTGGACATTAGTAATAAGAAAAATCTATTTTGCTATTACCGGATCTTAAGATCTACTGAGTTTCAGATGACACAACGAATATTATCAAATAATACTTTTCTTTTTAATATAAATAACTTTTATCAATTAATGAAACCTAGGGTTATGTCCCTAGTTATTTTTACATGTGTTGTTGGTTTGATAGCTGCTCCCGTTCAAGTAGGTTTTATTACTTCTGCTTTATCTTTATGTGCAGTTGCTTTAGGTGCCGGTGCAGCAGGTGCCTTAAACATGTGGTATGAGTCAGACTTAGATGCATTAATGAAGAGGACTTGTTTAAGGCCTATTCCAACTGGTAAAGTCTCAAAGAATCAAGCTTTGATTTTCGGTCTTACAACTTCATTTATTTCTGTAATTGCACTTTATTATTTTTCTAATTTATTATCGGCTGTTATGCTAGCCATAACAATTTTATTTTATGTGGTAATTTACACAATGTGGTTAAAAAAACTTACCCCACAAAATATTGTTATTGGTGGAGCAGCTGGTGCTTTTCCACCAATTATTGGTTGGACCATTGCCACAGGGAATATTACTCTAGAGCCTATTTTGTATTTCTTGATCATATTTTTTTGGACACCTTCGCATTTTTGGGCTTTAAGTTTGTATAAAACAGAAGATTACAATAATGCAAGTATACCTATGTTGCCTGTTGTTGCAGGTATTAAAACAACTAAAGTAAACATATTTGTTTATGGATTAATATTATTTATTATATCTTTAACCCCATATTATTTTGGCTACTTGGGACTCATATATTTTTCTACTTGTTTAATATTAGGATCTTATTATGTATATTTATGTTACAAATTACTTATAGAAACTGTAGATGAAAATAAATTTGCAAAAAAAATATTTATATATTCAATTTTATATTTATTTTTGATTTTTATCGCTATATTAATAGATGGTATAATTTAATGAATAAAGTATTTAGTTTATATATTATTTGCATAGCAACTCTAATGCCAACTACAGTTTTCGCTAGATGCGCAATATGTTATACTCAGGGTTTATCTGGTGCGAGTATTGCTGTAATTATTATTGTTTTATCTGCAATTTTTCTTTTCATCGCCAATAAATTTTTACAAAAATTTTTAGAAAAATATAACTAAAACTTCTTAACTGTTTTAATTTTCCTCTGAAGGTGAATTTTTGTTTCTTTTATCTGCTTTTATCCAAACCCAGGTTATTAAAAAGTAGCAAAATAAATACATACCTAAAACAAGATATAGTAATAATGTTTCTGAAGTAAATTCCATAATATATTTCTTTATAAATTAAATAATTTATTGATGATATAAAAATTTCACTCTGTTATTTGTTTTATACAAAATAAAGCTACTGTAATGGCAGTATCAGATCGTAATACAGTATTACCAAGAGATACTGATACTACGTTATTATTTTTTAAAATCAGATCCTGTTCAGCATCAGAGAATCCTCCTTCAGGACCTATAAGAACTGACCATTTATTAGCAGTATTTTTTAAATGGGTTATAGTTTCAATTATAGATTTTTTATCTCTATTTTTTTCATCACAATAAATTAACTTTCTATCTTTAGGCCAATTTAGTAATAAAGATTTAAGATCTACTTCTTTTTCTATATTTGGGACATCCAATCTTTGAGATTGCTCCGAGGCCTCAATAGCATTTTGATGTAAGTTTTTTAAATTTATTTTTTTAAAATTTGTATATTCAGTAAAGCAAGGTATAATTTTTGACACACCTATTTCAGTGGCCTTTTGAATAGCTATACTCATTCGATTTTGTTTAATAGGAGCAAATATTAACCATAGATCTAAAGAAGACTGCATTTTTTTTATATTTTCAATTACACGCAGTGCTGTATTTTCTCTACTTATAGAAATTACTTTGGAATTCCATTCGCCAGATATGCCATCAAATACATTAATTTCATCATTAATTTTTATTCGCATAACATTTTTCAGGAAATGATGTTGCTTATCTTTAACATAAATTATTAAATTAGATGA
>CACJEE010000042.1 GCA_902592345.1 uncultured Alphaproteobacteria bacterium
AGGCCTTATTAATAAATCAATTAAAGATGTGGTGGAAATAAATAGTCCAAAAGGACAAAAATCCTATACAATTAAATCAGTAAAGTACGTTTGAACCTTAATAAGCTTAAAATTTGGTCAGTAACTGATGGCTCACAAGGGATGATCAGTCAAGTTATGGGATTATCAAAACAAATAAGTCCCAATATTAGAGAAATTAGAATAGATCTTATTTTTCCTTGGAATAAACTTCAGCCTGGTTTTTTACCAATATATAAATGGATTTTTAAAAACAAAATTCCTCATGATGAAAAACCTGATATCTTAATTTCATGTGGTAGAAAAAGTGTCTATTTTTCTTTATATTGTAAAAAAAAATATAATAAACTGTTTAATATACATATACAAAATCCTAAAATATCAGCAAAAAATTTTAATTATATAGTAAGTCCCAATCATGATAATTTTTTTGGAAGTAATGTCTTAAATTCAGTTGGAGCATTACATCATTTTAAAAAAGTTAACAAAAGTACAAATTCAAAATTATTAACTTGTATAGTTGGTGGAGACAATAAACATTATCATTTTAATTATAAAGATGCATACAAACTTTGTGATAAACTTTGTGAATTAAAAAAAAATCATCTAAATATTGATTTAAAAGTAATAACTTCGAGAAGAACTTCAAAACCTATTAAAGAAATACTAAATAAGAAATTGAAAGATGTTGCTACTATATGGAATGGAGAGGGGGAAAATCCTTATCAAGAAGCCATTCAAAGTTCGTTATTTTTTATCGTTACTTCCGATTCTACTTCAATGATAAGCGAAGCTGCAATATCAGGAAGACCGATTTATATTTATCACCTGCCTTTCAAAAGAAAAAGTGCAAGAATATCAAATTTTCATGATGAGTTTAGCAAATTAGGTATAACAAGAGATTTGAAAAATGTGCAACATTTAGAAAATTGGGAATACAATGTATTGAATGAATCAGATAGAATTGGTAGCATAATAAAAAAAAGAATAATAGAGGATACAATATGAATTTGGAGAAATTAAGCTCTGCTGACTATCCCTTTAAACATTGGGAAATATCAAACTGTTTAGATGCAAATGCTTTAGATGAAATCTCTTATTCAAATCTACCAAATGGTAATCGAGCTTACGATGGTACAAGAGCCGCTGATCATACAGGTCAAGGAGTGGATGGTAAATTACGACTTTTTTTAGATTTACAAAATCGTAGCTCTTTTCCATATTTAACAAAAGTTATAAAAGAACTTCAAACAAAAGAAATATATCAAAAAATTGGGAATTTAATAAATAAAGATCTTAGTGATTCATATGTAAGGTTAGAAATAATTGGAGATAAAAAAGGTTTTTGGTTAAAGCCACATAAAGATATTTCAGAAAAACTAATGACTATGATGATTTGGGCTAATCCATATAAAGAATCTGATAATTTAGGTACTGATCTTTATGATAAAGATTTTAAACTGGTAAAAACTATTAAGTATTTGCATAATAATGGATATTTTTTCTCTTCAGGTGAAGATACTTGGCATGGACTCGAATTAAAAGAAATAAAAAAAGAGAGACGATGTATTCAAATTAATTACGTCTCATTCAAAACAGATTGGCCGGTTGAAAATTGATTTATTTATACAATATTTAAATAATGACGAAAAAAATTCAAACTGACGTATTAATTATTGGATCAGGTCCAGCAGGGTATACAGCTGCAATTTATGCAGCTAGGGCAAATTTAAAACCTCACCTTGTATCGGGATTAGAGCCTGGTGGACAGCTTACAATTACAACTGATGTTGAAAATTATCCAGGATTTGGAGATGTCATTCAAGGTCCATGGTTAATGGAGCAAATGAAAGAACAGGCTTTAAAGGTTGGAACAGAATTTCATAATGATATTGTTAATAAAGTTAGTTTTGAAAAAAATCCTTTTTATGCTGAAACTGACTCAGGTAAAGAATTTACAGCTAAATCTGTAATTATTGCAACAGGAGCTCAAGCAAGATGGTTAAATTTAGAATCAGAAAATAAATTTAAAGGTTTTGGGATTTCTGCATGTGCAACGTGTGATGGGTTTTTTTTTAAAAATCAAAATATAATTGTTGTTGGTGGTGGAAACAGTGCAGTTGAAGAGGCTTTGTTCTTAACAAACTTTGCCTCTAAAGTAACTTTAGTTCATAGACGTGACAAACTACGTGCTGAAAAAATCCTTCAACAGAGACTTTTAAACCATAAAAAAATAGATGTGATTTGGGATCATGTTGTTGAAGAATTTATAGGTTCCGATGAACCACTTTCTCTTAAAGAAATTAAATTAAAAAATGTAAATAATAAAAGCGAAAAAATTATTAAGGCTACAGGAGCATTTATTGCTATTGGCCATGATCCTGCAACATCTCTTTTTAAAAATAAAATCAAAATGGATACTGAAAATTATATAATTACAAAACCTGATAGTACAGAAACTAATGTAAAAGGTGTATATGCAGCTGGAGATGTAAAGGATAAAATTTTTAGACAAGCTGTTACAGCCGCAGGCTTGGGTTGTATGGCTGCATTAGAGGCTGAAAAATATATTGCGGAAAATTACTAGCCTTGACGAGCTTTCATTCTAGGATTTTTTTTATTAATAACATAAATTCTGCCTTTTCGTCTTACGAGCTTACAGTCTTTATCCCTGGTTTTTGCAGATTTTAATGAACATCTAACTTTCATGATAAAAGGGCTAATAAATTCTATGCATTAGTTTGTCAAACATATATTAAAATTAGCTAAATATGAGAAGATTTTATGAGTTAGGGAGATCAAATGTATTAGCAAATAATGCAATGGTCGCAACTTCACAGCCCTTAAGTTCACAAGAAGCGATTAATATACTTAAAATTGGAGGTAATGCAGTTGATGCTGCTATCGCTGCTTCAGCGGTCTTATCAGTAACAGAACCTGGATCAACAGGAATTGGTGGAGATTGTTTTGCGATTGTAAAAATGGAAAATAAAAAACCTATTTCTATTAATGGCTCTGGTATAAATCCTAAAAATGCAAATCTTAATTATTTTAAAAAAAACAAAATTGACTCAATTGGGCTATTAAGTCCTCATTCTGTAACAATACCGGGTGCTGTTGATGCATGGTTTGAAATGCATAAAAAATTTGGAAAATTAGATTTTGAGCAATTATTAATAACAGCAGAAAATTATGCTAGAAATGGTTTCCCAGTTCATGAAATTGAAGCATATCATTGGAAAAAAAATGAAGATAAATTAAAAAAAAATAAAATAACGAAAAATGAATTTTTAATTAACAATAAAGCGCCAAAATTTGCTTCCAAATATAGAAATATAAAATTAGCTGATACCTTAAATATAATTGGTAGAAAAGGAGCTAAAGGATTTTATGAAGGTGATATTGCTAAAGATATGGTTAACAGTTTAAATCATCTTGGGGGGACTCACACAGAAGAAGATTTTTATAACCAAAAAACAATATTTTCCGATACATTAATTTCAAAATACAAAGAGAATTTTATAAATCAATGCCCTCCAAATGGACCTGGTGTAATCATTCATTTAATGATGAAATTATTGGAAAAATTTAATTGGAGTAATATTAATTATTTAGATTCTAGAAGATTTCATATTCAAGCTGAAGTAACAAAAGTATGTTTTGAAATAAAAGAAAGTTTAATTGGTGATCCTAATTTTTCAAATATTAATTTCGATGAATTGATTAGCGAAAACTCAATTAACAATATGTTCAATAAAATTAGTCTGGACAGGGCTTATGATGCAAAAGAAGCTTATGTTACCTCTCATCCAGAAACTGTATATTTGACTGTAGTTGATAAAGATTTGAACTCCGTGTCATTTATAAATTCAATTTGTCATGCATTTGGAAGTGGTATTTGCTCTGAGAATACAGGTGTATTATTTCAAAATCGTGGCGTAAATTTTAGATTAGAAGAAGGTCATCCAAACTGTATTGACGCTAATAAAAGACCTTTACATACATTAATTCCAGGCTTACTGACTAATGAAAAAAATCAGACAGTAATGTCTTACGGAGTAATGGGTGGTCAATATCAACCAATAGGTCAGGCACATGTTTTACAAAATATTTTCGAATTTGGAATGAATATACAAGAATCTATTGATACACAAAGAGCATTTGCATTGAATGGAAAGCTTAAAATTGAAAAATCATTTTCTAAAAATTTGATTAACGAACTTTCCAATTTAGGTCACAATATTCAGGTAGTTGAAGATGGTATTGGTGGGGGACAAGGAATAATAATTAACAGAAAAGATGGTATATTAATTGGGGGCTCAGACCCAAGAAAAGATGGCTTGGCAATTGGATATTAATTATACTTTGCCAAAAACATCATTGTATTGATTATTAACTCTAACAAATGTTGTACATTTACTAAGCTGTTTTAAAGTTGGGGCACCAACATAAGTGCAACTACTACGAATGCCACCCAAAATGTCTTTTACTGTTTTTTCTAAAGATGACCTATACTCAATTCTAACTTTTTTCCCTTCTGAGGATCTATAGCTAGCTAAACCACCATAATGTTTTTCATTTGCTTCCTCAGAACTTGACCCATAAAATTCAATATAATCTTTACTATTATCTTTAATAATATTTCCGCCACCTTCTTTATGCCCAGCTAACATGCCTCCCAACATAACAAAATCTGCACCTGCTCCAAATCCCTTAGCTACATCCCCTGGACTTGTACAACCACCGTCAGCAATTATGTGTGCCCCAAGACCATGAGCAGCATCGGCACATTCAAGAACTGCACTTAGCTGAGGATAACCTACTCCTGTTTGAATTCTTGTTGTACAAACACTTCCAGGCCCTATTCCAACCTTAACAATATCTGCCCCACTAAGAACCAATTCTTGAGTCATATCTGCTGTTACTACATTTCCAGCTATAATAGTTTTATTTGGGTATTTTTTTCTTACCTCACTTACAAAATAACTAAAGTTTTCTGAATATCCATTTGCAACATCAATACAAATAAATTTAAACTTAGGATTTTTTTTTAAAAGATTTTTTAATCTTGCATAACTATCTATACCTGTTCCACAACTTAGGGCGACATAATTATGTATAGATTTACTAGTTTCTAAATTTTTAATTTCTTTACTACCGTGTTGTTTCGTTAAGGCTGTCATCATTTTGAAGGATGCTAATTTTTTTGCAATACCGACTTCTCCCACTCCATCCATATTTGATGCTATTATTGGAACACCCTCCCAACTTAGTTTTGAGTGTTTGAACTTATATTTTCTATTAAGGTTAACTTCTCTTCTGCTTTTTAAAGTGCTTCTTTTAGGTCTAAAAAGCACATCTGAATAGTCTAGTTTAATTTCCTCTTCAATTCGCATATTTTAATTAGTCTATTGTAATAAATAATTTAGAGATTAAAACAAATATAAAAAACAATTATGGAAATAAATAAGTTAATAGATCTCAACAAGTTAAAATTTGACAAATTTTATAATAATCTATTGCAAAAAAAACTTGATAAGAGCTTGCTAGCTAAAGCGATTAAATATAGCTCAATCAAAGGAGGGAAAAGAATAAGGGCTTTCTTAGTATCGCAAGCATCTAAAATTGTAGGTTTATCATCTATAAATTCATTGGTAATTTCATCTTCAATAGAATCGATACATTCTTATTCACTTATTCATGACGATCTTCCAAGTATGGATAATGATAATTATCGAAGAGGAAAGCCTAGTACTCATAAAAAATTTGATGAAGCTACAGCTATC
>CACJEE010000043.1 GCA_902592345.1 uncultured Alphaproteobacteria bacterium
AGGATCATATATTAGAAGTTCGCTACAGCTTGATAAAGCAAGATCAAGGGAAGAAGCTTTATTTGAAGTATTTAAAATTTTAAGACCAGGCGAACCACCAACAATTGAAACCGCAGAACTTTTGTTCAATAACTTATTTTTTAATAAAGACAGATATGATTTATCATCAGTTGGAAGATTAAAAATTAATTCTAAATTTAAGAAAAATACTGACATTAAAAAAAGGATTTTAGATAAAACTGACATAATTGATGTTGTTAAACATATGCATAACCTTATTGATGGAAAAGGTGAAATTGACGATATAGATCATCTTGCAAACAGGAGAGTAAGGTCAGTTGGTGAACTGTTAGAAAACCAATATCGTGTTGGTTTATTAAAAATGGATAGAGCAATAAAGGAAAGATTAAGTTCGCTTGAAGTTGATAATATTATGCCACAGGATATTATTAACGCGAAACCTGTATCTGCGTCGATTAAAGAATTTTTTGGAACTAGTCAGTTAAGTCAATTTATGGATCAAACCAATCCATTAAGTGAAATAACTCATAAAAGAAGAGTTTCAGCTTTAGGGCCTGGTGGTTTAAACAGAGAAAGAGCTGGATTTGAAGTGAGAGATGTTCACCAAACTCATTATGGTAGAATATGCCCAATTGAGACTCCTGAAGGTGCTAATATAGGTTTGATTAATAGTCTTGCATCTTATTCTAGAATAAATCACTTTGGTTTTATTGAAACACCTTATAGGATTGTAAATAATGGAAAGGTTACTGACAAAGTAATATATTTGAGCGCCATAAATGAAGAAGATTTTGTAATAGCGCAAGCAAATTCAGAAGTTAATAATAAGGGTACTTTTTTAAAAGAAGTAGTTAGCTGTAGAAAAAATGGAGAATTTATTAATGCTGAAGTTAATGCTATTGATTTAATGGATTAGGTGCTCCTTCAACTAAATCTTTAGCTTCCTTAAGACCTAGACCAGTAATAGTTCTAACTTCTTTTATTACTGCAATTTTATTTGACCCAGCTTCAGCGAGAACAACATCAAATTCAGATTTTTCTTCTGCTGCTGCCTCTCCTCCTCCAGCTCCTGGAGCAGCTGCTACTGCAACAGGTGCTGCTGCTGAGACACCCCATTTTTCTTCAAGCATTGTGCTTAATTCTGCTGCTTCTAGAACTGTTAGAGATGATAAATCATCAACAATCTTATTTAAATCAGCCATTTTTATCTCCTTTTAAACCTAGTTAGACTCTTCAAGTTTTTTACTTTGTGCACTCATCATTCTTGCCATTTTTCCAGCAGGCTCCTTAACAACAGAAGCAATTTTTTGAGCTGGAGCTGATATAAGCCCTAAAATCTTACCCCTTAACTCATCCATAGATGGTAAAGTTGCGAGAAAATTAATTTTATTTTTATCCATTTTCTCACCATCATATCCACCACCAATGATTTTGAAGTTTTCGATTTTTTTCTCAAAACTAACTGCAACTTTCGCTGGAGCTACGGGATCTTCTGCATAAGCTATTGCAGTAGGTCCTGAAAATAGATCAGCTAGGCTTTTGAACTGAGTTTCTTCCAAAGCAAGTTTAGTGAGTCTGTTCTTAGTTACCTTAAATTTTGCACCATTATTTCTCATTTCTTTTCTTAACTGGTCTGTTTCATCAACAGTAATACCAGAATAGTGAGCAACAATAACTGAAGAAGAAGAACTTAGTTCTTCTTTAAGTTTTTTTACAAAATCTTTTTTTTCAGAACGGTTCACTTTTACCTCGGTTTATTATTAGGTATTAACCTAAAATTAGCTGCCTCAAGTTTGCTAATCAAACTAAGACAAGCCTGCCAAGAAGCTAATCAATGGACTCGCTTCAGTCTGTGCAGGTTATTAAGCTTACGCCCCTGCAGTCTTTGACAGGTGATAGCTTCTAAAAGAAACTATCTGTCGAATTAGTTAACGAAGACCTGCTAAGTTAATCTCTAATCCAACACCCATAGTTGAAGCTATGGTAACTTTTTTTATAAATGATCCTTTTACACTCTCAGGCTTACTCTTATTAATTGAAGTGTAAAAAAACTTTAAGTTTTCTAAAAGATCATTGTCATCAAAATTCATTTTTCCAATACCAGCATGAACAATACCAGCCTTATCGTTTTTAAATTGTACTTGTCCTGACTTTGCATTTTTAACTGCAGTGGCAATATCTTGTGTTACAGTTCCAAGCTTAGGATTTGGCATTAAACCCTTTGGGCCTAATATTTTTGCAACTTTGCCAACAGATGGCATCATATCTGGAGAAGCTATTAGTAAGTCGAAAGCAATCTTGCCTGATGCAATGGATTCAATTAACTCATTTTCACCAACTAAATCTGCACCAGCTTCTTTAGCTTCTGTTTGCTTATCACCTTTTGTAAGAACAGCTATCTTAATAGATTTGCCTGTTCCTTTAGGTAGATTAGTAACACCTCTGATTCCTTGATCAGTTTTATTTGGATCAATTCCTAAATTTATAGCGACATCCAAAGTTTCATTAAATTTAGCATATTTATTTTCTTTTAAAATTTTAATTGCATCAATAGGCTCATATACTTTAGAGGCATCAATTGCCTCTAATATTTTTTTATTATTTTTTGTTTTCTTCATACTAATTTAGAATCTCCATACCCATTGAAACTGCAGAACCTTTAACCATATTAACAGCACCTTCTAAATTAACTGCATTTAAATCTTGCATTTTATCTTTTGCAATCTTTTCTATGTCAGCAATTGTAACTTTTCCAACAAGTGAACGTCCTGGAGTTGAATTACCTTTTTTAATTTTTGCTGCTTTTTTTAAATAATAACTTACTGGTGGAAGTTTAGTTATAAAATCAAAAGATCTATCTTTATATGCAGTTATAATTACTGGAACTGGAGCACCTTTTTCTACATCTTTAGTTTTATCATTAAAAGCTTTGCAAAAGTCCATAATATTAAGACCTCTTTGACCTAAAGCAGGGCCTACTGGAGGAGATGGATTTGCTCCACCTGCAGGAATTTGAAGTTTAATTAATCCAAGTACTTCTTTTGCCATATTTACTCCTACTCTATTTATGCCTTCTCAACTTGTGAATACTCTAAATCTACGGGTGTAGATCTGCCAAATATAGAAACTGCAACTCTTAATCTAGCTTTTTCTTCATCAATTTGCTCAATTTCTCCATTAAAGGATGCAAAAGGTCCATCAATAACCTTAACTTGCTCACCTACATCGTACATAACTGCTGGTCTAGATTTTTCAACTCCATCAATTACTTGTTCTGATATTCTTTTAGCTTCA
This sequence comes from uncultured Alphaproteobacteria bacterium, assembly GCA_902592345.1. Taxonomy (GTDB): domain Bacteria; phylum Pseudomonadota; class Alphaproteobacteria; order HIMB59; genus CACPNW01. Next base: position 3,316 of record CACJEE010000043.1, read on the forward strand.
GCATTGCTTATTGGAACTGGTTGACCTTTATTTCCTAAAAAACCAGATAATTTAGGGGTATTTTTAATTATGTGCCATGTGTCATCATTAAGATTCATTTTAATAAGTATATATCCTGGAAATATTTTTCTTTCAGTGTTTATCCTAACTCCTCTTTTGACCTCTACAATATTTTGAGTTGGGACTGACACTTCTTCAATTTGATCAGAAATACCAAGTTTATCTGCTTGATCCAAAATACTGTCAGCAACTTTTTTTTCATATCCTGAGTAAGCGTGAAGCACATACCATCTACATTTTATCATCTTATAAACCTGAACCTATTTCTATAATTTTCTTAATTGAAAAAGACCAAACCTGATCACTAAGAAGAAAAAAGATTGAAAATAAAAAAATCAACAAAATTACTATTAAAGAAGAAATAAGTGTATCTCTTCTTGACGGCCAAGTAACCTTTTGTAATTCTTGCCGAACTTGTCTGACAAAAAGTGCAGGTGATGTTTTTTTATTTTCCATATTTTATTCAATTAATTATTGGCAGGAGTGGCAGGACTTGAACCCGCAGCCCCCGGTTTTGGAGACCGGTGCTCTACCAGTTGAGCTACACTCCTAAAATTCAAATATAGCTGAACTAATAGAGAGGTCTCAAATACCTATTCAATAATTTCAGCTACAACTCCAGCACCAACAGTTCTACCGCCTTCTCTAATTGCGAATTTTAAACCTTTATCCATAGCAATTGGAGAAAGCAAGGTAACTTCCATTGTAATGTTATCTCCTGGCATAACCATTTCAGTTCCTTCTGGAAGTTTGATTGTGCCAGTTACATCTGTTGTTCTAAAATAGAACTGAGGTCTATAATTAGAGAAAAAAGGAGTATGTCTTCCACCTTCTTCTTTTTTAAGAACATAAGCTTCAGCTTTAAATTTAGTGTGAGGTTTGATAGATCCAGGTTTAGCTAAGACTTGACCTCTTTCAACCTCTTCTCTTTTAGTACCTCTAAGTAAAACACCTACGTTATCACCTGCCTCACCTGAGTCTAAAAGTTTTCTAAACATTTCTACACCAGTACATGTGGTTTTTTGAGCTTCTCTTATTCCTAATATTTCAATTTCTTCACCAACCTTAACTTGTCCTTGTTCAATACGACCAGTTACAACAGTTCCTCTTCCAGATATTGAAAATACATCCTCTACTGGCATTAGAAATGGTTGGTCTATAGGTCTGGTTGGTTGAGGTATAGACTCATCAACAGCTTTCATAAGCTCAATAATTGAATTTTTTCCTATTTCATCATCTCTTCCTTCTAAAGCAGCTAGGGCAGATCCTTTAATGATTGGGATTGTATCACCAGGGAATTCATATGATGTAAGGAGTTCTCTAATTTCCATTTCAACTAAATCAATTAATTCTTTATCGTCAACTTGGTCAACTTTATTCATGTAGACAACAAGAGCTGGAACACCCACTTGTCTTGCTAAAAGAATATGTTCTCTTGTTTGTGGCATTGGTCCATCAGCAGCATTAACAACAAGAATTCCACCGTCCATCTGTGCGGCACCTGTAATCATATTCTTTACATAGTCGGCATGACCAGGACAATCTACGTGTGCATAGTGTCTTGCTTCAGTTTCATATTCTACATGAGCTGTAGAAATAGTAATTCCACGTTCCCTTTCTTCAGGAGCTTTATCTATGTTTGCATAGTCAGTAAACTCTGCTCCTCCAGCTTCTGCCAGAACTTTAGTTATTGCAGCAGTTAAAGTAGTTTTACCGTGATCAACGTGTCCAACAGTACCGATATTACAATGCGGTTTATTTCTTTCAAATTTTGCTTTAGCCATTTTTATTACCCCAGTATTAAATATTCATTTTGGAGCGGGTGAAGGGAATCGAACCCTCGTAGCCAGCTTGGAAGGCTGGAGCTTTACCACTAAGCTACACCCGCTTTTGAAACCGACTCACTCACTCATTGCCTTTATTCCTACTCTCCAATTATGGTGGAGGGGGTAGGATTCGAACCTACGTACGCTCACGCGGGCGGATTTACAGTCCGCTGCCTTTAACCACTCGACCACCCCTCCAAACTTGAAGAAATGGCACATACTAATTAATTAGTATGATTGTCAATCTAAAACAACTTACCGTCCACCCTAAGATTCAAATGAGGAAGCATATCTTTTTTCAAAAACTTATTCGAACTGGCTTTAACACCAATAACGTTGATCATTGCACGCGTCTTTGTCATGCATCATCTGTTGCTGCTTTGCTTGAAACTATCGGTTCTGGTGCTGTCACTGCACCTTTTTATGAAGTTGAACATTCAGAGGTCATTATTGTAATTGGCGCTAACCCGTCTGAAAACCATCCTGTTGCTGCAACTTTTTTTAAAAATGCAGCAAAGAAAGGATCGAAACTAATTGTAATGGATCCAAGAGGTCATTCATTAAAAAAACACGCAACACACATGTTGCAAT
>CACJEE010000044.1 GCA_902592345.1 uncultured Alphaproteobacteria bacterium
TATTAGTGAAGAGGGGAGTTTATTCAAATCATATCTTGATGGATCATTTAAATTTTTATCACCAGAGAAATCAATTGAAATTCAAAGAAATCTTGGTGCTGATTTAATACTAGTATTTGATGAATGTACTCCTTTTCATGTAGATAAATCTTATACTGAAAGCTCAATGAGAAGAAGTCATAGATGGGCAACTAGATCATTAAATCGTTTCAATTCACATATTAAATTTAAACCTAATTTTGGTTCAGCAGGAGAACAAAAATTATATAGTATTGTTCAGGGAGGTATTTATGAGGATCTTCGAGAGGAAAGTATCGATTTCAATTTAAATAAAATTGATACATTTGGTATAGCCATTGGAGGAAGTTTAGGATCATCAAAGGAAGAGATGTACAAAGTTGTTAATTTTACCGCTCCAAGATTAGGTAATAATCACCCAATACATCTATTAGGAATAGGAGATCCAAAAGATATTTGGCATTTAGTTAAAAGTGGTATTGATACATTTGATTGTGTCAGTCCAACAAGACTAGCTAGACATGGTTCAGCATTAATTAAGGGAAAAGTAGGAAAGAAAAATATTAAAAATAATGAATTTGCTAATGATTTATCACCAATTGATAATAAGTGTGGTTGCTCAACATGTAAAAACTATTCGTTAGCATACATTAATCATTTGTTTAAAGCAGGCGAACTTCTGGGCCTACAACTTATTACTGCGCACAATATTTATTTTATGAATGAATTAATGGAATTAATAAGAAACTCTATAAATAATGACTCTTTGGATGAAAATGAAGAAGAGTGGTTTAGTTAATTTGAAATATTTCAGATAATTCATTAAGTAGTACTTCACCTAATTGATCCACATCCATAATTGTTACTGCCTTAGAATAATATCTTGAAACATCATGACCGATACCAATAGCTATTAATTCTACTTCCTTTTTATTTTCGATTTGATTTATTATATCTCTTAAATTTCTCTCGAGATAATTTCCTGCATTTACTGATAATGTAGAGTCATCAACAGGAGCACCATCACTTATTACTATAAGAATCTTTCGCTTTTCTTGCCTATTTTTTAATCTATTGTTAGCCCATTTTAAAGCTTCTCCATCAATATTTTCTTTTAATATTCCCTCTCTTAAAAGAAGTCCTAAATTCATTTTTGATCTTCTTGAAGGAGAATCTGCAGATTTATAAACTATATGTCTAAGATCATTTAACCTGCCAGGGTTACTTGGTTTCCCATCTTTGATCCATTGTTCTCTGGATTGACCTCCTTTCCAAGCTTTAGTTGTAAAACCAAGAATTTCAGTTTTGATCAGGCACCTTTCAAGTGTTTTGGATAAAATATCTCCACATAAAGCTGCAACTGTAATTGGCCTTCCTCTCATCGATCCAGAATTATCAATTAAAAGTGATACAACAGTATCTTTAAATTCTACTTCTTTTTCTTGCTTATAAGACAACTTGTTTTGTGGATTAGCAATAATTCTTGATAATCTTGAAGTATCCAAATACCCATCTTCCATATTAAAATCCCAATTTCTATTTTGTTGAGCTAGGAGCTTCCTCTGAAGCCTATTTGCTATTTTAGTTATCAAAGGTAAAAAAGAGAAAACTTGTTTATCTAGATTATATCTTAACTTTTCTAACTCTTTTTGATCACAAAGCTCATCTGCATTAATAACTTCATCAAAATCTTTTGTATAAGATTTATAATTATCAATACTTTTAAAATTTTCTATTTTAGGAAAATATTCAATTTCACCTTCTGATGAATCTTCACCAATTTCACTACTTTCTTCCATTGTTGCCGTCTCTTGTAAATCTAATGTGCTTGTGTCAGTTTCTGTTTTATTTTGATTATTTTCATTATTATTTTTTTCATCATTTTCATTATTTTTATTCTTATCATCTATTTCATTATCTTGATTTATGTCGTCTGAATTTTTTGTATTTTCATTTTGCTCAAAAAAACCATAGTCCTCTAAATATTTTTTTATCTTTGACCCAAAAGTTTTTTGATTATTGATACATGCTTTTAGTTCATTAAAAACTTTATCATAATCATCACCTAGTTTTTTTTGAATAATTCTTCTATTTTTTTCATTATAATGACCTAAATCCAAATTTAAAAATTTTTCATACGCAACATACTTAAAAGCTTCAGGAATTTTAGTCTCTTTATCATGAGAATTTTTTTTAATATCTAATAAGTGTTTTTTTGTAATATTTGATTTAATGCCCTTAAAGCTATTTGATCCTTTTGCTTCAATTCTTGATTGCTCAACAGCATTAAAAATTTCATTTGAAAACTCACCACTATTAATAAAATTATTATGTATTTCTTTAGAATGAAATCTAAACTCAAGAGCAAGAGAATCTGCCTCAGCCCTTATATAATCTAGGTTTTTTTTTATACTCTCAACATTAGGTTCGGTTAAATTTATATGATTACCATCAATTGAAGAGTTTTCCTTTGTAAAATTTATCTCTACTTCATTATTTTTACTAATAGATTTTGTAGTTGCAGTAAGTGATTTTTTAAATTCTTCTAAAATTTCCTCATTCTTTAACATTCGCTACCTTTGCATCTGAAATATCAATTCCAAATGAGCGTTGAAAATATTCCTCAATGATAGGTCTTTCAATCTCATCACATCTGTTAAGAAATGAAAGTTTAAATGCATATTCAATATCATTGAATATTATATAATTTTCAGCCCAAGTTAATACTGTTCTTGGACTCATAACAGTTGAAATATCACCATTCATAAAACCAGATCTACTTAAATCAGCAGTTGCTACCATTGATTTGATAATATCTTTGCCATTTTTATTATTTAATTTTTTCATTTTGCTTAAGATGATTTGTTCTTCTTCATTATTTGACAAATAATTTAAAATAGTGACTATATTCCATCTATCCATCTGACCTTGGTTTATTTGTTGAGTACCGTGGTATAGTCCTGATGTATCTCCTAGGCCAACTGTATTTGCAGTTCCAAATAATCTAAAATATTTATTTGGTTTAATGACTCTTGATTGATCAAGTAGGGTTAATCTACCATCTGTTTCCAAAATACGCTGTATAACAAACATTACATCAGGTCTACCAGCATCATACTCATCAAACACAAGAGCGACTGGATTTGAATAAGCCCACGGTAAAATTCCATCCTGAAATTCTGTTATTTGTTTGCCATCTTTTAAAACTATAGCATCCTTTCCAATTAAATCAATTCTACTTATGTGACTATCAAGATTAACTCTAACACACGGCCAATTTAATCTTGCTGCAACTTGTTCAATATGTGTTGATTTACCTGTTCCGTGATATCCTTGAATAAGAACTCTTCTATTATTAGCAAAACCAGCAAGTATTGAAACAGTTGTTTCTGGATCAAATCGATAGCTTAAGTCAATTTCAGGGACATTTGCATTTTTTTTATCAAACCCTAATACTTCAAAATTGCAAGTTACCCCAAAGGTATCTTTTGTATTAATTATTTTATTAGGTTTATTTTCCATTTTTTATTATAAATTTTTTTAATAGCAGTTTGTAGGATTCGTTTATTTGTTTGAACTTTTCTTCAGCTTTTTTATTATTTCCATTTACATCAGGATGAAAGATTTTCACTAACTTTTTGTAATTTTTCTTAATTTTTTCTAGAGAAATTGGCATTTCTAGGTCTAAATCGTTTAATGCTTTAGTATCTTCTAGTGTTAATGTTTCATCCAGAAGCTTATTTTTAAAGTAATTATCATTAAATTTATCATCTTGTGTTTTAATAAAATCATCTACATAATTATTAAATTCATCAAAAGTACCCCTGTAATTATTTTTGAGCGGCCAAGAAGGTCTATCCCATACAGTATCATTTCTCATTGAATTCTCAATTTGATCAACAGACATACCTTTGTAAAAATCCCACGATTTATTATATTCTTTAATATGATGTAAACAAAAATAGAAATATTCATTTAACATTATTCTTGATTTTGGAGCTCTATACTCACCCTTTTTATTACATGCTTCAGAGTCGCATTTTTTAAAAACACTTTTTTCCCAAGATAAATTATTTTTTTGAACATCAAATCTAAATTTATTCATAATCATAATATATAGTCCATATTTATGAATCGTACAAAAAGAATACAAAATATTTTAGAAAAATATTTTGATGATCACACTATTATTGTTAAAGATAACTCTTATTTACATAAAGGTCATAATAATTTTGATGGAAATAATGAAACCCACATATTGGTCCATCTTAAAAAAAACTCTAAACTAGAATTAAATAGATTAGAGGTACATAGAAAAATTAATTCTTTATTAGTTAAAGAATTTGATAGTGGTTTACACTCTTTAGAAATTAAAATTATTTAATTGATTTAATCTCGATTTTAGAAATTTGTTTTCTTGAGTGAGATAAAACCTTATAAATAAAAAACTCATCTCTTACTGTTTCTCCAAATAAAGGAATTCTTTTAGCAATTTCTAATATATGACCAGAGATTGTTGATGCTTCACTTATAGGTGACTCAAGATCAAAGTGTTTATATAAATCTTTAAGACTTTTTTCACCATTTGTAATAATATATCCATCATTTAAATTTTTAAATTGTTCATCAGCCAAATCAATTTCATCTACTATCTCACCAACTATTTCTTCGATAATATCTTCAAGAGTTATCAGACCTAATAACTCCCCATATTCATCAACAACAAATGCAATATGTTCCTTTTTATTTTTAAAAGCAGCTAACTGTTCTAAAAGATTAGTTGTTTCAGGGATAAACCAGGGTTTTGACATTTTATCAAAAATTATTTCTTTTGAACTTTCCTTTTTTGATAGGTCTACATCCAATGCTCTAACATTTAACAGACCAATTATATTTTCAGGATTATTTTTCCAAAAAGGGATTCTCGTATATCTCGAATTATTAATTTTTTTTATAATTTCATCTATGTCTAATGAACTATCAATTGAATAAATATTTTTTCTATGAGTAAATACTTCTTCTACTGTAGTATCATTAAGCGTGAGTATACTTTGCAACATATCTTTTTCATGCTCTGAGTCAGGACTAGAAGTTTTGTACATATCTATCACGCCTTGAAGTTCTTCTTCTGATTGTTGATCTTGTTGTTTTTTATCTTTTTTAAGATTTCCCAATATAACTTTTTTTACAATTAAGTTTATTGTGTATATCAATGGGTAAAGTATTTTACTTAAGTAAAATATTATTCCTCCAACCTTAATAGAAGTCCTTGTTGGTCTATTTAATGAATAAGTTTTTGGCAAAATTTCAGCGAAGACTACAATTAAAATTGTCATGATTATTGTCGCATAAAGGATACCACTAACCCCAAACACTTCATAAAGAACAGCAGTAGCCAAGGATGATGCTAAAATGTTTACCATATTACTAGTTACTAACAATGCGGATATAACATCATCTAAATTATCAAGAATTTTAAGAACAAAATTAGCTTTCTTTTCCCCTTTTTTTAACTTTAAAAGTATTCTTGCTCTATTTGTGGCTGTCAGAGCTGTTTCAGAACCTGAAAGGAATGCTGATAAAACAATTAATAAAAATAAACAAATAATAAGTAAAAAAGAAAACAATGACATTTATTTAAGTATTTTTTTTTATATTTTTTAAGTTAACATTACTTTTTAAAAAAGCATTACCAATACCTTTAAGTAATACAAAATTTATTTTGCCATCGATATTTTTTTTATCTTTA
>CACJEE010000045.1 GCA_902592345.1 uncultured Alphaproteobacteria bacterium
GCTGTTATAGCCGTTCCAACAAAAGGTGCGGAACAGGGGGTTGCCATTAATGTTGCAAAAAATCCATTAAAGAAATCTTTTAAATATAAATTATTATTATTTAGAAGACTAAAATTACTGACTCTACTTGGTAAGTTGATTTCAAACTGATTAAACATATTCATCATAAATAAAAAGATTACTAAAGTAATAAAAAGTAAAAAGTATGGTTGTTGGAATTGCATTCCCCAAGAAATAGAAAATTTAAAGTATTGTAAAAATAAAAATACTAAGCCTAAGAGTATAAATGAAAAAATAATTCCAAAAGCTGTAGTAAAAAAACTAACTCTAGCATTTTTTTGATCAGATGAAAAAACTGACATTAATTTTATGGAAAGAATGGGAAAGACACAAGGCATTACATTCAATATTAAACCTGCTAATAATGATATCAAAATGAAATAGATGTAATTATTATTTTCTTTTACAGGAGGCGAAATATTTTTTACCTGCACATCTAGCATATTTATAAAATTGTGATTTTGATCCTGAACAATAATTTCTATAGGAAATTGTTCTTTTGAAATCAAATCTTTTGCATATTTAAATTCTGCTGTAATCAATTTATTATTATTTGAATAAACTAAAGAATTTTTTACAACTGGCAGGCCAAAAGGTGTATGTAAGAAAATATTTGTATTAAAAAAACTCTTATCTGTTTCAGCAATTATTTTAATTAAGGAATTATCTTTATCTTTATAAATACTTGCATTGACATTATTAATATAGGAACTATCGAAATTATGCTCAGGTAAAAAAGATAGAGATCTTTCCATTATAAAAAAATTATCAGTAAGTTCTTTATTTCCTGAAGGAATTTCTAAAAAAACTCTTGCATCACCAGGAATGCAAATGTCTTTACATATTAAAAAATTTACTTGCAAATTAACAAAAGTATTCTGTGACTCATCATTTATTTCAAGTTTAAGTGGAAAAATTACATTATTTTCATAACCCAATGATGTAAGGCCTAATATTTGAAATTTTTCAGGAGTTGGCCATAAGACTTCTAAATTATTAATATTAGATGAGTTTTCCCATGAAATATTTTGGGCAAAACCTCCATCCCCTGGAGATTTCCAATAAGTTTTCCAACCTGGATCCATTTCATACTCAAGTCCAATTAATAACTCTTTATTATTATTTTGAGAGTAGGGAGAAATTAGTCTCACCTTTGAAGAATCGCCAATACTCCAATCACTGGACAAAGCAACAACATTAGTGCAAAAAAAACTTACAAATAATATGTATATAAAAGCTCTTAATAAATCGTATAAAATATTCATCTAAATTAATTTCTAATATATAGTATTACACTATTGAAATACTATAAATAATACGAATATATATAATTATGAATTTAACTGGAAAGCTATTAATTTCAATGCCCTCTCTTGAAGATGAGAGATTTTATAAAACTGTTATTTACATTTGTGCTCATTCGTCTGAAGGGACAATGGGAATAATAATAAATAAAAAAATTGATTATGATTTATATCCTGATTTATTAGAGCAACTAGGTATCGATAAACCTTTAAGTGGTAAAAAACTATATATCCGATACGGTGGACCTGTTGAAACAGGCAGGGGCTTTGTCTTACACTCTGACGAAGTAATACAAAAAGAGACACTATCTATTGGAAAAGGAGTTGCATTAACTAGTAATGTTGAATTTTTTGAAGATTTATCAAAAGGTAAAGGTCCTGAAAATAGTATATTTGCATTAGGCTATGCTGGATGGGGGCCAGGACAAATAGAAAAAGAAATACTTGCCAACAGTTGGATGACTCTTTCTGCTGATTCTAAATTTTTATTTGATGAAGAGGTTTCAAATAAGTGGAGCAAAGCTTATAGCTTATTAGGCATTGATCCAAATAAACTATCTCAATTTTCCGGAAGAGCCTAATTATAAAATAATTTCAAAAATTCTTTCTTTATCTTTTTCTGATATCTTTTTTATTTTAAACTTATCTGTTTTAACTAGTTTATTACCTTTGTTTGTGACAAAAGATTTCATTTTTAAAACTTCTTTTTCAGGCATTTTTCTCTCATATTTTAAGATATGTTTTTTTTTTGCAATCATAAATACTGTTTTCATAATTCTCCTTATATTATATAAAATATCTTTAATTAACTGTTATAAATTTTTTTTTGTAACCTAATCCAACCAAGCACCATATTATAGAATTCATCAGATAAAAAATAATTTTTAATCCTCTTATCTTTCTTGTGTTCAACTTTAAATAAAAGTTTTTGATCTAAACCTTCATTAAGAAGATTTTGAATACTTGATCTTGATCCTAGTGATTTTGGAATATTTATGCACAATTTTTCATAAGAAATTCCGTCTAATTTGTTGTAGGTAAATACTTCCATTATAGCTGCATAGTGCAAAATTGATTTATTAAAAAACCTGCCAAATTTATCACTGCTAGTCAAAGTAGAATATAATGCTTCTTTATTAAGTTTAATTATTTGTTCTGAATTCATATAATTTTCCCATTAAGTAGAGGAGATAAACCCCTCTACTATTATAAATTTATGACATAAATATTAAATTTCAATCTCTAATAGAATACGCCATTACTCCAACTTCAGCTTTATCAGTTCCAAGCTGTTCTGCTTCTTCGCTTATTCTTATTCCAAAACTAATTTTCATTAGATACCAAATAATAAAGGCAACAACGAAAACAAAAATGTTAATCCACAAGATTCCATAGAGCTGAGAACCAAAATTAGTACCAGAATTAGTAAGTGGGACTGCTAATGTTCCCCAAATACCTGCAAAACCGTGAACTGGAATAGCTCCAACAACATCATCTATTTTAAATCTAATCAATAATAATGTTCCGTAGTAGACAACTAATCCTCCAATACCACCAATAATTATTGCCATGATAGGAGAAGGTGTAAGAGGCTCTGCAGTAATAGCTACAAGTCCACCTAAAGCACCGTTAAGCATCATCACAACATCAGTTTTACCGCCAACTAATCTTGACACAGCAGCGCAAACCATAACACCTGCACAAGCGGCTAGATTAGTGTTTATAAAAATAGTTGCGACAGAAGTTGAGTCATCAAAAGACCCTAAAGCTAATTGTGAGGCACCGTTAAATCCAAACCATCCTAGCCATAAAATAAATACACCTAGTGTTGCTAAAGGGATTGAAGAACTAGCAAAAGGCTCCATTGCTTTAGGATCACCTGTATCAGTAAATCTCCCAAGTCTTGGACCAAGAAGTATTGCTCCTGCAAGTGCCGCAGCACCCCCTGCACTATGAACTAATGTTGAACCAGCAAAATCTGAAAAGCCAGCAGCTGCAAGATGACCTCCACCCCATTGCCATCCCATTTCGATTGGATATATTATACCAGCTAAAATCGCACAGAATAAAAAGAATGGCCAAATTTTAATTCTCTCAGCCATCGTACCTGATACTATTGAGCAAGTTGTTGCACAAAATACCATTTGGAAAAACCAATCTGATCCATCTGAATAACCAGTTTCAATTGAGCTTGCATCACTCCATGGAAGCAATGTTCCAATAAAACCTCCTTCTGGTATACCATACGCTAAATTGTATCCAATAAACCAAAACATCAAACCTGCTATAGAATATAGTCCAATATTTTTTGCAGCTATTGTTGCAACACTTTTAGATGTAACTAGTCCAGACTCTAACATAGCAAAACCAGCTGCCATCCACATGACTAAAAAGCCACCTATGAGAAATAAGAGTGTGTTTAAAATATAGGATACTTCAGGATCAACAGCTGCAAAAGCAGTAGAAGAAATAAAAGTAAAACCCAAAATTAAACCTAAAAAAGAATATTTATTCATATAATTCTCCATAATAATTTTATAACAGAACTCACCTGAGACCTGCTTAAATCATGCTTAGCTATGGAAATTAAAAATAAGTTCCGCGTTCCTTCGGTTTAACCTACTTCCGATCTGTTTTCACAGATTGAACGATTTAATAACTTTGCATGCGTTCCTTCAGCTTTCGCCTACTTCCGTCATGTAAAACATGATGAACGTAACTATATATTTAATTAAAATAATAAAATTTGTAAGTTTAAAATTTGAAAAATAGATATGCAAAAAATGCATATGTAATTATGCGATTATTAAATATATGAAATTTATTTATTTATAAGATTTTTTTAAAATTATTATACAATGTTTTAGCATTAAAGTTCATCATACTCATATTTTCTTGTGCTATCTTATCAAATTTTTTAAGAGCTCCTTTGCCAAGGCTATCCTCAAGTGCAGATTCGTATTCTGGAACACAAGCCCAGTCGGACACTGTATTACCTTTTATTTCTATATGAAATTGAATGCCATATGCGTGGTTTTTATATTTAAAGATTTGGTATTTTGTTGTTGGTGAAGATCCTAATAAAGTCACATCTTTGTTTGATTCTAGATTTTGAACTTCATAACTATGCCATTGCAAAGCTTTAATTGTTGAATTAAATTTACCAAATAAATGATCATTAGAATATGCATCACTCATATTAATATCTAAAATACCTATTTCAGGAGGTGCTGATTTGACCACATTTCCACCAACAATCTCACCTAACAACTGGCATCCCAAACAAAATCCTAAATAAGGTTTTTCTAAATCAACAACAAATTCTTTAATTTTTTTCTTTTCATCAATTAGCCAAGGATAATCTTTCTCCATCCAGGTATCCATTGGTCCACCCATACAAAACATTCCATCAAATTGAGCTATATCACTTGGAATTTTTTGACCTTCATCTAACTCAATTGTTGTAAGATTAAAATTATCTTTTTTCATTAAATCGAGAATATATCCCGGTGTCTCTATATCAATATGCTGAAGTATTATGATGTTTTTACTCATTATTTTCTAAGTGTATTAACTTTTTTTTCAACTTAATACCACCTATACTAGAAAATCCACCTAAAGTTCCATCAGAACGAACAACACGGTGACATGGAACTACTAAAAGATGTTGATTCAATCCACATACATTCCCAACATACCTAGGAGATGTATTAAATTTTTTTGCAATTTGACCATAAGATTTCGTTTTGCCATATGGAATTCTTTGTAGTTCGCGCCAAATTTTTTTTTGGAAATTGGTTCCTTCTAAAAAAATAGAACAATTAAATTTTTTTAACCGCCCATTA
>CACJEE010000046.1 GCA_902592345.1 uncultured Alphaproteobacteria bacterium
AAAAGATTTTTTTAAAAATTTATCAAGTCTTTGATTTTCTGAATCTTTAATTATCTTTATTTTCTTTATCAATTTATTATTTTATTAAAATTTAAACCAATGAAAGTAAATAATAAACACAAAGATAATGATAGAAACATATAAAAGAAAGCGTTAAAAAATTTTTTGCTTAAAAGTAAATCAACACTTTCTATTGAAAATGTTGAAAATGTAGTAAAAGATCCTAAGACTCCTATTATTAAAAAATACCTTATAAAATCTTCAGATAAATTTTTAGCTTCCATTAACATAATTGCATACCCAATTAAAAAAGAACCAACAATATTTACAAAAAGCGTACTAAGAAATAGATAATTTGATAAAAAATAATTTTTGAAAAATAAATAAGCAAAATATCTTAAAGATGCCCCTATAGATCCACCGATGGCAACAAATAAAAAATTAAGCAAATTTAATTTTGAGGAAGCTGCTCTTCTTCTGTTGTTTTCTTTTCTATAACTGGGCCAGAGTCTAAACCTTTAGCATCCTCATCTCTATCAACAAGTTCTATAACGGCTGTAGGTGCATTATCTCCATATCGATTACCAAGCTTTACAATTCTTGTATAACCACCGTTACGATCTTTATATCTATCTGCTAATATATCAAAAATCTTTTTAGACATTGTTTCATCTTGTAGAATAGATATAGTTTTTTTTCTAGCAGCTAAATCTCCTTTTTTACCCAATGATATTAATTTCTCAACAAAAGGTCTTAGCTCTTTTGCCTTAGTTAATGTGGTAGTTATCTGTTCATGCTTTAAAAGTGAATTAGACATATTCATCAATAAAGCTTTTCTGTGAGAAGAAGTTCTATTTAATTTTCTATGCTTGATGTTATGTTTCATATCAATTATTTATTAAATGGATCCTCATATTTTTTAGCAAGATCATCAATATTTTCTGGAGGCCAATCAGGAACTGACATACCTAAATTAAGCTCCATTTGTTGTAAAACTTCCTTAATTTCATTTAAAGATTTTCTACCAAAGTTTGGCGTTCTTAGCATTTCAGATTCTGATTTTTGAACCAAATCACCAATATATATTATATTGTCATTCTTTAGACAATTAGCAGATCTGACAGATAATTCTAATTCTTCAACTTTTTTTAGAAGATTTGAATTAAATGAGAGCTTTTCAGCAGAAGATTGATCATGTTGGATTTCTGGTTCATCAAAATTAATAAATGGCTGTAATTGATCTTGTAGTATTCTTGAAGCGAGAGCAATTGCGTCGTCTGGAGTTATAACTCCGTTTGTTTCAACCTCAAAAATCAATTTATCATAGTCAGTAACTTGTCCTACTCTACTATTTTCAACTTTATATGAAGCTCTAATTACAGGACTAAACATTGCATCAAGTTTAATTTCACCTATTACCTTGTTTTCATCTTCTGCTACTTCAGCAGAAACATAACCTTTGCCAGTTTCTATATTTGCTTCGATTTCAATATCTGCATTTGAATCAAGAGTCATTATTAATTGATCAGGATTCATAATTTCAGTTTCAGAGTCAGTTTCAAAGTTTCCCGCTCTTATTTCACCAGAACCAGATGATTTTAAATACATTTTTTTTAATCCTGGCGAGTGCACTTTAACTGCTACAGATTTTAGATTAAGTAATATGTCAGTTAAATCTTCTTTTACGCCTTGTATTGTTGAAAATTCATGCACAACTCCTTTTATTTTTACAGAAGTTATCGCCGCTCCTTGAAGTGATGAAAGTAATACTCTTCTGATTGCATTACCTAATGTTAGTCCAAATCCTCTTTCTAAAGGCTCAGCTATTAATACACCTTTCTTATTACTATCATTCTGGACATTCACATCCATTTTACTTGGTTTAATTAATTCCATCCAATTTTTTTGTAACACTTTAATCTCCTTGTAATTTAAACTCTTCTTCTTTTTCGAGGCCTGCAACCATTATGCGGTATTGGAGTTACATCTTTAATTGAGGTTATAATATATCCGACTGCCTGAAGAGATCTAAGAGCTGACTCTCGCCCAGAGCCAGGACCTGAAACTTCAACTTTTAAAGATTTAAGACCAAATTCTTTTGCTTTATTTCCAACATCCTCTGCTGCAATTTGAGCCGCATACGGGGTTGACTTACGAGAACCTTTAAATCCTTTATGACCAGCTGATGACCAAGCTAAAGCATTACCATTTTCATCAGCAATAGTTATAATTGTATTATTAAAAGAAGATACAACATGTGCTACACCGGATGTTACTTTTTTCTTGATTTTTGATTTAGTTTTTTTCTTATCAGCCATTTTATCCTTTAGTCACTTTTTTCTTCCCAGCAATTGCAACTGCTTTGCCTTTTCTTGTTCTGGCATTTGTATGAGTTCTTTGTCCTCTTACTGGCAATTTTTTTCTGTGTCTTAATCCTCTGTAACAACCAAGATCATTTAATCTTTTTATGTCCATTGATACTTTTCTTCTAAGATCCCCTTCAACAACATGTTTCTGTTCAATAATCTCTCTTATCTTATTTAATTCATCATCATTTAATTGATTGACTCTTTTTGTTTTATCAATTGATGCTTGATCACATAAATCATTAGCTATCTTTGAACCAATTCCAAAAATATATGTAAGCGCAATATGTATTTTTTTTCCTGTTGGTATGTTTACACCTGAAATTCTGGCCATGCTAATTTTTGTCTGTTAAAAAAATGAATGAGGGTGAATACATTAATATTAATGTGAAAGTCAAGCTCTCATACATGGTTTTTGGCCTAAATTTAGGCATTTTTAAGCTTATTTTCAATATCATATTGAATTTTTGTTATTTCCTGTGTCGCATTTATCTCAAAAAACTTATCTTTAAATTTTTCCTTAAACATAACTGCTAAAGGTTGAGTTTCAGCAAAATATTTATCCAATCTAGTTTTGATTACTTCTAAGTTATCATCTGACCTATTTTCAATCCTTGATCTTTCCATGATTCTTTTTTTTACAGTAGTTGTGTCAGCTATAAAATCTATGATTAAATCGATATCTAAATTATTTTTTTTTAAAAAATCTATTAAAAATTCAGATTGATTTTTGTTACGAGGATAGCCGTCAAGTATAAATCCATTTTTACAATCATTGCTAAGTAATTTATCAGCAACTATTGGATTTATAATTGAATCAGGAACAAGATTACCAACTGACATTATTTTAGATAACTCTTGACCCAAATCATCACCTTCCTCAAGTTTAGATCTTAAAATATCTCCTGTTGAGAGATGGGGTATTTTGTTTTTTTTTGCTAATATAGATGCCTGAGTTCCTTTTCCAGAACCAGGAGGTCCAAATATAATTAATTTCATTAATTATCTTCTGCCTTTAAGTTTTGTTTTCTTTAATAAACCTTCATATTGGTGTTGAAATAAATGAGATTGTACCTGGTTAATAAAATCAATCATCACAACTACAACAATTAATAGGCTTGTTCCTCCCAAGTAAAAGGGAATAGACGTTTTTGAAATTAAAAATTCTGGCATAAGTGCTACAAGGGCCAAATATATTGTTCCTATCGTTGTAAGTCTAGTTAAGACAAAATCTATATATTTAGATGTATTTTCTCCAGGTCTAATGCCAGGAATGAAGCCTCCATATTTTCTAAGATTTTCAGCTTGTTCATCAGGATTAAAAACAATGCCAGTATAAAAAAAACCAAAGAAAATAATCATTGCTGCAAATAATCCCAAATACAATGGTTGCCCACGACCAAGATAGCTTGAAATAAATAAGAAAATATCACTTGATGACCCCGCACCAAAACCAGACATTGTGTTGGGAAGAAGTAAAATTGATGAAGCAAAAATAACAGGTATTACTCCAGCTGTATTTATTTTTAAAGGCAAATGAGAACTTTGGCCACCATAAATTTTATTCCCAACCTGCCTTTTTGGATATTGAACAATTAATCTTCTTTGTCCTTTTTCTATAAAAACAATAAAAACTATCAGACCTAAAACTAAAACTAAAATTCCTAAAATAAATACATTACTTAATTCACCTGTTCTTCCTAATTGCAATGTACTAACAAAAGCACTCGGTAAGTTAGCTAGTATACCGGCAGTAATTATTAGGGATATTCCATTACCCACACCTCTAGAACTAATCTGCTCTCCTAACCACATTAAGAAAACAGTTCCACCAACTAGTGTGACCACTGTCGTTATTCTAAAAAATAAACCAGGATCAATAACAATATTACCATATGCTGTTTGCATAGACTCTAAGCCAATAGATACTCCATAACCCTGAAGAGCAGCAATTAAAACTGTAACATATCTTGTAAGTTGACGAAGTTGCCTTTGTCCCTTTGAACCTTGTTCTTTTAAATTTTTCATATAAGGTATTGATCCTTGCATCAAAGTCATAATAATTGATGACGAAATATAAGGCATAACACCAAGGGCAAATATACCCATTCTACCTAATGCACCTCCAGAAAATGTATCAAATATGCCCAAAATACCTGAAGATTGTTGTTCGAAAAACTGCTGAAGAGAAATTGGATTAATACCTGGAATTGGTAAAAATGTACCAAGTCTAAAAACTATTAAAGCACCTAAAGTGAATAATAACCTGTTTCGTAACTCAGTTGCCTTTCCTAAAGCTCCAAAGTTTAAATTTCCTGCAAGTTTTTCTGCTGCTGTTGCCATTATTAATTTTTAGTTAATTTAATTTTTCCACCTAATTTTTCAATTTTCTCAATTGCATTTTTTGTAGCAAAAGAAATTTCAATATTTATCATTTCTTTTAAATCTCCTGAATTAAGAAGTTTTAAATCTCCTTTGGATTTATTGAAAATTTTTTTATCAAATAATTCAGTTTCTTTAATATTAG
>CACJEE010000047.1 GCA_902592345.1 uncultured Alphaproteobacteria bacterium
TAGGAATTCTAACTATATCTTTTTTTGTAGTAATAAGTATTGATCTATTTTTATTTGCTATTTCTGCTAAATTCAGCAGATCATTTTCACTATAGATATGATGATCAGAATAACTTATCTGGTCAACAATATTTGCCTTTACTAATTTTAAGGAATTAAAAAATTTTTCTGGATAGGCAATTCCTGCAAAAGCAGTAACTTTTTGACCTTTTAACATTAAATCATCTTCTTTTATTTTAAAGCTTGCTCCAATCATTGGGATATTTTTAGGAATTTTGTTTTTAACAGATTCTGAAATGTCTCCTATAGTTATAACTAAGTTTGTTCTGGATAAACCTCTGCTAATACTCTCTCTTAATGGACCTGATGGTATAACTCTTTTGTTCCCAAACCCTTGTTCGCCATTAATAACTACAATTGAAAAATCTTTTTGA
Organism: uncultured Alphaproteobacteria bacterium; assembly: GCA_902592345.1. GTDB lineage: Bacteria > Pseudomonadota > Alphaproteobacteria > HIMB59 > CACPNW01. Next base: position 435 of record CACJEE010000047.1, read on the forward strand.
AGAGTTGGGTTTTGAAAACCATCATCCATAACAATACAATTAGCACCTTTTTCTCTAGCTAACTCAAATGATTTATTTCTATCTAAACCAATCCATGTTGGTGCTATTTCAGATAATAATAAAGGCTCATCCCCAACACTCTTTGGAGAGTGCCAATCATTTACTAATGTGTTATTTTTTTCTAATCCACCATAACCTTTGGATACAAAATGTGGATTATACCCAGCTTTTTTAAGCATATTTCCAATTTTTAAAGCAACAGGAGTTTTTCCCGCTCCACCAATAACAATATTACCAACACAAATTATAGGTAATTTAGCTTCCCTTTCTTTGCTTATGAGGTTCCGTATTTTTGTGCCAAGTCGGAACATTAAAGAAAGCGGATATAATGCATTTGATAAAAAACTATCTGTTTTGTAATACCAGAATTTTGGCGCTTTAAGCATTATACCTCAGTTTATAATTTAATAATTTTATTAATTTGTCTTCTTTAAAGAAAATAGTATTTGAAAAAGTAAGAGCATTTTTTTTGTATTTTTCTAAAAGGTCCTTATTTTTAATTAGATTAATTATTTTTATTTCTAATTCTTTTGCTTCATTAATCATTAAACAAGAATTATGATCTATCATTTCTTCATATAAATTCTGCCAATTAAACACATAGGGACCAGAAATAATTGCGCAATTTGCTAAAGCAGCTTCGATTGGATTATGGCCACCTTTTTTTATAAGAGATCCTCCTAAAAAAACTATATCACTTTTACTGAAAAATTCTTCCATTTTCCCAAAACTATCAATTATCAAGTATCTACAATTATGCTTTTCTAATTGACTATGATATTCAACATCTAATTTTTTATTCTTTAGTAAATTATAAATTGTTTTTGATCTATTTGGATGTCGAGGTGCTATAATAAAATTTATAAATGGAAATTTTTCGCTTATATTTTGAATGTATGGAATTATTAAATTTTCTTCATTTTGGTGTGTGCTTGCAAGCATAATATTTACTTTTTCTGAAATTTCATATTTTGATAGTGAGGTATTTCTTTTAGTTAGTTTTAAATTACCTAAATAATTTACATTTACATCTGTAAGTTTTGTGATTCTCTCCAAATCATTTTTGCTTTGTGCATAGATTGTAAAAAAACTCTTAGTTATAAATTTATAATAAGAAGAAATTTTTTTCCACTTTTCAAAAGATTGAGGAGATATTCTAGCATTTAAGAAAATTGCAGAAATTTTCTTTTCACGCAATCTAACTATTGTGTTAGGCCAAATATCTGATTCAATCCAAATTACTAACTTTGGTTTCCAAGTTTCTAAAAATTTATCAATCCATGGTATAACATCATAAGGAGCATATTGATGAATAATTTTTTCTCCATAATTTTTTAAGGCAAAATCTGAGGCTGTTTTAGTTGTTGTTGTAATTAATAAATTATATGTCTTATAAAAATGATTTATTAATAAATCACATGATTTAAACTCACCAACACTTGAGGCATGAATCCAAACAACCTCTTTTTCAACATTTTTTTTTAAATTTGTAAATCCAAATCTTTCTTTGTATCTATTGATATCTTCTTTTTTTTTAATTAATCTTATGAATGTATTTAAATAAATAAACGGAATTAAAAAATAAGATATAAATTTATATATTTTATGCATTTATTTCTTTTTTTGCCTGATCCACACAAATATTTATTTCACTCTCTAACTTATTTTTAAATTCTTCAATTTCATTTTCACTACAATTTTTAGGTATAGTTATTGAATTTCCCCATACAAAAGCACACCTAGCAAAAGGTTTAGTGATTAAGAAAGAATCCCAAGATTTAAGTCTTTTAAATTTAGATGAGGCAAATCCAATGGGTATAATAGGAACTTGTGTTGTTTTTGATATTTTAATTATTCCCTCTGATACTTTTTGATTTGGTCCTCTTGGACCATCAGGCGTTATCCCTATATAGCTTGAGTTTTTTAGTAATTTAAAAATTGGCTTAATAGTAATAGATTTTTCATTAGATGATGTTGGGATATTATTTAAATTAAAATATTTTCCTATAATTGCTCCAAATCTTCCATCACTGTGACCTGAAGCTAGAACATTTATTTTAGAATTTGATTTCCAACAATAACTAATCAACATTAATTGATTGTGCCAAAAAGCTAGTATGAAAGGTTTATTATTTTTCCAATAAAATTCTGGCGATTCAATATTTTTTTCTAAAATAACAGATGTTGCTCTTACAAGTTTTATATACATAGCACTTAAAAAAGCTAAAAAATGTTGTACAAAAAAATTTTTAATAATTTTTTTTTTAATTGTCATTATAATCTTCTTGCAATTGTAATTTTTTGTAAACTGCAGAATTTTTAATTAAATATTCATGATTGCCATTGCTTTCTATTATACCTTTTTCTAATGTAAAAATCACGTCAGCATTTTGTATAGTACTTAGTCTATGGGCAATAATAATGGTTGTTTTATCTTTCATTAATTCATCAAGAGCTGATTGTATTTCCTTTTCAGTAAGGTTATCTAATGAAGACGTTGCTTCATCCATGATAAGTATAGGAGCATCTTTGATTAGAGCTCTTGCAATTGCTATTCTTTGTCTTTGCCCTCCTGATAGTTTAATACCACTTTCTCCAACAATTGTATTTAGCTTATCAGGTAACTGATTTGCAAATTTACTTACACCTGAAATATCTGCAATTTCTTGAATTTCATCATCATTAGATGACAAATTTCCATATCTAATATTATCTAATATACTCTCATTAAATAAAAGAGTTTCTTGAGTAATTAAGGAAATGTTTTCTCTTAAATCAAATAATGACATTGATTTAATATCTTTTTGATCAATTTTAATTGTGCCCTTATAATGATCATAAAATCTCAATAATAAATTAATTAAAGTCGATTTTCCACTCCCTGACATTCCTACAAAAGCAGTTTTTTTACCTGAATCTATTGTTAAATTTATATTGTTAAGAATTTTTTGTTCACTATAAGAAAAATTAACATCTTTAAATTCTATATTTCCATTTAATTTAATATTGTTACTAACTTCATGTTTTTCTGATTTTTCTAATGGCGTATCCAGTAATAAAAATATTCTTTCAGCACCTGCTAGCCCTTCTTGAACACTTATATTTAAATTGCCAAGAGCTTTTACAGGCTGGTATGCCAAAAGAAGGCTTACAAGAAAACTCATGAATTGGCCTGTTGTCATGCTTTCATTCAAAACAAAAACTCCACCAGCATAGATAGAAACAGCAACAGCTAAACTCCCTATAAATTCCATTAGAGGACTTAACCTATTGCTTACAAAAGCCGATCGTATAAAAAATTTCTTTATGAAATTAATAGTTTCAAATGCCCTTTTCTTTTCATATTCTTCTTTGTTGTACGCTTTAACTTGACGAATTCCTTTAATACTCTCAGCTAAAACATTAGAAAATTTTGCAATTTCATTTTGAATTTCATATGTAATTTTTCTAATACTTTTACCGATTTTTTTTATTGGCCAAATTGCTAAGGGGAATGCAAAAAACGCAAAAAGTGTTAATGACCAACTTTGATAAAACATATTTGCTAGTAAAAAGATAATAACTAAAATATCTTTGATTACAGCTGTTACAGATTTTACTATTGCCAATCTTAAATAATAGGTATCATTAATAAGTCTTGAAATTAAATTTCCTGACTTTGATTCATTAAAATAGTTTAAATTTAGATACATTAATTTTTCAAACATATGCGTTTGAAGTTTAGCAATTACAGAATGAGCAACCTTACTCATTTGGAAAGAATGAGTATAAGTCGCAATACCTTTGCAAAGAGTAACAATTATAATAGCAAGAGGAATTAGAAACAGCATTTCTTTATTTCCTTTTATCAAAACTTCATCTAAAGCAGGTCTTACAAGCCAAGCATGCAAACCTGTTGCTGCAGCCGATACAATCATCATTAATAATGCTAAAAAAATTATATATTTGTGGCTAATTAAATAATCAAAAATCAAGCGATTAATTACAGATCTTTTATTTTTATACACTGAAGGCATTTAAAAAAATAATAAATATAAAAAAATAACACCACCCAATAAATTATTTTGTCGAAAATAATAATTTGAACTTTCAGTAGAGTGTGGTTGCCATTTATTTATAATTATGTTTATACCAATAAGTATTACAATTATCACGCCTAAACTAGCTAGATTTTCTGATGATTTCCAAGATAAATAACTAATTATACTTAACATACAAAAATAGCTAAATCTTACAAATAATTTACCCTTTTCTCCTAATAGTACGGCCGTAGATTTTACATTATTGCTAATATCATCATTTCTGTCTTGATAGGCATAAATCGTATCATAGCTTAATGTCCAAAAAATACATGCTAAGTAAAGTAAGAAATAATCTAATTTTAT
>CACJEE010000048.1 GCA_902592345.1 uncultured Alphaproteobacteria bacterium
TCAATATCAGCATGATTTAAAAATAAATCTGCAGCTTTGTGTCTATAAATTATTGATTGATGATCCACCAATGTAGATTCAACTATAGCAAAAGATATTCTAGATTCATTATCTTCAAACTTAACTAGATTCTTATTTACACCATATTCATCTAATTGATTTAATACAAATTTTCCCAGTGCATCATTTGAAACTTTAGTTAATAATGAACAAATTCCACCATACTTAGTTAATTGAACACCCATGTTAGCTGAAGAACCACCTAAATGAGTAACATAATTCTTTGCATTTTCAGTTTTAGTTCCAGGAGGATCTGGATAAATATCAACACCTGCTCTGCCAATTAGTAGAAAATTATTTTGTTGAATTTTTGAAATTAAAAAATCCAATGACATAAACTTATTTATTTTTCATATCAACAAAACCTGCCTCATATTGAAATGGATCTATTTCATCAATACATCCAATATTTATTCCAGAACCATTTGGATCAGTTCTTCTATTATGATGCGTATAAATGCCACAAATATTACAAAAAAAATGTTCTGCCTTCATTGTATTAAATTTATAAGAAGACAAGTTTTCCTTACCTTTTATAATCTTGATTGAATCTTTAGATATTAAATTCATTTTAGCATTTTTTCTTTTGCATATTGAACAATTACATTGTTTAATATTTGACAAATCTGTATCTATTTCTAATTGTACAGACTTACAATGACAACTAAGCTTGTATTTCATATATAATTGTGATTTAATTAAACCAATATATAAACAAATAAAAAAATTATAAAATAGTTTGTTTAATAATATATTATATTATGAATAAAATTTCTGGACAAATTATTAGAGCATTTTCACCAGCTATTGGAAAATACAAAATTTCTGAAAACTTAATTAAAATTATTAATGAACATATTGATACAATACTTAAAGATCAAAATAAAATAGATGAGCTTTATCATGGAAAAAATTTAGCTGGAGAGATAAAATATGAAATTAAATTAACTAAAGATTTTATTGATCAAAATCTTTACGATCCAATTAAAAATATTGTTTATAATTTTGTACAATCTACTTTAAATAAAGAATTTAAAACATTCGAAATAAAATCAAGTTGGGCAGTCTGTCAATTTGAAAGTGACTACAATCCAATTCATTGGCATGATGGTCATTTATCAGGTGTAATGTATACTAAAATACCTGATGATTTTGGAAGCTCTTATAAAAAAATAAATAAAAATGGTAATATAGCTTTTATTCATGGATCAACTCAACTGACAGCAGCATCTGTATATGATGTTAAACCAGAGATTGGAGATTTATTTATTTTTCCAAGCAATATGATGCATACAGTGTATCCGTTTTTTTCTGAAGAAGAGAGAAGGTCTGTTTCTTTTAATGTTTTTTTAGACGAGCAAACAGTTAGAGTTTAAATAAGAACTTATTGGCGCGCCCGAAATGATTCGAACATTTGACCTACCGCTTAGAAGGCGGTTGCTCTATCCACTGAGCTACGGGCGCTCAAATGCCCTTTATCATACTATAAATAAATTCAAAAGATTAATGTGTCCAAGGTTCTTTTCTGCTCATATCAAAATTTGAAGCATAGTTCTTTGGTTTGATTTTTCTTTCTTTAGGTTCAATAACTATAAATTGTTGATTATTTTTTTTTGACCATTCTATAGCTTGTTCTTTTGTATCAAAAAACATTTTAATTTGCTCCTTAGTATCTGTCGAGCTATTCCAGCCCATTAAAGTATCCTTAACTTTATCAGTTTCAATAATATACTCAGCAAGCCATTTTTTTGTTTTACCTAATCCAGATTGCATTGAAGATTTAGTTGGTTTATAAATTTTAATTGTCATTACTAACTTCCAGTTTCAAAATAATTATCTGAAAAATGATTATATAAATTTCCAGAAGAATAAATATTATTTTTAAATCTTTTTGTTTCAAAAATTACCTTTGTCATAAAAAATTCTCCTATTTGAATCTTTGATAAATAAAAAGGATCATTTTTTTCTTTAATTTTATCTTGAGAAACTTTAATGAATTGAAGCCAAGTATACCCAACTGCTACAAGGGCAAAAATATTTAAAAAATCCATAGCATGGGCATTAATTTCTTTTGTGTTTTTAGTATCGATTTGTCTTATAAAATCGACACAATCTTTTAAATCTATGAAAGAAGATTTAAACAATTCAATAAACTTTTGCATATTTTGATCATCATCATTGGCAATTAAAAATCCTTCGATTTCACCTAAATAGTCATTAATAATTTGACCATCATGAATATTAAATTTTCTTCCAATTAAATCTAAAGCTTGGATACCATTAGTACCTTCATATATTGGTAAGATTCTTGCATCGCGAACTAATTGCTCCATGCCGTGATCAGTTATATATCCATGACCACCATATATTTGTAAGGCGTTATTTGTAATCTCCAATGCTTTATCAGTTGCAAAAGATTTTAGGATTGGGGTTAATAAAGCGATTAAATTTTCAGAAGTTTGTGAAAGTTTTGATGTTTGATCAGAGTCAATTATATCAAAAGCATTACCAGCTTTAAGCATTAGTCCTCTAATCCCATCATTAACAGACTTCATATACATCAAATTTTTTCTTATTTCTGGATGAACAATAATTGGATCAGCAATATTTTTGCTTTCAGGTAATTTTCCCTGAAGACGCTCTTTTGAATAATGAAGAGCTGATTGATATGCTGTTTCTGAAAGACCAATACCTTGAATACCTACAAATAATCTAGCTCCATTCATCATGATAAACATTGCCTTCATTCCTTTATTTAAATCTCCTACAAGCCAACCTTTTGCATTTTCATAATGCATAACACATGTTGGACTTGCCTTTATTCCCATTTTTTTTTCGATTGAACCACATTTAACATTGTTGGCTATGTTAAGAGTTCCATCGTTTTTAGGAATTATTTTAGGTACTAAAAAAAGACTGATTCCTTTTATTCCATCAGGTGCATTAGGAGTTCGAGCTAATACTAAATGAACTACATTTTCACTAAGATCATGTTCACCACAGGTAATAAATATTTTTGTTCCAGTAATATTATAGGATCCATCATCATTTGGTTTGGCCATTGTTTTGCTCAAACCTAAATCAGTTCCACATTGAGGTTCAGTTAAATTCATTGTGCCTGTCCATTTTCCTGAAGTCAAATGTGGTAAATAAAGTTGTTTTAACTCTTCACTAGCATTCTTTTCAATTGCATCTATAGCATTTGCAGTCAAACCGGGATAAAGTCCAAAAGACATATTTGTTGAACTAACCATTTCATCTAAAAACATATTCATAATATATGGAAGATCTTGACCGCCAAATTTTTCTTTTACCTTTATTCCCTGCCATCCATTTTCAGAAAAAATTTTATATGCCTCTTTAAAACCTTTAGGAGCTATTACTTTACCATTATCAAATGTACAGCCTTCTGAATCACCTGTAACGTTTAGAGGTAAAAGTGTTTCTTCACACATTTTTGAACCCTCTTCTAGTATCATAAGAAGGTCATCAATTTCTAAATTTCTATTGGTTAGAATGCTATGATCTTTTAAATTTAGAAAATCTTCTAATAAAAACTTATATTCCCTTAATGGAGCTTTATAAACTTGCATAACTATTCAACTCTTTCTAACACTGTTGCTATACCTTGTCCAAGACCTATGCATTGAGTTGCTAAAGCATATTTTTTATTATGTTTAATCATTAAGGAAGCAGCTTTTGCAGTTATGCGAGTGCCAGTTGCACCTAATGGGTGCCCTAAAGATATTGCTCCACCTTCTATATTAACAATTTCTGGATTGATTTTAAGTTCTTTTATGCAGGCAATGGATTGAGATGCAAAAGCTTCGTTTAATTCAACAATATCAATATCTTTAATATCTAGATTAGCTCTTTTAAGAGCTTTTTTTGAAGCGTTAATTGGTCCCAATCCCATTAATTCAGGAGGACAACCTTGAATGGCAGTAGATTTTATTCTAGCTATTATTGGCAATTTATTAGCTTTAGCATACTCTTCTTCGCAAACTAAAGTTGCAGAAGCGCCATCAGTTAATGGTGAGGCGGTACCAGCTGTGATAGTTCCATTTTCATCAAATACTAACTTTAAGTTGTTTAATATTTCTTGAGAGGTATTTGGTCTTATGCCACCATCACTTATCACTTCAATATTATCTTTTTTAATAATAGTTAGTTCTTGATCAAAGCTTTTAGATAATTGAGCTTTTGCAGCATTAGCATGACTTAAAATTGCAAAGTCTTGTTGTTCTTTTCTAGAAAGATTATATTTTTTTGCAACATTTTCAGCAGTTAAACCCATTG
>CACJEE010000049.1 GCA_902592345.1 uncultured Alphaproteobacteria bacterium
CATATTGGGACTTATCATTCCTGATCCCTTTGCAAATCCATAAATTTTAATATTTTTATTAAGAATTTTAATATTGTAAATTGCAGTTTTAACAAATGTATCTGTAGTCCAAATAGATCTGGCAGCATCAACAAGCATTTTGTTGTTTGAAAAAAATTGTTTGCTAATCTTTCTACAAATTAAATTTGGGTTTAGTTGTTCACCTATTACTCCTGTGGAAGAAACCAATATTTCTTTCTTTGAGCAAGACAAATACTCAGCAAGTTTTTTTGTATATTTGTCTATATTTTTTAATCCTGAAAGACCTGTATATGCATTTGCATTACCTGAATTTACAATTAAAGCTCTGCATTTACCCTTGTTGTTTGTTTTATCCCAAATAATTGGAGCTGAAGGCATTGCAGTAAGAGAGTATTTCGATGCTACATTAACTATATTATCAAATACAATAATCAAAAGATCATCGTTTTTCTTTTTAAAGCCTGCATTAAAAGTATAAATTTTAAATCCTTGTGGATATAAATCCTTATAATGCTTAGGCGCAAATGGAGATTTAGATTTTAAGAAAAATCTATCATTATTTTTAAAAAACAAATCCTTTATAGCGTTCTTGAATTTCATATGTTAACAGCCACATATCATAATATGCTTAATATTGTTAATAAATTATTTGGAGGTTTGAGTTCAAATAATCTTAAAAAATATGATAATATTGTTAAACAAATTAATAATTTTGAATCAGAAATATCTAAATTAAGTGATGACGAATTAAAAAATAAAACTGACTATTTTAAAAATAAAATTCAAGTTGAAAAATTAGATATTGATGAGATTTTACCAGAAGCATTCTCAATAGTAAGAGAAGTTGCAAGAAGAACACTTAATATGAGACATTTTGATGTCCAGCTTATTGGAGGCATAGTTCTGCATGAAGGTAAGATTGCAGAAATGAAAACTGGAGAAGGCAAAACACTAGCTGCTACATTGCCAGCTTACTTAAACGCCATTTCAGGTAAATCTGTTCATATAGTTACTGTTAATGATTATTTAGCTAAAAGAGACTCAGAATGGATGGGGAAGATTTATAAATTTCTTAATTTAACTGTCGGTTGTGTTAATTCAAAGACAGATCACGAAGTTAGAGCAAAAGAATATGAATGTGATGTTGTTTATGCAACTAATAATGAGATTGGATTTGATTATTTAAGAGATAATTTAAAAGGAGATTACGAAAGCCTATGTTTTAAGAAAGAAGCATTTGCTATTGTAGATGAAGTTGATAGCATTTTAATAGATGAAGCGCGAACACCATTAGTTATATCTTCAGAAGCATCATCATCAATAGACTTATTTCCTAAAATAAATAAAATTATTAAACTTTTTAAAGAAAATGACTATGAGTTAAATGAAGAAAATAAAAATGTACTTCTAACAAATGATGGGATGGAGTTTGCAGAAAAATTACTTATTGAAAATAATTTAATTCAGAGTGGTACTTTGCAAGATTTGGATAATATGGCTTTGAATCATAATATTATTCAAGGTTTAAGAGCCCATAAATTATTTATTAAAGATAAAGATTATATAATTAAAAATAACCAGATTGTAATAATAGATGACTTAAGTGGAAGACCAATGGAGGGTCGAAGATACGGTGATGGATTACACCAAGCTATTGAGGCAAAAGAAAATCTTACTATTCAAAAAGAAAATCAAACAATTGCTTCAATAACTTATCAAAATTTTTTTAGAACCTACAATAAATTAAGTGGTATGACAGGCACAGCGCTCACCGAAGCAAAAGAATTCGAAGGCATATATAATTTAGGTGTAGTTTCTATTCCACCAAATCTCAAAATTAACAGAGATGACCGTAATGATGAAATTTATATTACAAAAAAAGAAAAATATGATGCGGTTATTAAGCTTGTTAAAGAAAGGCATCTAAGAAAACAACCAATTTTAATTGGAACAACATCAGTAGAAAACTCAGAGTTAATTTCAAAATATCTCAAACATGAAAATATTACACATTCAATCTTGAATGCAAAGCATCATGAGCAAGAGGCAGAAATAATAGAAAGATCGGGAATACCTGGGAATGTTACAATATCAACTAATATGGCAGGAAGAGGAACTGACATAAAGTTAGGAAATGAAAATGAAGAATTAAAAAATCAAGCAATAGAATCAGGTGGATTGCTTGTAATTGGAACAGAACGACATGAGAGTAGAAGAATTGATAATCAACTAAGAGGAAGGTCAGGACGACAAGGTGATATAGGTGAGAGCATTTTCTTTCTTTCTTTAGAAGATGATTTAATGAGAATTTTTGGTTCCAAAACCTTAGAAAACGTTCTTGGCAAGTTGGGTTTGAAAGAAGGAGAAGCAATTACACATTCGCTAATCACAAAATCATTAGAAAGAGCTCAACAAAAAGTTGAATCTCACAACTACGACATCAGAAAACAGATTTTAAGGTTTGATGACATTTTAAATGATCAGAGGAAAATAATATATCAAAATAGAAGAGAAATATTAAAAACAAAAGATCAGTCAAAAATAATTGAAGATATGATAGATGATTATATTGATGAAATTATAAATGAAGCTATACCTCCAAAAAAATATTCTCATGAATGGAATTCTCAAATATTGATAGAAAGAATAGATAATACTTTTAATTTTTTATTACCTATTGATAAATGGTTTGAAGAAGAGGGAGTAGATGAAGAAGAAATAATTAAGAGAGTTAAAAATGAAGTAAATCAAAAATTAATAGATAAAAGAAATAAATATTCTAGAGAATTATTTGAATTTGCAGAAAAGAGAGTAATGCTTTTTCAAATTGATAAAGATTGGAGAGAACATTTAGCTGCAATGGATATGCTCCGAGGTAGTGTTAATTTAAGAGCTTTGGGTGGAAGAGATCCTTTTTATGAATATAAAAAAGAGTCATTCGATTATTTTGATGAAATGTTATCAAATCAAAATGAAAGGGTATTAAAAACTCTTTTTGGTATAGAATTAATTAGTGAAAATAAAAAAGAAAATAATAACCAACAACAAAATAAGAGAATAATAGCTAAAAAAATTGGGAGAAACGATGCTTGTCCCTGTGGCTCAGGGAAGAAATATAAGATGTGTCATGGGGCTTAAATATCTGAGGTCATATTAAGAAACTTTTCATTTCTTTTTTTTCTTCTGGTTTCGAAAGATAAAGTATTCAGGTTATTAATTGAATTTATAATTTGATTTTTTAAAATGCTAGCCTGATCTTCAGGATACCTATGTGCACCTCCGTCAACTTCTTCAACAATAGAATCAATAATTTTATTTTTTAAACAATCCTGTGCAGTTAGCTTTAAACTTTCCGCAGCTTTTTTAGTAAAATTATTACTTCTCCAAAGAATTGATGAACAACCTTCGGGAGAAATAACTGAATATATAGAATGCTCAAGCATTAACACAATATCTGCAGTAGCCAATGCAATTGCTCCTCCAGATCCGCCTTCGCCAATTATGATTGAAATGATTGGTGAGCCTATTTTCAATGAAGTTTGAATAGATGAAGCTATAGATTCAGACTGACCTCTCTCTTCAGCATCTTTTCCTGGAAATGCTCCTGCTGTATCAACGAAAGTCACCACAGGTAAATTAAATTTATCAGCTATTGTCATTAATCTTTGAGCTTTCCTATAACCTTCAGGTTTTGCCATACCAAAATTATGTTTAATGCGAGACTCCATTGAGTTTCCTTTTTCTGTTCCTATTATCATTACAGATTGGTCAGATATTTTACCTAAACATCCTAATATAGCTGGATCATCCGCATACTTTTTATCACCATGTAGATATATTACGTCATCAAAAACCATGCTTATATAATCTTTAGAATGAGGTCTATTAGCATGCCTTGCGACTTGCACTTTTTCCCAAGGAGATAAATTAGAATAAATTTTTTTTATTAATTTTTTTTTTTGATCTTCTAATTTATTTTTTTCAAATTTATAATTACTACTGTTTAAATTTAATTTATTAATTAGAGATTCAATATTTGCTATATCATTTTCAAAATCTAAATATCTATTCATTAAATGATATTTA
>CACJEE010000050.1 GCA_902592345.1 uncultured Alphaproteobacteria bacterium
ATTACAAATAAATATTTATTTATAAATCTAATATTAATACTTAGTTTAGTGACATTTATAAATTTAATTGAAATTGCAAGAAATCTAACAGATAATAATCAAAATTTATTGAACTATTTACTCTTAACTCTATTAAAAATTCCTTCAATTATAAATCAAATATTTCCTTTTGTTACAATAATATCAATATCTTTTTTGTTTAGATATTTAATAAATAATAACGAACTAACATCAATGAGAAATATTGGATATTCTATATTTGATATTTTCTTACCAGTTGCAATTTCTATTTTCTTATTTGGTTGTTTTAACCTTATTTTTTTGAATCCTATTTCTGCAAATTTAGAAAAACAATATGAAAAAATCTTAAATAAAAAAAATCAAGATGTATATTCAATAAAAATCTCATCTGACATTATGAGAATAAAAAATATTAATGATGAAGTTGGCATAAATTTTATTGAAATTAAAAAGATTGATGTGAATAGCATGATTGCAAATGACATTAAAATTTTAAAAATAAATGACTCTAAATCAGAATTGATAATAGCAAAAAATGGAAAAATAAAAAATAAGAAATTTTTTTTAGATGAGGTAAAAGTTTTTGATATTGTTGAGAATAAATATATGGAAAATAATAAAATTATTTTAGATCTAAATTTTTCTAAAGAGAATATCATTAATTCAATTATTAACTATAAAAATGTTCCCTTTTATGATTATTTATCTCATACAAAAATTCTTAAGAAATTTAATTTACACTCTTCTGAAATTAGTCTCTATTATTTATCTGAAATTCTAAATCCTTTTTTTCTTGTTATGCTTGGATTTATTGTATTAGGATTTTCAGCAAAGTTTAGAAGAAATGAAAATTTTTTCAAAATATTATTTACTGCAATTTTAATTGGTTTTTTAATATTTTTCCTAAGAGAAATTATTTTTAAAATAACTTTATCTTATAATATTAACTTCTTTTTTTCTTACAGTGCAATATTCATGTTACCATTTTTGATTGGTTTATATAAAGTGCTTCAGATAGAAAATGATTAAATATAAATTTAAGATTAATTTTATATATTTTTTATTATTTCTTTTTATTATATTTTTTTCATTTAATTCTCAAAATGCAAGTGAAATACTTATTTACGCAGATGAAATATTTTATGATAAAAATGAAAATTTAGTAGGTAAAGGTAAAGCTAAAATACTTTATCAAAATCAAATAATAAATTCAGAATTAATAATATATAACAAGGTTTCTGAAAAATTAATAATTCCAAAAAATTTTACCTATAAAGATAATCAAAATAACTTCTTCTATGGCACAGAAGGTTCTTTTAATACAGATTTTACAAATGGTTTTATTAAAGATGTAAAAATACTATTAAATGATGGTTCAAGAATTGTAGGCAACAGATTTGAAAGAGAAAACAATATTGATATTATTTCAAAAGGTGTTTATTCACCATGTAAATCGAGAATAAAAATTAAAAATTTTATTTGCCCTACTTGGCAACTTGAAGGAGAGAAAATACTACATGATAATGAAAAATTGTTATTATATCAAAAGCATTCAAAAATGAGGATTTTAAACTTACCAGTATTTTACTTACCATATATAGTTACTCCTTCCCCATTAAGAAAAAAAAGAAAATCTGGCTTTCTAAATCCTTCAATAAATTTTAATTTTTTTGATACCAAAGTTTCACAATCAACTTCATTGCCATATTATTTTAACATTTCTGAAGATAAAGAATTAACATTTACTCCTACAATAAATTATGGAGGTGGAGTAGATTCATCTCAGCGTTTTTTATTTGCATATAATCAAATAATCTCTGGGGGATCGCTTAGTTCAGATTTAAGTTTTGATAGTAAATTTGAAGAGCAAAATACTGATAAATGGTTATCAGATGCAAGTTTAATAACTAATTATAAAAAAAATATTAATGCAAAATATTCTATAGATGTTCAGTCTGCATTAGAGACATCTAAAAATTATATTCAATCAACAAACCCTAACGATAATTTAAGTTATACAAGTTCTTTAGCTTCAAGAATTAATTTAAAAGGATATAATTTAAAAAAAATTGATGACAAATTACTAATAAATTTTAGCACATATCAAACAAATCAGAATGATGATGATAATAGTTCTGTCCCAACTGTTTTGCCTTTTATTAGTTATAATGCTGGAATTTACAAATACAATCAAATTGAATACGAGAATAATTACGAATTTTATAATATTTTTAGAGATAAAAAAACTAGTGACTATTCTAAAGAACAGCAAAAAATATCTCATGATTTGTCTTTTTCAAAAAAATATATAGATTTTAATTCGAATATTATCTTTCAAGGGCAGTTGTTTAATCAATTTTATAATACTAATAAAAAAGATATTAAAAATAATGAAACTCATTCAGGAAATATTCTACGATCATTTCCGATAGTTGGAGTCAAAATAGACACACCTTTTAAATTGAAAAAAAATCTATTCAATTTAAATTACAAACCCAGCCTTTCGTTAATATTAAGTCCTGGTAAATCTAATTCAGAAAAAATTTCAAATGAAGACTCATCATTAAATACATATAAAGCCGATAACGAAATTTCATTAAATAGATATAGCGGAACTGATAAATTAGATAATTCTAAAAGATTAGTTTCTTCATTCACTGTAAATAATAACAATATAAAAATGAATTTATCTCAATCTTATGAATTTACTGATAACAGTAATTTTCATAAAGATAGTGGTAATCATGAAAATTTAGGAAACTTATTAGGAAGTTTAAACTATAATAATATAAATAATATATTTGAATACAATTTTAGATATGATCATTCTAAAAAATATTTAAAACAACAAGAAATAAACTATGAAAATAATAACTCATTGGGATTAATTGAATTATCTTATTTAGATCAAAATAGTGAATCAGACTCAGTGATTACAAATGATATTGAAACTCTAAACTATAAATTAAGTTCTAAACCAATTAAAAGATTTTCAAAGATTGGCTTAACGGGTCTATATAACTTAAAATCTAGTATTAATACTGAATATGGATTGAATTATTCCTATTTTGATGAATGTTTTGGTATAAATGTAGACTTTAATCGAAAATCTTATACGGAAGATAATTTAAAACCTCAAGATACCTTAACTATTATGTTCTCATTCAAGAATGTTGGATCATACAGATCAACAAATTTAGCAGTATCTGAATATGATAAACAAGACATATCTTGGGAAAGTATTTCAATTGAAAATGATTTATTTAATTAGATTTTTTTTTATAATATTTATTTTCTTCAATAATATTATATTTGCAGATGACAACAAAATCATATTTAAAGTTAACGAAAATATAATCAGCACTATAGATCTAAAAAATAGGATTAAATATTTGGAAGTTTTAAATTCAAATATTTTTAATCCAGAAATGAAAATTGAATTAATGAATGATTATTATAACTCAGTTATTTTCTATGAATATGCAAAAAATAATGATTATTTAAATAATATTTTGCAAAAAGAAATTACAAATCTTTATGAGCAAATTTTATTTAATAATAATGATCTAAATAATCATTTAAATACTGAGACAATTAAAAGCAATATAAAATATGATTATGCAAGAAAAATTGTTCTTGAAAATATATTAGATAGTTACAAAGAATATATTTTTAGTAACCCAAAAGATTTAAACTTTATCTATAACTATAAAATAAAATACATAACTATACCTAAACAAAATATAAAATCTAATAAAGAATTTAATACAATTCTTGATTCTCAAGATTTCATTAAACTAATAAATTATTTAGAAGAAGAAAATATTTATTATCATTTTGAAGAGGTAGAAATTAGAGATTATAATAAAATAAATAAAAAAATAAAAAATTTAACAAATTTTAATACACAATATTTATTTGAAAAAAATTCCAATTTTTACAAAATAATAAAGATGGAAAAGAATTTAGGAATTGCTAATGGCGTATACTTCAGACTAGTTAATATAGAAACAAATAAAAATCTAACAAAAGATCAGGAAAATTGCAATTATATTAAGTCATTAGAAAATA
>CACJEE010000051.1 GCA_902592345.1 uncultured Alphaproteobacteria bacterium
AATGATAAAGATTTCCTTTATTACAATAGTTATAGCAAATTATTTACCTCAGAAAATTTTTTAGTTTTAGCTGTTAAAAACAATAATGAAATTGATAATAAATTTGTAGAGAAATTTGATTTTCTGTCAAAAGAAATTTTAAAGTTAAAAAATGTTAAAAGAGTTTTTAGTTTTATAGATGCGCCAATACTTTTTTTGAATAACACATCACTAAATTCATTAAATGGTAGTAATATTGAGACAATAAAAAATTCAAACTATGACTTGAAGAAAGTGATAAAAGAATTATCAAATAATCCAATTTATAAAGACCAAATAATTAATAATGACTCAAATGTTTTCTCATTAATAATATACTTAGATAAGAATTTAGAAATGGAAAAAGCAAGAGTTGACTATAATAATGCTCAAATTTCAAGAAATAATTACTTAAAAATAAAAAAAGAAAATGACGTTAAAAGAAAAATGCTTGTATCTCAAGTAAGAGATATTGCAAATAATATAGATGATAATCACGAGTATTACCTAGGTGGAATTGAAATGATAGCTAATGATGTAATAGATTTTGTAAAAAAAGATATAATAACTTTTAGTATCGCAGTTACTTTAATAATTATTTTAGTTTTATTTTATATTTTTAAGCAAATAAAATTTGTTTTAATTTGTTTGTTAAGTTCAATATATTCAGTATTTGTTATATTTGGTATAATTAGTTTTTTTCAAATTGAAGTTACAGCCATCTCTTCTAATTTTTCAGCATTAATATTCATTTTATCTATTTCGATGAATATACATATTATAAACTACTACAGACTTTTAGACACAAAGACAGATATTAAAATAAAAACTACTTTTACCAAAATGTTCTGGCCATGCTTTTATACATCATTAACAACAATAGTTGCATTTGGATCTTTAATTTTAACAGATATTAAGCCAATAATTGATTTTGGAATCATAATGATTATTTCATTAATCATTTCATTTGTTTGCTCATTTACAATTTTACCATTATTATTATTTGTCACCTCAAATAAAATACAGCCTAGTAATAATATTTTTAAATTTAATAATATTTTTTCTTCACTTACAAATAATTATTTTAATATAATTATTTTTTTTAGTCTTCTCTTTTTTATTTTATCAATTGGAGGAATATTAAAGCTAAATGTGGAAAATAGTTTTGTAAATTATTTTAAAAAAGATACTGAAATTTACAAAGGTATGAAATTAATAGATGATGAGTTAGGGGGCACTACTCCTTTAGATATTATAATTAATTTTAATGATTTAGAAAATTCGTCAAATGTTGATTTGGAAATTAATGAAGATGATTTAATAATCGATGAAAATATTTTTGAAGATGATATTTTTACAAGTGAACAAAAAATTACATGGTTTACTAAGGAAAGATTAGAAATAATATCTGATATTCATTATTATTTGGATAGCAGAATAGAAATAGGAAAAGTTCAATCAGTTGTATCAATTATTGAAATGGCAAATTTAATTAATAAAAAACCTTTAGAAATTTTTGAACTGTCAATATTGTATAATGAAATACCTGAAGAATATAAAATAAATTTAATTTATCCATATTTGCTTGTTGATTATAACATGGCAAAAATAACAGCAAGAATTAAAGACTCTGAAAATATTAGTAGGGAGACATTAATTAATGATATCAAAATTTATTTAGATAATACTAATAACTCTTCGGTTAAAGATTTTAAAGTTAATGGATTATTAGTTCTATACAACAATATGTTAGATTCTTTATTTGCTTCACAAATAAAGTCACTTGGATTTGTAATTATTTTAATTTTTTTCATGTTTTTAATATTGTTTAAATCAATAAAATTAAGCATAATTGGTATTATTCCAAATATTTTTGCCTCATCTTTTATCTTAGGTATAATTGGCTATTTATCTATACCCTTAGACATAATGACAATAACAATTGCAGCAATAACTATTGGTATTGCTGTAGACAACACCATTCATTATTTGTATCGTTTTAAAGAATTTAATAATGACAATAATTTAATGGACTCAATAAAGCTAACTAACTCTTCTGCTGGATTAGCTGTTTTAACTACATCAATTACAATAGCGCTAGGTTTCTCAATTTTAAGTTTTTCAAGCTTTATACCGACAGTTTTATTTGGTATATTTACATCATTAGCAATGATATTTGCAATGTTGGGAGTAATGATTTTAATACCTTCTCTACTATTTTTTGCAAAATATGATTGAAAGTTTAATTTTTCCTATTGATCATATAATATTAACAATTGGATTAATTGTAGTAATTTTTTGCTTTTGGAAAGGTATAATCAATTCAATTTTAGGATTACTTACTTGGATTGGTTCAATTATTATTACTATTTATTTTTATAATAATTTATCAAATTTTATTAATAAACAACTTTTAAACATAGAAATATTAGAAAATTATGAACAAATAACAAATTTAATATCCATTCTATTATCTATACCTATAATTTTTCTCATTTCTCTCTTCATACTAAAAAAATTAAGAAAAATTATTTCCTCTGATCTTGATAGTCAAATATTGGGGAAAATCATAGATAAAGTATTTGGTTTTTTATTTGGTTTTTTATTTAATTATATTATTTTTAGCACAATAATTTATGGCATTAATAACTTTGAATTGTTAGATAATTTAAATAATTTTTTATTAAAAAACTCATTTATTCTTCAGCAAATTGATACAATTAACAATAACTTATTAAACTATATTTTCATGAAAGATGAATTAGGGACTACTTAAAAGGATTTTTTGATGAAGAAAATATCAAATTAACTTTGGAGTCTAATAAATTAAAATCTGCAATTAATTTATTAATAAGATAATTCTTATAGTTTTTTTTGATATCTTTAGGGTAATTAGAGAAAATTTTTATTGTTATAGGAGAAGAAGATACCTGCACTGCATATTTAAAATTAACTATTTTTCCTTTAATCAAAGGATGAGGATATTCTAAAGATGATTTTTTTAACCATACATTAATTTTACTAGTTGATAATGATACATTAGAATTTTTAGATTTCTTTAAAATCATGTTTTGTAGTTCAGTTACATGTTTTTTATTTTTTGATGAAATAAATAAAGTTGATATATTTTGAATTTGCGAAAATGTTTCTTTAATAAATAATTTAGTGTCCTTTGAAAATTTATTTTTATTTTTAATTATATCAATTTTATTAAAGACTATTATTATACTTTTAGATTTATTAATTAATATTTTTAAGATTTTTTTTATCTGTGTATCAAAGCCTTCTTTACAGTCTATAAGAATGATACTTAAATCTGTTTGAGTTTTTAGATTTAATGATTTTCTGATTGCTTCAAAATTTATAGATTTATTATCAATTTTATTTTTTTTAAAAATTCCTGCAGTATCAATAATTTTAAAATTTTTGTCTTTAAACTTATATATATCTTCAACTGTATCAGAAGTAGTTCCTGCTATTTTGCTTGTAAGGACTCTATCATAGCCTAAGAGGGAATTTGCAAGTGTACTTTTGCCTGCATTAGGTTTTCCATAAATTGCTATCGAATAATCAAAAATATGTTCATTTTCATCTCCCAGATCATTATTTTCAAAATATGTATATAGTTTATCAAAACCTAAATTATGTGAGCAAGAAATATAAAATAAATTATCATATCCAGATTTTGAAATAATAAAATTTTGTTCATGATTATCATCTTTGTTGATAATCAAAATAATTTTTTTATTAAATTTTCTTAATTCATTAATAAATTCTTTATCATTATAATTATTGTTATTTTTTAAATCAATTACGTATAAAAATACATTAATAGTTTGAAGTAATTTAGAAAAATTAATTTCTTTTAATTTTTTATTTGTAAAAATAACTCCTGGAGAATCATAAATTATTGAATGATTTAATCCTGCAATTTTACTTTTATGCCAGTCTCTTGTAGTACCCTCTTCGCTATGAATAATATTTTTTGATATTGTCAATTTATTAAAAATTGAAGTTTTACCTACATTAGGTCTACCGATTAAGAAATATTTC
>CACJEE010000052.1 GCA_902592345.1 uncultured Alphaproteobacteria bacterium
AGTACCTCGTCAACAATAATTTCAATTTCACTTTTATCAGTAACTTGTTTTAAACCTTTTTGATCTATAATTTTTTCTGCATCTTGCTTCGTATTAAACATTTCAAATAAAACTTCTTTAGCTATCTTACCTGATATTACATCTTCAATAATCAATTTTACTAATCTACCTAAATTCTCAGGAGTTACTGGAGAATTATTTATTTCAATATTTTTTTCATTTAAAAGTGAAAATAATTCTGATGTAAGCCAATTGGCAACTATCTTTGAAGAGTCTTTAAGTACTTGATCAGATTTTATTACAGTATCAAAATAATCAGATACTGATTTATCTGCAGTTAAAACTGATGCATCATAGTTAGATAAATTATATTCATCTACATATCTTTTTTTTCTTTCATCTGGTAATTCAGGAATTGTTTTTTTTAATTTATTAATATTTTCTTGATCTATTTCTAAAGGCAATAAATCAGGATCTGGAAAATATCTGTAATCATGAGCCTCTTCTTTACTTCTCATAGGCCTTGTTTTACCTGAAGATGTATTAAAAAGTAGAGTGTTTTGTTGGATAAAACCTCCTTCCTCAAGAATTTCAATCTGTCTTTTGACTTCATAATTAATCGCCTGTTTGATAAATTTAATAGAATTTAAATTTTTAATTTCACACCTAGTGCCATATTCATCGCCAGGTTTTCTTACTGAAATATTTACATCAGCACGTAATGAACCTTCTTGCATATTTCCATCACAAGTATCAAGATACATTAAAATTGATCTTATTTTTGAAATATATAATCCTGCTTCATCTGCACTCCTGATATCTGGCTCACTTACAATTTCCATTAAGGCAACTCCTGACCTATTTAGATCTACATATGTTTTTGTTGGATTTTGATCGTGAAGACTTTTACCTGCATCTTGCTCCAAATGAAGTCTTACTATTCTAATATCTTTTGAACTACCGTCTTTAAAATCAATAATTACTTTTCCTTCTCCAACAATAGGATACTTGTATTGACTTATTTGATATCCCTGAGGAAGATCTGCATAAAAATAATTTTTTCTGTCAAATACAGAATAATTATTGATTTTTGCTTTTAAACCTATTCCAGTTTTTACAGCCTGCTCTATACAATAACTATTTATAACAGGTAGCATGCCTGGCATTGCTGCATCCACAAGAGAGACTTGGCTATTTGGTTTTGAACCAAATGCTGTCGAAGAATTGCTAAATAGTTTTGAGTTTGATTTTACTTGAGCATGTATTTCAAGGCCAATTACAGTTTCCCACTCATGTTTTTTTCCTTTGATTAAATTACTCATAATCTTTCTCTAATGCAAAAGCAGCATTAAAAATTTCTTGTTCATTATAGTGCTTACTTAAAAGTTGAATACCTAGAGGTAAACCTTGTTTATCCTTACCATATGGAATTGAAATTCCAGGTATGCCAGCTAATGAAGCAGGCACAGTAAAAACATCATTGAGATACATTTTAATTGGATCATCTTGTTTTTCATTTAAAGGAAATGCAGCACTTGGAGCTGTCGGGGTTAAAATCAAATCACAATCTGAAAATACTTCTACAAAATCATTAGCAATTAACTTCCTTACTTTTTGAGCCTTTAAATAATATGCATCATAATAACCTGCTGATAATACATATGTTCCAATTAGTATTCTTCTTTTCACTTCTTTTCCAAAACCCTCACTTCTAGTTAACTCATACATTTCATCTAAGCTCTTTGAATCATTAGCCCTAAACCCATATTTAACACCATCGTATCGAGCTAAATTTGATGAAGCTTCAGCAGGTGCTATTATGTAATAAGTGGGCAAAGCGTACTTAGTATGAGGTAGTGAAATATGCTTTATTTTGGCTCCTTTTTTTTCTAAAGACTTTATAGCTTCTTCCCAAACTCCATTAATTTCATCTGATGTTCCTTCAACAGTATATTCTTTAGGTATTCCAACAACCTTACCCTCTAAACTAGGATTTAGATTTTTAGAGTAACTTGGTATTTGAACATTTGAACTAGTACTATCTCTTTGGTCGTGACCAGCTATTTCCTCTAATAATATTGATGCATCTTTTACATTCTTTGAAAAAACTCCAGCTTGATCAAGACTTGATGCAAAAGCTGCAATACCCCATCTAGAACATAAACCATAGGTGGGTTTAACTCCAACAACACCACAAAAACTAGCAGGCTGTCTTATAGATCCTCCTGTATCTGTACCTGTGGCACCTAAACATAAATCTGCAGCTACAGATGCAGCTGAACCACCTGATGATCCTCCTGGAGCCAATGGATGATCATTTTTTGATAAAGGATTTATAGTATTGCCAAAATAACTAGTATTAGTAGCAGAACCCATTGCAAATTCATCTAAATTTGTTTTACCAACAAACATTGATCCTTGATCAACTAATTTTTGAGTAACAAAAGATTCATATGTAGGTTCAAAATTGTTTAATATTTTTGAAGCAGCAGTAGTAGGCATATTTTTTGTACAAAAAAGATCTTTTACAGCAATAGGTATACCTTTTAGGGTTTTATTATTTGGTAACTTTTCTATTACTTTTACCTGATCATGAATCTTATCTTCGTTAAAGTAAATAAAAATATTTAATTCTTTTTTTTCATTAATTCTCTTAATGTATGTTTCAGCAATTTCTTTAATAGATATTTTATTTTCATCTAAAAGTGATTTTAATTGAGAGATTGATTTAAAACTCATTATTCAACAACCTTAGGAACTGCAAAATACCCTTCAAGTTTATCAGGACTATTTTTTAAAATTTCATCAGATGAGTTTATGTCCTTCGCTTTATCTTTTCTTTGTGGAAGAATTGATGATGAAATGTTTGCCAATGGCTTAACTGAATCTGTATTAACTTCATTAAGTTGCTCTACCCAATCTAAAATTGAATTCATATCCTTGAGCAAATCTTTAGCCTCTTCCTCAGAAAGTCTAATTCTAGCAAGTTTTGCGATTTTATTTATTGTATTTTTATCTAACTTCAATTTATATGTCTCCAGTGATTGAAAAATATAACAATTTAATTGACAGACTTCTTACATCACAAATTCTTATAGGTCTAGATGTAGGTTACAAAACAATTGGAATTGCTGTATCTGATATATCTTTTACTATCGCTACACCCATTAATACTGTTAACAGAAAAGGTACAAATAAAGACTTATCTAAAATTAAGGAATATTTAAATGAATATGAAATAGGAGGATTTATTGTTGGGCTACCTATAAGTCTAGATGGCAAAGAAAATGAACAAACAATGAAAATAAGAAAATTTAGCAATAAATTACAACTATTTTTTTCAGTACCTGTTGAATTTTGGGATGAAAGATATTCGTCTGATATTATATTTAAAGAAATGAGAAGATCTGATTTTAGCTCTACAAAGATCAAAAAAAAACTAGATCAACAATCAGCAGCTTATATTTTGCAAGGATATTTGGATAAGTATAGAAATGCTGTTTAAATTAGTTTACACATACTAACACAATATTAGCACATATGAAGTCCAAATTTTTAAAATC
>CACJEE010000053.1 GCA_902592345.1 uncultured Alphaproteobacteria bacterium
CACTTATACAAATTTATATTCTTATTTTATCCAAATACTTTTACAAAACAAAAAAATTGAAATTTATTGGTTATTTAGTAATTAATATAATTGCAATTTCAGTAATAATTTTAACCAAATCAGCAACTGGGTATATACTTTTAATTTTATTATTAAATTTATTTTATTTTAATAGTTTAAAATTAATTATATTAAAAATTACACTGATAATAATAATACTTTCATATTTCACAACTTTTGTTTTATATTTCGAATTTGATAATAGAGGTCTCTACCTAATGAACTATATATTTACTGATCCAACTCAATTCTTTTGTGATCAGTCTGTACTTACAAGAGTTACATCAATTCTGTATGCTTTCTATGATTTAAAAAATAATTTATTTGGAAATGGTATCGGTAATTGGAGATTTTTAATAGTTGAAGATCAATTTTTAGAAATAATAAATAATAATTGTTTAATTAATATGCAAAATACCAATATCTTAACTGATCCTTTTCATAACTCGAATAACTTAATTCAAGGAAGTATTTTTATGTCAAATATTGGAATTTATATTTATGAATATGGGATATTTTTTATTTTATTTCTAATTATAATTTTTTATACATCTGATTTAAATTATTATAATATTATTTCTAGAATAATTGCGTTATTAATGATATCAGGAACCGTAAGTCTGGCTTTTCCTGCAATATGGGTGCTTATATTTATTTTTGAAAACTATAAAAAAAATGAAATATAAAAATTTTTTAATCACTGGTGTTTGTGGCACTATAGGAAGTGCTCTCTTAAATTATTTAATTTCAAATTTTAAGAATATCACAATTACAGGCTTAGATAATAACGAAGAAAAACTATTCTTTTTATCATCAAGGTATAATTTTAAAAATATAAGTCTAAATTATTGTGATATAAAAGATTATAATTCAGTTAATAATTTATGTGAAAATATTGACATTGTATTTCATACAGCGGCATTAAAGCATGTAATTTTTTGTGAAAAATCCCCAATACAAGGAATTAATAATAACATTTTAGGATTAAATAATCTATTGCGAGCTGCTCATGAAAATAACATAAAAAAATTTATTTTTACAAGCTCTGACAAAGCTGTCAATCCAACGAGTGTCATGGGTACAACAAAATTGCTTGGAGAAAAACTAACCACATCAGCAAACATTAATAGAAAGAAAACAATATTTACTTCAGTAAGATTTGGTAATGTTTTGGGCTCTTCGGGATCTTTTTTGCCAATATTCAAAAAGCAAATTTTAAATCAAGAAAAAATTACAATTACTGATAAGAGAATGACCAGATTTATTATGACAATTGATGAAGCTGTACAGTTAATTGTGCAATCTGCAACATTGGCTAAGGGTGGAGAGGTATTTGTGTTTAAAATGCCAGCTGTAAATGTAGATAATGTTGCTGACGTAATGATTGATTTATATTCAAATAAAAAAAGTAAAACAAAAAAAATTTTTATAGGATCAAGACCAGGTGAAAAACTATATGAAGAACTTTTAACAAGTGAGGAAATAAGAAGAACTATAGAGACTAGTAAATATTTTATAATTAATCCTCCTTTTTCTAACATATACGAAAAAAAATATTCTCAAAATGTCAATAACCTTAAAACATCTTACAATTCTTCAAATACCAAACTTTTATCAATCTCTCAAATTAAAAGCATAATAAGCAGAATAGATTTAGAAAATCAAGTTTCTGCTATTCCAAATACAAAATTAAATTGGCCTGGTTAAATTTTTTATATGAAATCAGTATTAGTTTTAGGTGCAGATGGTTATCTTGGATGGCCAACCTGTATGTATTTCTCTAAAAGAGGTTATGAAGTAATAGCAGTAGATAGTTACTATAAATTAAAAATACTAAAAAAATACAATATTAAACAATTGTTCAAATTACCATCTCTTCAAGATAAGGCAAAAATTTGGTATAAATTAACTGGTCGTGAAATAAAAGTTAAAATTTGTGATTTAAAAAATATTCATGAACTTAAAAATTTATTTACAAAAAAAACAAAATTTGAATGGTCCATATCAAAAAATTTTAAAATTCCCGACACTGCTATTCATTTTGCAGAACAACCATCTGCGCCTTATTCATTATTAAAAAATGAAACAGCAAATGATACATTGCTAAATAATTTAATAGTTACAAATAATTTACTTTTTGCAATTAAAAATTTTAATCCAAAATGCCATCTAGTAAAACTTGGAACAATGGGTGAGTACGGTACTCCAAATATTGACATTGAGGAAGGTTGGTTAGATATTACTCACAATAAAAGAAAAGATAAATTTTTATTTCCTAGGCAGGCAAGTTCAATTTACCATACTTCAAAAATAATGGATACAGATCTGATATGGTTTGCAGTTAGAAATTGGAAGTTAAAAGCCACTGATTTAATGCAAGGCCCTGTTTATGGAATACATACTGAGGAGTCAAAACTTAGTAAAAAACTTATGACTGCATTTAATTATGATGAAATGTTTGGGACAGTACTTAATAGATTTTTAATACAGGGAATGATTAATTATCCTCTTACAGTTTATGGTAATGGATCACAAACAAGAGGGTATATTAATATTTCTGATACTTTAAAATGCATAAATCTTTCAGTAAAAAATCCATCAAAAAAAGGCGAATTACAAATATTTAATCAAATAACTGAAACATTTAGTGTTAATGATTTGGCTTTTAAAGTTAAGGATGCTTTTAAGGAATTTGGCATTAATGTAAAAATCAAAAAAATTAACAATCCAAGAAATGAAGCTAGTAATCACTATTACAACCCTAAATATCAATCATTAAAAAAATTAGGTTTTAAG
>CACJEE010000054.1 GCA_902592345.1 uncultured Alphaproteobacteria bacterium
TGGCGTAATTACATAATCTGACTGATTTATTACGCTTGTCCAGTTTTCGAAATCAAAATTATTACATATTAAAATATTTTCATTATTTTTAAGAAGGTCTTTTGGATTATTAAAAACAGGAAAAATATCAAAAATTTTGCTAAATTTATTTTTTGTCGTTTCATCACTGGTTAAATAAATTGATATATTTCTTTCTTCTAATAATTTTAGTAGATCTATAAAAACATCTTCTGAATAGTAGTTGTTAATCCATTTTGACGACAGATGAATAACACATACAGGTTTTCTTTTGTTTAATTTAAGTACATTTGAAAATATAAATTCTGTTTTAATATTTTCACCTATTTCAAGACCACTTTTTGATATAACATCAATCATCATTTTGGTTTGGTGTATATTATTATTTGTATTTAATGATTTAAATCTATCCACAACTAAGGATAGTGAATAAAATAATTTACTAAAAATTATCTGTCCTAATTTACTAAATACACTTGATTTGTATCGTGATTGAAGAATTAACGAAGATTTGAACTTACTTCTTGAAAAAAATCCTAAACGTAAGCCAAACCAGCCGGGTGAAAAAGTAAAATAATAATCATATTTTTCAGCATTAATAGAATTTATTAAATTATTAAAACTTGATGATGAGGTTGATTTTTCATACGTTTTATCAATCAAACTAAATTGTTTACATATATTTATATTTTTTTTTGATGCAACTACGTGAATTATAGCTTGTGGATTTTTTTGTTTTATTCCTTGGATGACAGGTAGAGTTAAGATCATATCTCCCATGCGATCACTGCGCTCAATACAAATTTTCATTTAATTATTTAATTAACCTTTTTCTAAAAACAGACCTTGAATTTAATTTCAATTTCATTATATCTCTAAAAAATATGAAAAAAATATTCAATTCCTAATATGCTATTTATCAATAGCTTAATCCACTTAAAATAACAGTTTTGGCAGTAAATTTCAGAGCAAAGAAGAATACTGGTCCTAGGACTAATGAGCAGATTACTGCGAGTGAGGTGCGTGTCATTTCAAGTACTGGCAAGCAGTTAGGCATTATCAGCATTAGAGAAGCTCTCAATCATGCAGAAGATGAAGGGTTCGACTTAGTTGAAGTTTCACCTGCAGCCAATCCTCCAGTATGTAAAATTATCGATTATGGTAAATTAAAATATAGAGAGCAAAAAAGTAAAAAAGAGGCAAAAAAGAAACAAAAAACCATAGAAGTAAAAGAAATCAAAATGCGCCCAGGTATAGACACGCATGATTACAATGTAAAAGTTAAGGCTCTTTCCAAGTTCATCAGTGGAGGAAATAAAGTAAAAGTTTCAATGCGATTTAGAGGTAGAGAAATGGAGCATCAAAATTTAGGATTTGACCTGCTAAAAAAGTTAACTGAGGAAGTTATTGAATATGCAAAGGTTGAGGTTCCGCCAAAATCTGAGGGCAAGCAGATTATGATGATTTTAGTTCCCCAGGTTACCAAATAAATACTTACTGATTGATTCTTAAATAAATATCACTATAAGACCAGCTACACTAGCTATGGCCTGCGGGGCAGCCTAGCGGTAAATTTAACAAGGAGTTTAGAATGCCCAAGCTTAAAACGAAAAGTAGCTTAAAAAAACGTTTCTCTAGAACTGGAACTGGAAAGATTAAGTTCAAGCCGGCTGGAAAAAGACACGGCATGAGCAAAAGATCAAATAAATTCATTCGTAGCACAAAACGATCAGCGATTATGTCACCAGGTGATGCAGCGCTTGTCGATCATATGCTGCCATACAATAAATAGGAGTTTAAAATGGCAAGAGTTTCAAGAGGCGTTACAGCAAGAGCAAGACATAAAAAAGTATTAAAAAGAGCTAAAGGTTATTACGGTAGAAGAAAAAATGTATTCAGAGTAGCTGTTCAGGCAGTTGAGCGTGGAATGCAATATGCATATCGTGATCGCAGAAAAAGGAAAAGTGATTTTAGAGGTCTGTGGATACAGAGAATTAATGCAGGTGTAAGATTGCACGGTATGACCTATTCTCAGTTTATATCTGGACTTAAAAAATCATCAGTAGAAATAGATAGAAAAATTCTAGCAGAATTGGCAGTTAATCAACCAGACGCCTTTAAGGCTTTGGTGGAAAAAGCCCAATCAGCTAACTAGTATTTAATTTTTAATAATTTATACTATCGATATGTCTTTATCAGTTGATTCTGTAGATATTAAAAAGAAGATTGAAGATTGTAAAACTCTACAAGAAGTAGAAGTTATACGATTAAAGTATCTTGGTAAAAAAGGATTAATACCATCGGAAATGAAGCTTCTAAGTAAGCTGTCAATCGATCAAAAAAAAATTAAAGGCCAAGAATTAAATAAATTGAAAACGTTTATTGAAGATGCAGTTAATGATCATAAAATTTTAATTGAAAATAAGAAGTTAGAAGAAAAGCTAAAAAATGAGAGTGTCGATGTTACTTTGCCTCATAATGAAGAGGTAACAGGAAAAATTCATCCTATTTCACAAACAATTTTTAGTATTATAGAGATTTTTGGCAATTTAAATTACTCAGTTGAGGCTGGACCAGATATTGAAAGTGATTTTAATAATTTTTCTGCATTAAATATACCACCTCATCATCCTGCTCGTGAGATGCAAGATACTTTTTATGTAAATAATCCTAAAGGCGAAGACAATGTGTTAAGAACACATACAAGTCCTGTTCAAGTTAGGACAATGCTGAAATCAAAACCTCCAATA
>CACJEE010000055.1 GCA_902592345.1 uncultured Alphaproteobacteria bacterium
GATAATTATTATTTATGGAGGAAGTGTAAATAAAATTAATGCAGAAAAATTATTAAAAATCAAAGATCTTGATGGAATTTTTATTGGAAGATCTGCAATTAATGCTAATAATTTTATTAATATATGTAAGTTAGCTGGAAAATGAAAAAAGAATTAAGTACAAACGAATTTATCAAAATTGTTTTAGCAATATGTGACAATGTTGAAAAAGAAAAAGATTATTTATCAGAGCTAGATAGAGCTACAGGTGATGGTGATCACGGAGTTACTATGAGTATTGGTTGGAGTGCAGTAAAAGAAAAAGTATCAACACTTGAAGATAATTTTACATTCGATAAAATTTGTATGCAAATAGCTTCAAGTTTTTTAAGTGCTGTTGGAGCTTCTGCAGGCCCCTTATATGCTACTGCATTGATGAGAGGTGGGGCAAAATTAAAAGATCTTACTGTTATTAATAGTTCACAACTTTCTGAATTTTTTGATGCAGCAGCAAATGGAATTCAGGATAGAGGTAAAGCAAATCTTGGTGATAAAACTATGCTTGATGTTTGGCTACCAACTGCAAAAAAAATTAAAGACATATCATCAAGTACAGATAATATTATTGAAATTTTAGAACAAGGTTCTTTAACAGCAAATGAAAAAATGCTTTCAACTAAAGACATGTTATCAAAAAAAGGAAGATCAAGCAAACTGGGTGAGAGAAGTAGGGGGCATATTGATCCAGGTGCAGCTTCTAGTGCCTTAATTTTTAAAACATTTTATGAAGCCACTCAAAATCTCTAAATTTTTTGATTAAATCAAAAGAAAATATTGGAATTTTTTTTGGAGCTTTAGCTTTTTTTATTTTTGCTACCTCGGACGTTATACAAAAGTATGCAACAATTAATCATACGATTTTTCAAATAATTTTTTTTAGATATCTTTTTCTACTTATTGTTTCTTTCATAGAATCAAAAAGAAAACAAAACAAATTTTTTTATAAAACTAATAATATTAAAATTCAATTAAGTAGATCTATTGTGTCTGTAATTGAAACTGTTTTTTTGTCTCCTCTTTTAAATTTTTATCATTGACTACTGCTCATAGTGTTGCTTCTTTAGCTCCAGTTTTTGTAGTTATTTTATCGATGTTAATTTTAAGAGAAAAAATTGATAGAGCATTATGGGCAGTTATTATTTTTGGTTTTATAGGTGTATTAATTATTTTAAGGCCAGGCTTTGATGTTTTTGATATTAAATCTTTGTTACCTTTAGGTGCTGGATTTTTCTTTGCACTGTATCAAGTAATAACAAAAAAGGCTTCTGAGTATGATTCGGATGAAACATCTCTCTTTTTTACATCAATATTTGGTCTGGCAATTATTACAACTTTAGCTTTGTATTTTTGGCATCCTCTAACTTATTTTTCTTTTTTTATTTTACCTCTAATTGGAGTTATGATGACACTGGCTCATTATTCTTTAATAATTGGTTTAGCAAGAGCTCCTGCAAGTAAAATACAACCATTCCATTTCACTTTAATTTTTTGGGCAATTATTTTTGGATATATATTTTATAATGATATACCAGATATACCTACAATAATTGGTGCAACAATTATTGCACTATCAGGCGTATATGTAATTAAAAATCAGACTAAGTCTAACTAATGTTAGATTTTATAAATTTATAACCTTCTTCGTAAACTTCTTCCTTTGAAGGGAAAAAATCTCTCCAAACTCTAGTTGCTGCTGCTAAATCTGGTAATGCTCTTCCAAAAGCTTCAATAGTTAACCAACCATCATAACCAGAATTTTTTATAGCTTCAAATGTTTCCACCCAAGGTACATTACCTTTCCCAGGTGTTCCGCGATCATTCTCAGATATATGAATATGATTAATATTTTTTATTGTTTTATTGATAATGCCTACAGGATCTTTTTCTTCAATATTTGCATGAAATGTATCATATAGGTATCCAAAATTATCCCGATCAACTAAATCAACATAATCTGAAGCATCCTGTCCAATATTTAAAAAATAACATTCAAATCTATTGAGTGGTTCAATTGATAAGTTTATTGATACTTGTTTAGCATAGTCGGCTGCATCTTGATGAACTTTTGCGGCATATTCTTTTTCTTTTTGTGAAGGTGGCTCACCTGAAAATATACCCAGTGGTTGATGATAGGGCCCTCCTAGTATTTCACTGCCTAATGCGGCACTGCAATCTATTGCCCATTTCATGTATTCCAACGCATTTGCACGTGACTTTTCATTATTGCTAATTGGACTTCTATCTTCATCAGGAATAACGGTTACACTTGTACAATCTAGTTCATTATCTTTTAGAACTTTACCTATATTAGCAAAATGAGAAACTTTTTCTTCACCACCAAATATTGGTATTTCTACACCATCGTAACCAACATCCTTAATCTTTTTTAATAAATCAAATTGATCCTCAACAAGATTTGTTGTCCATAACAACATATTGAAACCAATTTTCATAATTCTGAATATAAAATACTATGAGAATAAATCTATAAAGAATATTTATATAAAAGAATGGTAATTAATAAATTTAATTTGGATAAAAGTAAATTAACCTTCAATTGTAGAGTTTATTGCATCATTAACTACAGATGGCTTT
>CACJEE010000056.1 GCA_902592345.1 uncultured Alphaproteobacteria bacterium
TTCAAACAACTAAAACTTTAGATAAATATGTTCAGGACAAATACAAGTATGGTTTTGTCACTGATATTGATTCTGAGAGACCGAATAAGGGACTTAATGAAGAAATAATTAAATTTATTTCTAAAAAGAAAAATGAGCCAGAGTGGATGCTTTCTTGGCGACTTAATTCTTATAAAAAGTGGTTAAAGCTTCCTAAGCCTAAATGGGCTAATCTAAAATTTCCTGAAATTGATTATCAAGATATTTATTATTACTCTGCTCCAAAGGGTTTTGAAAAAAAACCCAAAGATTTAAGTGAAGTTGATCCTAAACTAATTGAAACTTACAACAAATTAGGGATACCTCTAGAAGAGCAAAAAGTATTAGCAGGAGTTGCTGTTGATGCTGTTTTTGATAGTGTTTCTGTGGCAACTACCTATAAAGGGGAGCTAGAAAAGCTTGGTATAGTCTTTTGCTCTATTAGTGAAGCTATAAAAACACACCCTGAGTTAGTTAAAAAATATCTTGGATCTGTAATTCCACCTGGTGATCATTCTTACTCAGCATTAAACTCTGCAGTTTTTACTGATGGTTCTTTTGTATATATTCCTGAAAATGTTAAGTGTCCAATGGAGCTATCTACATATTTCAGAATTAATGCTGAAGAAACAGGTCAATTTGAAAGAACATTAATTATAGCTGATAAGGGAAGTTACGTAAGTTATCTTGAGGGTTGCACTGCTCCACAGAGAGACTCAAACCAACTACATGCTGCTAACGTTGAACTTATTGCATTAGAAGATGCTGAAATAAAATACTCTACTGTTCAGAATTGGTATCCTGGAGATGAGGATGGTAAAGGAGGTATATATAATTTTGTTACTAAAAGAGGTTTATGCAAAGGTAAAAACAGCAAAATATCCTGGACACAAGTTGAAACAGGTTCAGCGATTACTTGGAAATATCCAAGCTGTATTCTTAAAGGTGATAATTCTATTGGTGAGTTTTATTCCGTAGCTATAACAAATAATTATCAACAAGCTGATACTGGTACTAAGATGACTCATATCGGCAAAAACACTCGAAGCAAAATTATTTCAAAAGGTATTTCTTTAGGTAATTCTCAAAATACTTATAGAGGAAATGTATCTTTTTTAAGAAAAGCTGACAAGGCAAGAAATTATACTCAATGTGACTCACTTTTAGTTGGAAATAAATGTGGAGCCCATACTATTCCATATATAGACTCAAAAAATAATTCTGCAGTCATAGAGCATGAAGCGTCTACTTCTAAAATTAATGAAGATCAGCTATATTATTGTAGGCAAAGAGGCCTTAGTCATGAAGAGGCAGTTTCCTTAATTGTGAATGGTTTTTGTAAACAAGTTCTGCAAGAACTGCCTATGGAGTTTGCTGTTGAAGCACAAAAATTAGTATCTATATCATTAGAGGGAAGTGTTGGATGATTTTTCTAAATATTAATAATTTAAATGTCTCAATAGAAGGTAAAAAAATTCTAAATGATTTTAATCTTAATATTAATCAAGGAGAAGTTCATGCAATTATGGGACCAAATGGATCTGGAAAAAGTACCTTAGCTAATGTATTGGCTGGGAATGAAGATTATGAAATTAATTCAGGAAAAATAATCTTCAAGGATTCAGATCTATTGGATTTGAATATTGAAGAGAGAGCTCAAAAAGGTGTTTTTTTAGCCTTTCAATATCCAGTTGAAATTCCAGGGGTTAATATTACTCCATTCTTGCAATCATCAATCAATTCAAAACTTAAAAATGAAAAAAAACCAGAATTAGACAATCTATCATTCGCAAAAATATTAAGGAAAAAAGCTGAAGAGTTAGGAATTAATGCTGATATGTTAAAAAGATCTATTAATACAGGCTTTTCTGGTGGTGAAAAGAAGCGTTATGAAATTCTGCAAATGAGTGTTCTTAATCCTGATTTTGCGATATTTGATGAAACAGATTCTGGTTTAGACGTTGATGCATTGAGAATTGTGACTGAAGGTATAAATAAATTTAAAAATAAAAAAAACTCCTTTTTAATTATTACACACTACCAAAAACTTTTAAATTATATTCGTCCTGACCATGTTCATGTAATGCGAAATGGAAAAATTGTTAAATCAGGTGATATTTCGCTAGCAAGTGAAATAGAGGAATCAGGTTATCAAAATATTTAAATGACTTTTGAAGATAATTTTAATCACCACTCAAAAGACTATATATTTTCTAATGATGATTTTTTGTCAAATGAAAGACAAAATATATTTAAAAAAATTAAATTAAAAAAGTTTGATAATAAAAATAATGAAAGTCTTAAAAATATTTC
>CACJEE010000057.1 GCA_902592345.1 uncultured Alphaproteobacteria bacterium
TTTATAAGGATGTAATACATAAGATCTAATCTGACTTCCCCATCCAATTTGTTGTTTTTGATCATTAATAACGTTTTCTTTTTCTTTCCTTTTTTGTAACTCATATTCATAAATTCTAGATTTTAACATATTCATTGCATATGCTTTGTTTTTATGTTGAGACCTATCATTCTGGCACTGAACAACAATTTCAGTAGGTATATGTTTAATTCTTACAGCACTATCAGTTGTATTAACATGCTGACCACCAGCTCCAGATGCTCTGTAAGTATCTATTCTTAAATCTGATTCGTTTATTTCAACTTCAATTTTATCATCTACTTCTGGATAAACCCAAACACTTGCAAAACTAGTGTGTCTTCTCTTATTACTATCAAATGGCGATATTCTAACTAGACGATGTATTCCACTCTCTCTTTTTAACCAACCATAGGCATAATTTTTTTCTATTTTTATTGTTGTAGATTTTATTCCAGCCTCTTCTCCTCTTGTTTCTTGAAGTTGTAATATTTTCGCTTCTTGTTTTTCTGCCCATCGAATATACATTCTAACCAGCATTTCCGCCCAATCTTGACTTTCAGTTCCTCCTGCACCAGCGTGTATTTCAAGAAATATATTATTTGGATCAGCACTTTCACCCATTAAATTTTCTAGCCTTGATTTATTAGAGGTAGTTAAAAGTTGATTTGACTCAGAGAGCAGCTGATCAAAATATTCCTCATTATTTTCACTAATTGCTAAATTAAATAATTCTTCAATATATTCAAGACTACTCTTAATAGCTTCAAAATCTTTAATTTTATTTTCAATATTTTTAATTCTTTGAAATAATGATTTTGCGTTTGACTCTTGCCAAATATTTGGATTTTCACTTTCGGTTTTTAATTTTTTTAATTCTACTTTTAGTGAGGAAAAGTCAAACCCCCCTCCTCAGTAAATCATAGTTACCTTTTATAATCTCTAAGTTAGACTCAATTTTTTCTTTTGAATTCATTAATTATCTAATTATTTAATAAACCACCTGTTCCAGAAATTTTTTCCGAACTGTAACCTAAAGAGTCTATAACATTAATTTCATTTTTTAAAATGTTTTCTGAATACTCTATAAAGGGTTCCATAATTGCACTTTTGCTATTTGAAGGTATGCCTGTCTTAGGATCTATATTTATGAATGTTAACCCATTTGGTATTCTAAACGGTTTACTATTTTTATTAATTTCTGAATTTAATGCATAATTTTTGAATATTGGCACTGCTACTGATGACCCGGTTTCTTTAAAACCAAGCGATTTTGGCTGATCATAGCCAACAAAAACTCCTACTACAATATCTGGTGCATAGCCTATAAACCAAGCATCTTTATTTTTATTTGTTGTTCCAGTCTTTCCAGCTAAAGGTATATCTAAATCTTTAAGTTTTATAGCTGTGCCTCTTTCGATAACTCCTTCCATCATAGATGTGATTTGATAAGCAATTCTTGAGTCAATAATATTTTCTTCATTTATTTCAATTTTGGGAACTTTAATATTTTCATCTAAATCTTTTAAAAGACATTCACTGCAAATTTTATTTGAACTTTTAAATATTTGTTTACCATTTTTGTTATTTATACTTTGAATAAAATTTGGTTGAATTTTTTTACCACCATTAGCTATGATTCCATATGCATTTGTTATATCAATAAGATTTACCAACCCACTTCCTAAAGACATTGATAAATTATCATCTAAGAACTTATCAATTCCAAAAATTTTTGCTGTATGAAGAATTTTACTAATTCCAACTTCATTAGCAAGTCTAATTGTCATCAAGTTTCTAGATTTTTCAATACCGGTTCTAATAGTGGTTAAGCCATAAAATTCATCAGTGTAATTTGCAGGTTTCCATTTTGGTAAACCTGGACCTTGGTCAATAACATAAGGTGCATCGAGAACTAAAGTTGAGGGATTAAATCCTTCATTTAGAGCTGTAACATAAACAAATGGCTTGAAAGCTGATCCAGGTTGCCTTTTTGCTTGTGTTGACCTATTAAATTGACTTAGTTTAAAACTGAAACCTCCTGACATAGCCAGTATATCTCCAGAATGAGGATTTAAAACGATAATTCCACCATTAACATTTGGAATTTGTCTTATTACTAATTCACTTTTAATATTTTCTACTAAAATTATTTCTCCTATTGTAAATTTTTCTTTTTTTAACCATTTATTATGTGGTAAGCTTAAATCAATTTTCATATTTTCATTTGCTTCATTTGAGACATAAATTAAATTTTTATTTAAATTT
>CACJEE010000058.1 GCA_902592345.1 uncultured Alphaproteobacteria bacterium
TTTTAAGATCTCATCATAAACATCACCAAATACTGTTCCAACCGCACATCCACTTGTAGTAATTTTTCTTTTTAATTTTTCCTCATAATTAGTTTTTCGAGATGTTCTTATAATTACAACTTTGAGGTCAGGGTCATATTCGATTTTTTTAATCTTATCAGTTTTTTTGAGCATATTTTGATTTAATAAGTAACCCACTGCAAGATATCCAGGATGATCACCAACTGTCATTAGTGTTACAATTTCTTGATTATTTAAATAAATAGTAATATCTTTCTCTATTATAACCTTTGTTTTAGTTTTCTTAAAACTTTCATCAAAGCCATTTATTTCCTTAGTTAAATTTCTATCTAGTGGGTTAGGTGCAACTAAATATTTAATTTTTTTACTCATACTGTATTCTGATATTATCTTTATATGAACATTATAGAAATTTTTACAAAATCTTTATTTTTAATCATTTCTTTTGATAATGACTTGTGGGAAATTATTATTTTATCATTATACGTCAGTATTTTTGCTCTTATTGTTGCTTCAATTTTCGGATTATTAATCGGTTATTATATAGCTCTAAAAAATTTCCCATTTAAAAGTTTTATTTTAATAGTTCTTAATTCATTGATGGGCATTCCACCTGTGGTAGTAGGGTTGATAGTATATTTCTTGTTTGCTTCCGGAGGTCCTTTAGGTGTTTTGCAATTGCTATATACACCTACTGCGATGATAATAGCCCAAGTGATAATTATTTTTCCAATTGTTACTTCCATATCACACGAAATTTTTGATCAAAATTGGAGAGAGTATAAAGATCAATTAAGATCTATTAATATGCCCTTTTTCGGTGTGGCATTTATAATTACTAAACACAGTTATTTTCTTGTTATTACAGCACTGCTCTCTGCTTTTGGAAGAGCTATATCTGAAGTAGGAGCTGTAATGATTGTAGGAGGAAACATAGATCACTTTACAAGAGTTATGACTACAGCAATTTCGCTTGAGACAAGAATGGGTAATCTTGAATATGCAATGGCTTTAGGTATAGTTTTAATTTTGCTAACAATTATAATATATTCATTAGTTTACATTTTTAATAAGAAAAAAATATGAGCAAAATTATCGGTATCACTGGTTTGAAAGATGTTGGAAAAACATATTATGCTAGTCTAATAATCAAATTATTGGTCAAGAGTGGTTACAAGATTGGATCGATAAAACATGCACATCATGATTTTGATATTGATAAACCCGGCACAGATAGTTTTAAACATCGAGAGGCTGGTTCTAATCAGGTTATTATTAGTTCTTCAAAACGTTGGGCAAAAATAACAGAAAATAATGATAAAAATGAAAGAAATTTAGATGAATTAATTAAAGAGTTTCAAGATGTAGATATTATTGTGGTAGAAGGTTTTAAAAAAGAAAACCATCCAAAAATCGAAATATTAGGCAAAGGTTTAAAAAATAAAAATAAAGAAGCTAATAACGTAATAGCATTTGTTTCTGATGAGTTAAAAGATACAAGTACTCCTGTATTTAAAAAAAATGATACTAAAAACTTAGTTGACTTTATAATAAAAAAAATTCTATGAATAAGAAACCGCTTTATTTGAGGCAAATATTAAATTTTATTAAAAGATGTCCAAGCGAAATTAATAAAACTGAAATAATTAATCTTCAAGATGCAGAAGACAAAATTTTAGCAGAAAATATATACTCAAAGATAAGCTTACCACCTTTTAAAAATTCAGCAGTAGATGGATATGCTTTGTTAAAAAAAGATTTAAATAAATTACCAAAAAATATTAATCAAAATAGAGTTGCGGCAGGGGATAGAGCTAATCATAAAATAAAAGTAGGAGAGGTTATTAGGATTTTTACTGGTGCCAAAATGCCTTTAAATTCAAATACTGTTGTAATGCAGGAAAATACAGAAATCATCGATAATAAACTTTTTTTAATTAAAGTTCCAGCTTATGGAGATAACTGTAGAAATAAGGGTGAGGATATTTCTAAAGGAAGTCTTGTATTAAAAAAAGGTACAAAAATTGATAATAAGAATTTAAACTTAATTGCTGCAATTGGTTATAGTAAAATAAAGGTTTATGTAAAAATTAAAATTGGTTTTTTTACGAGTGGTAACGAGTTAGTAAAACCAACAACAAAATTAAGAAATTCTAAAATAAATAATTCAAATTATTATCTGCTAAACTCTCTTTTAAATAAAAATTATATAACAA
>CACJEE010000059.1 GCA_902592345.1 uncultured Alphaproteobacteria bacterium
TTAGTATGGAAAACAAAATGGGGGTATGAAATGAGAGCAGTTGGGCACAATATGCAAGCTGCTATTTATGCAGGTATATCTCCCTATAAAAATATAATCATAGCTATGTGTATTTCTGGTGGTCTGGCGGGTCTTTTGGGAGTCAATGAAATTCTAGGCGTTCATCATAAGATAGTAGCCGGATTTCCAGCAGGATACGGATTTACAGGCATTGCTGTTGCGTTAATGGGAAGAAATCATCCAATAGGTATTTTCCCCGCTGCATTTTTATTCGGCATCTTGTACCAAGGAGGATCAGAGGTTACTTTTGATATGCCTAATATTACACGTTACATGTTTGTTGCTGTGCAAGGTGTTATTATTTTATTTAGTGGTGCGCTTGAAAATTTATTTAGACCCCAGATTGAAAGTTTCTTTGTTAATAGATTAAACATGAAAAGAGAAATTTAATGGAAATTTTACCTGATATTGCATCCTTAATAAATTCGACTTTACGAATTT
This sequence comes from uncultured Alphaproteobacteria bacterium, assembly GCA_902592345.1. GTDB lineage: Bacteria > Pseudomonadota > Alphaproteobacteria > HIMB59 > CACPNW01. Next base: position 502 of record CACJEE010000059.1, read on the forward strand.
CAACACCATTAATTTTTGCAGCGATGGCGGGATTGTTTGCAGAAAGATCAGGTGTAATTGATTTTGGGTTAGAAGGTAAAATGTTAGCCGCTGCATTTGTTGCCGCTGTAGGCTCTTACTATTTCGGCTCACCATGGCTTGGTTTAATTTTAGCAATGATTGCATGTGTAAGCCTTTCCATGTTACACGGCTTTGCTTCTGTCACACATAAAGGTGACCAAGTTGTCTCATGTGTGGCCATTAATATTTTAATGATAGGCCTCACTACCGCGTTAGCTGCAGCGTGGTTTGGTCAAGCTGGACTAACTCCAACACTTACTGATGAACAACGTTTTTTAGAAATAACTCTTCCTTTTGCTGACGCACTAAGAGATGTTCCAATTATAGGAATAATTTATAGTGATATTTTGAGTGGTCATTATGTTTTTGTCTACCTAGCTTATTTATGTGTCCCTATCGTTTTTTGGATTGTATTTAAAACAAGTTTTGGATTACGTTTACGAGCAGTTGGTGAAAATCCAAGCGCTGTTGATACAGCGGGTATTAATGTGTTTACTATGCGCTATAAAGCGCTCATGATTAACGGTGTTTTGATTGCGTTTGCTGGTGCTCATTTATCAACTGCAGTTAATGCCAACTTCTTTAGAGAAATGTCCGCAGGAAGAGGCTATCTTGCTTTAGCAGCCCTAATATTTGGTAAGTGGCACCCTAAAACAGCTCTCATAGCTTGTTTATTATTTGGCTTTACTGACGCACTTCAAATTCGTTTACAAGGAGTAGAATTACCAGCAATTGGAACAATTCCTGTTCAGTTAATTCAAGCCATCCCCTATGTTTTAACAGTGGTATTACTTGCAGGATTTGTTGGAAAAGCAATTGCCCCAAATGCAATTGGTCAACCATATGTTAAAGAAAGATAGATTGCTTTAAAGAATCTTACTCTCGCCGTGTGTCATGGCGATAAATTCATCTGGCAAGAAATTATTTTCAATAGTAAGTTTTTTGAGAAGCTTTACTGGTTCATCCATTGGTTCATCTGTTAATTGAAAGGTTCCCCAATGCATAGCGATCGATTTTTTTGATTTTAGATCTTTATGAATTTGAATAGATTCCTCAACATTACAATGATGATCCTTCATAAACCATCTAGGGGCATAAGCACCGATAGGAATCATAGATAAATCCATAGGACCAAATTTTTGTTGAATAGTAGAAAAGTCTTTTGAATAACCAGTATCACCAACAAAAATTGATTTAAAATCTTCATTTTCAAAAACCCAACCACACCATAAAGTTTTATTTGTATTAAAAGATCTGTTACTCCAATGTTGTACAGGCACAGAATGTATATTAAGATTTTTAAAAGTTGTTGTATCCCACCAATCTAACTCCCTTACATTTCGAGCCCCAAAACTTTTAAGTAATTTCTTTAGCTTAAGTGGCACTAAAACAAGCGGTTGACGGTTAATCTGCTTTCTCGTTATTTTAAGAATAGTTTGATAGTCTAGATGATCATAATGATTATGGGAAATTACAATAACATCAATTTCGGGCAGATCCTCTATAGCTAATCCTGGTGGTGTAGTTCTTGATGGTCCTGCAAAAACTATTGGTGATGCACGTTCAGTTAAATGGGGATCAGTTAAAATATTGATCCCATCTAATTGAATAAGAAAGGAGGCATGACCTATCCAAGTTAGAGTTTTTTGTGT
>CACJEE010000060.1 GCA_902592345.1 uncultured Alphaproteobacteria bacterium
AATTAATATGAATATCTTTATTTTGCTTTATTGAAGGAATTGATAACTTATAAAAGTAATTTTCAAATTCACTCATATTTTCTTCAACAGAAGAGTTAGAAAAAAAAGAAGAAAATATAAATTGAATAAATGATAGTCTAGTCTCAGTTTTAATTGAATTTTGCATTAAGATTATAAAAGCTTAATGCAAGCATTTGCTGCTTCTCTGCCTTTATTTTTTTTTCTAATATCACTTCTATTGATTGCTTGTTCTAAATTCTCACATGTTAAAATACCAAAACCAATTGGTTTTAATGAAAAATTTGAAATATCCATTATTTTTCTTGCACATTCATTAGCAATTAAATTAAAATGATAAGTCTCACCTCTAATTACACATCCTAAAGCAATAAAACCTATATATTTTTCGAGATTTTGAGAGATTAAAAAAGGTACTTCAAAACAACCTGGTGCATGGACTACTTCAAAATCTATATTGTTGATTTTTAATTCTTCAGAAGCTCCTTTAATTAAATTACTACTAACTTCCTCGTAATAGTTTGAGCAAACAATTAAAACTTTATTTTTCATATTTTTTGCTGTTTAATAATTTCAATATCAAAACCATCTAAAGCTATAATTTTTTTATTTGAATTTGAAAGTAATATTATTTTTTTAATTCCTATATTTTTAAGAATTTGCGCACCAACACCGTATTCTCGAAGTTCTAATTTATTATTTTGCTCATTTCTTTGATCAAAAGCTTTAAGAATATTTGGGGCAATATCACTATTAATTAATACTATTGCACCAGAACCATTTTTTTCAATTATTTCAAATGAATGATTGATTTCATCACCAAAAATATTTTTTTCAGCAAAAATATCTTTTGCTATGTTTAATTTATGCATTCTAACTGGATATAAGTTATCAGCTGTAGTTATATTTTTAACCAAGGCATAATGCTTTTCTTTTGATAAAGTATTTTCAAATATTTTTAGAATAAAATCTTTACCTTTGTTACTTTCAAATGAACGTTCAGAAATTTGCTCAATTATTTTATTATACTTTAATCTGTACTTTATTAATTCTGATACTGTGCCTACTTTTAAATTATGAAATTTTGCAAATTTAAGAATTTCTGGCAACCTTGCCATATCACCATCGTCACTCATAATTTCACAAATTACTCCTGAAGGATTTAAACCTGCTAACTTAGAAATATCTACAGCAGCTTCAGTATGACCTGCTCTTACTAAAACACCTCCATCCCATGCCATTAAAGGGAAAACATGGCCTGGATATACTAAATCATTTTTTTTCATATTATGATTTATAGCTACTGATATTGTATGAGATCGATCTGCAGCTGATATACCAGTAGTGACACCTTCTTTTGCCTCTATCGAAACAGTAAATGCTGTTAAATCATTTTTTTGGTTATTTGGATTCATCAATGGCAACTCTAATTCTTCTATTCTCTGTTTGGTCATTGAAAGACAAATAAGACCTCTTCCATACTTAGCCATAAAATTAATTGCATCCGGAGTAGCCATTTGTGCCGGAATAATTAGATCTCCTTCATTTTCTCTATTAGGATCATCAACAAGAATATACATTCTGCCATTTCTTGCTTCATCAATAATTTCTTCAATTGGTGAAATATCAATTTGTTTATTTATTTTAGCCATTAATTTTTAGATCTTTCTGAAAATCTAGCTAAATAATCAAATTCAACGTTCACAATATCATTTTCATTAATAAATTTTAAATTAGTATTTTCATATGTATGAGGAATAACTGAAATTGAAAAACTGTCAGCAGATACATTAGCAATTGTTAGAGAAATACCATTTATCGCAATAGATGCTTTATCCACTATGTATTTTTTACTTTCATCTTGAAAATTTTTAAAACAAAACTCCCAACTATTATTAAAGTTATTCACCTTTAGTAATTCAGTAGTTCTATCCACGTGACCATAAACAAAATGACCTGAAATTTCATCACCAATTTTGAGGGATTTTTCCAAATTGATAGAGATTAATTTGTTGAATAAATTATTTGAAAATGTAGTTCTTTGTTGTGTTTCTTCACCAACAGTAGCTTTAAAATAATGTAAATTACTTTTAAACTCAATTTCTGTAGTAGTTAAGCATACTCCATTACAGCAAATAGATGAACCAACATTACAATCACTTAAATCAAGAGAAGTTGTTACTTCTAGCTCACC
>CACJEE010000061.1 GCA_902592345.1 uncultured Alphaproteobacteria bacterium
CAAGAGGTTTTTCATCTTTATGCATGTCAAAAGCAATAAATGATTGTAAAGCTAGAGGAACCATAATTACATTTGATATATTGCCACACTCCAAAAAAATGATATGGAATTCAATAGATGATACTAATAAGAATGGACCAATAAGTAGAAGAGAGATTTTATCACGTTGGCCATCTGAATTACAAAATATTATTTTTATTCAAGGCTCTGCTAGAACTCATCTTTTAAGAACTGGTATTGAGAGGTGTCATTTTGCATTTTTAGATGCTGAACATACAAAAAAAGATGTGCTAAATGAATTTAAATTTGTTTCAGAAAGGCAGATAAATGGAGATATAATCGTTTTTGATGATGTGACACCAAATACTTTTGACGGAGTTGTTAAAGCAATTGCATATATAGAAAAACAAGGGGATTATAAAATAAATAATATTTTAAGCTCTGATAAGAGAGGCTATGCAATTGCAACCAAAATTTCAAAATGAAGATTTCAATTGTTAATTATCCTTTCTTTAAATCAAAATTTATAAGAAAATTAAAATTTAATGGAGGGCCATATATTTTTTTAGATAAATTAACTGACTCAATAAAAAAACAAAAACTGTTTAAATTATCAAATACCTATTTGAATAATAATTTAGTTTTGTACTTGGGTGGAGCAAAGAACATTGCAAATAAAAAATTTGTTGTAAGATTAGATGCTATCAATTTTGATATCAAAGATAAATTAAGGCGAGTTGAGCAACATAAAATTATTAAAAGTAATGTTGATCATTCATTGGGAGTAATTTTTCAATCTATATTTTGCAAAGATCTTTATGAGAATTTTTTTGGGAAAATAGATAAACCTTATGAAATTATTCATAATGGTATTCCTTTGGATGAATTTACTTCTGTTGGAAGTGATATGAGAGATAATTTAAATATTAAAAAAGATGATTTTGTTATCATATCCTCTGCTAGATGGAGAAGACATAAAAGACTCAATGAAACAATTGAGTTTTTTAATTTAATCAAAACTAAAGATAATAATAATTTAAAACTTATCATATTAGGTAAGCATGATTTAGATAAAAGTAACTATGAAGATATAATATTTGCCGGAGACATTGATTACAAAGATTTGCCAAAATGGTATAGAACAGGCAATATGTTTTTACATCTTTCATGGATTGAGCCAGCGGGCAATTCACACTTAGAGGCCATTGGATGTGGATTACCAGTACTGTGTGCTAACAATGGAGGTATGGTAGAAACTGTAAAATCCTCAAATGCAGGTATAATATCAAATACAGATAAAATTTTTAATTTAAATTTAATTGATTTTTACAACCCACCAAAACCTAATTATGAAATTCTGTATAACGATTTTTTAAAAATTCAAAAAAATTACAAACATTATAGAAAAAATATAAATTTGAATGAGATAGATATTGATAAAATAGCTAAAAAATATTTTTTATTTTTAAAAAAAATAACACATAATATAAAATAAAATGTCTAAATTTAATGGCATTAGTATTGTAATGGGTTGTTATAATGCACAGCAATGGATTCAAGAATCTGTTGAGAGTGTTTTGAATCAAACTTTTAGGAATTTTGAACTGATTATCATTAATGATGGTTCGACAGATAATACTTTAAACATATTAGAAAAAATAAGAAGTTTTGACAGCAGAATTAAAATATATAATCAAAAAAATATGGGGTTAACTAAAGCATTAAATTATGGAGTCTACAAGTCCAAATTTGATTGGGTAGCAAGAATAGATGCTGATGATATTTGCGAGAAAAATAGACTTACTGAACAAATTAATTATTTAACAAAAAGTAATAATAAAAAATTATATTTGATAGCTAGCTCATGGATAGCTATTGATCAGTTTGGTAATGAAATTAAAATTAATAATCTTAACATTGACTCAACAGTAATTAGAAAAAGAATTCAAAATTTTATTCCAACACTTTCTCACTCTACAGTTATTTTTAATAAAGATATATTTAAGAAAGTAGGCGGTTACAGAGAAAGATTAAAAACTTGTCAAGACATTGATTTATGGTTAAGATTTCTAGACTTTGGATATATTGAAATTGTTAATAAACCACTTGTAAAAGTAAGGTTTCATGAAGGACAGATAACAA
>CACJEE010000062.1 GCA_902592345.1 uncultured Alphaproteobacteria bacterium
TTTGGGGAATGGGAATATCACAGCATGTTCATGGAACTGATAATGCAAGATGCTTGATATCCTTAGCATTGATGACTGGCAATGTTGGAAGAAGAGGTTCTGGATTACATCCTCTTCGCGGTCAAAATAATGTGCAAGGAGCTTCTGATGCTGGACTAATACCAATGATGTACCCAGACTATCAGTTAGTTGAAAACGATGATAAAAAAGATTTTTTTGAAAAATTTTGGAACACATCTTTAGACGATAAAAAAGGCTTAACAGTTGTTGAAATTATGGATGCCATTCATGAAAATACAATTAAGGGCATGTATATACTTGGAGAAAATCCTGCAATGTCTGATCCAGATCTTAATCATGCAAGAGAAGCCCTTCAAATGCTAGATCACTTGGTAGTTCAAGATATTTTTTTAACTGAAACTGCAACTTATGCAGATGTAATTTTCCCTGCTTCAGCATGGCCTGAAAAAAATGGAACTGTTACTAATACAAATCGACAAGTTCAAATGGGTCGCAAGGCTCTTGATGCACCTGGTGCAGCAAAAGAGGATTGGTGGATCACAAATGAATTAGGAAAAAGAATGGGCTTAGATTGGCATTACAAACATCCGAAGGAAATTTATGAAGAGATGTCAAATACCATGCCTTCATTAAATAATATTTCGTGGGATAGGTTAGAAAAAGAAAATTCAGTAACTTATCCAAGTAGTTCTCCAACTACTCCTGGTGATGAAATAGTATTTGGAGATAAATTTCCGAATGAGTCTGGAAGAGGAAAATTTGTTCCAGCAAGTGTTACCTCTCCAGATGAAATTCCTGATGATGAATTTGAAATGATTCTTACTACTGGAAGGCAGCTTGAGCATTGGCACACAGGAGCTATGACTAGAAAAGCCTCTAATTTAGATGCGATAGAACCTGAAGCAACTGTTTCAATATCACCCAATGAAATTGTAAAGAAAAATATGAAACCAGGAGATAAGATTAAAGTTTCAACTAGAAGAGGGACTGTTAATATAAGAGTAAGAGAGGATAGAGCAATTCCTGAAGGTGTAATTTTCATACCTTTTTGTTATAATGAAGCCGCTGCAAATCTTTTGACTAATCCAGCTCTTGATCCCTATGGAAAAATTCCCGAATTTAAATATTGCGCTGCGAAAATAGAAAAGATATATTAAAAATATGAGAAAATTAATATTAATACTTTTTTTAGTAATATCTCCATTAACTGCTTGCTCAACTATTTCAGAAATTAATGAAAAAGTGAAAGGTGACGGCGTCCCTTATATTCCTGGAATTTAAAATATAAATCACTTGTCGAATTTTTAATTTAATTGTAAATGGCTATTTTAGTGCCGCGTTAGCTCATTTGGTAGAGCAGTTGATTTGTAATCATCAGGTGGTCAGTTCGATTCCGACACGCGGCACCATTTTAAAAAAATTATAAGTTAAGATTTAAAAAATTCGTAAAGAGCAATTGAAGCTGCATTTGATACATTCAAGCTATCAATTTGATAATGGGTGTTCTTTTGCATTCGTAATTGTATAATCTCATCACATTCTTTTTTTACTAGCTCTCTTATACCCTTACCTTCTGAACCAAAAACCAATATTGATTTTTTAGAAAAATTTATATTGTTTGAATTTCCATTATTTGATGAGTCAAACCCATAAGCCCAATATCCAGTTTTTTTTAATTCTGAAATACTTCTTTTTAAATTTGTCACTTTGAAATAGTTAACAATTTCTGCAGCTCCTGATGCAGCCTTGTATAAAGAGGGAGTAAGGTCTGGCGCGTTGTCCTTAGCTACTATTATTCCTTTGCAGTTAAACAAAGCACATGAACGCATTATTGATCCTATATTTTGTGGATCAGTTATTTGATCTAAGGCTAATAAAACAGATTTATGATTTAGGTTTTCATTTTTTATAAATTGCTGAAGATTTGGTCTTTCAAAATCATTCGTTTTTAATATAATTCCTTGTGTAGATTTTTCACTTCCATACATTTTTTGAAATTCTTTTTGATGTAA